>JALENY010000038.1 GCA_022767285.1 Lachnospiraceae bacterium | reverse complement strand
AGAGAATCAATAAAGAAATGCAAAAAGAAAAAACCTTACTGACTACTCTTTCCAATTTTGGAAACAGTTCATCAGTAAGGTTTTTATGTTATAGAAATATAATTTTATTCAACGGATATTGCAGGAATGTTGCCAATCCGTTGCCAAAAAATAACGGAATTTGCTTGGAACCCGCATAAATACTGGGTCTATTTTTGCAAAATCCTATTCAAACTCAATCGTCGCCGGCGGCTTCGGACTCATATCATAGCACACCCTGTTTACATTCTCCACTTCTGCCAGAATTCGATTTGTGATCTTCTCCAACACATCCCAATCTATTTTCTCAACAGATGCGGTCATCGCATCAACCGTATTGATTGCGCGGATAATTACCATATACTCAAAACATCTTGCGTGATTTTTCATGCCGACTGATTTGAAATCCGGAACCACAGTAAAATATTGCCATACTTTCTTGTCCAGTCCGGCTTTTGCAAACTCTTCACGCAGGATTGCGTCCGATTCGCGGACAGCTTCCAGGCGGTCGCGGGTAATGGCACCGAGACAGCGTACGCCAAGTCCCGGACCCGGGAAAGGCTGACGGTATACCATTTCCGGAGGCAGACCAAGTTCAACGCCGCAGGCACGTACTTCATCTTTGAAGAGCTGTTTCAGCGGTTCGACCAGTTCGAACTGCAGATCCTCCGGAAGGCCGCCCACATTGTGGTGAGATTTTACCATTTTTGCAGTCTTTGTACCGCTCTCGATGATGTCAGGATAAATGGTTCCCTGGCCAAGGAATTCAATGCCCTCCAGTTTTCTCGCCTCTTCTTCAAATACGCGGATAAACTCGCTTCCGATGATCTTGCGTTTCTTCTCGGGATCGGCTACCCCTTCCAGTTTGCCAAGGAAACGTTCCACAGCATCTACATAAATCAGATTGGCATGGAGCTGATTGCGGAATACTTCCACCACGCTCTCTGATTCGTTTTTGCGCATCAGACCATGGTTTACATGTACACATACCAGCTGCTGCCCGATTGCTTTGATCAGAAGGGCCGCCACCACAGAAGAGTCAACGCCGCCGGACAGAGCCAGCAGTACCTTGCGATCACCCACCTGCTTGCGGATCAGCTCAACCTGATCCTCGATAAAGTTTTTCATATTCCAGTTGGCCTGCGCCCCACATTCATCAAAAACAAATGATTTCAGTTCTTCCTCTCCCGGAAGTGCATCATACTGTTTTTCACATTTCGATGTGGGATAATCCACCGAAATCACCGGATATCCACAGTCATACAGTTCCGGTCGAACTTCCACTGCTGCTCCATCCACGATTCGGTTCTCACCGCCGTTCAGGATTACGCCCTTTACATTGTCCAATGCCTTCAGCGCCTCAACCGTAATATCATGGGGATGAATCTCGCTGTAGACACCGAGATTCCGGATCTGACGTGCCAGCACCGTATTTTCGGTACTGCCCAGATCAAGAATGACAATCATGTCCTGTTTCATTGATTATATCTCCTTTTCTCCTGTATTCCCTATTTACTCTGAAAAAGTATAGCGAACCATATAACCCTTTCCATCTCCGGTAGTGATTACTATACTGCCGTCATCATTCACTGCCGTATCCATGATCGGAAATCTTCCTTTTGCTTTTACATAAGCTTCCGGGCTGTCTGCCTCAACTTCAATCAGTTCTTTCTTGCGATGATTTTCTCCGCCACATGGATTGATTTCTTCAACAAAAACTTCATACTCATGCATAATCTTATCCTCCTTTTCTCACCAGATATCCATCTGTGCTTGGATTACTTTCTGTCTCTATTATATCTGTTTTACTCCATATTGCCAAATAATTTTCCGAAAAATCGAAATAAAATTAAAAATTGTCCTTCATATACATCCGGCCCTTTTCAGGAACTTTTCCATGGCGCATTTTCTATTGCCTGTTCCAGTCCATCGATATGCTGACCTACGCAGTCCTGACCTGTGCTGTCCAGATCTATGCTGTCGATTGCTGCACAAGCAAATCCTGCAAAATCATATTGTGTTCTTATTCCATTTCGCGTAAAATGATAAACAGAGTCAACAGTTTTTTTCCAAATGCTGACACCGTTTAATCTAACAGAGAGCTTGGTGAATAATATGAAATGTTTTAGTGAAAAAGTGTTCCTTGCCGTCGCACCTCCCACTGAGGATGACAGCAAGAGCGATCATAAACGACTCCTTCAGGCGCTGTCCATGCGCGGATATCAAAATGTGCAGTTCTCACTTGGAGTATTGCAGCATTTATACCCCTTGTGCCGTGACTGCGGCTATCAGATCACTGTGACATTGGTGTGGCAGGAACACGGCTGGATAGCTGTGTCTGTGGAGCCCGGCGATACCCGCAGCCATCACTACGGGCTGGCCGCGGACTATGGTTCCACCACCATCATCATGCAGATGGTAGATCTGAATACAGGCAAGGTCATCGCCCAGGCCCGCGAAACAAATGGACAGGTCCTTTACGGAACGGATATTCTCACACGGATCACCTACACTCAGGAGGACACCGCCCACATGGATGATCTGCAGAGAGTGACCGTGGATACTTTTCAACACCTTTTGGATCGATTGACCAAAGAAACCGGAATTGCGGCAAAGGACTGCCCGGTTCTGATCATTTCCGGCAACACCACCATGATTCATTTTCTGCTGAAGCTGAATGCATGGACCGTATTTTCGGCACCTTATGCGCCGGTTACTTCCGATCCGGGATGGATTCGGGGACCGGAAGTGGGCTTGGATTTTTCCGGTATTCTCTATATCATTCCCGCCGCCTCCAATTACATCGGCGGCGATATTGTCAGCGGACTTCTGAATCTGGATTTCTGGAAAAAAGACCATATCTGCCTCTTTTTTGATATCGGAACAAACGGGGAACTGGTTATGGGAAATCGCGAGTGGCTGCTGGCCGGAGCCGGGGCTGCCGGACCTGCACTGGAGGGATATATCAGCCGTTTCGGTATGCAGGCGGCAGATGGAGCCATCGATTCAATCAGTATCTGGAAGAATGATCTGTCTTTCACCACCATCGGGGGGCAAAAACCGGTGGGCATCTGCGGTTCCGGCATCATTGACCTGCTTGCTCAGATGCTGCTTAATGGCTGGATCAGCATAGCCGGAGAGTTGAATCCGGAGGCATCCCCCCGCATCATTTATCTGGATGAGGAAAAACAGTATGCGGTAGTCTATGCGGACGCTGACGAATCCGCATCCGGAACACCTCTGTTTTTCTCTCAGACAGATGTTTACCAGTATCTGGACACAAAAGCCGCTGCGCATACCATGATCGACTGTCTTCTGGAGTCCGCCGGTATTTCCGAAGAAAATATTTCCCACTGCTATCTGTCCGGCGCATTCGGAGCACACTCGGATCTGGAATCGGCCATTACCATAGGTATTTTCCCGGATCTTCCCCGTGAACGATATTCCTGCATCAAAAATGCTTCTCTGGATGGGGCGCGCACATTGCTGACCGACCGATCCAGAATGAATGATATCCATTACTTTCTGGAAACCCTTTTCTGTGTACAGTTTGCCTCCATCCCGGATTTTCTGATCCGAATGCAGGCATCAAAGTTCATTCCCCACACGGATCTGCACCGCTATCCGACTGTGGAAGAAAAGCTGAAAATACTGAATAATAAGTAAATCAGCCCCTTGCAGAAACAGTCCGGATTCTTTTTCCGGCATAATATAAAATATTTACATTAATATGTTACCATCCGTCACAAATTCTGTTATCATTATAAAAGAGTTACATATACAGGAGATAAGGAGATTGGTATGAATACAAAAAAGAAGCATCTGACCACCAAACAGGCGCTGGCTGCAGTTCGTTTTTTCCTGCTTTTAAATTGCGGTCTTTTTATAACTGCGGTTGGAATTTCCCTGTTTAAAACACCGAATCACTTTGCATTTGGCGGTACATCCGGTGTGTCCATTATTCTCTCCACACTGTTTCCAAAATGGAATGTAGGCATTTTTATGTGGCTCGTTAATGGCATTCTGGTGCTGTTGGGATTTGCTTTTCTGGGAATCCGCTCTATGGGATGGACCATCTATTCCTCTTTCGCACTTTCCTTTTTCGTAAGTGCGTGCGAATCCATCTATCCTCTTACAGCGCCTATGACCGATGATACTTTTCTGGAGCTCTGCTTTGCTGTGGTGCTCCCCGCTGTGGGAAGTGCCATTGTGTTCAATGTGGGGGCCTCCACCGGCGGCACGGATATCATCGCCATGATTCTCCACAAATTTACCAGCCTTGAGATCGGCCGTGCGCTGTTGTGCAGCGATCTGGCCATCGTTCTGGCTGCCGCTTATATTTACGGTGCCAAAACTGGTCTCTACTGTATATTAGGTCTTATTTTTAAATGTACGGTGGTTGACAGCATGATTGAGAGTTTCAATCTGCGGAAAGTATGTACGGTGATCAGTGATCATTCCGATGAGGTGGCTGATTTTATCATCCACAACCTGAACCGTTCCGCCACTGAACAGAAGGCATTTGGAGCTTACACCCATTCCCAGAAGAAAGTGCTCATGACGGTTCTCACCCGAAATGAGGCCACACGCCTGCGCATATTTCTCAGAAGAATCGATCCTTATGCTTTTATGACGATTGTAAACAGCAGTGAGATTGTCGGTAAGGGGTTCCGGTCAGTCTGAGGGATTGTGAAAAGGCAAAAAGCACTGCATCTATGTGATCATTACAATAAGCCAAAAGAGGTTTTCCTCTGAGTGCTAGAAAAGAATTACAATGAAACGAGGAAATTATTATGAAAATGAATCTGAAAGTGAGAAATTCACTTTTACTGGTACTTACTGCGCTGATTTGGGGCATCGCATTTGTTGCCCAGAGCGAGGGGGGCGACGCGGTAGGCCCCTATACGTTCAACTGCATCCGCTCCCTGATCGGTGCAGCGGTTCTTCTCCCTGTAATTTATGTACTGGATAAAAAGCATTACTGCAAAAAAGATTTAAAGGATACAGTAAACCGGAAAAATCTCCTGAAAGGCGGCGTTGCCTGCGGTATTATCCTCTGCATTGCCAGCAACATTCAGCAGTTGGGGCTCTATTATGGGGCATCCGCCGGGAAAGCGGGTTTTCTGACCACATGCTATATTCTGCTGGTGCCGATTTTGGGACTGTTCCTGAAAAAACGCTGTTCCTGGAATATCTGGATCGGTGTTGCTCTGGCTCTGGCGGGGCTGTACCTGCTGTGCATCAAGGAGTCTTTTGCCTTCCATTTTTCCGATATTCTGCTCCTGATCTGTGCTTTTTGCTTTGCCGTACATATTTTGGTTATTGACCATTTTGCGCCTCTGGTGGACGGTGTAAAAATGTCCTGCATCCAGTTTCTTGTCGCTGGTGTTCTGTCCATTATTCCCACATGTCTTTGCGACATACCTTCCATGGGAATCACACCGTGGATTCAGGCATTCGGAAATCTCAGTGCCTGGATTCCCATTTTATACGCCGGTGTGTTATCCTGCGGCGTGGCGTACACCCTGCAGATCATCGGTCAGGTGGGCTTGAATTCCACGGTAGCTTCTCTGCTCATGAGCCTGGAGTCTGTTTTCTCCGTTCTGGCCGGCTGGGTTCTGCTTCAGGAAACCATGTCTCCGAAAGAGCTTTCCGGCTGCGCGCTGATTTTCGCAGCAGTGGTTCTGGCACAGATTCCGGTAAAAAGCCATAAACCAGAGTTCATATCACAGAATTAACATAAAAAGAAATCGTCGGCATTTGTCAAAACCGCTTTCGAACCATTTGGTAAATATGCCAGTATAAAATATATTTTTCATCAAATTATTTTGCAAAATCAAAAGAGTTGTTTGACAATCTCCACATTCCTATGTATAATTATTATATAAAAAGTGCATGGGTCGTTATTTTTGTATGCATTTTCTATAAATGCAAAGTTAGAAACAAGATATAATACAAAAATAACGCATCATGCACTTTTATTTTATGAGGAAAAGGAGAGATGTTATGTTTACGATCACAAATGGCTTCACTTACATCGCTTTTCTGATGTGTCTGGCAGGCGTTCTGCTGGCACTGGAAAAGTACACCAAATGGAAAATCTTTAACTGGGTTCCGCCTCTGGTATGGATCTACGTGCTGAACATGGTTTTCTGCACCATGGGCCTGTTCAATTCTGAAGGCTGCTCCACTGCTTATTCCGCTCTGAAAAACAATCTGCTGTATGCGATGATCTTCGTTATGCTGCTTCGCTGCGATATCAAAAAACTGGCAAAACTGGGCGGACGTATGGCTGCTATCTTCCTTGGCGGCGCCGCTTCGATACTGATCGGTTTCATTATCGCTTTCGTTGCATTCAAAGGCATACTCGGCGGCGGAGACACCATCTGGGGTGCTATGGCTGCTCTCTGTGCTTCCTGGATCGGCGGTTCTGCTAACATGGCCGCTATGGAAGCTGCATTTACCATTGACGCAGGTGCATACGGATGTGCACTGGCGGTTGATACCGTTTACTATTCTGTATGGATCGCTCTGCTTCTGATCATGGTTAGATATGCGAAGAAATGGGACAACGCAGTAAAGGCAGATACTTCCAAACTGGAAGCTGTTGCTGACGCTGCTGCAAAAGAAGTTGCCGGCGAAAAGAAACACGCAACATCTGCAGACTGGATTTTCCTGATTGGTGTGTCCCTGATCGTTTCCGCACTGTCTCAGATTGTTGGTGCCGCGCTGAACAGCGGTCTTTCCAATATCGGCCTCGGCATGTTCGACAAAGGAACCATGACCACCGTATTTGTAACGATTCTCGGTTTGATCTGTGCACAGACAAAACTTGGCAAAGTTCCTGCAGTGGAAGAACTGTCGAACATTTACCTGTATGCAGTAGTATCCCTGTTGGCATCCACGGCATCTCTGAATGATCTGCTCAGTGCTCCGATGTGGATCGTAGCCGGTTTGGTTGTTCTGATCATTCATGTTGTAATCATGTTCCTGCTGTCCAAAGTGTTCCACTGGGATCTGTGTATGGTTTCCACCGCATCCCTGGCAAACATCGGAGGAAGTGCTTCCGCACCGATCGTTGCTTCCGCTTACAATCCATCTTACGCAGGTATCGGTGTTCTGATGGGTGTATTTGGTGCTGCTATTGGTAACTTCTGCGGTCTGGCAGCAGGTTATATCATGCAGATGCTGTGTTAGTACATAGAAGGATCTAACTCTTAGATATACACGCTCCTGCTGGTCCGGCAAACCTGTTGTTAGCCGTAACTCTCGAATGCGGTATCATATATCACTATCACAGATCCTGCATCTTATTTATAGCTGCTGAAATTTGTATTATACAGCTATTTCAGGGAAAACAGAGGTTCCCGCCCCGCAAAACGGGGTCGGGAACCTTTTTTGATTCTATAAAACAATAATATGGAGATTATTATGAATATAAATGATACATTTCGATATTTAAATATAGGGCTGCCGGAGGATATCCTCCGGCGGAAACTCTACGGTGATTTTGCCGGGGCTATCCGGCTCATTGACCGTCGCCTTGCCATGGAAAACACGCCGAAAGCACTGCGCTGCTGCCTGATCGCACAGCGCGAGATGATGCTTCGCATGCCGGAAGATTATCCCTATACACGTGAAGACGCACTGAACATTTTAAGGAAGCATATTCCTGATTTTACAGAAGAAGAATTTGATGAACGTGTAGATGCCGGGAAAATCGGCTGGATTTACGTAAATGGAGAAATGCACTTCTTTAATCGATTCTTTCCGACTATGTGCAAAGCAGATCCGGCTTTCGCTATCCGGGCCGGAGCCACACTGACCGGTGTGGAGAGCGCCGTAAAAGGTTCCAAAGAAGAGGGGCGCCTGGACCGCTGCATGCGCATCATGCGCGAAAACGGGAGCATCCGCAACCGGATCCGCATTCGCGCTTCCATGAGGATCAAAGATGAATGCTTTATTCCCGGCATGTTCGTCCGGGCACATCTTCCTATTCCGGCAGCCTGCGAACAGCAGAGTGAGATCAGGATTGAAAAAGTGTTCCCGGTAAACGGGCAGATCGCACCAGTGGATGCACTTCAGCGCACGATCTGCTGGGAAGAGAATATGGCTGAGAACCACGAGTTTATCGTGGAATATTCCTATATTCACAAAGCCACATACCACGATTTAAGCCGGCAGAAGCAGTCTGAAACTCAATCAGACTCGCGTTTCGAAGAAAAAAGGGATGCCTGTATCAAAGATCAGCCCCAATTTTTCACCCAGGAAGAAGCACCTCACATTATATTCACCCCCTATATCCGGGAGCTGGCTGCTTCTCTGACAGAAGGAATTACGGACCAGCTGGAAAAAGCCCGCAGATTTTATGATTTCATTACGCTGAACATGAAATATACTTTTATGCCGGCCTACTTCAGTCTTGAGAGCATTCCGGAGGTATGCGCCCGGAACTTTACCGGGGACTGTGGTGTATTTGCACTTTTATTTCTGACTCTATGCCGATGTGTGGGTATTCCGGCTCGTTGGCAAAGCGGACTGACCGCTGAACCTGACTTCTGCGGCGGCCATGACTGGGTACAGTTCTATGTCGCACCTTATGGCTGGCTTTACGCGGATACCTCATACGGCACCGCTGCTGTCCGAGCCGGAAATGAAGAGCGCCGGAAATTCTATTTCGGCAACCTGGATGCCTACCGCATGGTCTGCAACAATGCATTTCAGGCGCCCTTTACGGTTGACAAAAAACAATGGCGCGCAGACCCCTACGACAATCAGGTTGGGGAAATCGAAACGGCAGACCGAGGCCTTCGCTATGAGGAATTCGACCGGAGTAAGGTTGTGCTGATGTGCGAGGAAATATAGAGAGAAAAGGAGAAGCCGCCTTACAACAGCTTCTCCTCCCACTCTTTCACTTTAAATCCGATCAATACAAAATCATTCCCGATCACTAACGGGCGTTTTACCAACATACCATCAGACGCCAGAAGATTGATCTGTTCTTCCTCGCTCATTTCAGGAAGTCTGTCCTTCAATCCCATATTTTTGTAGATCTGGCCGCTGGTATTGAAAAATTTCTTCAATGGCTGTCCGCTCTTTTTGTACCACTCCTTTAATTCTTCTGAGGAAGGGTTAGCTTCCTTAATATGGCGGTCTGTATATTTTACGCCATTACCATCCAACCATTTTTTCGCTTTCTGGCAGGTGCTGCATTTGGGGTATTCTAAAAACATCATCATTCTTTTCCTCTTTCTACTAGCATAGTCAATATATTTGCGCTGGTAAGTGCTCAAAGCGCTGCGCACAACATTCAGAAGTGCCAAGCGCTCGCCTGCTCTTTACAATGACACACAAATCGCCTGCCTGCACTTCTGTACAGGCAGACGATATTATCACTCATCAAGAAACGGCACCGATGGCCCGTCCGGGTAGCTTCCCATAGAGATCAACAACTGCAGCCCGATTTCTCTGGCTTTTAAAACTGCATTTTTAACCGCACTGGCGTCCCCGGTCACAGCCAGGATTACTTCGTTGGAATGGCTGGTCCCGCGGTCCGGCGTCATATATCTGGTTATCTCAACAGCAGACGATTTTACCGCCGCATCTGCCATCACCAGGCCAATCGCTGCCGGAGAGCCGCACAGGAATCCGAAGGCCTGTCCCAACGGCACCTCAAACACCTTATTGATTGCATAACTGGCACTGGCAGAATAGGCAAATTCCAGATGTCCGGCCTCACTGATATAAAGCTCTCCCGCATACTTCTTCGTCAGTTCGAGGGCAGTCTCAATGGCTTTCCTCACATCCGATACATCCCGGCCGCCAATGATAATAAAGTTTCCGTGCCCACCCCAGCCTTTTGTGTCTCTGGGAAGCTCAATGGAAAGCAATTCCGTATTTGTATTTTTAATTGCCTCGTCGATGGCGGTAATCTGCCCCGCAGCACCGGTTCTTGAGCTGAACAGCCCAAGTGCCGAATAATCACCCGGAAGGTCCATTTTCCGTTTCAGAGACTCATCGATCCCGGGGATGACCAGACCTATGGTATCCAGCACTGTCGTTCCGACGAATTCCGGCAGTTTACAGTCCATACTGATTGAACGTACATCTATCATAGTGTTTATCATTCCTTTTTATCAATTGTTCTAACTTTTTTCGGCAAACACCCCGGTCCACCACGCGGAATGTTTTTCCGTATCCTTATGGCGCACTCAGTCATCGTTCAGCAATATTCCGGCAGTCCATGCAGAATACAAACTTTGATATCAGATATATACTTCTTTATTTCTCAATAATCAAACCGCTTCGGTATGCTTCAAGAAGCATTTTCAGTTCTTTGATACGCTCAATCAGCTTTTTGCCGTTGTCCGTATCACCTACCAGCAGTCTTTCCGGACGTCGCTCAACCATAACCGGATCCGAGTGGATATCGCTCTCGCGGCTGATGGACTCCTCCGCTGAGGTAAACGGTTTATGAGCAACCAGAATCAATCCGTAGGAGTTGAAAATCAGGGTATAACCGGCAATACCGGTCTGCTTCTGGTATGCCTTGGAGAATCCGCCGTCGATAACCAGCACTTTTCCATTGCATTTTACAGGGCTTTCGCCCGCTTTCTGAAGAACCGGAACATGGCCGTTAATAATATGAGAGAATTGTCCTCCGAGTCCGAATTCTTTCAGTATATTATTTACCACTTCCTCATTTTCCAAAAGTGTATAGTATGGATTCTTCTTTTCTTTATGTGTTTCTTTTTCCTCGATCAGGTACCGTTCCAATGTTGCCATTTTGCTCTTGCCAAAGAGCGGAGAATATTTGCTGCACCAGATCCACCACAGAGTGTCTCTGCCTTTTTCCCTCTCTTCTCCTTCAAGAGCAAAATATGCTTTACGAACATTGGTATCCAGAGCATCATAAAGTGCCTTGCCTTTATATACTTTTCCGAAAAACGGTACTTCTGCAAAATCTCCATCCTCTTTCAGCGGAATACATCCGTGATACAGAAGATTGTTATTATATACCTTGTATAAACTGCCCTTGTTTAACAGCAGCAACATATGTCTCTGAAGCTTTTCACAGTTTTCAAAAGCAGCCTGCAGCCGATCCATCACGATCTGTTCCTGCTCAGTCAGTTTGTACGGATCCTTCGGATCGATGGTCGGGAAATTCTTATCCAGCAGCTGGTATTCTTTTCCGTCCAGCGTGATGGTTCCTTTCTCATAATCGATCCGATGCAGAAGAGCCCGGTCTTCCATGTCAAACTCAGGTCTTCGCTTAATCAGAGCGCCCTCCAGCTTAAACTGCAGGATTGAGATCGCTTTATGTATTTTTGTATTCAGTTCCGCCTCAGCCATGTTTGTCTGGGAACTTCCTTTTGACTTGAAGCAGGTGCAGGGATCATCTGCATATGTTTCCAGCGCATAAGTAGCCAGCGGAAGCAGGTTGATTCCATAGCCTTCTTCCAGCGTATCCAGATTGCCATAGCGGGCACAAATACGAATGACGGTTGCGATGCAGGCCATCTGACCTGATGCAGCTCCCATCCAGACAATATCGTGATTACCCCACTGAATATCCAGCGAATGATATTCCAGCAAAGTGTCCATAATACGGTCAGCGCCGGATCCTCTGTCATAAATGTCACCCAAAATATGGAGGTGATCAACGACAAGCCGCTGAATCAGTTCACTCAGAGCGATAATAAACTCTTCGGCCCGTCCAATGGCAATGATGGTATGGATGATTTCCTCATAATATGCTTCTTTGTCCTGTACTTCTGATTTTTCCGTGATCAGTTCTTCAATGACATAAGAGAAATCTTTTGGCAGCGCTTTTCGCACCTTGGAACGGGTATATTTTGATGCAACCCGCTTACATACTTCGATCAGACGATACAGAGTGATCTTGTACCAGTCATTCATATTTGGCTGAGTCTTGCGAAGCAGATCCATCTTTTCGCGCGGATAATAAATGAGCGTTGCCAGGGAGCGTTTGTCCTCAATCGACAGCGTATGGCCAAACACCTCATTGATCTTCTTTTTCACTGATCCGGAACCATTACGCAGAACATGAGAAAATGCCTCATATTCACCATGTACATCTGTGATAAAATGCTCCGTACCTTTTGGAAGATTGATAATCGACTGTAAATTAATAATTTCTGTAGATGCTTTCGCTATGGTCGGATACAACTCTGACAGCATCTGCAGATACTTTAAATCCTGGTTATTCATGGGCACCTCCGGAAAATATTTATACAATAATTATAATCCAATCATCAAAAATAAACAACTGAATTCAGGCACCAGTTTCCCCGGAAAATAAAATTATCAATGGTTGCTGAATACGATCAGTTTGTCCCGCGCCTCCAGTTCCACCTCGATTGCAGCCTGATTTCCGCCAAACAGTACCATCCGCCCATCCGCTTTTACATATCCAAGCACCAGGGTTGGATTCCGTTTTGCAAGCGGTATGCGCTCATCAACCGATGCCAGGTAGACAGCCCGTATGAGTTCTTCCGCCGTACATTTTTTCGGGATCTCCATAAACATGCGGCTTACTTTCTTCGCATAGATTTCTTTACTTTCGAAACCATTTTCTGCGTCCGTATCGTAGGTCAGAATATCATTGTAAAAATCATACAGTGCTTCTTTTTCTCCGATCTGCGTGATCATTTTGCTGATATAACGGTTGCTGATCACAACATTGTTGACACTGTAGCTATTCACAATATCATGATGCTTCGGGTCGATGATCTCCACGATAACGTCAATACTTGCAGGATCAAAATCGGGATTTTCTTCTTTTTTCCGGTTAATGATATCCTGAACGTAAATCAGGTTTGCGAGAGCGTTCGCATCAATCTCTTCATTTATAACAGAATCATCGGAGAGAATAAGAATACTGGTATCTTCCTCGTGAGAGAGCACAAACTCTTCAATTGTGGCACAGATCCGTTCTCTGTCATAAATATTGGCAGCGACTTTTTTTACCACAAATGGATACTTTTCATAGTAATTCATTTTCTTCAGATAGCGCTCTTCGTCGATGACAACGATCTCCATAATTTCTGTATCGCACTCTTTTCGGTTCCACTCAGCGCGAAAGGCACAGAATCCTTCCATAATATCTTCGCATTTGCTGTTGTGACCGAGAATAATGATGTTTTTCCGCTCCATCCAGTAATCGCGGTTCAGGGAGACGGAATAATCGGACTGCTTTGGGCCGCAGACTTTCCGAATGTCCTTCTCCGAAGTTCCCACGTAGTAATAATGCCATTTTCCCTGACTCTCCATGGAAGTCAGCGGAATGATATGATTGTTCGTTCGCAGCAGTTCTTTTGTATATGAAACGTCATCATCCACTTTTTTATCTTCCAGATAAAAAGTGGCACCCTTATTGGAAAATAATTCCTTATATGCCAGATTCAGTTCCGGCATGAGAGAAAACTGAGACAAAATCTGCCCAAGAACTTTGTTTACACGCACCGGAACAATGTTGCATTTTCCTTCGACCTGCTTACACTTAATAATTTTATCAACCAGTTCCAGCGTCCAGTCATCGGTCACTTCCACAATGATTTTCTGATCATCATCGGAGTAATCCGCAGCAGTAATGTCTGACACCTGCATCAGAGTTTTTACCGTCTGGGAATTCCCCCGGCTTAACAGTTCCTGATTCTCCCGCAGTTCATATTTGCATACTCTGTCGTTGATATCATTTCCAAGTATGATCACAGTCTTTGCGCGCTCCAGCGAAATGTCACGCAGCTGCTTTGCCGAAAATACATCGCCTTCGCGGATGATGACTGTGACATTTCTTTTGAACTGATTTTTATGCCAATGATAAAGCCCTCTCAAAAATCCCAGTTTTTTCGCCTCTGCGTGCACCGCTTCGTTTTCGCGGGAAATGGTATCAGACAGACGTTCTTCTATTTCTTTTTCAATTTCATTTTTCCGTCCGCTGACCAGAATCGCCACTTTTTGCCGTGAAGGGCAGTAGAGCAGATCATTTACGATCTCGGAAGCTCTTGTGTTCCAGTTCAGAATGACCATATGACCGGAGATTCTCAGTTTACGATTGCCTTCATTTGCATGTTCAATAAAGTTTGAGATATAGTTTGTTACATAACCGATTACAGAACCGGTAAAAGCGATCATGCCGATCAATATGATTCCGAGACAGACAACTGCGATTACCACCCCGGAGTTTCCGATATCAGAAATGACAAACTGGATACACCCGGCATCCAGTATCATTGTAATGGTACAAAAGGCAGCTTCCAGAAAACTCATACCTTCTGTTCCGGTAAGGGACAGGTTGCTGATCACGACTGCGGACAGAAGGAAAAACAGAACATTAAACAGCAAGATTGCGAATAATACAACTCTTCCGGGATTTTTTGCCAATTGTACACTTAACCACTCTTTTATTCTTCTCATACGACTTCCTTTTTTATCCTGATGGGCATATTATGCAATATTTTCAATCAAAATGATGCCATTGCTGACGTTTTCAGTTTTCTCAGGTTTTTTCACCATCTGTATCCATTTCAGATACAGATGCCAACCGATAGGTGTGCTGTGTGTTTTCTTTCACAGTTTTCAGATAAATGCCTGCCATGATGACTACGACTGCCAGGACCGCAGCCACAACCCCAAGAATCAGATTCAGCAAAAACAAATTGTTTTTCTTTGGCTCATCCTGTACATATATACCTGCTGCACCGCCAGGTCCCTGCTCCGGCCTGCACACGGTTCCGTAATTCGGCTCCTGAGAAAACATTCCCATTGTTTTTGTACTTGTATCGGAGTTTTCCGTCTCCGTTGTCCGTTCAATCGGTGCTCCGCATCTTGCGCAGAATTTCACCGATTCATTCACTTCCGCACCACAATTTCCACAGAACATCTTTATCCTCCCGTCTGAAAATCAAATTAAAAATCATATCTCTCATGCAGTTCTTCTTTTATTCTGTTTCTCTTTATGCCATAGTACACAATGGCCATGAATAAGCAGATAATCCCGGCAATGACCAGCGCCAAGCCGCCGATAATCATGATTTCGCCCTGGGTCATTTTCAGTTCAACCATCCTTTCGTTTTTAATTCACTGACGACAGTTTCCAGATACTGCATGTTTTCATCCGATGCGCCCGTATTCCGCACGCGTTCATAATATACAAGTGCCTTTTCAAAGCATTCCTGAACGTTTCGATAATCGCGGACAGACTCCTCTTTTTCCGATTCTCCGGCAAAGTACATCAGCGCTTTGCGCATGTATACCCGATAGTCATCCGGATATGCAGCTTCCATACCGTCCAGGATTCCCTGCTCGCTTTCGTAATCGCCCAGCATCTCATAGCAGATCGCCAGATTCATCTGATCCGTAAAAGTACACTGTGTACTGTTTGCCACAATTCCATAACACTCTGCAGACCTTACGATATATTCATTTTTTTCACTGTCATCGGAAGTCAGGTTCACACAGCGCATATAAGCCGCTCCAAGCGCTCTGGTCACCACAGGTATTTTATCCGCTTCCACATGGTTTTTGGCCTCTTCGAGAATGCGGATTTCTCCCTGGTTGTCTCCCAGCTGACGGTAAGCACGTCCGCATAATATGTAAGCGCGGGAACGTAGGTATCCATTTTCCGTTATGGATATGGCCTTTTCAAACCATTGCACGGCGCTCTCTCCGTCTTCTTCCGCCAGCGCAATTTCTGCTTTCACCAGGCAGATGTGATCTTCTTCCAATCCCAGGCTGATGGCTTCATTCAGCACTTCCTTTGCATTGGTCAGGTTATTGTCACGGGCCAGAGCGATGGCATAATCGCGAAAATATTCCGGATTCGTCTGATTAAACCGAACCGCCTCGGAATAATAATAGACGGCATTGGGATAATCCTCCTGCTCAAAATAAGAATTGGCAATCATGTAAAAAATGTCCGCCTTTTTCTCTCCCTCTTCTTTCATCGCGTTTTGATATTTTCCGTTGTTCAGGATATCCATTCCCTGTGAAATCACCGCATCATAATCATAGGTTGATGAGACCGTTACCAACTCTTCATATTCTTCTGTAAATGATTCCCGCAGCAGTGTCTGATATCCCATAAACGCCACTACAGCACCTGCACCTGCCATGCAGACACCAAGAAGCCCCAGAATCCGCTGCCGGAATACTGTTTTTCGGTAAGCCGCATCATTTTTCTTTATGTTGATCAGCGCATATTTCATATCATCAATGCTCTGATAACGCTTTTCCATGCCCGGCTCCATGGCTTTCTGAATAATATTCAGAAGATTATCACTGTAGCCCAGATCCAGGTTTTCAAGGGGCGTAATAACCCGATAATCGTTTGGGGGTTTTATACCTGTGACAATATGATAAAGAGTCACACCAAGACTGTAAATATCGCTTCTCGTGTCCACTACGATCGAACGATAATCTTTTTTCAGCATATACAGCTGGTGCTTCAACAGCTGTTCCGGCGCTGCGTATCGCTCCGTGTAACCGGAAATTCCTTTCAGATTATCCTCACCAAAGGACACGTTAAAATCAATCAGACAGATATTCCCGTCCGGCTTCACCATAATATTGGCAGGTTTTATGTCGCTGTGAATAATCGGCGGTGTCTGACTGTGCAGATAACTGAGCACATCGCATAACTGGTTCATCCACAGCAGGACTTGTTTTTCCGGGAAACGGTAATGTTCCTGCAGATAAAAGTCCATGGATTTTCCATCAATGAAATCCATTACCGTAAAAATCTGGTCGTCAATCTGAAGGAAATCATACACCTGCGGCAGAAACATGTGATGAAGATTTTTCAGAAGATCCACTTCACCTCGCTCGTTCAGCCTTCCGACAAAGTTATCTTTTATCTTTTTGATGACAATTTTTTTCTGCAGGCGCAGGTGATATCCGTAATAGACAATTCCGATACCGCCCTTGCCCAATTCGTCCAATATTTGGTATGTACCGCCTAAAATGTCACCTTTTTTAATCATGCTGTTTATCCTCTTGGATTCTTATTTTCTTTAAGCTTAAGCTAATAAACAAATGGTATCTGAAGTCTTTCATATGCCTCCTATCTTGTGAAGACAAATCCACCTTTTTCCCATATACCTAAATAGGCAAACTCTTCTCAGCTCTGAAACCAAGCTCCGACCATCCGGCGAGCCCCAGTCTCCAGATCCAGTTCCCAGTACTCGGTATTGAGCATAGCATTCTGCCCGTCGTAGTCGTCAGCCGATACCGTATAGTAAAATTTACCGTTAGCTTCCGCACAGCAGAGCCAGTACCATATCCAATTATATTCATGGGTCATAATGTCAAATCTCTGCTTTTCCATGGTGTTCAGATCCAAACGACACAGGTAATTGCCCATCTGTTCAACCTCAAAATAGTACAGGCCATCGCCGATAATCCAGGAATGAAACTCCAGAGTGGAATACTCAGAATTAAAGATAGGAGAATCATCCTGAATATAATATCGGTCATCTTCCAAAGTATAAATAGAATCTCGATAATCAGCCCCATCTGTATTGTAATAGATATATTCTCCATGAACACCCAAGATCCACTCTTCCAGCCAACCTGAGTCCGTAGCAACTCCATAGACAGGGGTATCCTGAATGTTCTTGTAGCCGGGATAACAGCAATACAGCATTGACAGATTGATGTCTTTTTTGACAATCCACGCATCCTCACTTCCATACTGGAAGAAATAGTCATGATTCTGCACGGCCAGCGTATCCAGATTCAGACTTTTGCTATAATAATTTGCCATTCCCGAGCCGTCCCAGTCGGAGGCTGTATAATAAAGCTCATTATCATAAATACAGAATATCTCCCAGGATTCGATATCCGACACCAACACATCAGCATCCGTGCCATCCAGATTCGTTCGAATCAGATCCGTCGGTCCTCCTCCGGTTCCCATCTCTCTTGTATAGTAAATGTGATCCCGATACACAGCCAGATAGGTTGTATATCCTGATCCGACCGAAAACATTCCCGCATCCTCATTTACAGGAAGAACCGTGTAGACATTTCCCTTATATTCCTGTGTCTGGCCTGCCTGAACATAAATCGGTTCCACAAAGCCATCCTGATCATCATTGGTCGTTTTATCCGCAGGTGTCCCTTCCGGGTTCGGTGCGGGATTCTGATCTTCTTCACTTTTCTCCTTATCAGACGCTTCTTCCTGCTCCTGCAGTTTTTCTACCTGCTGCCGCTGGTTCTCGATAGCCGGATAATCATCTTTATCTACCGCTTTTTCCGCCCGTTCCAGAATCGCATAAGCATCGTCAAACTGCCCCACACGGGCGTATATCGTAGACAGACCCAGGTATGGAGTTACATTTTTTTCATCAATATCAATTGCAGCCAGATAACAAAGTTCTGCATTTTCATAATCCAGTTCCTGCAGATATTTGTCACCCAGTGACAACTGCTCTTTGTACTGCTTTGTCCCGCTGATCTTAATTAAAATCACCGTCAGAAGCACCACTTCCACAAGAATCAGAGCACTTATTACACCGGTAATGATACCGCTTTTTCGATTTTTTCTCATATGGTTCCCCCTCTCGCTTGTTCGGTTTCTGTCTTTTACAGACACTTTCCTTCTGCTGCCTTTTCAGTCTCTGTTCCCACAGTACTCCTGATCTGCTGTTGTTTTCAGCTTCTGTTTCCGCAGCTTTCTCTTCTCTGTATACCTTTTCAGCCCCTGCTTTGCTCTGCGGCCTTTTTCACCAGTTCCGGCAGGCGTTCATCCATATCAGTCAATGCTGTGGTCAGCGCATTACTCTCTTCATCGCGATATCCTTCAAACAGAACTTTCTCAATCTGACTGCGGTTAAAAGCGATCATTGAATCCTTTCCCACAATACCCAGTGGGTACAGAACAGCCATGTAGTCATATCTTTTTTCGCTTTTCGCTGATTTGGGGAAATAGCCAATGAGCATAAAGGAATGTTCTCCCATATTTTTCAATGTCACAACACTTCCAACCGGTAAATACTCTTTCATATCTCTTGTCCACCAATCTTTCCTATATTATAAAGAATTTTCCGCTTCGAACGAAACTCTCACTTAAAAGCCCAGGAAACTCTTTATTCCATCTGCAACATCTGATGTAAAATCGCCGATGGCTTCCACACCATCTCCAATCATTTGGGCACCTGTCTGAATTCCTTTTCCGACTGCCTCTATACCATCATTGATTCCCTCGCCCACTGCAATGAAACCGTTCGTGATGATATCCATACCTTCTGAAACATGGTCGCCCACATCTGCGCCCCACTCATTGAAGCTGTCCAGCGGATTCCATCCGGTATAAGCCTCAACCACATTGCTGATCGTGTCTATGTGCAGGGTCTTCTCAATCAGCTGGCATCCGGTATCCACAACACCTTTTCCCACCGTCTCCACAAATTCCTGACTGGTATTAGCCAGTACACCGAGCACATTGCCCTCCTTCATAAGCTCCAGGGAGCGGCTTTCCATTTCTTCCATTTTTTTCATGTAGTAGCTGTCCGGATCCGTCATTCTGCCTGCGATCGATATCGTTTTCAGATAATAATTGCTGCCGGAAATGGCGTCAATGCCATCCCAGACTGTATCCAAAGAAACCTCACCGTTTATAATATCTTTCGTGATCTCATAGCTCTTTTTTATCGTTCCCAGCGGGCTGTCTTCAATCAGATCGTCAAGCAGGTCATAATGTGCTTCCACGCCCTTTCCAATTTTGGTTTCTCTCCACTTTTCAAACTCTTCCAGGACATCTCCGGCACTTTCCCAGGATCCTTTTCCGGTACTGTAAAGAAATTCGATAAATTCCCTTCCATAATCAGAAGACAATCCGTTTGTCGTTCTGCCGAAAACATTTACGCCCAAACCGGTACCGCCGATACTTCCAAACCCGGCAGCAATACCACCGCCCACACCATCCAGACTAATTGCTGCACCGACTCCAAATAAAGAGGCCAGCTCTACATCCACAGACCGGAAGGTTTTTGCACTGCCTGCTGCCGCATTGGATCCGGTCTGCAGCATATCCACCACTTTTGCAAAACTATTCTGGGCCGCAGTAATCTTCGCACCAAAATTGTTAGCCAGATTGTCACTCCAGCTCTGATTGATGTCTCCTAAAATGCCGTTTACGCTTTGAAACATGCTCTCATACTGGTTTTTCAGTTCCTGCATGCGGGCACTCTGTGCCAGCAGTTCTTCCGGAGTAATCTGTGTTTTTGCCATATATCCATCCGTTCCTTTCCTTTCACATATGCATCATAACCTGGTGAAAAGATTTTCTTTTTTCAAACAGCAAAGGTTTCCGCCATTTTTGCGAACATTCGATTCACTTCACTTGCTTTTACGTTTTGGGTCTGTTCGGCAAATGCTTTCAGACTTTCCGCGTATTGTTCCTCTTCCGAAGTAACATAACCTTCTGCAAGAATCTCTTCTACATCTTCCAGCAAAATCACACCGAGGCTTTCGATTCCGGCATAACCGCGCGGAAATGCAGTGACATAATACCCCACCAGCATTTTATCGTTCTCATCGAAAACTTTATAGCCCAGAATCAGCATTTTTTTGCCTTTTGCCTTCACGACTGAACCAATCGATAATACTTTCATTCGTTCCCCGCCATTCCTTCCAATATACTGTTAAAAATCACAACGTCAATGGTGTCTCTGTCTCCGTGCCAGTCTGCTGAACTGACTACAGGTTTAATAGCATCTGCTCCCGGCAGACCGTTTTCCACACCGGTCTGCTTATTCTGGTCCAGAATATCCGCAATACGCGGGAATTCCGGGGTCTTGACTATCGTCCCCACAGGTATAGACAGAAAACTTCCTAAAAGATTCTCCACCCGGTCAAACATACTGATAATCCCGTTTTCTTCTGCAACAAATTTTTCTGCCACTTCTGCGATAGCTCCGGTAAAACTTCTGGAATTCTCCATCAGGGACCGCATTTTTTTTCGATTACCTGTTATGTAGGAATTGATGGCCACACGCTCTTTGCACCCCCAGTCGTCATGGGTTGTAATTTGGTTTAAGAGTTCTGATGCCGCCTGTAATTCCTCAGTAGCCGACTTTGCTGCGGCAGCCAGTTGTTTTAACAATTCGGTATCAAGTACAATCATCTTTATCTCCATTCCGCCGCCGGACAGCGGCATAAACAACAATAAAATTTTGTTCTCTTTTAAAATGATCCCCGCAGCCTGGATGCCGCACTTTTGTCAGCCGATTCAAATTTATTCACGGCAGAGTCTACATATGACTTGAATTCAGTCAGCACAGTCACCATGTCCGAAGCTTTTTTTGCATAATTCTGCATCATATTGATATAAGCCCTGCTTGCGTCACCTTCCCATGAATCTCCGATCTGTACAAGGAGCGTATTCAAATTCCGATTCAACTCTGTCAGTTCCTGGATTTTCGATGCAAGAGACCGGGAATTGCTCCGCAGCATAGCTGCGTCTATTTTAATCTTTGCCATATAGCTGCCTCCTGTCTCAATCCAAACCGAATGCCTGGATCGATGCTTTTACTTCCTGATCCAGTTTCTGATAATGTTTCACTGTTTTGGAAATGCATCCTTTTGTTTCTTCCAGTGCATTGATCAGTGTATTCAGCATTTTAATGAGTTCCTGTGTTTTTTCAACCACCGCGGCTCCTGTCTCACCTTTGGAACTGCTTCCCTGTTCCAGCAGATGCTCCAAAGCGTTTTTTGCATTTTCCAGGCTTGGCAAAGCCTGATTGATTTTTGCAATATCCCCATTAGCCGCAATCTCGTCAATGGTAATTTTTCCGTTGCTGTCGTAATATGCCATTTTCTATTCCCCCATCATCAACCGGACGAAACGCTGTCTCATAGCCTCTCTGGTGAGTCCCTGGGCCACATTTTCTTCTTTCCCAACGTACCAGGTGCCTGCCATCTTCAGAAACTGGCTCTCGGCAGCCTGCTTTCCGATCAGCATGTTTTTCAATATCAGCAGATGGCTGATCAGCTCTGTCTCCATTTCATCCATTGGAATTTCTTTTTCATGTTCCGGATAATCCTCCGGAAGCAGCCGATTTTTCAACGCCTTCAGTCCGTCTTCACCGCCGCCGGAAATCAGAAGATATGTATTATCAAGTTTTACCTGGGTGATTTCCCCCTGATGGAAATGAAATTTATACCGCTCCGGTGCCTCCTGTTTCCCCGTGTCGGTAAGAAACAGCTCTGATTCAAAGGCTCCGAAGAAAACAGGTTTCAACAGCTTCTCTATTTCTTCATCCAATTCCATATTGCCGCTGAAATCCTCCAGAAGCAATCCATTCCTTACCAAAGATGCCATGATTTCCTTTTCCCGCATAGGGAACTGAATCTGTATATCCGGCATCATCCGAATGTAATCATAATCGATATATTTTGCTCCCATTTCTTTGCCCAGAAAAAACAGTTCTTCCGGACAAATCTGTATTTTTTTCTCCATTCAGACCTCCTCAAAGACTATTTATCTGCTGCGCATATTTCATTTCAAGATTTTCATAGTTCTCCGCCATCTTTTCGATTTCCTGCGCATACGCCTGAAAAAAATTCAATATTGTTTCATATCGTTTGCGGATATCGAGAATTTTGTCCTCATATGCCAGTTCCGCTTCGCCCTGCCAGTCCTGGCCGGTGTCATCAAGCAGCTGCTCGATTCGGTTCATACAAGTCTCAAGCTGCCAGACAGTGTTTCGGATCTGCCGGGCTGTTGTTTTCAGACTCTCTTCATCCACCTGAATTATCATGATTTTCTTCCTCTTAATTTACCGTTATGTATTATAGTGCGAAGCGCTCCCGCCCGAAGGCATATACGATGGTATGCTCACATTGGTATACCTTGTAATGCAAAGCCCACGTCCGAAGGCTATGATCACAATATCCTCCGCAATTATAAGGATATGACGTTTCTGCTGTTTTACAAAGAAAGGATATTAAGCGCGGCGCAGCATTGGCTCCAGGCTGCTTTTTCACCGAACTGCCTTTCGTCTCAGGACAGTTCCGGAGCCCCGGCATACCACTTTTTTGCGCCGCCGTTCATCATCCGAAACTTGACATATTGGAAGCCAGCGCACTGTCTGCTTCCTGCATTTTGGTTGCAGCGGTATCCATCAGTTTAGCGTATCCTTCCAGCATCTCCGAAAAGCTGTTAAATGTACTCTGCATACTTTCGTATTTTGCTACGAACGCGTCCTGGGCATCTCCTTTCCAGATTTCGTTCAGTCCCATGATCAGATTACGCATTCTTGCCATATTTTCATCATGTGTCGCTTTTAAACCTCTGAGTTCTCCTGCCTTTGATGTGAGTAAATCGGGTGTTACCTGAATAAGTGCCATGCTAAAATCCACCTTTCTTTGTATTTTTTATTCCTTCCGGGGCATCTCTTAAGTCTTTTCCCTTCCGGTTATGTACTTATGATATACCACACGGTTAAAATTCATTTTTTCATCCCATCCAATCGGTATTTCACCTGCTCGGTTTCCTGCCGGATCTCGTTCAGATATCGGCTGCACGCTTCCATCCGCGCGCAAAAACTTTTCGCTGCAGGCCCTTCCCAGGACTCTTCCGCCATCTGCCGGATACCGCTCAGTTTTTTTCCGCCTTCTTCCAGGTCATCAAGACACTGGTCAATGCGATTGCAGTAATGCTGTATTATTTCTTCCAACTGCATCCTTTTCCTCCTGCTCTTTCCAGCGACTTCCCATTTTATCGACTTCCCATTATACAGAAAAAAGAATCAGATAATCGCCGTTCCAGACTCCGGCCTCTTCCAGTGTCTCATCATCCCGGAAAAAACGATTATAACGATTGTTCCCCAGCGCTGTCCGGTATGATGACAGCCTGAGATCCGGCCGGTATGCATTCAGTGATGAAATAATTTCCTCCCGGACCTGTGCAGCGGGGACATCCGTCGGAACTTCCATATCCTGATAAAAACTTCCCCTGTCATCTGTCACCGTTACAATAATTGCATTCATCTTCTATCTCGCCTCCGACTATCCACTTGCCAATTCGTTTCCAGACACTTGCCGTCTTTTTTTCTGTCAACTCGATACAGTCATCTCTTATGCCAATCTGATACACCAGCTGCGGCATATGAGTAAAACAACGTTCCTGCTGTATCCCTGCCGACAGCTCCATCCCGGTCGAACAGCATCCTTTCTGTACAGCCCTGCTCTGCTCTATCTGCACAAAACAACACCCTTCCAATACTTTCATGCGCCGGTTCACTCTCTTCCGAAAATCCCACACGGTTAACGGGACAGTCCCGCCAAGTATCTTCCATATCTCTTCCATGCGATCCTTTCCTTTTTCAGACAGGCCTTCTTCCATGCATTTTTCGGCATTTTCCCGATCAAAAGAATCCGCCAGCCGTCTGCTTTCCAGAATGGTTGAAACCGATATCCTCTCATAAAAACTCCCGGCCTCCTCCGGAAGCACCGGCACCTGTATGCCCTGAAGCACCGATTGAATCTCGCTGACTCCAAAAAGCCAACACACCTCATATCTGCCGTTTTCCTGCTCTGCAACCATGGCGGCACTGTGATTATTTCCGTAAAGCATAGCAGCATCGATCACGCTTTTTTTGTCTCGTGTCCGTATGTCAAACATCCATTGCGGGTCTTTGATACACTGAAAACACTCATATAGGGCAGGTGTCATATCCACAACACCGTCCAGACCGCACCGAATCAGTCCTCTGTTTTCCAGCCGTCTGGCTGTCTCTCGCACCCTTTTTTTCGGACTGCTCTGCCAATCCCTGAAAAAATTGCCCGTAACTCCATACATCACCGGGATCTTCAAAAATCCGGCAATGACACAGATTTCATCTGCATCCAATGAGAACGTAAAATGGCTTGGCCGGTCAATCGCACTCATTGCTTTCCACCTCACGATAGCAATAATTCTCTTCCAGTATTCTGGTCACAGCAGACAGATCTTCCTTTCGTTCACTGGTTTTGCCGAAAAGAAGTTTTTCCGGATTTCCCGTTTTTCTCTCATGAGCCGGTATCGCACCGGACATCGGTATTTGTCCGGCATTTGCCAGCGCCGCATGGGCGTTTTCTGCCATTCCCTCAAATACCTCGCCCAGATTCTGGATCCGTTGGATATGCTGCTGTTCCAGTTCCCGATATTCCCGGCACAGAGCCGGCAGGATCCGTTTCATGCCCAAAAGAAGTTCTTTCACTGCCTCCGCATTGGATACGATCCTTCCCATAGGATCCAATATTCCCCCGGACTCCGCTGCCAAAAAGACTTCGTCGTCCGCCATCTCACGTTCCGTTATTCTCGCCCGATTCCAGCACTCTTCCATCAAAGAGGCTAAACCGGAAATCATCTGGTACAATTCATCCAGTCTGTCGAAATCCGCTCTGATCATTGCTGCCGTCTCCGTTTATTATTCTGTCAGTTTGATGCGCTGACAGGTACCGTTATCGTATAAGTAGGCATCCCCCTCCTGGAGTTCCTGACTTTTTTCGTTGAATTTCAGATTATTTAAGAAAAACTCATGCAGGGACGCATTTCCGGATATTGCCAGGCCCTTCTGGTTTCGGATCAGTTCTCTGGTCAGCGATTCCGTCTGATTTAGTTTCGAGAGATCCATAACCCTTCCCGCCGCAAATACCAGAACACCGAGATTCTGGGCCAGTCTGCAGATACGCTCCATGCTGGCTCCGTTGGCCCCGCTGATATTTTCCACGAAATCTTTCAGATCATCAATAAAAATGCAGATCTGCTCATAATCCTGTATAAACGCAACTTCATCCAGGCCTTGCGGCTGCTGCGCGCGTTTCCGGTTCTGGGCACGTTTTCTCTGATTCAGCATTTCCACGATCTCATTCAGCATAAGACTCATTTGCTGATCCTGATTGAAGATTCCATACCGATACGAAATGCTTTCGCAGTCCGCCAGCGAAGCTCTCATGCTGTCAAAAATGTAGATTTTATCCTGCGGATTTTTCCTGTGGATCAGATGAGCGATGGTGCTGAGACAGTGGCTTTTGCCTGAACCAAAGGTTCCGCTGATCACAAAACAATAACGATCCTGAAGGTCAGTCCTGACCGGACTAATTGTCTCATAGGAAAATCCCAGCGGCACACTGGTGCGGCAGGTGTAATCCGAAAGCACATCATCCAGATGCACGGTCTCCGGCATAACCGGTATGTGTCTGGGCAGGCTGCCGCTCCAGCAAGCATTCATCCGGTCAAACAGCTCTTGTACGCCGTTGGAGCGATCCAGATCTGTCTCACCATCCATGTACATAGCCGCCTGAAAGACCATAGGCGGTACCCCCCGGATAAAAGCGCGCCCGGTAATTGCCGGCAGCACCATACCGTTAGTTCTTCCCACCAGATTGGGATAGTCCCCCTTGTCCGTCAATTCAAATGCAATGGCATTTTTAATGTTCTGCTGGACCTTATATCGGATCCCGGTGGTACTGTTGGCCGTAAATACCAGGTAAATACCATAGGTTGCGCCCTGTCCGGACAGCGTGATTAATAAATTCTCCAGGTCCGGATACAGTTCAAACAATGCCGGCAGATTATCTGCAAAGATCACCCAGGCCGGTACATCTCTGGCTACGGATGCGCGGTAGGCATCCAGAGAACCCACGCGGTTTTTTACAAAGAGTTTTTTTCGCCGGTCCAGTTCCTTCTCAATCATAGCTGCAAGCTTTTCTACTTTTTCCTGCTCACAGTCCAGGGCGATACCGCCCACATGTGGCATGGAGGCAAAAATGCCTGTGCTCCAGCCGCCACAGTCAATTCCATAGATTTGAACTTCCTCCGGGGTAAAATTCAAGCCCGCCGATAAGAGTATGGTCTTCAGCATGGTAGTCTTCCCACTGGATGGAGAGCCATAGATACCCAGATGTCCGGATTCATGAAAATCAATATATTGTATTCCCTGACTCTGGGTCTCCGGTGCGTCATACAACCCCACCGGAATTCGAAGCCAGCTTGATGCGCCGTTCCAGTTGCTCCCGTCAAATCGATGCGGATATCCCATACGGTTCAAAAACAGCATTGTCGGAAGTTCCGGAAGCCAGGGCCCCTGCATTTTCGGAATCCCCATCTGACGAGCCGTTTCTCCCAGATATCGAATTACTGCAGTAACCTGATCCAGATCCGTCTTTTTCTGCACTTTTTCTTCTTTTATGGTCTTCTGTCGGGATCCGTCCAGATGTACCAGACGTACCCGACTTGAGGACTGTTCCGTCCTTTCGTCCTCCTCCACATAAGGAGCCCCGCTCCAATAGGATTGAAACATCTCGTAAATTTCATCATTGCCCACCTGAACGTATGCCCTGCCGGTTCTTGTAATGTAAGCCGCATCCGGTTTTTTCAGCATTTCCCGGCTGTCGGAAGCATTCTGTACCTTCAGACACAGGCGGAAACGCGAGTTACTCCACACCTGATCGTCCACCACACCGCTGGGCTTTTGGGTAGCCAGCACTTCGTGAATACCGATGCTTCGTCCCACACGGGCAATGGAAGCAATCTCTTTCATAAATTCCGGTTCTTCTTTTTTCAATTCAGCAAACTCGTCAGCCACCAGAATCAGTCTTGGAAGAGGCTCCGGAATTTTTCCTTCATGATATAATTTCTGATAACGATCGATGTGATCAATTCGTGTGTCACAGATTTCCGAATATTTTTCAAACAGACGATATCTTCTCTGAATCTCACTGCGCAGAGAAATCAGAGAACGTTTGATACCGGAACCTATATTGGTAATGGTTCCCACAAGATGAGGCAGGTCTTTTAAAATCTGGGCCATACCGCCGCCTTTATAATCAATGATGACAAAGGCCACATCACAGGGATTGTAATTGACCGCCATGGATAAAATCCAGGTTATCAGAAGTTCACTCTTACCGGATCCGGTAGTTCCGGCCACCAGGCCGTGAGAACCGTGCCATTCCTCCCGGATGTCCAGGCTGAAGGTCTCATTGCCCGCCATCATTCCGATGGGGGCCGCCATGGACAGATATGCTTTGTTTCTCAGCCAGCGGGACCGTGCATCCAGCTGTTCCACCCGTTTCACTCCGAATCCCTGCAGGAAAGTCATGGAATCCGGTATCGCCGCCTTCTCTGCCATGTCATCCAGTTGAATGGAAGACATATTTCGTGCAAACAGATCAAAATCATGATCGGATATGCTCTTGTCAACAGTAAAAAGGGTGCGGATGTTGTATTTATCTCGCTCGTAGGCCGTCGGTTCCGGCTGGTTATTCAGATCTACAATGTATCGGCATTCCTGAGGGAGTTCATGCATCTGATCGTATAAAAAAATTGAAGTAATTCCCAGCTCAGGCCGGTTCAGGATCAGATTGGATGCGATCAATTCATCCTGAAGCAGTTTTGGAGAGCCCAGCAGAAATATGTAATGGGGTCTTTTGCGCGGCTGAGCCTGATAGGAATTCTCCGGCGCATCCAGAATTCTGGATTTCAGCATTTCATTCATCCGTTCACAGAGGCTGTGTACCTCATTTTTGCGAAATGCGAGAAAACGCCCCTGTCTGCTGTCATCCCACACATGTGGAAGCCAGCGCAATGGCAGCCATTCATTTTGTTCCTTTTCATCAAAAATACCGACGATCTTAACATCACGGTAAAAATGCAGCGTACACAAACTGATCAGAAGATTCTTTACTTCCTGGATCACTTTTCTTCGGTCACCAATGATTCCGATGGTGCTGTATCTCGCCATTTTCAGTCTGGCCGGTATAAAATCCACAATACGGGTCTCTTCTATGATATCTTCCGCCATCTGACGGATCTCATCCATTTCCATCTGAAAACTGCCTTCACTGGCAAAACTCTTTACGGGAACACACAGAGGTTCATATCCCATACCAAGGCGGACATCCAGAAAGTCCCTGTCATCATAGCTGCGCTCCCAGAGATTGCGGTTCATATGGCTGACAATTCCTGCACAGTCTTTTGGCGAGGGATTTTCTCTGGTCAGAATATCCCGCTGTTCATCGGCAACGGCAGAGATTCTCGCTTTCTGCTCCTCTGCATACTGGCCGTAACGCTCACGCCGCATCGCTTCATATTCTTCCGCTTTTTTCTTTCTCGCTTTGTTTCCCTTTGACATGCTTCCCATGCTGACTAACGGGCTGACCAGACTGGCCGCCCGCGCTGCAAGAAAAGCGGGAGAAGCCGCACCCATGACCATACTGGATGCGACCATGGCGCCGGAGCCGAGCAGCATGCCCCACATACCGCCGCGTTTTTCCAGCTGCTGCGGTCTTGAGGGCGGCGCAGCCAGGGTGATTCCCTCCGTGGGAAGCTGTTCCTGTGTTCTTGGAGAACGCCGAAATCTCGGTGCTTTCCCATCGTTTGTCCTCATCTGTATGTCATAGGATTTTTTTCCATTTACATTTTCACGGATAAACAGCTCATCGCCCACATTGTCAAAGTACAGAACTGCATTAATTACAGTGATCCGAATGTTCATGGTGGAAATCACATCACCGGAATGCAGTCTGGTCTGGACGACTCTGCGGCCATTTACATAAGTACCGTTTGAGCTGTTCAGATCCTCCACGCGAATGATACCGGAATCACTGCGGATGATCATATGTTCGCCGGAGACATAGGGGTGCCGGATGATGATATCATTGGAATCTCTCCGGCCCACACGCATTGCACAGTGATAGGGAAGCGCAACAATCTGTACAGACTGCCCCATGTAAAAACTGATGTACAAAGACATCCGGTGTTCCGGATTCATCACTGTCATGCGATTAAGATCAATCGCCTGATTGGGGAAGTAAAACGGGTCTTTTGAAGACAGAAAAATACCTTTTCCTCTCTTCCAGAAAACCGCCACCTGCCCGTCCTGCAGGGCAGTCACCAGCACCGTGTCCTTTTTTCCGGAACCGATCGTCACCTTTTCGCCTTCCTCAATAAGGAAATGATAAATATTGTTTTCAAATGTAAATGCACCTAAGATCGCCATGGTTGTCTCCTGAACATTGATACAGGTTTTTGCTGTATCAGTATAATACACAGATAGACCGACTATATTGGTCAGTCTATCTGTCTTTTTACAATGTATGATTTAATGCAATATTCATCCGGGCACACCTCAGGGAATGTCCTTCGGACAGAGGTGCTTCGCACTGCAGGAAATGAATCAGTTCACAAACAGTTCTGCACGTTTCTTAAAGTAGATATTGTTAAGCACGATCATCACCACACCGAAAATCAGAGCGATAACTGTTCTGATGCTGAACATATTGGCCCCTACTATGATGGTTGCTGCCAGTGCATACAGAAATGTCTCTGCAGCAGCAATGACAAGAAGAATCAGATAAAACTTTGGTCCGTTCTCTTTATAATGTGCGAGCTGCTGGCGGATATAGATTGCAAAAGCAGCCAGGGCAAGGAAAACAACACCTGCCAGAATATCAATTACTTTTAATCCGGGATATATGGAATAAACCCGGTCTGCTGCTCCCAGATAAAGCGAACCGCTAAACATGGACACCGCAGAACTCAGAGAAATCAGTGCTGAAAGAAACAGCTGTACCCAGATAACAAATTTAAACCACTTCATTGGATGTGCGGGTGCCAACGGTGTTACAGGCTTTTTCGGCATTTCCATTGTCCCCGGCGCTTCTGCCCCCGGTGCCGCTGCAAGAACCGCGCCACAATATGGGCATGTTACCGTATCATCTGCTAATTTAGTTCCACAATATTGACATAACATAATGTTTCCTCCCTCTTTTTTCAAGCAGATCTCCATTCCTACACTTCGCTGCGGCACAGCCGGCAATGGCATAAGCTGCTTTCACTCCAGTCTTATTCCGCGCCTTTTACCGGTGTGCAAATAGTAAGCAAGATCTGTCTCTTTTTGTTTATCTTTCTTCATTTTATAATATATCGCTTGCCTATTCAATAAATAATCGTTACTCTTTCAAGCTAATTTGTGCATTTTTCCACTATTTCTTCAACTGTCTCTTCCAGTTCGCCTTCGCAAATACCTGCTCTGAATCCATTCACTTTTTCCTCCCCAAATCCCAAAACCGTATATTTCAGAATAAGGGGTTCTTCTTTTGAGTCTCTGAAAACTTTTAAATCATTTTGAGAGTCGTCTTTCCGATTCTCTTTGAAAATCTCTTCCGTTTTTCCTTTGCAGTTCTTTTTCAGTTTGAAGCAGAACATTTTTGTTCCTTTCACAGCAAGGATACCGCTTTCCTCTTTTCCGATCAGTTCCTGCAGCCGTCGTTTATTTCCGGTGCGAACCTGAAGTTCCGAGACCAGCTCCAGATCATCAAAGGTTCCCAGATTCCGGCAGATATAATAGAGCATCGCTTCCGCTGCGCGGTCACTCTGAAGAAAACAGGATTTTACTGCCTGTGATGCATATTTAAAAGAAATAATAAGTCTCCCGGCCTCTTTTTGTACCTTCAGATTCTGCAGGATCATCTGCTTTCCTTCATTCCTGCTGCCCGCCTGTTTCAGTCCATCCAGACAGGCCAAAACCGGATCTGCCATTTTTTCTCCTGCGTTTTCTTCGGCCATATCCTTGACTCTTTCCCCGGTTTCCTTTCGCGCTTTTGTCCCCCCTCTTTCTTTATTTCTCAGGTTGATCTCGGCTTTAACGTAATTTGTCCTGTCCAGGATAAAGAATTCCGTCTGATCCGGCAAACGGCCTTTGCATTGTTTATCTGATTTTTCCAGTTGGAATCTGTGGCGGAAGGGATCTCTCCCTGCCATTCCTATAATATTTTGCAGCACTTCTGCAGTTTTCTCTGCATCTGTCTCAAAGCAGACCGGCAGTTCGTCTTCCTCACCCGGCAGTTCAAAGGAGCCGATCAGGCCCTGCTCTTTGCACCGTAGCATCAGCATATCCACCCCTGAGCAGCGCAGCGCACTGCCGTTAACGTAATCGGTGGTATATCTTTTTCCCGGCTTCTGTCTCCCCGGTTCTGTCATTATCGGTATCGGCTCAGCCTCCGGTGTTTTTCCTGCCGCTGCCTGTTCCGGAAGACTTCCATTTTCTCTGGATACCTTTTGCAGACGGTATCGGTTGTTCTTTTCTGCCTTTCTCAGAGCGTCTGTCAAAACCGTCCACGAATCCCCACAGCTTTTACAGGTCTCCCAGATACAACGCAGGATATGATAAGGGGGAAAATTCGTCTTTTCGCCATCTGCCGGCAAAAAATCCACGCCCTGCAGGGAGAGAAATTCTTCCGCAGTCAGGCCAGGCTCCCTTCCAAATACGCTTTTAGCCGACTTCATGATACAGGTTTCCCGATTTTCGGTCACAATGCCTTCCATTGAGTACCCCGGTTTTTCCTGCCCAATCCCCGGCATGAATCGTTTCACCTCATTTTTCCTGCACAGGGTTACCTTTGTTTTTCTGCCGCAGCCGGTCAGAAATTTCTGATAAAATTCTGCCTCTGTCCATTCGCCGCCTTTTGAAGTCAAAATCAGTTCATCCGGGTCCAGATACAGAGCTGATAACACATTTTTCCAGCGATTTTTCTTTTCCCGCTCATAAGGCCGTATCAAGGTCTTGATGCTTCCGTCAGCCAGAATGCCCGGAATCCCCTGTATAATGACATCGTCCGGCCTTTTATAATCACGGAAAGCATTGTACTCAAATATTACCCGCAGTTTTCGCTCGATTTCCTGTACCGTACTGTAAACAGAAGAGGCATACGGAATATTCTCTCTGCAGGCACTCAAGAAACTTTCTTTTGCATGCTTCCAGGCTTCTTCCAGACTGCTTTTTTCCTGAAACGCCTGTTCCAGCACTGCTTCCATAAGCCCAAATGTTTCCCGCAGTGTCTCCGATGGATGCTGCTGGATCTGACGGCTCAGCTGCTCCGCTAAGCAGCGGATCTCTCTTTTTGCGGCATCCGCTTTTCTCCCTGCAACCTGATGCAGAAAAATACTGGTGCGATCCAGACCGTCCAGACAACTGTCCGTGAGCGTTTCCTTCCCCCAGTCATCACGGCTCAGATCCGTCAGCCCATTGCCCGGCCGACTCTCGCAAAGGCAGGGATGGAGCTTTTTCTTTCGTTCCTTAAAATCGTTGCCGTCCTCAAATGCATAAGCTTCAACCTGTTTCGCTTCCGGCAGATCCCAGCCCGTGATGATCATAAAGGCGCTCCAGCTCAGATGTTCCAGTGCGGACAGCTCTTCAAACAGAGCGCGCGCCTCCTGCGTATCCGCAAGAACTTTTTCGCGGAATACCTCTGCCAGATCTTCCTGCTCCGCATCGATGCCGGCAGAAGCCAGCTTATATTCGACCGCAAGCGCGCTACGCAGAGAGGAATCCATGTTGTATATATCCGCCCGGAAGGAATCCTCGATTTCTTTCCGGCTGATCCGTTTATTTCTGTCACGGCAATAAATCGCATGTACATTCATAGCCCTTCTCAGAAATTCCGTCTGGATCAACTCTTCATCATAATATGAGCACCGTGGTCTTGTACTGATGGATGCCGAAAACTCCACGCGATCCCGCGGGGTTTCCCATGAATTTTCTTCTTCGGAATGACCGCTCAGAACCTTTCCGGGATTATGTTTTCCCAAATGATCGCAGCCCATCCGGTCAGATACGTAATCCAGTCCTGCCAGGAATATTTTCTGTTCTCCGTGAATATTTTTCAGTGTCTGCATGATCTTCCGGCATTTTCCGGGATCTTCCTCCAGCAGAAGCACATAGGGAGAGGGGCATACATTTATCTCATCAGACTGTTCACACAGATAAATCTCCGCAACAGGTCGGGAACAGATATTGGGATCCCATTGATCCTGTATACAGGTTCCACCGGAGAAAACGCGAATGGTTTTGGCCAGAGCCGGATTTTCTGTTTCCAGTTTTTCCAGGAATTCCCCTGCATCGTGACTGTACAGTCTGATGCGCAAAATGCTGTTTCGCATATGAGCACTTGCATAGACGGCTTTCATAAATTCCGTGCGAATGGAATGGCTGCCGACGATGGCAACATCCAGAATCTGTTTTCCCGCTTCCTCATAAGACCAGGCATAAAGAGGATTCTGGTCAATCAGATAATAGACACTGATTTTTTCGTTGGCTTTTGCGTATTCTTTTTTCGGAATAAACTCCTGGGCATCCATTCTTTTTTTCAAGTAATTAACTTCTTCGCAGAATTTCTGAGCACTGCCATAGCGGACACGAAAACTCCGGCTCAGGGAGCGTTTCAGAATCTCATTTATTTTTTCACTTATTTCCGGTTCCGGATATCCGTTGCGCCAGAAAATCTCTTCAACCTCTTTTTCCAGGCTGTAACCGCTCTTCTGGTCGGCTTCTGTCGGCAGGCGGTCGAAGATAAGTTCAAACAGCAAAAGGCCCAGACAATAGACATCCCAGGAAGGTTTCAGAAATGCATGCTTGTTCACATCGAACCAGCTTTCCAGCTCTTTCAGTTCCGGTGCCGCATAGGGTTTTGTCACACGGATCGCATGCACCTCGTCCAGACGGCGATAGGGAATTATGCTGTCCACATCGAAAAGTTTCACTGCTTTCTGAGAGGGGATCCACAGAATGTTTTTCGGATTCAGATCCATATACAGATATCCCTGCTCATGGAGGAGCTGAACCGCCTCCGCTGCCCGGTAGACCAGCCAGAGTTTGTCCGACATGGATTCCACCGCGGAAAGCGACAGCACTTCCCCAAGATGCATTTCGCTTAAAAGGTACAGGCTGTCACCGTATTCTGCCATATGATACGGTTTTACCATAATTTCCATGGCTTTACTTCCGGCCAGTGTATTCTGAATGGCAAAGGATCTGCAGAAGCCTTCTTTTAATCCCAGAAACTGTATGTCCTTTTTCGTCTCTTCCGATATTTTCAAACCTGTTCCGGCCCGCCAGATCCCATCGGATGCCGCAGAAGGATAAAATTCTTTCATGACCATGCGGGTTCGGTTGATGCCGTCTTTATTTATCCGGACAATATAGGAAAGGCAGGTTGCTCCCGAGCCGATGAAAGTCTCTACTACAGCCTGTTGAATATAGTAATTTCCTCTCGAATCCGTTATTCTCAGTTCTAATTCCATTCCTTCTTTCAGCGGTACCCTTTTTTTATGCGACATTATGTGTCTCTCCTTCCCGAATGAACGATTTTCCAGAGGTTTCGCAATGAATCTACCGGTGAATCGGTCTGGATCAGATACGCCAGGAGACATTCGTAAGGATTCTCCAGATAAAACGGCATCATTCCACATTTTTCCAGCAGCTCATTTACCTCCAACAGGAAGTCCTGATAAATCATTTCAGCATCGGCCTCCATTTTCCAGGATACGCTCATGGAATCGTCCATACAGAAACATAAGAAAGCCAGAGTAATAATATCGGAACGTTTTACTTCGTTCTTCTGCATCTCTTTCCGGGTGATCCGGTCATCGTCCTCGATCTGTTTCCGGATTTTCGTAAATCTGGCGCTGGTAATCTCCGTCTCGGTGAACCACCGCCCAAGCAGATTTTTGTCAATCTGCTGTTCCGGCCCTTCCAGTTCCTCGGCAAGATCCATGTAAAGAAATTCACGGAACAGTTCCGTGGAAATGGTATCCGTGGGAACTTTCATTTTCACCGGTTTTGGATTCGTGATCGATAAAATGCCGGCAATGGGTTTTTCCATAAAGTGTATGGTATCGGTACCTGTGATCTCCGTTTTTTCCCGGTAAGGACTTGTACATCTGACCTTTACGCTGATGGATGCCTGCGTGTTTACCTCTTTTGTGCTGCGATACAGATATTCTCCAAAGCGGAAAAGAGTTCCCTCCGGAATCTGAGTTCCCACCGGAGCCTCAGCGGTCAGTTCGCCGGAAGCGTAAGCCGATTCCCCCGGTTTTCCGACGAACTTAATCGTTGTGGCTGTTTTGATGTTTGTAAGCCTGATTTCCGTTGGGTTTTCCAATATCAGTTCTTCCTTTTTTCCAATATAACCCGGCGTCTGTTTTTTTTCTTTTTCAATCCGGTACTGTTCACAGGACTGAATCGGTATCGTTACAGTCCGGTTTTCACAGGCAGGCAGAAAAATATCTTCCGTATTCACAAAACGGATGATCTGGTCCTTTTCTTTTTTTCTGGGACTTTCGGCGTAAAAAACGGTGTTTTTCGGAAGCTTTCTGGTTTTTGATGCATCGTAAGTCACCTGCAGCATGGTTTCGGCAAATTCTTCGCTTCCGTGATAAAGATTTTTAAAATCCAGAATTTCCTTTCGATGCTCTTCCACAAACTTATGGAAAAGCTCCTGAAAGACCAGTGCTGCGGTTCGGCAAGTTATAACGGACGACTTTTGCTCTGCCAGGAAGTCGGCCAGACGGCGGTTCAGATACTCTGTCTCAAAGCAGTCGTTCCGGTATATGGGGCCTTCCATGATCAATTCCAGACGGTCCCGCACCTTCTCCGTACCGCCAGGCTTACTCACACTTCCGGCATTTACGCCATGTCCGGCACTGGCTTTGAGTTTTCCGTAATCACGCTTCAAAGCCTGATAGCATCGGCAGCGATCATTTTTCTGGTAGCGCAGCACACAGTACATGAGGAGTTCTTCGCTGTCATAATAATTAAAACCGGGACGCTTTATGGCTTTTTTTAAAAATTTTTCCACATCTTCTTCCGACAGGTTCAGTCCCAGAGCCAATTCAAAAATCCTCTGGGTACTGGCATTCTCAAAATTGTCCCACTCACGGCTCCATTCTGTGGTCAGCATTTCCCGAATATGCCGGGGCGTACACAGTTCTGCAGGCATACCATTTTTCCGATACTCCCCCTGCACCTTTTTCACCAGCAGATCCAATGCCTTCTCTGCCGGAACATGTGCAAAATCCGCTTCAAAATACACAAATATCAGATAATTTACCAGATAGCGGTACAGTGGAACTACCTTCAGCCTGCCGAGAAAGTCATTGATAGACCGGCTGGCAGCCAGATCTTCCCACTCCAGCCGGTCATCATTCAAATCTGCATACCATTTTGCCCGCATGCTGTCAATCATTTCTGTCTCACCGGAAAAAACATTTCTCTCTGTCATTTTTGTTTCTCCTCATGTATGTATTCAAATCCCCATAGCAGATTCCAAATTAATCTGCTGTTCCTCTGATATTATCAGATATAAATTCTTCCTTATACTCCGCAGTTTCTTCTTCTGTGATAAAATGAGTCGAATGCTCTCCAAGGACTCCTTTTACTTCCAAACGTTTATCCAGCGGGCAGTCGATCAGGTAAAAATCCGAAGAACCTGTTTCCATCAGATATGCCAGGTCAATATCTTCCGAATAGTCTATGACCATTTTCCATCCATCAACGATTCCAAGAAATACTTCATCACTGTTTATTGTATTTCCATGAAGATCAATAAAACTATAATCAGCTGTGGGAATCCCTGTAATTACCATATTGTTATTGCTCAGAATCAGTTTAACTGAAGTCCCCAAAGAAAGATCCATAATCTCACTGCCATCTTTGATCTGATTGTTCGACAGATCAATATAAAACAGTTCTGCAGCACATTCCAGACCACGGATGGATGTAATCACGTTATCGGATACAGAGATTTCTCTTAAGTTGCTGCAGGAAGACAGCGCACTCAATTCTGTCAGGAGATTATTATCCGCACTTAAGAATTTCAGTCCCGTACATCCGGTCAGCACATCCACGTTCGTAATCTGATTGTTGTTCACATACAGTCTTTCCAGCGTTGCTGCAGATTTACCAAGTAGTGATATATCCGCAATCCGATTATTATTCAGATAGACACTCTTTAATATGGTGGCATTTTCCAGGCCTTCCAGGGATGTCAGACTGTTATCTCCGGCATAAATTGTTTCCAGTTCTATATTCTGCTCAATACCCTTCAGAGATGACAGACCGGTGTTGTTCACACTTAAATTCTCGAGATTCTGATAGGAAGACAGAAAATCCAGAGATTGAAGATTGTTGCCATCCAGATACAATCCGGTTATTCCGGTAAGAGACGCCAGTGCCGACACATCTTCGATCCCATTGTTCGCTGCCGATAAAACAGTCAGCTCCGTTAAATCGCTCAAAAATGTAATATCCGTTACTCCGTTCCCGTCAAAATTGAGGTTGCAAAGATTATCGGCAAGTTCTGTTAAAACACTAAGATCGGTAAGGCTGTTGTTGCTTAAATCCAGGGTCTCCAAATCTATCTTTGCAAAATCAACGGATTTCAACTGTTCATCGGTCAATCCGCAGTTTTTCACTCTGATACACTCAAGATCATACATATTGGGATCACCCAGGATTTCTCCCAGCTGCTCTCCGATTTGCGGGCAGTTCTCGAATTGCAGTGTGTGCAGATTCTTTAATTTTTTGATATTATTCACATCTTCTGCTGTCAGATCTTCATCCGAAATATACAGGCTCGTCACATCCTTATAAATTTCCTCACCTGCAATAACCGTCTTATTCAGTTTATCCGCAATTCGCGTAATTCCGAAAGCGACCGCGATTGCGGCTGCCAGACATCCCAGAATAATCCCTATCCGTTTGATCGGTGATTTCTTTTTCCGGTTTTTTTCGTTTCCTGGTCTCCTCTTTTTCGCGTTTCCCGACGAATCGCTGATTTTGGCAGATTCGGTTTCATCTGCTGCCGGATTGCCGCTTTCTTCCGTACCATCAGGGTCTTCCATCAAGTTGCCGCTCTCATCAGCATCATCCGGGCTTTCCGTCAAGAATCCACTCTCTGCAGCATCACCGGTATCATCCGTCAAATTGCTGCTCCCTGCATTTTCATCTGCCGTCTCTAAAAAGCTGTATTTTCCCGCCGTTCCGGTTTCCGTCCGGGCAATTTGCTCCGCCGTATCCTCTTTTTCATTATGGGCTCCGATAATCGCCTTCAGTTCGCGAATCATCTTCTCAATAGCATTTCGTTTGCTCTCATAGGCCGCATACCGCTGAACATTTGTCAGGTAAAAATTAAAATCGTCCTTCAATGCACAGTTTTCCAACATAAACGGCAAAATAACCTTGCTCTCATTAATTGCCTGATCCAGTTCCCGGGGCACCCATTTGGATTCCTGCGCGTTTTTTGACAAGATCAGTACAAACGCCGTACATTCACGGATGGCTTTCGGTATTTCTGATGCATAGCTTTTTCCGCCGTTTATGCTCATGGGCGCCATCCAGCAAGTGATTCCGTTTTCTTCCAATATGGTTTTTACCCAGTTTGCCTCCTCGAATTCTTCCGCTTTGTAACTAATAAAAACATCTTTCGCGCTCATATGATTCCTCCTCTTTCGGTTTTTCATCGTATCAATAGACCTCTGGCAAGCGGATCCCTCAGTATATCAACACTCCTGATTTTATCTTAGCATGATACCGACATATTTATTTTTTCCATCACAGCTGTGCAGGGAGCCGGAATGGTTTTCGACACATCTATATGATGTTACGAAAGATCTTACCACACGGAAAAATCCAGCCCCGATATCAGTTTCTATATTTATGTGTATCTTTACTGTCCAAAGCAAAAGCCATCAAAACGCGGTTTCACATCTGCTGCTCGTTCTTCCGCCAAAGCAAATTTTCGATATTCCTCCGCCTTTTCCGGCATCATCTCCGCCTTTGCCATATAACCGAGTCCCCAATAGGCTTCCGCCTTTTCTCCATGAGCAGATTCCGCATTCATTAGAACCCCGTAAAAACAAGATTTTATATCCTCGCGGAGACACAGAACAGTATCCGTCCTGCCCTCCTGTTCAAGCTGAAGATATACATTCAGATAATAACATCCCATATCACTCAATGCTGCAATCACACAGGAATCTTTCTCCATCCTATTATCCCGCACCTGCAGGCTGTCACTGCCGCACCAGCGGCCATCTACAATATCCTGAATTGCGTCGATCAGATGTACATCCGAATCCACATAATCCGGATCGTAATCGCCATACATGAAACTGTTTTCCCGATTCAATTCCACAATCATATCATTGACTTCATCCAGAGAAGCTTCCCCGGAGTTCACCGGTTTAATCGGTACCAAAGCCGGATGAAGTTTGAGAATCGGGTTGTAATTTTTGAATTTTCCAAAATAAGACTGATAGCATGCTTTGATGGCATCAAGAGATTTCCCGCCTGCAGACGCCAGTTTCCAGCCCTCCGTTCTTATAAAGGCCATCCACCGCTCATGTTCCAGCTGGTAAAATGCCTGTCTTTTTTCTTCTGTTTCCTTTCGATAATCAACTTTTCGCACATATTTGCGGAAAATTTCCATATGTTTTTTGTCAACAGGCACTTTTAAGATTCCGTAACCCATTTCCCACAATTTGAATTTAATATGCATGCCGCTGGCCACGCTGGAACGCCGGTTGTACTGTTTCCCATAAAAGTCCCGGATCACACTTCGGCGCAGCTCTGCATTGGCATCTTCACCGAGGTTCCAGTAGGAAAAATGAATTCCCATAGCCAGATATTCCATGGTAAACGAAGCTTCTGACTGCCGGCCGAACATGGTTCTGGTATCGCCAAACGGTATGATATTGTAATAGACTTTTCCCTTGTTTTTCAGAGCTGAAAACGCCTCGGATGAGGAGTCTCCGGTTTTGAGGCTCCGAGCACTTTCAGACATATTCCACACAGCATCCTGCCGCATGCCATCCCGCACACGGGCGCAGATCACCGGCCCATAGGGGTTTTCTCTTTTGTAAAAATAACGGCGCAGATATACCCCGGCATGAATGTTCTGTTCATCATCTCCCAGAGCGACAACGCAGTATGTGATATTCTCGATCTGATCCAGATATTGTTCTGTCTTATAACTGAATATGTTTCCTTTCCAAATATGTATTTTGTAATAAGGTGTATCATTTCCCCGGGCAATCAGTTCCGGGTATTCCTGAGCCAGTTTTTTGTAAATGATGTTGCCCTTAAGATCGATCAAATAGATTTCCAGATCCAGAGTATTCATCTGCCCGCACCAGGCAGCCGCCTTTAAAAACTCGGTTCCTACTTTTCCGCCTCCCACGATCAGAAGGGTTATTTTCCCCTGTTTTGCCTGTTGTCCCCTCAGTTCCGTTGACTTTTCCTGCACTTCTTTCATTTCAATCGGATTCAGGTTGATATATAAAGGATGACGGAACAAATGGTCATAGACTGTCTCTCTGATCTCATCGAATAAGATGACTCTCACATCACCTTTTTTCTTGGAATCGATCAGGATCTCCGCTTCCTCCTCCGTGGAAAAGCAGTACATATATGCCCCCTTGGCCCATGGTTCCAGCAGATCGATCATATCCAGTGTATTGCTCAGGTTTTCTGACTGATCCTCGGATATTGCGAAATATGATATTTTCCTGTTCTTCCCATTTTTAAAGAATGCTCTTGTCAGCACTTTCGGGGTAAAGACCGCACGGATTCGTCCCGCCTGTTCTTCCAATATACGGTTTTCATCATCCTTTTCGTCCGATTTGCAGAACACAATTCCCGCTTTTTTCTTTTCATCCTGATACTTTTCGAATATGTTTTCTGCAATGGCGATGGAGCGCTCATTCAATTCCGAAAATACATACATATCCCGCTTCCATCGCATAGCGAGACGCAGCCGCTCAAAAAAGTGGGAAAAGTATTTCAAGACCAAACCAAGAGTAAACACCGGTGCGCTGATATACAAAAGCGACACAATCGATTTATAGGCAAGGAGCATCGGACCGGTCAGATTTTCATTGAGAACAGAAGTTATATCGCTGACACCGGTATCAACCACAAACATGCGGATGGCATGCGAAATACTCATGATCAGGGCAAATCCGGCAGATTCTTCCAGGCAGTTCACAGGAAAGCAAACTATGACCGAAGCAAGATAAACACCGACGCCAAGATATTTGACCTCGTTTCTTCCCGTTCTTTTTTTTAATATGAAAATAAGCAGACCTGCCAGTATTGATGTAATACTCAGGCCCAGACATATGTTCCAGATCATATTGGCCTCCATCCTGTTCCAAACTTTTAAAAAAAGGAGTGCCTGTAAAAAGAATCTCTTCCGCGAGATTCTCCGCCCAAGGCGGGTCGCAGCACTCCTTTACATTATGACTTCAAAATACTATCTGAGTTTCCCCTAACCGGCATAGGCCTCGGCTGCCGAAGTAGGATATACACTCTCATCCCAGGTTCGGCTTTGCTTCATGTAGTCGTCTGTCACCAGAAGATACATGGATCTTCCATTTGGATCATATTCAGCACTGCCGTCGTTCCAGGTTACATCCAGCTGATACCATTGTCCATCCAGTTTTACCAGATTCCATGCATGGCCGCCCCCGTTTGTACAGGTACCGACAACAAAATCACATTCCACGCCGAACTCATTCAGCAAGAGTTTTGCAGCTCTCGAATAACCGTCGCACACGGCGCTTCCGTTCTTGAATGCGCTGTATGCCGTGTGGGTTTCTTCCGCGTAGGGTTCTGCATCCGGGTACTCAACCGTATCGCACAGATAGTCATTCACAGCACAGACAATCTCATAATCGGACAGGCCGGTCACATCTATATTCTGCACGGCTTCGGTCAAAAGTCCATGGGTCTCTTCTTTCATCATCCGAAGCGTATCCACATCCATATGGTACTCATAAAAAATCATCCATGAATTGCCGGAGTAATGATAACCATATCGGGCAAGGCAGATCGCATCAATGGGATCTTCCCGCTCGATTTCCAGATACAATTCTGTTATTTCATCCATTGTGGTGGTAAATCCGTCCGCACACTGAAAATTCAGCACTTCTTTTGTCTCGTCAAACATCTGATGCATCAGTTTTTTCAGATCATCTCTGGAAGCAACCATCACCGGGCCTTCCGGCTCTTCTGTTCCATTTCCGGGCTGCGTTCCATCCGGCTCGCTTCCGTCTTCCGGTTCCGTTCCATCCGGCTCGCTTCCGTCTCCCGGTTCCGTTCCGCCCGGCTCGTTTCCGTCTCCCGGTTCCGTTCCGCCCGGCTCGCTTCCGTCCCCCGGTTCCGTTCCGCCCGGCTCGCTTCCGTCTCCCGGTTCCGTTCCGCCCGGCTCGCTTCCGTCCCCACCGGTTCCGCCGATTTTGTTGTCATCGTCGGTGGAATCCTGAATCTTTTTCGCCTCGTCATCCGATAGTTCATCCGCATCCGGCTCACTGCGCGATCCGGAAAAGTCATCGATCAGACGATTCAAAATCTCCTCACTGGAGATCAAAGCAAAATCTTTTTCTGTCTTTCCCTGGCTGAACTCAGTCGCTCCGTTTTGAAGCACCGAATCCACATCCGGGACTTTTCCGCAGGATGTCAGCACAAAACTTACCATCATCAGCAGCAGTAATGTCCATTTTTTCCCTGTTTTCAATTTTCTACCTCCGCCTGTAAATCACAGGACTGCACATTCTTCATCGGATCTATCATCGCCTCACACGATGTCCGGTGGCTTCCATCCTTCCTTTTTCCAAATTACAGATTCTCCACCAGATCTTTCATCGCCTCATATGGAGTCCAGTGACTTCCGTCTTTTTCTTTTGACTGCAGATGCTCTTTCAACATGCGATAGCCTTCACCGTACTCGTCATTTCGCAGCAGCAGTTCGCGTTCCAGATACTCTGCATATTCCACCTCACCCAGTTTCCGCATAGCGTCAATTTCCATGTAGCTGGAATGTCCTTCCAGAAGCTTCAGCGCCTCAGTGGGGTATTTGCGATTCAGTTTCCGCACATCCAAATTGTCAAATTGCCATGCGTGGGTCAATTCATGGATCATCGTATCCTGCACAGCATTTCGCGGACCCCGGGACTCAATCCAGAGCTCATGATTTCTGGGCTGATAGAAGCCCAGAATGCGTCCGCCGCCGGAAGTTTCGCAGTGTTTCCGGATAGTCTCCGCCGATTTCAGCCGCAGATGTATGTTCTTGCGCAGCTTAATATGATAGCCCTTGCAGAGAAAATCCACCGTTTCCAGATACAGTTCTTTCAGTTCATCGCGCAGTCCCAGCTGCTGCTGTTTGCAGCTGCGGCACATTTTACGGCCGTCACTCATTTTATGGGTAAACAGTGCCGGTTTTCCGCAGAAAGTACAGGTATATTCCGCTCTGACCTTCTCGCCGGAACACGGCGTTTCTTTTACTTCTTCATAAACCGGCAGCACTTTTTTACAAAATGCCAGCAGTTCTTCCGGCGCAAAACAGGGCGCGATCACACTGCCGCCCAGGTTCAGATAAGTAGCTTTTCCGCCTTCCTTCGCCTCTTCCTCTGATCCGGATCCCTGTGTTTCTCCAAGATACCAGGTCAGATAAGATGCCATCATCTGAAACACTTTCATCCTGTTCGCATAGAGACTGGAGATCATGCCCAGTTCCAGACTGCTGAATTCCACCACATAGATGGTCAGATACTCCGGATTTGGATCTGTGATATTTTCTTCTCTCCGAATAAACGGAACAATACTCTGTACTTTTTCTTCCAGCGTGGCACTGGAACTGTTCCGCACAATTTTTGTCCAGTAATCCTGCTCGGGATCATGTTCCACCACCGCATGCAGGTTCATATGATTTTCCGGGAAAAGAGTCTTAAACAGTTCCCTCAGCATAAATCCGGCCAGCAGTACCGCCTCTCTCTGCCTTTCGCCAAAGCAGTCCCTGCGCATGCGGATCTGCAGGATCTGCACATTCTGATTCTTCACGCGAACCGGATTGCCACGGCTGTCACAAATGCTGTTCATGTGCACCACACCTTCTTTTAAGAAGGCTATTTCCCGGGTCGAAGACCAGTATCCGTAAATCAGCCGTTCCACATCCGCGGTAAAAAGGTTGAAGTCCAGAATATCCATATCCACACATTCTTCCACCTTGCTCAGCTTGCGGAACTTAAACTCTCCCGCCTGAAGGTAATCCTCTTTATTCACCGGCATAGTCTGCTCCGTAAATACCATGCCGTCATTTACCGTTACCACTCGCTGCAAAAAGCCGTTAATGGGAACGATCTGCCCCGGCAGATAATAGTTATAAACGTTTTCTCTCAAAACCGGCAGATACTCGATCAGATTGTTTTTTGTCACCAGTTTGGCAAGTGCCAGTTTTTCCTGGATTCGTCTCCGTATGTTCTCATCCGTCAGCTTCACGATGGTATGAGTCACAAAACAGTCTTCCGATACATCGAAAGAACAGTATTCCTCAAACTGGAAACACTCATAAATATTGTAAAACTCCTGAAGATTCAAAACATTCTTCAGGCAGTCTGCAAGCAGCGCCGTCACATTGCGGTAGCCCCAGTGGTACTCCCGGTTCTTTTTCATCAGTTCCTCTTCATCCACTCCCGCATTGCAAAGATCCAGAAGCAGATTGAGAAAGCGGCTCTGTTTCAGGCCGGAGTAATAGCTGATCAGCGCATCAAAATCGTTGTTGCGCAGCACCTGAGACTTCAGATTTGCCACAAAATACTCTCGCAGCATGTACGCCGGCGAAACAACATGGATCAGCGTGCCTTCCTTTCCGCCATACTTCATCCATGCCCAGAGCAAGTTGTAAAAATTGTACTCTGAATCATACAGAATCAGCATTTCCAGATTTGCACGGTCACTGACGGAAAAGCTGTTATAGCGGATCATTTTGTCCAGATCCAGATTGGAACCCAGGTATCCCAGGATTTCCTGATAGCTCATGGTCATGGCATCCTGATAAGTATGATATCCCTTTTTATCACTGGTGAAAATGTGGATGCAGGGCAGATCATATTTTGCCCCCACCAATGCCAGAGGAATCGATGTCCCCAGGTAGGGAGACTGCTCCTGTCCGATTCCCAGAGCTCTCTGAATCTTATTTCCGCTGTCCTCAGCCCAGAGCATCACGTACATATTGTTCTGCAGCTGATCATTCTTAAATGGAATCAGCTCCTGATTGATATAATACTCAAAAGCCGTACGGAGCGAATCACTATCCAGTCCGGAAATGAGGATGTACTGCAAGGCTTGCTTCACCTTGGCAAGTTCGGCAAAGATCAGTTCCTTCTGAACATTTCCCTGGGCACAGAACTGGGGGCCGTCGGTCAGGACCACCGCTGAGAGGGTCCGGAAAAAGTCCTGCCGTTTTGCCAGAAGTTTGTGATTGACCAGATCCAGATAGGAGCAGACCAGGATGCTCATTTCCTCATTACTGTCCGCACCGTCTATATCGGCAATCCGCCAGATACTGTAAATCTTGTTGATCTGATTCAGTGCTTTTGTCAGCTCTTTTTTTATCTTCTGCGCTTTTTTTCTGCTCTGGCAAAGCACCAGAAATGTTTTTTCCTGAGACACGAAAAAGTTCATGTAGACCGCCAGATAGAGCATGAACTCACCCTGTATATAATCGCGCACATTGATGGACTGACCATTTAAAAGTGCGATCAGCGCATTCTGAAATGCAGTGTTCTGCACCACGCCGGACTCTCTCATCTGATTGTTCAGCATGGTCAGGATCTCAGGCTGATCACATTCATCGATCTGATTTCGATTCAACCCGTTATGGACAAGGCCATCGCGGATTACTTTCATATCTTTCCAGCCGTAGCTGGCAAGCAGCGCACTGGTAGAACGGAATTCATTCTGGTATAAGTGAAGCAGCACTTCCATGTTTCCTTCCAGGGTTTCCGAAATATCCTCTGCCCCAAAGGAACCGGCCTCATACTCCACATTTCCTTCCAGATAATACTGAATCTCTTCAAACAGAATAAATCCGATCATCGGAAGCAGATACCAGGATTCCACCATAGTGATGGAGTGGTCCATGAAGAACTCTGATTCCGAGAATATACCGCAGGTAAGAAATACGATCTCCCCCAATTCCCACAACAGAAAGGCATACTTCATCCGTTTTGCCCACAGACTCATCGTAAAGCCGCGGTCTGTCACCCGGAAGGTTCCTTCGTCTTCCTCATCTTTGTAGACCAGTCCGGTTACCACCCATGGCAAATGTACGATCTTCAGCATCCAATCCATGTCACGGGTATCCATAAACTGTTTTCTGCGGCAGAATAGAAGCCGGATCAGCCAAAACAGTAGTCCGGAAAGAAGGATAATGAGCAGATTGGAAAGAATCAGCGTCAGAACCAGATACACCAGCTCGTAACGGCGCATGGGAAGCACCGTATTCCACAGGTTGCTCAGTTCATTCCAGTTTATAATCTTATCCACCAGAAGCAGCAGGTAAGAAAATGTATAGCGATTGCAGAAGAAGAAGATTGCCGCCAGATAAGCCGCCAGATAGCGGCAGTGAAGGAACCGCAGTTCAAGGTCATATTTATTTTCAGATATTACTTTATGGCAAACCCAGGTCACTGCACACACGCACAGCAGAAAAAGCAGATAAATGATTAATTTAGTCATGTTTTACCTCCCGTCTGCGCTGCGGCCAGTATAACGGATTGTGAATGATATCCTTTTTCACATCCAGCGGACATCCGCCATCCCGTTCGCCCTGTACTTCCATGGCATCCAGAGAATAAACCAGACCCTCAAAATAACCGCATTTGCGAATATGCTCCTGTATCTGCACTTTGTGCCACAGATACTCCCGGGAATTCACCATAGCTTTTTCCCGAATCTGATTCAGCCGCAGGATATATGCATTGACTGCATCCAGCTCGTTGATCGTATTGATGTATTCACGGAAATTATCCGCTTTGTCAAAATAACCGCGGATGTAAATATCCATCTGTTCTTTCAGTCCTTCCATGGCTTTGCGGATCTTTTTCTTAAAATAGTAAAAAGGCGTGTTCCAGCACAGAAGAAAGAATAAAAAGGTTGCGCCAAGATAGGCAAAGAAACAGCACAGCATTTCCACATTGGAAAGTACATAGGTCTGCATCACCAAATAATGCAAAGCAAACAAACCTCCTCCGACTAAAATCAGCAGGAAGAAGTTGATTAATTTTATCATTTTATGGCATTTTACAAAAAATCCGACTTCCGAGTTGCACTGTTCCAGCGAATGTTCCAGATTCAGCTGATCCTGGAAAGTCAGTGACGGATTCATCTGAGGCTTTCTCAGTTTTTCCAGAAGTTCAGACCTTTTTTGTTCCTGGCGTTCCAGCTGTTCAATAATACTGTCCTGGGAATATATTTCCGCATCTTCGCGGCGAATGCTCTCTTCTTTTCGGAGCTCCAGTTTTTCCTTATATTTTTTGCTCAGATCCTGGGCGTAGATATTGAGATCATATTCCATCTTGCTCAGTTTTTCCTTCAGACCGCTGTAGGCCTTCTTCCAGCTTTCCTCCGCAATATCTTTCCGGATACTGTTCTTCAGAAATTCCCGCAAAATCGCCTCAAATTCGCCCCTGTAAACTTTTTCGTCCTGAGGCCTTAAACCCTCGTTGCTGGACAGTTTTTCCGGTTCCCGATATTCCGGCGCCGCTGCTCCCAGCGTAAACTCGGTCACACGGCGCTGCATGTCGGCAAAAGCGATCTGCAAATCGCTTTTGTAGTCGGCAATCATTTTTCCGTACCTCTTTTGGATCCCATCATCATTGTTCGCCTGTTCCCAGTTTCTCCTGCTCTGCTCTTTTAAGGTTTCGTTCGTCTTAATCGTCTCTCCACTTTCCAGCGGCTTTAAGTCAGAAGTAATATAATCCACGATGCTGAGCAGAGCCAGCATATTCTGATCCATGCTGTTTTTGTTGATTTCTTTCTGAAAAACACAGTAATGGCCCACACAGTCCTGTGCAAAGCTGATCAGATAATACAGCGAATTGTGAACATTCGGCTTTTTCTTTCTGTGCATGGCTGTCAGTTTATGAAGATTTTTCCCCAGCTCATCCAGACCCTGCAGGTAATCTTCCGTCTCCAGCTCACCCACAAAGAAATCTTTGCTTTCCTCTTCCGGAGCCAGCTGTTCAAACCAGGAAAGATATCCGTTCAGGAAACGTTTTGTGACCATGTCATCCGCAATGGGGGACTCCACATTGGCCAGTCGTTCATGCAGCAGTTCGGCGATTTCCCGCTCATCCAGGCCCTGATTCCAGGGAATGTCCAGACACTCCATCAAAAGTTCGATTTCCGAAGCCAAATCATAGTCATCCAGACTCAGGGATCTGCTGTCAAAGGTAAAATCCGTGTCATACAACATAATGACACTGACATTTTTGTCCACGGTGTCCTTCGACTTAATAAAGATGCGTGCATCCCTGAGGCCATAGTAGATCTTCAGGAGTCGATACAGCACAGAATCCCACCAGATCGGCTCTATCAGACGTTCTTTTCGCATGCCGAAGATCAGACGATAATCCTGAATCAGAAACGGCGCTTTGTCGATGTAACCGCGGATATCATAAAAAGCTTTCTGAAGAGAGTTTTCTCCCCTGTCCTCAAAAAACTGCACATTTGACAGATGGAACTTATGCTCGCTCTGAAGTTTATAGAAAAACATGTCAAAATTGGACATGTTCAGGCATTGGTCCACATTAATATAAAAATTAAAACTTCCCATCTGTTAACCTCGTGTTTTCTATTATGCCAATTGCCATGTCATATGGGATACTATTCAATCCCATATGACACAGTCTCCGGGGTTATGGCATCAAATATATTTCTCTTTCATCAGATCTACCAGCTTCGCTTTCAGCTTTGTTTCAGCCGGTATCAGCTGAAGTCCTTCCGGAATAGGTTCACCGGATGCTTTCCGACGGTGAATTTCAATTTCTTTTTTCCCGGCTTTGCTGTAGCCATACATGCGGTTTAGCGTCGTGGCATAAGCTTCGTTGATCCGCTGTGCGTTGCCCTCAAACATATATTCCATGTACTCAAAGAGCACCAGTTTCAGCCCTTCAAAGAGCTCCATCCATTTTTCTTTTTTCATCTTCGGATACATTTTCAGGAAAATGTCCAGAAGGTTCTCGTCCGTATCATCCGCCTCTCCTGCCTGGGACTGTACCAGATCTTCGATGAACCAGGTGTCCTGGATGGATTCCATCATCTCATCCGAATCCATGAAGCCCTTAATTTTGCTCATTTTAACTTTTGCCTGCTGCAGGATGAATTTTCTCAGTTTCCGGTTAAAACGCAGAGAATTATACAGATCCCCATAACCGTTTCCGATCAGGGCACCCTGCTGGCGAACCGGCACCTGGTAAGAGCCAACCACGAAATACCACAGCTCCCGGTTATCCAGTTCCTCCGCTTTTGCTTTTACGAAAATATCCATGCCCATTGCATAGATAAAGGATTTCAGCACATCTTTTCGGAAGTTTTCCTGCTCTTTTGCCCCAAGAGGCGGAATGATTCCCTCTTCATGCCAGTAACGGTTCAGATGCGGATTCACCACGGTCCGGTAAGCATCGCTTCCGTCAGCGGAGGGTTCTTTGCCCAGATTGTTGATCCGCTCTTCGTAAGCTTTTGCGAATTCGGAATCTTTTCTATATTTTACCAGGTTTTCAACCAGATATTTATGTTTTGCTTTAAAGCAGATGATCTCATATTTGGAGAATTCCGGCTCCATCAGGATGCTGACCGGCTGATTGTCCGTGGCAGGGCAGCGCTCCGGCACCAGATGCTCCTTGGTAGCACCTTTGCTTGCTTCTCCTGCATTCTGCTCTGCGGATTCCGGATTCAGCGCCATATATATGGTCTCCGTGATATCCTGGGCATCCTCCACCGCAAACATGGGCGCAGCAACCCGCATGGCATTTTCCACAAGACTTTTCTCATATGCGATTCTCTTCTGCTCATAATCCAGATCAATTTCCGGACGAATGCCGGTCTTCAGCTGCAGTTCTTTTTCAATTGCCTCTTTGACCGTCAGATCCACAACACCTTTTCCCTTGGAAATGACGATGGTGCGCATGGTGTCAACCACACCGGTGCCAAACAGCGCACTTAAACGGGTCTGGATGCCCTCGTCGCGTTTCTGTTTCTGTATCTCGCTCAGTTCCTTGTTTTTATCTTCCAGCATAGTGCATACTTCACGGAACACGCCGTTAAAAATAGCAACTTTTGTACTTTCCGGAAGTTCGAACTGGGCATGGACTTTGAAGTTCTGATACATGGCGCGGAGTGCCTCCGGAGATGCATATACATCGATCTCTCCATAGGGATTTTCCACAAAGCTCTTCTCCAGGATTCCGATGCGAACCTGATTCCGGCTGATCTGACTCTTGATATTTGAGAAAAAGCCTGCATAATACTCCGCCATTTTGCTGAATCGTTCTCTCAAAATACGGTATGTGCTCAGTTTCAGCGTACTGCTTCCATATTCTTCCAGTGTCTGAACCTGTGCGGAAGCCATCTGCTGAAACTTGCTCACAACAACGCGCAGAGGCTTCTTGCCCGTTGAAACCAGCGGAATCTTCTTATTCCGGATCATTGCCACTGCCTCGGAAGCATTCTGGATACCGTCATCCCGTTTTCCGTAGAAGTCAGTGCTCTCGTATTCCAAAAGGTCGATTCCGGAAAGTGCGCTTTCCAGCTCCGCAATCTTTTTATCCAGGATCATCAGAATGTTATAACACAAAAATCTTGCAGCAACCGGGTGAATGCCGGAAAGAGTCCTGTAAATACACAGTTCACTGTCTTTTTTCATGTTCAGGGACTCTGCACTTACCGGGAATACTTCGTTGGCGATCTCGTAGCGGCTCTTGTTTACCACATTGTTGATAATTTTATGTAAGGACTCCAGTTCTTCATATACTCTGGAAATCTCTTTGTCTGCAATGTCCAGATCACTGATCTTTTTCATATTGACCTGACACTCTTTTACCGCAAAATGGATCTCATCCTGGTTCATGATGCGGGACACTTCGTCCTCAATGTTGCGGAACAGAAAGGCAGATTTGCAGATCGCATCATCCGCATGGGTTCCGCTCTCCACATATGCCTGTTTCCTCAAAGTGCCGAGACGGCGGCCTTCCCCTCCGCTGCTCTCCCGCTCAAACAGACGCACATAGGCCTCCTCGATCTTTGGGATCTCCACAGAAGGGTCGGTCTTCTGGCGGTCCTGAGCCTCTTTTTTCTCGCTCTCATAGAGCTGATCCAGAAGGAGCCATTCCTGGCTGACCAGATCTTCCACCCATCTTAAGGTTACGTATTCTCTGGCCTGTTCATAGGGGAAGCGAATGGCACACATACCTGCACTGGAATAACGGTTCATGCCGCCTCCCTCCATATCCTGAAGGATGGTATTGTCCAGAATACCCGCATCCTCTGCTTTTACCGGTGTAAAGAGCAGGGTGAAGATCATTTTGGCAATCTGACGTTTTACTGTGTCAATCGATGCATTTCCGATACCGCCGGTGTTATCGGTTCCCTCAATCAGATAAAATGCATCATAGGGAATATTGGAGCCTTCCGATGAAATGTGTTCCAAATCCTCATTGATCTGTTCCATATCAAAATCATCGAACAGGTCAAAACCAAACTCGGCTTTTGCTTTGGACTGAAGCATTTTATTTTTTACTTCATTTTTGACTTCCGACCGGTCATGTTTCTCATAGTATTCCAACTGCAGCAGATTCTCATCGTCATTTGCGTTCTGCTGCAGGTAAAATGCATTCAGTTCCTTGATACATGCATAGGCATTTACCATAACCGCATTGCGGTTGATGATAGAAGGCTGCACATTTTTCGTAATGTCTGCACTGACAAACATACCTCTGATTCGGATGTTATTCAGGGCATACTCTTTTTTCAGCAGGTTGCGGATGTAAAAAGGCATCTGCAAAAACAGGCCTGCACCGGTTCCGCCGGTGATGGAGCCGACAATAAAGACATTAAATGCCGTATTATCTTTGTCTCCGGTGTGTTTCAAGATACGTTTCACTTCTTCCTCCAGAGGCGTAAATCTTCTGGATTCAATGGCTGCAAGGGCAGCCATACGGGAAATGGCACGGATCTGTCCCGCTCCGGTCATCATACCGCGGCCTACCACGAACTTGTTCACCGGAAACCACTCGCGATATTCCGGATGTTCCATGATATAATCTTTTACCAGCCGTTCGTCGCTGGTACGGATAGTTTTGATACTCAGCTTTTTCAGGTCTTCCACGTTGGTATCCAGGCCAACCACACCCACATACCCTTTATCTTCCGCACTTAACAGAGAACTTGCCATATCGGCGATGGAACAGCCGATTCCTCCCAGTCCCACTAACAGTGTCGGTACTTTATTCATTGGCATAACACTACCTCCCGCTTATCGCATGTATTATTATTATTCTAAAGTAATACGATACAATCGTTTACCCTGTTTCAGATAAAATGGAAGACTTCCCAGGGATACCATATCCGGTATCTGATCCTCCTTGCCTTTCACCTGCTTTAAGGATCCTACAACACCGCTGAAGTTGTGGAGCGGGTTGGCTCCCGCATTTCCGTAAGCCTCGTAGGATGCTACCGTACGCTTCTTGATATAGGCGCCGCCGCTGCCGTCTGCAATGACGCGGATGCCGCTGATGCTTCTGGTGCAGGCATTTTTCGGAGCAAACAGATCGCCGCCGAACTTTTTCAGAACAACTTCATCGCCCTCGGTGGTAAGGAGTTTTCCTCCTCCCATGGGTCCTGCTGCCACATACACCTGAATTTTCAGGGTCTGCCCGTCAAATTTTGCCTTGAAAAACAGGATATAAATCAGATAGAGCAGAATCAGAAGTCCGATGATGACCGGTACCAGATCCGCCCAGTCCGTCAGGCTGGGTACAATTTCAAAAGTTCCGACCGCCTGAACGCTGGTATCCGCATCCACTGCAACCGTAACTGTATATGTACCTGCTTTAATCAGGAATGCCGGAATCACGGAGAACTTCGGATACAGAGTAAACGTTCCGTCATCATTCTGTTTGATCCCCGGTGATGCTGTTTTCATTCCAAAGCGATTCAAAAAGCCTTTTACTCCGCTGTTGTCCACCTCGGTATCCACTATTTTCAGTGAGACTCCGTTTAATTCCTCTTTGGACATGGGAACACCGTCATCGGTAATCTGGAATGTGACCACATCACCCTCTGCGCCGTCGAGCCCCAGTTTTCCTCTGGCAAAAGTAACCTGATCCGGCTGGTTTACCGTTAAACCGTAATTAATATTGCGTGCCGGTATAAAATCGATGGTCTGTCTGTTCGGGGCATAATTGGGTATCTGCATAGTCCCGACGATCTTGTTGCTCCCTTCCTGTACCGTCACGCCCGTAAGGATCCTTCCGTCGGACTCATCCACGGTCTGGTCGTCCACCTGGTAGCTGACGGTCCACAGGATCCCGGCCGGAAGCTTGCTGTCTTCGATCACTTCACCGGTTTCCGGATTGGTTGGAATCAGTTCAATATCGACCACATCCCCAAGGGCCAGATCTTCCGGGTTATCTACTTTCACACCGTTTCGTTTCATTTCCGCCGCCATCTTGATGGCAGGCTGGTACATAATAACGGTATTTTCCAACGCTACATCTTCCGAAAATACAATTTCGTAGTCACCGGGCTGGATCACTTTATCGCCATTTGTGATAAGTGCCGCATTTCCGAACAGGGATGTGTCCGTCACAGCTCCATACTTTGGCTCCGGATACTTTAATTCCACATTCCGTTCCACATCCAGCTTCTTTTCCGCAGAAGCCTGCTCAACTTTTGTATTGGTGCCCTGGCTGAACACAGAAACCGCATACAGCGGTATCTCAGAATGCACCGTAATGGTTTTTCCGTCCTTCTGGCCTATCTGACTTTCCTCAAATACCATGCGGCCGGATACTTTGTTGGCTATGTCCGAAAGAGCCGGTACGATGTTGTCCCCTGCCGATACCACGTTCACTCCGTCCGACGGATCGCCGGATATCATCGCAGCGTTTCCGATTCCCATGTAAGTGATATACACGGTGCTTCCGTTGCACATCTCGGTTCCCGCATAATCATCCACCGCATCCTGGATATCCACGTGATTCGAGTCATACTGCAGCATGACACCATCCGTCAGGATGATCAGCCAAAACTGGGTATTTTCATCCTCATTCTGTACAGACAGCAGTGTCTCCATGGCCACGTCAACCGCTTCCACCGGTGTCTCATCAAAAACCCTGTCATCTTCCCGTATCTGTTTTACCGCAGCTTCCGGGTTGGTCAGATCAATCTCCACTGCTTCTTTCTTTCCATTCATAATATCAGACATATAGGTAATATACATCTGATCCTGCTCATTCAGCAGCGCCGCAAAGGCCTGCATGGCGTAGTTGGCTGACGCCCAGCTGGTGATTCCGTCATTTTTCATACTTCCGGAATCATCGTATACCACGGAAATAATCTTTTTTGTTGAAGATTGCTTTTCCGCCTTTGCCGACAGCGGACAAAGCAGGGCGGATGCCAGAAGCAAAACCAGCAGAAGCACCCCTGTGCGTTTGCTTTTCGCCCCTCTGTGTTTGTCAGTTTTCCTTTTCATTGTCTTTCCCTTCATCATAATTATTGCTGTCAGGTTTTCGCCGCTAGCACTCCCTGACCGGCTCGTTCATCAAAAATCTCTTTTTCAGGTATCCGACTCCTCATAGTCTTTGGGGACGACCACCTGGGTAAAAAAGGAATCCTTTTGGATGAGCTGCTGTATGGTCTCTTCGTACTGTGCCCGGAAGGAATCGTCTGTAATCATATAATAATATTCCACCTGATGGTCGTACCGATTGATATTGAACCAGATATGCCAGGATCTTTCCTTATCGCACCGCACATATATATTGCTGCAGTATGGCATTTCTTCCCAATCAACAAGTTCGTAGACCTGCTTTGCCAAAGAAATCGCCTCTTCCGGAAGAAACTCGTCCACTTCCAGTTCCAGCCATACAGACAGTGTATCCTCTGACAGCCTAACCTGAGCCGTGGGGCAGATCTGCATTATTTCATTTTTCAGCTTTTCTTCCTGTTTTACCAGAATCGGATTCTCGTCCGACGTCATCTCCGCTTCACCTGTCCTCTCATATCGCTTCCATTTCAAAGTAAACGAATGAGGAAGTGGTATTCCGCCGGTGCATTCATCCATAAAATCAAGCAGATACCGGTAATCCTCCGTAATCTTGTCAATTTGCCAGATATACAGATTATCCACACTCAGCACTCCGGTCTCCAGACTCTCCTCCACAGCTTCCCTGCTGCATTTTGCGATCGGCTGAGTATAATCCGCCAGATAAATATCCGAATGTTCTGATTTCATAATCTGTTCCGCAGTTTCTTTCCAGATATCCCGCTTGTATTCATCTATGGCTATGTCGATCCGGTAGGATCCGTCTGCCTCCTTCTCATAATAAAAATCTCCGCCCAGATTCACCGGCGAATAAAATTGATTTTCCGCATACAGGCTCACATTACTGCTGGCAATCCAGTTCAGCAGTTCCTTGTTCAGCCGTTCCGGATTCATCTGAATCGATATTCCGTAGTCGGTTGACACCGTATAGCCGAATGCATATGGCGTTTCCAGCGTGTCAAGGCGCTTTTTGAAAGCGGAAACCACATCCTGATACTCGCCTTTTGTTATATCCGTCGCATAGGTATCGTACTGCATGGTCAGCTGCGTCCCGGAAAGGCTGTCAATATCACATTGGTATTTACCCGGTTCTTCGGTTTTTCTTACCGACTCCCACTCCACCGGCAGGAGAATATCAAAATAAAAGCCGTCTGCAAGGGGTTCGTTGGTATAATTATACAGAACCAGTTCCTGAATCGCCTCATTCTGCAAATTATCTACAAAATAATAGCCGTTTCCATTCTCGTCCGGAGTGAGGTGATAATAGTAATAATTCGCTGGATTCGTCTCTGAATCCTGTCTCAGCTCCAGGTTCTCATTTTTCCCGCCAAAGGTCTCCGCAATCTTCTCATTCATCTCGTCCGTAAAGGACAGCGTGAAATAATTGTATTCCTTCAGATCCGAAAGGGAATATTTTTCCAGATCAATGCAATCTACTGCGCCGAAAGAACTTTCCAGATTCTCAATATCAGAACGCTGCACCTCAATAACATCATTTGTCTCAGAGCTTCCTATATATAATTGCGTCGGCCGCGTCAGATAACATCGCAGATAAGCCTCGATCTTCCCTTCTTTAATCAAATCCGCAGGCAGGACGATGTCGATCTCATCCTTTTCCACCTTCAGCGAATATTTCGTGCCGCCCGCAAATATGGCCATTCTTTCTTTCAGTATGTCAACTGCATCATAATACTCCGAAGCGCTCATTTCCTCGGACGGAGTCAGAATGATCGATACATTGGAAGCCCTCTCAGCAGCCTTTTTCTCTTTCTGATAAAAGGAAAATCCGATTCCTCCTGCAGCCGCCAGAATCACACATAAAACTGCGACCACTATTTTGCGTTTTCTTGCGATCCGCTCCTTGATGCTCATTTTCTTTTTGTCTTTTTTCAGTTTCCCAAAAGTGGAATGAAACATCTTCGGTTTGCTGTGAAGCAGCGATGTCATCTTGTCGATCACCGCGTCAAAATAATCTTTGCTGTCCTGAATCCCATTATAATTTGGCAGTTCCCGCAGTGCTTCCGGCAGCACTTCCGGCCATACAAATCCCTTCATCATAATCGGAACGATATTTTTCCGACATTTTATGGCATGGGACAGCTCCAGATACAGCCAGTCATCCTCATTACTGCAGCGTTCCAGGGCATTCGGCGGAAGTATCACGACCACATCCCTGCACTCTTCGATCACCGCATGCAGTTTTTCATTAAACTTTCCGGAACGCAGGGACTCAATATCCAGAAACACCCGATATCCACGATCGGTCAGGCGGTCATATATTAACTGGGCAAGCGTGTCTCCTCCATCCCGTCGGTAGCTAATAAAAATATCGTAAGACATACGAACCCTCCACTTATAATTTCTACTATAGATTTTATTACATTAACGTTCCAAATTCAACGAAAACAGCCAATTTCTTATGTATTTCGTGCACAAATTCCGATACATATCTGACCGTAATTGCGTTACTTTGTTATGGTAATCATATTACATGTTAAAAAAAATTTTTTTTCAACCTTCATCTGATATAAAGACCTCATAGAATTTATCCGTTAATACAGACCAAAAGGGGGAAACATGGCTTTACACGCTTCCCCCTTTTGGTCTGTATTACATGGATTTTCTCACTACTGAATACTGAAGACATTTTAGGCCAAAATTCATAACAATCAGCCAAACAATCAATGCCAGGACAGAAGTTGTTATCTGTTTTTCGATTCCTCCCACAAACGCTACGTACACAGCTAAACAGAATATATTCGTTACAAAAGTCGTAATCATTTTTGACCCGAAGGTTACCAGCAGTCTCCAGGAAACAGCCGTAGCAACCGCTGTCCCAGTGACAAACAACGGTACAAGAGACACCGCCCCAAGTCCCGCCACGACCAAAAGTCCAAGCAGAGTCGAAACGATCGCGCCAAACTGATTTAAAAAGAACTCAAACACCCATGAAGAAAGCCAGGATGCCGCAAGAGCTAAAAGCGGAGCTGAGATAACCGTAAGTATCAGTTCTTTTACTTTATATCCAAAGCTATCCATATATTCTTCCTGTTCATAAGCATCCATGCCTTTCGGAAGCGGAAGAAATATGGCTGTCAACAGACCGCCAACAATCGGCTGCAGACAGGCCATAAACGCCAGACGGATCAAATCCGTCATAGCTGAGGATGCAGTAACCACCGGAATCTCATATTGGCATTTCATTATTTTGCAGACAGCATCCGTAATGTCCTCTGCAAAGGGCAGCATTCCCATAAGGGAACCAAACGCAGTTGAGATATCGTCGTCTGTAAGAATCATTTCACGGAATGCAACTACAAATAAAATTATCACAATAATCGCTAATATTTTAGCCAGAAACTTATCAAACAGTTTTGACATTTTTTTGTCGATCCTTATCTTATATTAACAGGGAATAACAGAAACACTTCCCGTAGAACTGATGGCGCGGCAGCAGTCAATATAAACTTCTATGAAATCATATCCGCCCCGCAAGGCAATACTTCTGGCCTTTTCCAGTCCATTGGGCAATTTTTCCCCTGCTTTATAATGTTCGATGATGCCACCGGTCAGATCTATGGTATGAACCTCGTAGGGTTTTCCAAGATAGCAGATGGAAACACATCCCAGAAGGATTCCCGAAATCTCAACCTCGGGAAATTCCTGCTTTATCGTATTGATAATATCGTTTACTTTATGCTGATTATGTACATGTCCGCCTGCATCCAGCTTATGCATGGCTTCCATATATTCCTTTGAACGCGATTTTCGCAGAAGCCGATCCAGTTTCATCTTATCCATCTGCTGTATTTGATTCTTCTGAGTCCGGCCGCCCGTTGCACTCAGAATATTATCAGCCTGAGTCTGACTCTGCTGCGGTGTTCTTAACATCGGTCTTGGCATTTTCTTTTCCTCCACGGTTCCAATAAACTTATACCAGCACTTTTCTTGTTTTCGGTCCGTTCTTTTTCACAACCAGTCCTTCTCCGCCGATCGGTTTTCCGGAAGCCGGCACTGCCCTCTCTTTTCCCCATTCGCGAATAGCGTCTATCTTTTCTGGGCTTGTCTGAGAAAGCGGAACCACATTATTAAATGCTGTTACAATATTTTCTGCGCTCAGGACAAAACTTGTGTTTGCAATAGAACGGTAAGCCAGATCTCTGACAGTAGACTCCAGATCTGCTCCCGTAAACCCTTCTGTAATTTCAACAATCTTATCAGCAAAAGGCCCCATAAATTCCAGCCCCAGATACTTGCGCATATATAATGACAAAATGTCCCTACGCTCATCTGCAGTGGGAAGATCAATAAAGAAAAGTTCATCAAAACGGCCTCTGCGCAACAATTCCGATGGCAGCATTGATACATCATTTGCTGTTGCCACAACAAATACCTGTTTTTTGCATTCCTGCATCCAGAAAAGGAACTGGCCAACCATTCGGGTGGACACACCTCCATCTCCCGCACCTGCAGTTGCACCGGATAAGCCTTTTTCAATCTCATCGATCCATAAAATGCAGGGCGAAACATTTTCCGCTGTTGTCAGAGCGTCCTTCAGCTGCTGCTCCGACTGGCCTACATAGCTGCCCTGCACCGTTGCAAAATCCAGCCGGTATAACGGCAGCTTCCAATTGGCGGAAATGGATTTTGCTGAAAGCGATTTTCCGCAGCCCGGAACGCCTACCAGCAAGATCCCTCTCGGCGGCTGCAGTCCCTTGGCACGCAGTTCATCACGTTTCTCCGGAGTCAACAGTTCTTTCTTCTCATCCAGCCATCTCTTTAGGCCCTCAAGTCCCCCAACGTCTTTTACGCTTTCGTCCACATCGATTTTCTCAAGTCCTGAAATATCTGAAAATAATCGATCTTTTGCATATCGAACCTCATCCATATCTGATTTTCTGATGGATTTGTTGGCAATTAGCGCTGCAATCACATTCTCTGCCTCAATTCTCGTAACACCGGATAGCATGGAAGCCGCTTCACGAATATCTGAGTTATCCCATTCAATCAGAATTTCATTTCGGTAATCGTCAATATATTCTTTGATGATCGAATACATTTCCTCTTCGTTCGGCAGATCAATCTTTATGGTCATGCCCTGTCGCTGCAGCTGATTCCAGACAGGATTATTGGTCAACACAATAACGACGCCACCGGACTCATTTGCCAGATTAACCAGAGCCAATATCTGTTTGGAATCGCTGTTTTCGTTGCTCAGATCCGGAACCTCTGTCAGAACAATGGTAAGATACTGTTTTCTCTTCATCTGTTCTGTCATAAAATCAATAGCTCCGTAGACCGATTTGTCATCACTTAAGGGTTTATCACTGGAAATGTCATAAACCCCCTTTGTAAGTGTATGGGCATAGAAAGGGAGCTGCAATTCATCTGCAATTTCCCTCAAAACATCGAGCGTACGGCTGGGTTCTATGGTATTGATTGCTATAAAAGGAATTCTTGCAATCGAATAGCGTTTTAAGAGTTCTTTACTCTTTGCGATATCGCTCATTTTTCTCTCCTCTTTTAAAATGAATTGACTTTATGATTCCTCACAATGCTGGACATCTTACCGCTGCGATCCTTTTTAGCTGAATCCTCCAATGATTTCTGCATCAGATCTGCCTGATCAAGAACCAGTTGTAAATAATGCCTGCGCTCCCCATCCGGCAAAACCGGAAGATCTATGGCTTGCGCCAGAAAAGCCATTTCTTTTCTCAGCGTAAGAAGCGCCTGTACGATCACTCCCTCGGAACCATTGGCACGACTCAGATCTTTTTGAAATTTATCAGAGGCATTATTCATACGATAATTAACAGAATCGATCAAACGTTTTGAAAATCGTTCTGCCACTCCCGACTGCCACTCGAGCGTACCGTTTTTCATGGCAGCTAAGACTTCCTGATCATTTGATCTGGATTTGAAGGTATCCAGAACCTTTGCCCAATCTGCGTATGTGTGTGGTGCTGAAATCATGATTTTCTTTTCCTCCTGACCATAACCTGCGGCGGCTCGATATCCCATCCGGGAAGCCCCTCTGCAAATGCACTGCGGAGTTCCGGTGTTTCTGCCGGAGGTGCCGGTTTTACCGGCTGATTTTTTCTGAACGATACTGCCTGCTTTGCCGGTACAGCCTGCACAAACGGCACAGTCTTCTCTTCTGGTTCTTCTGGTTTTTCCGGGGATGCCGGTTTGAACGGGTTTTCCTGGTTCACCTGTTTTTCCGGTGATACCGGTTTGAACGGATTTTCCTGGTTCAGCAATTCTTCTGGTTTTACCGGGTTTTCCGGTTCTGATGCTTTTAGCGGTTCTGCCGGATCAAACGGTATTTCCTGATTCAATAAGTTTTCCTGCGTTATGGGAGCAGCCTGTAAAAATCGCGTTCCACAGACTACGCAGAACTTTGCAGTGGCTCTATTTAAAGTATTGCAATTGGGACAGCGTTTATTTTTTTCGACTGCAGCATTCATAGCATCCGATCCAAATTTCACATCCATGATTCTTCCCCCTTAAATTTTAATTCTTCTGTTTGAATCTGCCAGCTTACGCACATACTGATCCGGTGAAATCTGTTCCAGAAAATCAATAACCAACTGACTCTCCGCATCTTTCTCAGCAAATTCCGTTCTGAAGTCAACCACTTCTGCCAATGCAGCGCGTATGATCTGCATTCCATTTGCACGCTTCTGCTCAAACTGAGCTTCGAGATTCTGTCGATTTGCCTCCACATTTTTCTTTTTCGAAAAGTAACTAATAATCATTCCGATGCCGGCAATCGCTGCGATCACTCCCAGGAAAATACTGCCCATAACAGCCATAATTACTCCGATCACTGCGATTGCGCAACCTCCGATCAGGCAGAAGGTTGTAAATGCAGATAGTACACACTGAGAAAGGGCATTTGCTTTTTCGGAATTGACCAAGGCATTGAATTTTCCAAGCAGTTCCTGCTCATTCTGCCCATCGGTAGTTTTGTCATTAAACGTGTCCACATTGATTTCAATCTCGTTTGGTATTTTCATCCTGTTTTGGGCAACAACATCATTATAGGCATTACTTACCCATTCTTTCGACAGTGCAATAGCAAATTTCTGTGTTGATGCATTTGCATGAGAGCTTTCCGGCTTCATCGCCGCGTCCGTCAGTAATTGTGTAAAATCCTTATGGGTTTCAAAAGCAGTCTGCTCAACTGTCATATTCTGACGTGCTCTGCTCTCATCGCCCTCAAAATCAACGACGAACTGTTCAAATTTTTCTTCTTTTCTCAACGGAATCTCCTCATCATCGAAGTCAGTCACCAAACTGGTTAAAATCTCATCCAGCTGAGCCTTGACAGACTCATTGGAGGCTTCCTGTGAAAAAATATTTGTAAAATAATCTAATATTTCTGCATGAAGATGTGCCCCTTCAAGGACATCCTGCAGCTGAGGCCATGTTTTACTATATTTCTGTAAATATGTATAAGAATTCGTGCTGAGCGGTTTCCGTTTTAAATTAATCGCTTCTGACCACTGTTTCGTCTGCTGCTCTATAAATCCCGGTTTATCAGCCAGATGTTCCAGCCATTCTGTCATTTGCCTTGAAATGACGCCTTCCGAATCAGCACCCAAAAGTCCTCCTGCAAAAGCGTCCAAAATGATGATCGTCTTTCTGTCCAGATTTTCTTCATCCTGGTTGGCCAGATAGCGCTGTGTCCATTTCAGACAGGCTGATTTACGATCAGCACGCCTGCAGACCAGAGCAAAAAACAGAGAAGTTTTCTCATCATTGCGCTTAATGCCTTCCCTTAAAGCCTTTTCAGCCAATTCCGGCTGATCGTTAATCCATGCCGCCAATGCTACCAGACAGGGCGCAAGCCAGTAATTTGGCGTAGAAATCATTAATTCTTCTGTTGCATTGCTAATCGTTTCCCTTTTTACGATACCTAGATCGTCTGCCTGAAGAATACCCGTTGTTGTTCTCCTCACAATGTCATAGTGACCATATTTCTTTTCCAGTTCCTGACGGATCTTCACCAGACGTGTTTCAGCCTGTCCAAGCCGGTTAGCCCGAATCTGGACATTAACAAAATCATGAAATTCTTTCGCAAGACTTCCGATTTCGTCATAGACAACTTTTACATTGTCATTCACTGTGTCTAAATCTCTGTTTACTGTCTCAAGGTCATTGTGAATCGCTTTCAGATTGTTCTCAATGGCTCGCAAGTCGGCTGGATGTATCGCTGTTACCTCTGCCATACGTAAAAAACCTCCTCATCTTATGTTAATTAATCTACGGTTATCATAACCGGACTTGACCGCAATTAAGCAGTGACTCTTACTGCTATGACTTTTATATTATGATGTTGGAGTCAAAACCATAAATAACTTTGCCACTATTTCTATAGCACCTTGAAAAATTCATATTTTGTAGTATGTCGCCGGACTTTTGAGGATATGTGCCGGGTATTTCCTACCTTGTTTTATGCAAGTACCGGATTTTGGGCATAGTTTCCCAGACCCTTCACATAATTGAAGAGTTTTCGGAAATTCAACGCTGCTATTTTGGAACCGAAAAAGAACTTGCCACGCTGTTTCCCACGAGGTATCTTTTCCAAATGGTAATTCTTGCGTATATTTGATGGAACAGTTTCTACGCCATTACGGAGTCTCGCATAATTTTTGAATTCCTCGCTGCTCATGTTCCGTTGGATTTTTGCACGTTCATGTGCCGCTTTGGAGGTTACTATTTTTGCAACGCGCTTAAAAATCTTCGGCTTGCCTTGATCCTGACACGGACAGCTGGCACACTGCGACTTTGATATCTCTATTATACAGTAAGTAAACCATTTAGGCTTGTATTTACTGCAAAATATATGAACTTTTCAAGGTGCTATAGAGGGGCTTTTGCCCCCAACATCATATAATTTTAGTATATGTATTTGTTAAAGTCAACGAAAAACGGGGCTGTGCAGAATGTTAAATTGTACTAATCGCAGTACAATTTGCATCTCTGTTTTTTTAAGTCGATAATGAAAAACCTTTTCATTATCATATAATATGCGAGATAATAATTTTTTTCATTCACACAAAAACAGAGGGAACCAATCTGCTGAATCAGATGGATCCCTCATCATACACCAAAAGCACACGAAGCTATCTCATTTTCTCCTCCATCGGGAGCAGGATGTGAACCGTCACACCGCCCGAATCATTTTCTGTATACCACAGGCCAAATTCCCTGCCGCACAGCAGCTTGATCCGCTTCTGTACATTCAGAATACCGATACTGTTTCCGGTGAGCTTGGGCGGCTGCTTCGCATAGTCCCACAGCATTTCATCGATGGCTGCTTTCTTCCCTTCTTCAAATCCGCAGCCTGTATCACGGACACAGATCTCAATACAACCCTCATCTGTACGCTGAGCAGAAATGGCCACTTTTCCCTGATATCCTTTATTTTTCAGGCCATGCAGCAAACTGTTTTCCACAATGGGCTGTAAGGTAAAATTAGGCACCTGGACGCCGCCCAGATCCGGGTCAATGTCATATTCGCACTTCAGTTCCGGATACCGGTAGCACATCAGATCCATATAGGCCTCCATAAGTTCCATTTCATCGTCCAATGAAACCATGGGACGATCTACTTTCACGCTGAGCCGGAAGAAATCCACCAGCCGCATAAGCAGTTCCGCTACCTTGTTGTCGCCGTTAAGCTGAGCCTGAATGCGAATGGTATCCAGGGTATTATATAGGAAATGAGGATTCACCTGGCTTTTTAAGTACAGCATGGATATTTTCTGCTCTGTCAGTTCTGCCCGAAGAATATCCGGATTTTCCAGCGTCAGATAAAAAGACAGAGTCATGAGGGTAATGCCCATGCCGCTGATCAGCCAGGTGTGATACAGCCCCTGCAAAGCACATACGGTAAACTCAATGAGCAGCGCCGCTCCGATCGCAAATTACTTTTTGGAGTCGATCTGTCTCCGGTTCGCCAGCAGCACAGAAAAAATCCGGTGCAGCCGGGTATACTTCTTCTCCGCAGAAAAATAGATATATGCCACAAAGGCCAGAACAAGTATCAGCGCAATCTCCATTCGAAGCATAGACGTTCCTCCTTTTTATAATTATTGTAAGCTTTTTCTCCCCCAAAGGATAGACCGGGAATCAAGAAAAATATGTCGATTTTATAGATTTTTCTTTATTATCGGCTTGTTTTTAACCGTAATGTGAATTCTTTATTTCAACCCCTACCCACCCTTAACTAGGAGTTAGTTTTTCATTTGACCTCTTGTTTTAAGAAGTTAGTTCCGCATCCTTATAAAAACCAAGCAGGTGTCTGATCTATTCCGTCTCAGACACCTGCTTGATTTCCATAAGGTTGTTTTTTGTTTCCCTCAAATTCCATACCGATGATACAGTTCCTCCGGGGCATCCACAGCAATCATATATTCCCTGATATGCCCCTTCATCTTTGCTATGATTTCATCATCACGGATCTCCGTCAATTGCTCCGGATCCTCCTCAATATCAAACAATCTGCTCTGCATCGGCTCATTGCTTCCCCCAACCGCGCTGCCGCGGCAGCGGATTTTCAGTGTTTTCAGCCCCTTCGTAAAAGAAAAGGCCTCTGCCAGCTCCATGCTTTTCAGTTCTTCTGCACAGAACCTTGCGCGCATATGCGTCGGCATAAGTGTATATTCAAAATATGGATCCTCCGGATGCTCCGGGGCATTCATAAAAAGATATTTTCCATCCGTCACAATAATCTCCGCGCCGTGGAAGCCAAACACAACATACTCATGCAGACGCTCCCCTTTTTCAAAAACATTACGGATCGGTTTCCCCATCATGTCTTTCGGAATCGGCTGTCCGAAAAACTCCAGAATCGTGGGGGCAAAGTCCATCATCTGCACCAGCGGTTCCGCTTTCTTTCCCGCCCATTCCGGGAATCTCGGATCCCAGACATAAAGCGGTGTATGGGCGATCTCATTGTAGCAGGGCATAGCCGTCTTTCCCCACCAGCCATGTTCGCCCAGGAGGAAACCGTGATCCGTACAGACGATCAGCATAGTATCACTCCAGAGATGATACTCATCCATCTTATCCAGAACCATGCCCAGATACGTATCGCACTTTTTCAGAAGTGCCGCATAATTATTTCGTACCGTCTGTATGACTTTTTCACTCTCACGGACCGGCATATACGGCGGCCAGTCACTGCCCAGCGCGTCCTCGCCATGCAGCGGTCCTTCAAAGCCTTCCTTATACTTTTGCTCACAGAAAAAAGGCTCATGGGGATCAAATTCTTCTATCTGCAGAAACCAGTTGTCGGCCTCATAATTGACATCAATGAATTCCAGACCATTCTTGAACGTCATCGCCTGCGGTGTGAGCCTTTCCTCACACATACAGCTTCGATTGACCTGGTCATGTGTATTCATTGCTTTAAATAACGGAATCTTCCATGCCTGCTCTTTGCTTGCAAACACCGATCGTTTATCGGGAGTCATGCAAAGATTTTCTTTCCATGGATCCCCCTCCTGACCGCGAATGCACTCCCAGGAAGAATAGCGGGTATGATAGGTTCCCCCACCATCCTCCCAATAATGCTGGTGATCACTGACCAGATGGGTACAGATTCCGGCGTTTTTCAGGATTTCCGGCATCGAATCATCAAAGGGCTCCAGCGGTCCCCAGCTGCGATGCAGGAAATTCGGACGCCCGGTGTGCAGTTCACGCCTGGCAGGCATACAGGGCATACTGCCCACATAACAGTTCTCAAACTGTGTACTGTGTTCCGCAAGACGTACGAAACCGGGCGTATTGGTCCAGTCGCAGCCATAACTTTCCAGCATATGGCGATTCAAAGAATCAAACATTACCATTATTGCTTTCATTCCCTATTATCCCCTCCCGCTTCATACGCCACAGCAAAATACAGATTATTTACCAGTCACACAAACTATTGTCGCTCGGTCGTTTGCAGACCGGAATATAGGCTCTCTTATACGGATATTTCTTTGCGGCCTCTTCATCCACGTCACAGCCAATACCGGGTTTATCTTCCATAGTAAGATATCCGTCTTTGTAAACAGGTCCGCCTTTTACCACCTCTTTGACAGTATCATCTACTGTACCGTCTTCCTGAATACCAAAATTGTATGCGGACACATTCAAATGCCAGTTCACCGCATGCGTAATCGGTGAAACGTCATTCGGACCATGCCATGCGGTTTTTACATCGTAGGTTTCCGCAATCGCACCGATTTTCCGCGCTTCTGTGATGCCGCCGATCCGAATCAGGTCACAGCGGATAAAATCCAGCCACCGATTGGTGATTCCCGGCAGGCACTCCCATCTGCTCTTATACAGTTCTCCGAACGCAATCGGCACATTGGTATGCTCGCGCACGGTTTTCAGACTTTCAAAACAGTCCGGTGCGATCGGATCTTCGATAAAGAACGGATTATACGGCTCCAGCTTGCGCATGATATAAATTGCTCTCTCCGGGCTGAAACGCTCATGAAGGTCGTAGATAATGCCTACCTTATCGCCGACCACCTGGCGGATTTTGATAAAATAGTTGATCATATCATCTGCCCAGAATTCAGGATCCCAGTCTTCTACCTTAGGAGTATTCTGGATCCCGTCCGCATTGAGTGTACCGTTTGCAGAAGGAAGCCCGGCTCTTAAACGGATTACCTTCAGTCCTTTTTCCTGTACAAAGCTTGCTGCCTTCTCTATTTTTTCTTCATTTGTCTTACCCAGAACATGAGAGTAGCAGAGCACCTTATCACGAACCTTGCCGCCCAGAAGGGAATACAGCGGAAGTCCTGCGATTTTTCCTTTGATATCCCACAGTGCCATATCAATACCGCAGAGGGCACTCATCATGATATTACCGCCCCTCCAGTAGGTTCCGCGGTAAATCAGCTGCCAGATCTCTTCGATCCGATCCGTATCCATTCCGATCAGCATGGGGCGCAGATATTCCAGAGTCAGATCCTCCACTGCCTTTTCACGGCCATTCATGGAAGCATCACCGATTCCGTAGATTTCCGGATCCTCTGTCATAATCTTGATAAACAGATAATTCTGTTTCGGACAAGTCAAAATTGTCCTGACATCCGTAATTTTCATATAATTAATCTCCATTCCGCCGCTTTATACTGGCGGCTCCACCGTAATGAAAATTGATCCATTCCTATGAACCAACCTTTTCCGTTTTAAACTAATAGCACAAATGACAATACATTTTTTTACTATTATTCTTATTTTACAATAACATGATTTTCATCTGCAAGTCCCGTCAGAATCTCATACCCATCACCTGTCACCAGGATCTCATCCTCAATGCGAACACCTCCGATTCCCGGCACATACATACCCGGTTCAATGGTGATCACCATGTTTTCCTGAAGTTCCCCTTCAATCCCCGGCTCCATGATCGGCCACTCATGACTGGTAATGCCCACACTATGTCCCAGATGCGGATTATAATACTTCCCATAAGGGCTCTTCGCAGCCAGTTCACCCGCCAGCTCCACCAGTTCAGCCATGGAAGTTCCCGGTTTTATGCGGGAAATAAGCTCCCGCTCCATTCCAAAAACAGTCTCATGAAGAGCTTTCATTTCCTTTGTTTCAGAAAATACTGAAAATGTTCTGGTCCAGTCGGATGAATAACCTTCCACTTTTGCTCCAAAGTCCAAAAGGACAAATTCTCCCTCTCGAATGCGTTTATTGCCGGGTACCCGGGTAACCACCTGGGAATTTTCCCCGGACAGTGCCTTCATGGTAAAAGGAACACCTTCGGATCCCTGCAGGCGCATGCAAAATTCGATCTCTGCGGCACACTGAAGTTCGGACATTCCCGGCATGATAATGGTTTTTGCATGCTCCATCGCCTTCACCGCCGCATCTGCCGCATGACGGAGAGCGGTTATCTCATCCGGTCTTTTGACCAGACGTTTTTTCTCCATTTGTCTGGTGATATCGATAAAATCCGCATCGGGAAACCGGTTTTTCAGATATAGATAGGACTTTAATTCCAACCCGCCGGTTTCAATGCCTATGGTCCGGAAGTCACTGCTGCGCAAAAGCTCTGCCAGCTTATCATGATAGCAGTCACTCGTATTGGAATATGTCACAAGGGTCAAATTTCCCGTATCAATGGACTCCTCCACCTGCATTTTCCACTTTTCCGGAATCAGGAAATATTTTTCACTTCCGGAAATGATAACCGCATTCGGCCCAATCTGCTTCGGTCTTCTGGCGGTTGTGTGAAAACCCGTTTCATACTGAACATTTGCCTCACTGGTTAACAGCAGAACATCACACACTCTGCGATTCCTCCTCTTTCGGTTCCTTCAGCTCCCATTTTTCCACTAATTCTTTCAGCTGATAATACATTTGCTTTGGCTGATCATCAAAATCCATCATTCCGTCAAATGCAAACGCTCCCAATTTGAATTTCTCGTTAATATGGCCTTCCAGATAGTCCGCCCACTGAGTAGGTGCATCACTGTAGCTCCAGACATCCATGACTTCCACATAGTCAAGTGAATAGAATAATGTCGCAAAGTCACGATACCATTGGGCCTGAATCTGCTGATTCCACGGAGCATGCCAGTAATTCGGATTGGCCGGGGCAGGGCGAAGGCCCATGCGGATCGGCGATTTTCCCATAGCGGAAGGAGTACATAGCTCGGTCAGCTGAATGGGCAGATGATACCGGTTATGCCACCACTCCAGAAGTTCCATTGTATTAAACAATTCATATGGAAAATCATGGAACTGCAGACCGAGAAGATCAATCTTAACCCCGTTTTTTTCACAGTGCTCTAAAAAATCCGGAATCGAACAGCAGTATTCGTTTGGCGGAGATAACGGCAATTTATACTGCTTTTTGAAGGCAATAAAATCCTCATTATTATTTACATCCATTCCATACTTGTTCTGCCATTCGTCATAGAAATTGATCATGATCCGTGTTTTCGGAGAAAGCCGTTTCACCACGTCATACACATCTTTTACGATCTGAAAATGCTGTTCCATGGTAAAATTGTAAGGATTCTGCTGCAGCGGCTCATTAAAATCAATACATTCAAATGCATTGGGCCGGGCACTGAAGATCAGCTCCGCACGTTCCACCTCCAACTGCCGGATTTCTTCATAAGAGAGACTTCCCATCCAGTTCTCGTGTTCCCACCAGGGACAGAACCACACCAGCGCATGTCCTCTGACCGCAATATTATTTGCGTTTGCAAAATCCAGCATATCAAACATGATATCATAATGATTCTCTCCCCGATAAGGTTCAAAAACACCCCAGTGAGTGGGAATCGTACCCTGACCGAAGAGTGCTTTGAAATTCTCCTTAAAAGGCTCTCCGCCGTCAGTAAACCCTTTGAGACAGCATCCAAAAGTAAAATTGTCCCTTTTTCCACGTTTTTCGATTGTATGCTCTGCATGAAACAGTACGATCTCTTCGCCTGCCCATAGTACCTCGGCGAAAGCCTTTTCCTCAGCCTCTTCCGTTCCCAGGGTCAGGAATCTATGCACCTTTTCCAGACGCTTTTCAACTTTTTTCGGGATATAACCCCAGTTTTCTTCCGCTTTCGCCGCATACTGCTCCACACTGTGCAGGCGGCTTTTGATACACTCTCGGCGCATATTAATGGGACTGTCGGACGGAAGATACCCTTCCCCCTTGTTATCCGCAAAAATCATGGTGCCGCCGAAGCCCTTTACCATAAATTGTGTATAAAACACAGCACGTTCCAGATCGGTATCAAATACATAGGTGTCTCCCGTATCCTTTGGAAAACATTTTACCGGATTCCGGTTTACATCATAAAGTACATAAGTGCCGAGAACATTATCCTGTTTTTTTAGAACATATCTCATGGATCATCTTCCTCCTGTCCTTAAATTCCATTTTTCCGCAAGCTCACACAGGGCAAAAAATACCGGCTTTGGCTCGTTTTTATAATCCAGGATACCATCATAGTCAAATGCCTGAAGCCGGAATTTCTCATTGGGATGACCTGCGAGATATTCGCCCCACTGAGTCGGTTCATCTGAAACGCTCCAGCATGTGAGTCCCGTCACACAATCTGTGCTGTAAAAATAAGTCGCAAATTCTCTGTACCACTCCTCCTGCAGCCGCTCGTCCCAGGGTCGATGCCAGTATTTTGTAATCGGCACAGGACGGTTACCCATATGGAAAGGAGTCTTGCCGGTACGGGACGGTGTGGAAACCTCAGTCAGCTGGATGGGCAAATGATAACGATTGCTCCACCATTCGATCAGTTCCATGGTGTTAAACAGATCATAGGGATAATCATGGAACTGAAGTCCCAGCACATCTACCTGTATGCCTTCCTCTATACATCGATCCAGAAAAGCGGGAACCGACACACAATAGCGGTTTGGAACAGAATCCGGAAGGCCATAGCTCTTTTTCCATTCTCTCACTTCCGGTATGGAATTCTCATCGAAGCCGTAATTTCCCTGCCATTCGTCGTAGAAGTTGATCATGAGCTTCGTTTTCGGAGAATACTTCCGGATCACCTCATACACTTCCTTGCAGATCTGGAAATGCTGGTCAAATGTAAAATTAAACGGATTGCTCTGCAGCGGCTCATTAAAATCCACGGAGGCAAACGCATTGGGACGGCTCGAAAGGATATATTCTGCCCGTTCCACCACCAGCTTCTTGAAAGCCTCATAATCCTGATTGCCGTACCTGGCCATCCAGTTTCTGCCTTCCCACCAGTCGCTGAACCAGACAAGGGCATGTCCGCGAACAGGAATCTGATTCTCGGTACACCAGTCCAGCATGTCAAAGATCACATCGTAATGCTTTTCCCCCTCATAGGGTTCCACGCAGCCCCAGTGAGTGGGAATAACAGCTTCACCGAACACTTTTTTGAAACACTCTTTGAAATGGTCGCCCCCGTCCGTAAAGCCTTTCAGACAGCCTATGAAAGAAAAATCGTCACGGTTGCCCCGTTTGCCGATTTTGATCTCGGAATCCAGAAGCACTGCCTTTTCTCCGGCCCAGAGGACTTTTGCCAGTGCCTTTTGCACATCCGCTTCTTCTCCCGTCGCAAGAAGCACATTTGCTTCTAAAAGCAGCTTTTCCGGTTCTTTCGGAATGAATCCATGCTCTTTTTCAAATCGGAAGAGATATTTTCGAACACGGTTTAATCGGCTTTTGGCAGCCTCCCGGATGAAATCCCTCACTTCATCCGAAGGTGCATATCCCTGTTCCTCATTATCAGCAAAAACTATGGCACCGCCAAAGCCTTCCACATCGATTTTCGACATAAAGACTGCCCGGTCAATGACTGGCTCAAAAGAAATAATATCGCCCTCATGTACGCCGTATTCCTTCACCGGATTCCGGTTCAGGTCGTACATGACATAGGTGCCAAGGGTCGTCTTTTGTTTTTTCCAAAGATATTTCATACTACACCTCACTTAAGTCCTGATGTTACGATACCCTGCACAAAATATTTCTGTGCCGCAAAGAATACAATAAGGATCGGTATCATAGTAACCAGTGTGGCCGCCATAAGAAGAGGCCAATTGACAGTGCCCAGTTCGTTAAACTGCTGCAGTCCGATCTGTACCGTATACATTTCTTTTGAGTTCGTCATGATCAGCGGATAGAAGAACTCGTTCCAGGTATAGGTAAATTTCAGTATGATAAAAGTCGCAAATACTGTTTTGCTCTGCGGCAGATAAATGCTTGTAAAAATCTTAAGATCACTGCATCCGTCGATCCTGGCCGCATCATCCAGGGATCGCGGGAAAGTCAGATAGAACTGCCTGCATAAGAAGATTCCCAGAGGTGCTGCGGTAAAAGGAATGATGAGTGCCCAATAAGAATTCAACAGTCCGATTCCTCCGGCCCCCGTGATATCATTTCCGCCAAGGAGCGGTATGGAACGCAGCATAATGTACTGAGGAACGATATATACCTGAGAGGGTATCATAATACCGGCCATGAACATCATGAACAATACGGTATTGCCCTTAAATTTCAACCGTGCAAAAGAGAAGCCTGCCAGAGAACTAATAAAAGTACTGAATAAAACCACCATCAGTGTGATAAAACCGGAATTAAAGAAATACCGAAACCAGTTATCCCTCGCAAAACAATCAACAAAATTGCTGAAAAGCGGTGTTTCCGGCAAAAAACGGAATGTAGCTGCCAGAGTTTCCTTCTGATCCTTCAGAGCTGTCAGAATCATGATAAAAAGCGGGAAAAAGCACAGTAACACAACAAGCACGAGAAAAAGAACAATCACTACTCTGGATATATACTTTTTCGTTTTCGAAATTTTTACAGCTTTCTCCACATCTAAATCTGTTCTATTGATCAACTTCAGCACCTCCATCCCTGTTTCCGTATCTGAACAACAGCAGTGTAATTGTCATTGATATTACCAACAGTACCACAGAAATCGTAGACGCGTAGCCCATCTTCCATCCGACAAATGCCTGCATATAAATCTGGTGTACCAATGTAGTAGTCCGATATGCGGGACCACCGCCGGTCATGTTATATACCTGACCAAATACCTGGAAAGAGGACATAATTGTCATAATCAGAGTAAGGTAGGTTGTTGGTGCCAACATTGGAATACTGATTTTAAAGAACATCTGTATTTTCGATGCGCCGTCGATTCTGGCCGCTTCGTACAAATAGCTCGGTATGGACTGATATCCGGCCAGATACATGACCATACAATATCCCATGCCCTGCCAGATCGCTACTACGATCAGACAGCCCATAGCCATGTTCGGATTATCCAGCCATAACTGCTGCTTGAGTCCCAGCGCTGACATGATAACATTCAGAAGGCCATTGGGATCATAGAGATAAAGCCAGATCATGGAAGCTGCTACGATCGAGACCGTGTACGGCGTATAAATGATCGTTCGGAAAATCTTACTTCCCCGCAGCCATTTTTCATTCAGAAACGTTGCAACAACAAGACCCAGAATGGCATTGATACCCACAACAAAAAATGTATATTTCAGTGTATTTACCAAAGCCCGTTTAAAAGCAATATCCGTGAACAGTTTCTTGTAGTTTCCAAGCCCTATGAAGTTCTTTGATATAAGATTATAATCGGTAAAACTGTATGTCAAAGAAATAATCAGCGGAATGATGATAAATGTGAATGACACCAGAAAAGCCGGTAAGATAAACAAATAGGGCCCGATGCGAAATTTTCTCTTATTGCTCATGCAGGAACCTCCTCATTTTAGCGTCAAACGGCGACTGACGAACAGCCGCCGTTTCTGACTATTTCTATACTACTTAATTGTACGACCATCCTCATAGAGGCTGTAAATCTGATCGATACATTCCTGAGGTGTCAATTCACCAATGAACATCTGGCTGAAAGTCGGATTCAGACAGGTATCACGCAAATAAACGAAATCATAGTTTGATACTCCATACATCTTAGCTGTCGGAAGCATTTCAAGCAGAACGGAATTGAATTCTGGATCCATTGCAAGGAATTCGTCCTCTACGGATTTACGTGTCGGAACATAGCCTACGATTTCTGCATTCTTCAGCATAGCCTCGCCGCTGCAGACAACTTTCCACGCTTCAATTGCTTCATCCGGGTGTTTTGTTGCATTGTTGATAACAATGAAGGAACCATATGTACCTGTCAGTTCACTTGGCGGTGCTGCGTAACCTACATTTTCCCAATCCATATTTTCCTTCATATTGATTACAGTATTACAGGAATCGTTCAGAGACATGGCTGCCATACCGTTTACGAAGAAAGAACCGGAAATATCAAAGGAATCCTGGAAACCACAGATCTTATTCTGAATGATGTTATTGTAGAATTCAACGCATTCCACTACTTCCGGCTCATTCAGACGCAGATTGAAGTTTTCATCCCACATGCTGTCAACACCGTTGATGTTCATAAGTGCCCAGAGCGGCTGATCACAGGAACCTGCGGTTGCAACCTGGAATCCTGCAGTTGTTGTAATGCCGTCCTCGTTTACAACCGCAAGTTTCTCAGCATACTCGTAAATCTCATCCAATGTCTGAGGCGGAGTTTCCGGATCCAGTCCGGCTGCCTCGAACAGGTCTTTTCTCCAGAAGAACGGACGAAGTTCCGGGAACAGACATCCTACAAATTCACCGTCAACGACACCGTTTTCGATCATGTTCGGATAGATATCATCCCATCCGTCCCAGCCATCCAGCTTGTCGTCCAGACGCATGAAGTTGTGCTCAACTGTATCAAAGTTTGCAAGCATAAGGCATCCGCAGGCCAGAATATCCGGACCTGTTCCACCGGCTAATGAAACACTGATCTTGGTGGGATATTCACTCCATGCAATCGGAGTAACTTCCATGTCAATATTCGGGCACTGTGCTTCTATGGTCTCTTCAAGATATTCACACCATGCTACCGCTTTGCTGTCGCTGCCGCCCCACCACATGGTAAGCTTAACTTTTTCACCATCGTCTGCTTCCGCTGTGTCGCCCTGCGCTTCCGCATCATCTGCGGCATCATCCTTTGACTCGTCCGTAGCTGCTGCATCCTTGCTCGAATCTTCTTTCGAACCGGATCCACCACATGCTGCCAGTGTGCCAACTAACATGACAGCGGTTAATAAGATTGCTAATACTCGTTTCATCTTCTTCCTCCTTTTTGATAGAAATTTTGTTATGTTAATCTGTGCTGTGCCGCACAGACCCAACCGAAATAATGTTTGCGTCTGCCCGATCAGACAAATCCGTCCCGCACCGCCAGAATGCAGGCGCAATTGTCTTCAAGACCATAGCCCATATCAATCGTCTTCTTGAGGGCTTTCAGTGATACATCAATACCCGGCATGGGGAAATTATGGCTTTCACTCAATCTCTTACAGATACTAAGATCTTTCTCGGCATAGATGACCGGGAACTGGCATGTAAAATCATTATTAATAAGCGCATCTGCCTTGCTTTCCAAATAATAATTCTGAGCCCCTCCGATACTGATCGCTTTGATAAACTGCTCCGTCTCAATACCACAGATGTTTGCCAGAGTAAGTGTCTCATTCACAGCATTCTGAATCTCATGAGTCAGTGCATTCTGACAGATTTTCATTGTAATTCCGGCTCCGTTTTCACCGATACGCATTACATTTTCACCCATGTAGTAAAGAATCGGTTCCAGAATTTTGAATGTTTCTTCATCACAGCCGGCATATATGCCCAGTTTTCCGGCAATGGCCATAAGTTTTGACTTCAGCACGGGGCAGTCCGCAAATTTTGCACCTGTTTCCTTTACTCGCTCAGCGATCTCCATGGAAACGCCGGGATCAATCGTGCTCATATCCACACAGATTTTTCCGACTCCCACTTTTGGAAGAATCTCATCATAAATCGACTTCACATGCTCGGAACGCGGAAGCATGGTGATGATAATATCCGCATTTTCGGCGACCTCGCTGGCGCTGTGGCACGGAACCGCACCCTTTTCTGCCATGAGCTCCACTTTTTCCTTTAACAGATCATAGACAAATACCTTATCATCATGTTTCTTCAGAATGTTTGAACTCATGCCTTCGCCCATATTGCCCAAACCGATAAAACCTATTTTCATTGTAATTCCTCTTTTCTTTCTTTACTTGATCGGCTCCCAGCTGTCCAGCTGCCAGTTTTCGATCATCTGCTCTATCGCATGATATACTTCCTTCGGTTTATCATCATAATCCATGATGCCGTCATAAGCCCATGCATTGAGTTTGAATTTTTCATTAATATGACCTTCCAGATAATCTGCCCATTGAGTAGGTGCATCCGACAGACTCCAGACATTAAACACTTCAACATAATCCGTTGCATAGAAGAGTCGCCCGAATTCCCGATACCATTCAGCCTGTACAGACTGTGTCCAGGGATGATGCCAGATCATCTCACTGGCCGGCGCCGGACGCAGGCCATAACGAATCTTGGCTTTACCCATTTCTGAAGGTGTGCTGGTTTCCGTAATGTGGATCGGCAGACCATAACGATCATGCCACCAGTTCAGAAGTTCATAGCTTCCGAAAAGGTCATAGGGCTGTACATTAAACTGAAGCCCGATCAGATCAATTTTCATGCCTTCCGCAATGCATCGGTCAATGAACATGGGAACCGTAGCACAGTAGTCATTTTCTACGTAGTCCGGCAGTTTATACCGTCTTCTCCATGCAACCTGAGAAGGAATATTGTTCACATCAATACCGTAGTTCAGCTGCCATTCATCTGTAAGATTGATCATGACACGGGTCTCCGGTGAATATTTCTTGAGTACGTCATATACAGCCTTCACGATTTCAAAATACTCATCAAATGTGAAATTAAACGGATTCGTCATGAGCGGTTCATTAAAATCAATACACTCAAACACGTTTGGATGCTTTTTGAAAATCATCTCCGCCCGTTCAACCAGAAGTTTCTTAATCTCCGGGAATTCCAGCTCTCCCTGCCAGTTTTCATGTTCCCACCAGCAACTGAACCAGACAAGTGCATGACCGCGGACCGGAATGTTATTTTCCCGGAGCCAGTCCAGCATATCATCCATCAGTTCATAATGAGTTTCCCCGCGGTACGGTTCCCAGATTCCCCAGTGGAAGGGGATGGTGGCCTGCTTGAACAGGTGTTTGAAATGATCTTTGAACACATCGCCGCCGTCGGTAAAGCCTTTCATACAGCAGCCAAAAGTAAATGTATTCCGGCGCCCCCGTTTCGCGATCTTATTATCAGAATCAAAAAGCACCAGTTCTTCGCCGGCCCAGCAGGCTTCTGCCAAAGCCTTTTCCACATCCTCTTCTCTTCCTGTGGAAAGGAGTTCATGGGAAAGTGCAATACGGTCTGCCGGCTGTTTGGGCAGAAATCCCCAATCGTTCTTTATCCGCTCACCGAATTTTTCCACACGGTTCAGATGGCTTTTTGTACCTTCTCTCAGGAAATCAAGAGGTTCATCAGACGGCAGATATCCTTCCTCCAGGTTATCTGCAAAGATGATCGCGCTGCCAAAGCCCTCGATCAAAAGCTTTGTTGCGAAATATGCCCGCGGCAGGTCGCATTCAAATTCATAGTTGTCACCATTTATTTTTCCGTATACGCGCTGTGGATTCCGTTTTGTATCCAAAATGACATAGGCATCCGCAGCCGTTTTTTGATTTTTCAGGATATATTTCATTCTTTCACAGCCCCTTTATGTTTTCTCATTAATCGAAATAGAAAATTCCTGCAGGAGTGCCGAAATTGATCCGATCAAGTTCCTCATCTTCCATCCCGGTTTCGGGATTCAGGTTTACAAAGGAAACCGCATCGGAATCTAAATAACAAATTGCTAATGTATCCTCATGTATTACCATATGCCTTGGATTTTTCCCATGACAGGGGAACTCATCCCGATAAACCAAGCAGCCGTTCTCTTCTACCGAAAATACTGTGATGGTGTCATGGAAACGATTGGCCGTATATAAATAACGCCCATCCGCAGAGAGACAAAGCGTGGAGCAATTGGATAACCCAACAAAGCCTGCTGGCAGCGTGGATATCTGCTGAAGAAGCGTATAATCTGCCGTATCAAATACCAGCACCTGATTTGAATATTCTGTCACAAGGTATAAGCGGGTATAATCCGATGAAAAAATGATATGCCGGGGGCCAATCCCACGTTTCAGCTGTATGCCCCGTTTTTGAACCATATGCCCATCCCTGACGCTATATATGTATAACATGTCCAAAGCAATATTAGTTGTAAGCAATTCCAAATCCGCATCCGTTACATCCTGACGCAGCAGTACACAATGCGCTCTGGTCAGCTCCGCATCTCTTTTTTGCCAGATATACCGAACCTTCCCAAATTCCCCGTTGTTAAAGGGGACCAGAAAAATATTTCCTGTCCAGTAACAGGCTCCGAAAAGGAGATTCGTTTTCGGCGAGAAAGAAATATGACATAACAGCCCGCCGTCGATCGGAATCTTGTCTGTCCTCGTATATCCGTTTCCGACCTTTCTGTAAGCATGGAGCGCAGCGTGTGTTTTGGTTTCTGTGACAGCGAAAAAATAATTTCCGCCGTCACAGACAAAGCCCGGGGATTCAATGGAATCACTCCACAGCATACGATGCTCATCGTCGAACAGAGCTACCGAAGTATCACAGGTTCTTCCGTATCCGGATATGATGTAACTCATCAGCAACTTCCTTTCAAATATTCATGAATTTATCTGGAACATCCCACCTGAATAATAATATTCGAGAAAGGACGATAATCACCGGACTGAATTGCAAGTTTTACGGTAAACTCTCCGGCAAGCGCATAAAACTCATCCGGTGAAACCATATTCAGTTCCATTCCGCCCAGACTCTTTATGTAATCCTGATGTGCCTCACACAGCGGATCATTCTTATTTCCGATCACAGTAGCTGCCTCAACCGGACATACCGAGAGGATTGCGTCCAGAATTTCCGTAGAAGTAGGATTTCCTTTCGTCAGAGAAAGATAAATATGTTTTGCGTCTTTATTGGCTCTTGTCTGAAGGGAAAAATTACCTGCAGAAATTAATATTTTATCTTTGTGTCCGCAGCGTGCAACTGCACCGATTATTTCCGGGTTAACTAAATTATTTAAAAGCATTATTTTATCCTCCGTATGTTCTTATTCATATTGTGCCAAAAGTGCGTTAATGTCTACTGACATTTTCTGGAAATCCACGGGATCCAGTTTAACGGAACCGCCTGCAATATAACTCTCCATATGCTTCCATTTCCGTCCGCCGCTGAGTACAAAGATATTCTCGTCATAATTTGATGTCCATGCGATCGAGAGAGCAGCCTGTGTACATCCGTATTTCTCGCAGAGGGGTTTCCAGCCATCCAGCATGTCAAGAACCTTCTGTCTGCGCTCCGGAGCGTACCACGGCACATTGTTTCTTACATTTTTATCATCCGGAATCACATAATCCATACGAAGGTTTCCGGAAAGAAGGCCTTTCTCCAAAGGTGCGTAAGCTTCAAAGGAAATGTTATGTTCCTTGCAGATTTCCAGATGCGCCTTAACATTGCTCTGGTTCAGCATGCTGAAGCTCTCCTGCAGCACATCAAGTTCACCACATTTAATGTATTCCTTCAGCTGTTCATCATTACAGTTCGAAACACCGATTGCACGGATCTTGCCCTGTTTCTTAAGATCCATAAGGGCACCCATAGTCTCGCTGATGGGGGTATTGAAAGGAGGACGGGCCTGATGATGTACCATGTAGATGTCAATATAATCCGTACCCAGGCGTCTCAGACTTTCTTCAACCTCACGCATAACGCATCTGCGGCTTACATTGAAATATGTTCTGTATCCGTCTCTCTCACGCATAAATGTGCCTTCATCATCCAGCCACCAGATACCATGTTTTGTCTCTACCAGCACTTTATCACGAGGAAGCTGCTTCAGCGCTTTTCCGACCACTTCTTCACTATGGCCAAACCCGTATGCAGGAGCGGTATCAATTAAGTTGATTCCATTGTCATAAGCTTTTAAAATGACATCGACCGAAGCCTGATCATCACTTTTCTCGCCCCATTGCTCGTCACCGCCCATAGACCAGGTTCCGAGAATAATCGAACTTGCTTCCATACCTGTACTGCCAATCTTTTTCTTTACCATCTCTTTTTCCTCCACTTATTTCTTTTGCTCAATACGCCTAATCATTACGATCTTAATCCCACTTCTGTCTCTGCTGCATGAAGCACACCTTTAATATAACCTACTACATAGGCATTTGCCGCCATCAGGCCGGCTTCATCCACCATGCTCGGTGTATGATCATAAAGCAGAGAACCGTTATATCCTGCCTCAACAAAACATTTCATAATCTGATACATATTTGCGTAGCCGTCATCGATAAATGTCTCCGTAAATACCGGCAGCGGGGATGAAACATTCCGAAAATGAACGATGGATATTTTCCCGGCTTTAACAAACTCTTTTATACTGTCGAAAATATCTCCAAACTTTTCAGTCCCTCCCTCCAGCCAACAGCCACAGCAAAATTCCATTCCAAAATAATCACTGTTGGTGTACGCAAAAACTTTCCGATAATCCTCCGCAGATGCGATCAGAGTTCCGATCCCCATATTCATTTCCAAAGGGGGATCATTGGGATGGAGGCAAATGCGAACCCGGCTGTCTTCAGCCGCAGGCACACTTCGGTCTGCAAAATACCTGAAATTCTCCCAGATTTCTTCTCTGGATACGTAAACTCCGCGGACAGGCGGCTGCCTCTCAATTACGGCTGCATCTACATAGCGCGTAGGCGCGCAGCCTCTGGTTGTCGTGCAATAATAACCTTTTGTATTTCCCTGTCCCCTCTGTGAACGTTTCGCTGCCATGTGCCCGTCCATCGTTGTGGAAAGGACATTATCCGGTTCCCAGGTGATTGTTGTTGTGGGAACACCGACTTTTCCCAGCACATGCAGAAACTGATTAAATTCATCGATATATCTGTCCCGGTCAGGAAGGCCCAGATGCACTGCCGCCGGCTTTGCCAGTTCAAGGCTTCCGATATTGAACAGACGCAAATGATGTTTTTCCGCCCGTTCTTTCAATCTCGCCAGGAACTCATAATTTGCCTGCTCCCTGTCCACCCATGCATAGCAGCAATCCATGCCCATCTGTTCCAGATACTGCAGATAACTGTCATCGCAGGTCGGAACGATCCGGTTGCTTAATTTGATCCTGTTATTTCCATGTTGTTCGTCTACAAAGCTCATCTTTTTTCTCCGAAATCAAAGATTTTTGAGAATTACACTGATTTCCTGCATTTGTTTCTCACTCAGCGGTCCGAATTCCAGTGCTTTTACATTATCGTTTATCTGGCGGAGATTCTTAAATCCCGGAATCGGAATATTGTGGCCGCTTCTTGCCCACACCCAGCCAAGGGCTCCCTGAGCCGGTGTTCTTCCGCCCTGTGTCAGAATTTCGCGGATTGCCTCCACTTTTTTCAGATACGCTGCGTCCACTCCGCCGTTGGTGAAGAAACGGGAACCGCCTTCCCGGCCGCGAATGTCATTTTTCTGCAGCCTGGAACCGGTGCTGAATTTTCCGGTCAATACACCCATAGCCAGCGGCGAACGGTTAAATCCGGATATTTGATATTCTTCAATCAGCTTTTCCATTTCTTCATTGTCTTCGAAGATATTCTCGCTGAACTGCATGACCTGACAATATTTCTCTTCCGCAAAACATTTTGCTCTCGATGCGTCATCTACTGACCAGCCATAGGTACGGATCTTGCCTTCTCTCACCAGAGAATTCAGTGTGTCCCGCGCCTCTTCCGTTTCCTCTGTGCTGCAGGTTGGCACATGCAGAAAATAGACATCAATATAATCGGTCTGCAGGCGTTTCAGAGATCCCTCAAGAGATTCCCGAATGTAGGCCGGGCTAATGTCATAGCCAAGCTTCATCCTTCTTTCAGCATCAAAGACCCAGCCAAACTTTGTCGAGATTACCACACGGTCCCGTCTTCCCCGGAGTGCTTCTCCAAGCAGCGTCTCACTATGGCCGCAGCCATACATGTTCGATGTATCAAACAAGGTTATACCGGCATCGATCGCAGCATGCAGACCTTTCACAGAATCCTCATCATTTACATCGCCCCATCCGATGGCTGTTCCATCCAGATTGAACGCCGGTCCTCCGATGGCCCAACAACCTATACCCATTGCACTGACTTCAATATCGGTATTCCCAATCTTTTTCGTAAACATAGCTATTTTCCTCTATCCCCACAAATCTATCGTCATTTTACACAAAGAACCACGTTCCCGAACTTAGTTCAATTATAACATTGCACATATGGCATGTCAAGAGCAGAATACCCAATATCGCAGCTCCGGACATGCATCTATGCTTTTTCAGACGAGCTCATTCTATTTCTTTTTGGCCGAAATGAAAAGAGCTTAATTCGAAAACGTTATCACGAAATCGGGAAGCGTTCCCCCCAAAAGCACCCATTTTTACAGAGAAACGCTTCATGATTCCGCTTTTTATCCATTCATCTGCAAACGTTGTCATTATAATGATTCATCAACATGACTAACTATTAATTCTGCTTCTGCGGCTGTTTTGCCCGCAAATGTTCACCGCCGTCGACCAGCACAGTGCTGCCGGTCATGAAACCGAATGCATCGCTGACCATCGTTGCGACTACATCTCCGATATCCTTTGGATAACCGATTTTCCGCATAGGTATGGATTCCATTTTCTTATCCAGATTTTCCTGAATCGCATAGATTTTTTCATTGATCGCTGTAAGTACCACACCGGGCGCACAGCTGTTCACGCGCACACCGAATTCCGCAAGGCTTCCCGCTACAGCCCTCGTCAGTCCTTCCAGAGCATATTTTACACTGCTGTAGATCGCCAGGTTTGGCATGGCACTAATACCATTAACCGAAGACATGATAACGATATTGCCCGAACGCTGCTTTTTCATACACTCACCCGCGCGCAGGACATGATACAGAACGCCCTTAAAGTTCGTGTTGATCAGTGTATCCACCTCTTCCATCGTGGTGTCCGTGAATTCACCGCGGATGTTCACTCCGGCATTTGCCACCAGAATATCAATGCCGCCATGTTTTTCCAGATATGTATCGTAAAAGGCATCTACCTCCTCTTTCCTGGAAACATCAACAATATAGGATTCGCTGGCACCCCCGGCCTCTGCAACTAATCTGGCTGTTTCCTTCAATCCTTCCGGATTTCTGCCGATCAGGGCAACCTGAGCGCCAAAGTTCGCCAGAGAAACGGCTACTCCCCTGCCGATTCCTGAACTGGCGCCGGTCACTACCGCTTTTTTTCCGTCTAAGCTGAATAAGTTTTTCACATATGCTTCGTTCACAGTTTTTTCCTCCTGTTTTATCAAACTAAGTTCATAGTCATTTCTGCTTTTTATCCCTCCGCAAGGAGGGATATTATCACAATCTTATACGTTGCCGCTCTCCCGTATAGAAAGGCGCTTTGCGCATGCATGCAGTGTTTCAATGAGCTGCTCTTCATATTCCGGTGTCAGCTTCGTAGATGAGACCGTTACACTGATTGCAAACATGGACTCCTCGGTATCCATACGATACACAGGGACTGAGAGACAGGACGCATTCATACAGGATTGCTGAACTTCCTTCGAATAACCCTGTTCCCGGACTTTATGAAGTTCTTTAATCAACAGTTCCAGATCAGTCAGAGTATAGGGTGTCACCCTTTCCAGGGTAATTCCTTCATATATAGCGCGAACTTCATCATCCGTTTTTTGAGCCAAAAGCGCTCTGCCCATGGCCGTGCTGTGAGCCGGGGCACAGAGCCCGGAACGGCTCGTCAGACTCAGCGTACTTCTGTAGCTGCTCTTTCCGATGTAGACTACGTTTGTCCCGTCTAAAACTCCTGCGTGGAAGGTTTCCTTAATCTGATTGCAGACAAGATCCAGTTCCAGGGCAATATCAGAAAGAATATCCGAGTTTTTTACGCAGAGCATGCTGTTTTCGATCAGCTTAATTCCCTTGGAATACCGAAGTGTCGACGGATTTCTGGTCAAGTACCCATATCCCTCCATGTCATCCATCAGGTTGGACAGGGAGCTCTTCGGAATATTTAAGGCATCTTTAATCTCAGTAAATGAGAGGGGCACCGTCGATGCGCAAATCATCTCTATAAGTTTAATTGTATTCTCCGTACTTTTGACAATAAATCGGTAATTGTTTGGTTCGTTCATGTGATATTTCCTCTCACTTATTGGCCTATGGCTAATATTACTATGAATCCATAATAATTATAGCTTTTATTGAACAATCCTGTCAACTACTGATTAATTTGTTTCATTTATTATGGTTATTTTCGTGATTGTTTACTTACACGGTTTACTTTCGTTGTTTATTTTGCCTATGTACTTTGTCTGTCTACTTTGGTTGTTTTCCTATATACGCCAATATACCGCCATCCACATATAAAACGTGACCGTTGACAAAATTGGATGCATCGGAAGCAAGGAACACAGCCGGTCCCATAAGATCTGCCGTATCTCCCCAACGGGCTGCCGGAGTTTTGGACACGATAAACTGATCAAAGGGATGGCGGGAACCGTCCGGCTGGCGCTCTCTCAAAGGTGCTGTCTGAGGGGTAGCAATATATCCGGGGCCAATGCCATTGCACTGAATATTGTATTCGCCATATTCAGAGCAGATATTTCGGGTCAGCATCTTCAACCCCCCCTTGGCTGCTGCATAAGCCGAAACCGTTTCCCTTCCCAGCTCGCTCATCATAGAACAAATGTTGATGATTTTTCCATGACCTTTTTTAATCATACCCGGAATAACAGCTTTCGACACAATGAACGGTGCATTTAAATCAACATCAATGACTTTTCGGAATTCTTCTGCACTCATCTCACACATAGGGATACGACGAATAATTCCAGCATTATTTACCAGAATATCAATTCCGCCAAATTTTTCTTCTAATTTCTGTACATAATTGCTGACTGCAGCCTCATCCGTCACATCGCAGACTTCGCCATACGCATCAATGCCTTTCTCTTTATAAGATGCAAGCCCTTTATCCACAAGTTCCTGATTGATATCATTAAAAACGATGGTAGCGCCCGCTTCATGAAAAGCAGTTGCAATAGCAAAACCAATTCCATAAGATGCACCTGTCACCCAGGCCACTTTGCCTTTTAAGCTGAAATGTTCTAAAATCATCTTACCACTCTCCTCCTTCTTTAAAATTTAATAATGGTCTTTACAGTAGAATCACTGTTTGCCAATGTGTCCGTAAAAGCGCGCTGAATCTCTTCAACCGGATATGCTCTCGTCACCATACCTGCTGTGTTCAGACATCCTTTTTCCAGCCACTCTACTACTTTCGGGAACATACCATTATTCATTCGTGAACCCACCAGGGTCAACTCCCGCTTCGTAATCGACACCGGTGCCAGTTGCATCGGATGGCTGTCAAACCCAATGACTGCAATTCGAGCCACCGGCGATGCCATATCGATGGTCTGCTCTGTCAAGGGTGCAATCCCCACTGCATCAATCAGGACATCCGCTCCGTCCGGCGCAAAGGCCATAACCTGTTCCGCCAGATTCTGCTTTTTGCTGTTGACTGTTGCATCTGCACCAAATTCACCCGCGATCTTCAATTTTTTATCTTCCACATCAGATATGAGCACAGATGCTCCCATGCCCTTTGCCGCCTGCAGTATTGCCAGACCGATTGTGCCCGCTCCAATAATAACAATGCGGTCTTTGGCGGCAGCCGCTACTCTTGTCAAAATGTTGGCCGCTACAGAAAAAGGCTCTGCAAGGGCAGCTTCCTCAAAAGGAATCGTGTCCGGATATTTATAAAGCTTTTTCGCATCTACAACAATATAGTCCTGAAAACCGCCATCCATCTGCACTCCAAAGCACTTCACATCAGCGCAAACATTTTCATGACCGCTCTTACATGTTTTGCACGTCCCGCAGGCAACAACCGGATCAAAAACCACACAGTCGCCGGCCTTTACGTTCGTGACGCCTTCTCCCACTTTTTCAACAATTCCCGAAAGTTCATGGCCCATCACTCTCGGCAGTTCAACATCACTTCTTTCCCCCAAAAAAATATGCAGATCTGTGCCACAGATTCCTACTGCTTTTACCTTAATACGCGCTTCGCCGGTTCCAGGTTCTCTGACCATAGGCTCATCGAAGAGTTCAATTTTTTTCGGCGCTGTTAACTTAGATACTCTCACCTTAAACCTCCTTATGAACTAAGTTCGTGAATTAAGTTCATTATATAATCGTTGTTTATTATTGTCAATAGTTTTTTACAAATTTAAAGTTTTTTAATCATATCTCACAAATTTGTCGTCCGGGCGTATTCGGTACTTTCACAGGTCAGAGCGCGCCCGTGGCACGCAAGCAAAAGGAGCAGCACTGTTATTACAACAGGCCGCTCCTGGAAAATCATATTCAGAAACCATACTTTATTTTATTTTCTTCCACTATTGCGGAATAGGTTCTTTCCCATCAACTATCGCGGGATAAGGGCTCTCCCATCACCCTTTACCGACAGCCACAACCGGTGTCGGTCTTCTGCTGTCAAATACGGACCCTGCATCAAACAATGCCTCAGTCACATCCGTATTTCCCTGGCTTGCCTTATACAGCATATAGCCGTCCAGATTGATTCGTCCCTGGCGCAGATAGTCTGAAGTAATCTGAAGCCAGGCTTTCTGAGAACCGTCTACATTGCAGAAATAGTTGAATCCCTGACTTTTAAAATATGCGTACTGTGGATTGTCATCGCTGTATCCCTGCCAGGAGCCAATATCCGCACCGTGAGCAAAGATGATAATGTCCGTGGGACCGATGATGTTTTCCACCGTTGCTTTCCACTTCTCATGGTCGGTCTTCAGAGTATCCACACTTTTATCCGTTACGCTCAGATGCCCCCATGTGTGGCTGGCAAATTCCCAACCTTCCTCTTTCAGCGCATTGGCCACCTTTGTAGCTTCCTCCACTTCCTTATCCCAGTTAAAATCCGGATGTTTATCCAGCCATTCCTGCTGATCCGGAGTCAGATCAACACCGGTCTTATAGGCCGTATCCGTGCGGTAGCCGAACACGCCGTTATAACCGGTCAGCGCGATAATGCCTCTTGCACCCTTGTAAGAAGCATCCGGATGTTCCCGGATGAAAGATTCCAGACGCGCCACCACATCATAATCGCCCACGGTTGTATTACCCTGAGCATCCGTATACTCACACCTTACGATACCGTCGCTGTCAATGACCAGTTTATTCGGAAACCCCGCCGGTTCATAAGAATGGTAGTAACTCAGATCATCCAGTGACAGGACCATCGGCTTTTTCCCTGCGGGAAGCTTCAGATTTGTGTTTTTGGAAAGCGTGATGGTACCGTCTTCATTTTCCGTCTCCACAACCAGATCTTTAATACTGACAAATACATAGCCGTTGTCATACATCTGCTGAGTAATGGCATCAAATTCTTCGATCGTGGTCATCCAGGCATTCATGCCATCCACAGTGCTCTGCCCCAGAGTGTTCACGTCAAAGGCCCTGTCGGTATCATTGATAAGGGAATGGTAGAAGATGTGCGGCACAGTAGTCACATCTATCGAAACCAACGTACTTTTCGTTGCCGTATAACCGGCTATGGCCGCAATAATATCCGCATCCTCTTCATAGCCCTCAATGCTTCGCAGCAATTCGATGGCACCGTCATAGTCATACCCCATGGCCATGCGTTCCGCCTCTTCCAACGCATTTTTCCGGCTCTGAAGCGCGTTTTCTTCTGCCTTGATCTTCGCTTCCCGGGCCGCCTTTTCCGCTGCCTTTTTCTCGCTGCTTCTGCGGATTCCGGCCGTAACAGCCCAGATGCCGCCGGCCAGCACGATCAGCACGATCGCAAGAGAGACAGCCCGGAGCATCAGTGCCCGTCTTCTTCTCCTTCTTCTGCGTTCCAGCTGAGCTTTTGTCGGTTTTTTTCTTTGATTGTTATCAGTTGTCCCCATATTTTACCCTTCCTGAATGTTGAACCTATTGCTTCTTCTGCTAGTATAACATACTTGCTCTTCCGGGACACTGTTTTTTTCTGGTGATTTTTTATTTTCGTTTTTTCCCTTTTTTATAAAAACAAATTGCCTTTTCTGATAAACAATGCTAGAATTAAATACGTGTGAAAGATACACAGGAGGGTGTAAGAATGAACGGTTGGATTATTATGGGAATTGTTCTGGCAGTACTGGTGATCGCACTTGTGGTACTGTACTTTGTCGGAAAGAAAATGCAGAAAAAACAGGATGCACAGAGAGAACAGATTGAAGCGGCAAAACAGACCGTGACAATGCTGATTATCGATAAGAAACGAATGCCCGCCAAAGATTCCGGTCTTCCTCAGATGGTGATCGATCAGATTCCGAAGCTGATGCGCAGAAACAAGATGCCCATCGTAAAAGCGAAGGTTGGTCCGAAGATCATGTCTCTGGTATGTGAAGAGAGCGTTTTTGATCTTGTTCCGGTGAAAAAAGAAGTAAAAGCCGAAGTATCCGGCATCTATATTACCGGCGTGAAAGGCATCCGCGGTTCACTGGAAGCTCCCAAGAAAAAGCAGGGATTTTTCAAGCGTATGCGCGCAAAAGTGGAAGCCGCTTCCGCAGAGCAGTCAAAACAGGCAAAAAAAGCAAAGAAAAAATAATTTAACGGGCAGGACGCAAACGCGTCTGCCCGTTTTTTCTGTCTGTATTTTTTAGCAGTCTTACCGCTCAGCTTTCACTCTTTCTACAGCTGTCTGCGCTGCCTCATGAATTTTCTTTACTCTGAATATTCATATTTAAAACGCAATCTGCCACATAGGAATCATTCATATCAAGCGAATAATCCACTTCCACCTGAATGCGGTTTTCTTTCTCACGCACATCGATTCGCGTTGTTGCGATCCCCATCTGAATGATTCCGAACGGCGTATCATAGTAAGTAATATTTTTCTTATCCGGTTCAAAAACCATATGTACATTAGCTGCACCCTTTTTTATCACTTCAATGGACTGCGGTTTTATTTTTACCAGACTGGATGTGGTATCCTCAATTCCTTCAAAGACCTCTTCATATTTTACAAAATGGCTCCCGTTCCGGAAATAGTAGTTTCCGGCAGTGACAATCTCAATGGGTTCTTCCGGTTCTTCATCCATGCCCAGAAACTGCATGCCCTTTATGGTAACCAGAACATCTTTTGTCATATTTTCAATACTCCTCTATATTCACTTTTTTAGCGCTGCTTACGTCAAAAGGAAGTATGGTACTGGCAAAATCTGTAAACCGTTCTGCCATATCGCTCACATAAAAGCGATACGGAAACTCTTCTTCCTCATGTCCGTCGTTTGCAATTCCGTTTTCACGCAGCAGCTTTCCAAGGCTTTGCGCCGTCTCGTAGGCCGGATTCACCAGATGCACCCGTTCGCCCACCAGTTTGCGCACGTTCGAACGCAAAAGCGGGTAATGCGTACAGCCCAGGATCAGGGTATCCACATCTTCCGACAGAAGTTCCTTCAAATAGCGCTCCAGAACCATATCCGTAATGGGGTCCTTCAGCCATCCCTCTTCCACCAGCGGGACCAGCAGCGGACATGGTTTTCCGATCACTTCAATCTCAGGATCAATCTCCTGGATCAGTTTCCGATAAATCTGGCTGCCGACGGTCGCCTGGGTTCCGATGATCCCGACACGCTTGTTTTCCGTCATCTCAGCTGCAACTTTTGCACCCGGTCTGACTACTCCTATGATCGGTATGTCGATTTCTTCTTTTATCTCCTCCAGCGCCATAGCACTGGCTGTATTGCAGGCCACCACAATTGCCTTCACTTCCTGAGTTCCCAAAAAGCGCACGATCTGTCGGGAGTAGCGAAGCACCGTTTCTTTGGACTTGCTTCCGTAGGGGACACGGGCAGTATCGCCAAAATATACGATCTTTTCCGTGGGAAGATTTCGCATAATTTCACGGACAACGGTCAGTCCGCCCACGCCGGAGTCAAAAACACCGATCGGCGCCTGTTTTATATCATTCATAGTTGATCTCCAATCATTTTCTGAATCCATTCTAACCGTTCTATGCGTAAAATTCAACCCTTAAAACCACTTAAAACCCAGGTGCACCCGATTCCAGTCCGTCACCCAGGTAAATTCTTCCTCTGTCAGCACATTTTTTAGTTTCTCTTTTCCCTCTTCATCGACAATGCCGTAAGTATCGCTGAAAAAGCATAGTCCCGGGTAGAGCATGCACCACCAGTTCCCGCCTTTTCCTTCACCCAGTTCGATGATCAGGGATTCATAGCTTCCTGCCGGGAACCGACAGTCGCCATATGTTTTTTCCGGAAAATCCGATATGCCGATTCTCGCATGTGCATCATAATCACACGCTTCTTCCTGCAGGATCTGCTGTGCCAGAGTTTCCACCTGCTGCAGCTGTTTTATCAAAAGCTCCCGGGTCTCCTCCAGCGAATCTGCCTGCTCCAGTATCGGCTGAAGATAAGTGACGATCTGCTCTTTTACCAGCATTTTTACACGCTGATCTTCTTCACTGTCACTGTTGGCTCTCACATGAAAACGAAGTACTTCCTGCGCGATTCCCTGTTGAACTTCTGCTGCGATTTCTCTTTGTGCCACAGTTCCGGTCAGAAAAAAAGTTCCAAAAAGGCCCAGCAATACAGATAGCAGCAGAGGAAGTAAACGCAGGAAGATGTTTTCCCCTGCGCTGCTTACTGCTTTGTATTTCCTCAAATATGGATTCGGCATTTTAGGATCTTTCCTGATTCTGCAATCGGTGCAGATATGTTTTTTGTCTGTAGACATGATAGAGCCTTTCTATAGATTTATGCTTAATAATTGCTGCTTCGCGATTGTCTGCATTACGATTGTCAGCTCTGCGATTCTTTTCTCTGCAATTTTTCAACACAATCGTTCATAAAAAGATTCTTCCCGTTTTTCCCGGATTTATACCTATACCTGACTTTCCGGTTTTCTCACTTCGATTCCCTCTTCAGCAACCCGAACTATCATCAGTTTTGGAATCGGCTCGCCGTTATACCAGGCATTATACAGATCCTGTAAGACTGCAGGCTCTTTTCCGTATTCCTTGTGAATGAGGTCCGAAAGATACTCACCCAATGAGTCTGTCATTTCCCCGTTTTCCTTCATTACTTCATCCAGTTTTTCGCACCGGAACAGGTAGGAACCACTGCCAAGTACCGGCTGCCGCAGCAAGTAAGCCATGGTCTCATCATATGCTGCCGTATTTTCCAGAAGCCCATCCCCCAGCAAAATCACCTGTACATGTCCCAGATCCACGAACTGTTCTTTTGTCTGACTAACCATACGGTCAATTTCCTCATAATCGGCCCCTCGGTAAATCCAGAGCAGATCGGTGGTTTTTTCCGTTTTTCCCTCTCCGGTATAAGTTCCTAAATCCGGCATGGCATAATAAATCTGGTACTCTCCGTCTGACCAGTCGAATCCCATAGCAAGCGGATAAGCCCGCAGTTCCGGTTCCACCCGACGGCATCCGCACAAGCCAGTCAAAACAGCTATCACAAGAACCAGGGCCGCAGAAAGCCGAAAAACGCGGGATCGCATTTTGATTCGCGGATTTTTGCTCCGGATATTTTTTGTCCAGGTATCACGTTCCAAAACTTTATCATTGCTCATGTCGTGCTCCTCCTGTGCCGCCATCCCACTGCAAGATTCAGTATCAGAATCGACGGCGCATAGATATACAGCAGCAGGATTTCATAATACTCTTTTACTGTATAACCTCCAAGATCCATCAGTGAGATTACATACACGATGAAAAGAATCCAGTACCATTTTGCCGGAATATTTGTCTTTTTTGCGATGTAATTGCAATAAAAAAGTGTACTGCCTACAGCAAAAAGCAGTAACAGCAGGAAAACAGCGATCCACAGCGGATCAAATCGGGCCAGGAAAGTCCCCGGAATCCGGATTCCCGCGATCAGCGTGATCAGCGGCCATGAACGATCCTTAACCTGCGCTGCCCCATAGCTTCCCTGCAAAAGAAGCAGTGCCATTCCCAGAAATGCAGTTAAAATCCCAGCCGCTCCGATCATACTTTTGCAGCGATGGTTTTTTACTTTGTTTAAGAGAAAAGGGAGCGCTCCAATTCCGGCAAAAGCGGCAAAGTATTCATAAATTCCCATCAGGATTCCAGTAAAATTCCCGTCTGCTGCCAGGTTCCGGTTCTGCGTTACCTGCGGGATCATTTCTTGTTTTGCTTCCGGTGTCGGCTGCTGCGCCAACTCCTGTCCCAGATAGGTCCAATCCTGCTGAAACGCACACAAAACAAGAAGCAACAGCAAAATTCCCACCAATACGCCAAAACTTGCTTCCGCCATGCGGCCCCTTCGCTGAACCTGCGGGATTCCCGCCATTGCGCAGGCCAGAAGAATAACTCCGTGGATCACATAAGGAGAACTCCCGGTCACAAAATATCGGTCCGTCACGTCCGATACCAGACCGACCAGAAAAGCTCCCGTCACAATGAAATAAGAAAGAAACCATATTCCCATGACGCGGGCGCCCCAAATTCCCAATACTTTTTCCGGATGCCGATAGGCAGGCGCAAGCCGCACCAGAAAAAAACAGTATGCGGCCACCAGAAGGAAGCCGCCGACACAGCACAGCACTCCACGGATCCCCTGTATTTCACCAAATCCGGGCAGAACCAGCAAAAAAACGCCCAGCATGCCAAGTGTCAGCTGACAGAGCAGCTGTCTGGCTGAAATCACATCATTATCTGCAAACATCTTTGTGCTCCTTACATATATACGGCATTAGGTAGGGTATCTTGAAGCTGGACAGGCCTGCCAGATGTTCCAGAACCACGAAGATTCCAAGCACAATTCCGAACAGACCCAGGAATGCGCCCAGCAAAATAAATCCGTATTTCAATACCCGAAAAGCGGCGGCAAACTCGTCATTTGGTATGGCAAAGGAACCAAGGGCCGTCAATGCTACAATAATTACCACGATAGGGCTCACCAGATTGGCACTGACCGCCGCATCACCGATAATGAGACCGCCGACAATACCGATGGTCCCGCCCAGAGGGCCCGGCATACGGATCCCCGCCTCACGGATCAGTTCAAATGCCGCTTCCATCACCAGTATTTCAACCAGTCCCGAAAAAGGCACTCCCTGCCGAGCCGCAGCGAAAGACAGAATCAGATGGGTCGGCAGAACCTGGGTATGAAAAATTGTGACAGCCAGATACAGCCCCGACAGCATCATAGCAAGAATCAGAGCCGCATATCGAATGATTTTTGTCATGATTACGATTTCTTTTCGATTGTAGGAATCTTCACTGGCTTCCAGAAAGTTGTGAAACGTAGTTGGAAGCAGCAGCCCCACCGGTGAGTTATCGCTCAGCAGAAGTACACGGCCTTTTAACAGCTCCATTGCCGCACGGTCAGGTCTCTGGATTGTCTGGAAACGCGGAAACGGGGAATACCATGGTTCTTCCGCCAGATGTTCAATGATTCCGCTGTCCATAATGCCGTCCACCTGAATCTGCCCCAGTCGTTCCCGAATGTTTTCCAGCAGTCCTGCCGGGACACGGTCTTTTAAATAAATCATAGATACCACCGTATCCGACTTTTTCCCCAGAAAGTTTTCTTCTACTTTCATGTCCGCCGTGCGCAGGCGCTTTCGAATCAGTGCCACATTCGTTTTTACTGAATCTGCCAGTCCTTCTCTGGACCCCCGAAGCACTTTCTCCATCTCAGACTCTGTAACTCCCATGGAAGGGTATCCCTGACTGGATACCTTGTAGGCAACCGTTTTCCCTTCGCAGAACAGAACCGCATTTCCGGCAAGCAGGGTGCGCATGGCTTCTTCCATGGTTTCCAACTCTTTCAAATCCGAAATTTCAAAGGTGTTGACTGTTGTCTCCAGGTAGACCAGAAGACAGCTGCCCAGTCCTTTTATGGTATACTCTCTTATGTTCACATCCGCGCAGTCCCGGTAGAGTTTCTCCAGATATGCTCGATTTTCTTTTAAACTTCTGTCTATCTCCACAATTGTCCTCCGTTCTTAACCGGAAATCCGTTTTCTATTCTCCTGAAATGCGCTTCAGGTTGTCTGCAATTTATTTCTGGTTTTTCTGCTCTCCTCTTCCGTTTTGCCTGAAATCAATTTCTGCGGAGCACTTTTCCCTGCCCTTCAACAGAAAAAGAGAGATACCTCCGTATCTCTCTTAGCATCTCCCATATTTAACTTATTTATTCCTTCAAGATCGACTCGATTGCTTTCTGCTGATTGTCAATATGCTGGCAGATAAACCTATGTGCCGCTTCCACATCCCTGCTGCGCAGAGCCCGGCAGATCAGCATGTGCTCTTCACACAGATCTTTTCTCGAAGCTTCCTCTTTCAGATATTCCAATCGGAACCGATACATCTGCTCCCGAAGATTATTCAGTATCTGAATCAGTCTGCGATTATGCGTGGCATTATAGATCACATCATGAAATGTCACATCTTCTGCGGCCAGTTCGATCAGATCGCCGGATCTCAGCAGCCGCTCAAAACGTCTTGCCGATGTTTCCAGTTCCTTCAGTTCCTCCTCCGTTATGCGCTCGCAGGCTTTCATAATGGCCAGCTCTTCCAGCCCCCGGCGCACTTCCAGCACATCGTTCAGTTCCTGAATGGTGATCTTTGCCACATGTGCTCCCTTTCTGGGAACCATCACCACCAGTCCTTCCAGTTCCAGTTTTCGAATTGCCTCACGGATCGGCGTCCGGCTGACTCCCAGGCGGTTTGCCAGGGAAATCTCCATGAGGCGTTCTCCCGGCTTCAGTTCACCCTTTAGAATCGCCTGGCGCAGGGTTGTGAAAACCACCTCCCGCAGGGGCATATATTGATCAATGTCGATATTAAAATCACTTGTCATTTGTCTTTCCTCCGTCAGCGGTTGAAGGGTGTGGTCAGAAAGATCTGACGCGCCAATCCGCTTTTACTCAGTTCCTCTTTTGCCTTCAGTCCGGCTTCTTTACTCTCAAAAACGCCGAAGACCGTAGGGCCGCTTCCGCTCATCATCGCCCCGGCAGCACCGCATTTTATCATTCGGTCCTTTATTTCCTGTATCACCGGATAAGCCGGGATGGTAACGGTTTCCAGTACATTTTCCATTTTCCGGCACATACCTCTGACATCACCCTTTTTCATTTCCTCGATCAGGCCGTCAATATCCGGGTGACGCTCCAGTTCATTTGCCTTCAGATTGCCATAGACAAATTTTGTCGAGACACTGACCGGAGGTTTTCCGATCAAAATATGACAGGGCGGCATGGGCGGCATCGGACTCAGGATTTCTCCGATTCCTTCTGCCAGTGCTGTTCCGCGCATGATGCAGTAAGGCACATCCGCACCGATTTTCACTCCGCGCTCCATCAATTGTTCCAGGGAAAGGCCAAGCCGAAACAGGCGGTTCACGGCGACCATTGTGGCGGCAGCATCGGAGCTTCCCCCTGCCATTCCGGCAGCCACAGGGATAAATTTATCCAGTTTTACATAAAGCCCTTTCGTTATTTGAAACTCATCCATCAGAAGTTTTGCCGCTTTATAGACCAGATTATTTTCATCGCAGGGCAAATAATACAGATTCGTCTGAATCCGGATCCCGGGTGACTCGGTAACCGTGAGTTCCAGAAGATCATACATATTAATAGTCTGCATCACCATACGGACTTCATGATACCCGTCTTCCCTTCTGCGTACCACATCCAGACCCAGATTGATTTTCGCCAAAGCTCTTAATTTCATACGTATTTCCTGCCCTTTTAAAATTGTATTGGATTGTTTTTTGTATTCTGTATGCTGTATTGTACAACGTGTTTTTTATTTTTTCAAGTAGTTATCTTTCCACATTTTTCACAAGAATCAAAGTATCTTTTGGTCGAATTTCATCAGAGCTTAAATTATTCACCGCTTTGATTACTTCCACAGATGTGTAAAATCGTTTTGCAATGTCCCACAGTGTATCCCCAGGTTTCACCACGTATCCCACAAGTCCTGGCATTTTCTTCAGCTTCTCCATGTCCAGCTCCCGTTCCTCGATGCTTTCGACCACATCTTCCCGACATTCCCGCAGAACCAGCACATTCAGATTGATCATAGCTTTTATTTCGATCTCGTTGCCGTCTGCCATCGTGGTAGACAGCTGTTCCAGATCCGTATGCAAATGCCAGATACAGGATTGATCAATGCCCGGTGTTTCTATTGTCTGAGAAAACGGTACCGCTGCCTCCATAGAATAAAACGGCATATCATCATCACCTGTAATATACAGAACTTTCACCTGCACAACCCCGTCAACGGCAATCCCGTTCTCTATCACCCGGCTGTCATCGATCCGCACTTCCCCGTCACTGTGGCAGACCTGGAATATTTTCCCCATTCCGTTTTCCACACCAATTCGGTCATTTACCCTGCATTTTGCGTAGTTTTTCACAAGAAGCTGATCCAGCACATGGGTGCTCAGGGCCGGGACATACTCCCTGGCCGGATGGTATACATCCTGCAGCAGTTCCACCGTTGTTTCGCAATACATTTTCAGATCCATTTCCAAAACAATATCCGCCTGAATTACCCGTTCTTCCCCGTCTGCGTCGGGTTTCACGGAAAGCGAAGCCGTCAGAAGTGTCAGATCCATATCCGGAATCATATCCTGCGTGCCATTTTCACAGTCCATCTCTTTTTGAAAGGGCAGAGAGTATTCCAGCCATTCCAGTGTATCGGAACCGTTGCTGTCCTGATAAAGCACAAAGACGAACAGCTCCCCTTTTACCACGGCATTTCCCTCACCGGCACGGACATCCACACCGCGGATATCCACCGTATCCCATAAAATCTCATGGATATCCGGTTTGTTGGATGCCAGATTGAATTCTTCCCGGACGCGCATCGTATCCCGGTTATGTAAATGCAAACCGAGAATCGGAAGATTTTTTTTCTTGAGGCTGACTCCCTCGCACTGAAAATCCGTCGTCAGGCTGATCTGCTCCGCCTGCTCTTTGGCTGCTTCAAAGGTCACGAGAGCTCGGACATTCAGCTTTCTGGAATGGATCAGGTGCAGATTCAGATCTTCCATATCCCATTTCAGACAGATTTTATCGCCGCTCTCGATTCCGTCCAGGTTTATGCTCTCCTCTATGGGCACTTTCCCTTCCAGGCTGCAGATTCTGCCTTCCCCGTCATCCGCCACATATAATACCTGAAAGTTAAGGCTTCCACCTATCATCACGCGGGCTTCACTGGCCTTCACTTCCTCCACCTGTATTTTCCCTTTATACTGGATGTTCCGGCCCACATCCGGCCGGTTATCCGGCACATTATAGTCCTCATCAAAAGTCACCTGACTGACTGCTTCTTTTTCCCGTTTTAACATTCTTACATTCGTACGCATCAACTCCATATGAAATCCTCCCTGATTTTCTTAATAATATTTGCATCCTTTATAAACCGCGCACTCCACCGGGAGCTTCCGCCGGCATCATCACTGAAAGATTACCGGTTCCGTCCTCCCCTCCAGTTTCAGTACAATATAGGGATAGGATACACCCGGCAATTTTTCTGCAGTTGTCCGCGGGCCTTTCAGGTCGGTCTGAATATAGACTGCACCCTGCCCGAGATACAGATCGGACACTGCAATGCTGTAACCGCCGCTGTCCTGTTTCCCGTATCCGCGGGCCACATACAAATATCCGCTGTCTTCAAACGTGACCTGAAAAGGCTCCGCTTTCCGTTCTTCAATCTCTTCCGCCAGTTCTGCCGGAATGTCTTCTTCGTTTACTACCGTATAGTCCAGATCCTTAACCCGAATATTTTCGACTTTGCTGAGGGAGCATCCCGTCAGCAGAAACACTGCCGCCAGCAGCATGATTTTTCTCATAAAAGCACCTCGTCCTATACTTTTTATTACTATATGTACAAAGTCCGAAAAAAATGAGCTCCACCGCATCATTGACAAACACTTTAGAATTGTATAGTATGATACCAGTATGTTTTTCGATCATCAGCCATTCATGTAATATGAGCTTTTAACAAAAAGAAAAGGGGTGTCCATTATGAATATTGTAGTTTTAGCAGGAGGAATCAGTACCGAACGTGATGTGTCTATTGTTTCCGGAATCGGCGTATGCAAAGCGCTCCGTTCCAGGTCCCACCGCGCCATCCTTCTGGATGTTTTTTTCGGTAAAGAACCGATCGAGCCGGAGCAGGCATTTCCGGAAGTATACGATGTTGACGCAGAAGCCGCGTACATCCGCAGTTTCAATGATCAGGTGGATGCCCAGAAAGGGAAACGGGATTTCTTCGGTCCGAATGTGCTCTCCCTGTGCAAGGCTGCCGATATGGTCTTCCTTGCACTGCATGGAGAAAATGGTGAAAACGGAAAAGTTCAGGCTGCTTTTGACCTGTTCGGCATCCAATATACCGGAACCGGCTACTTGAGCAGTGCTCTGTGTATGGACAAGGGACTGGCAAAAGTGGTGATGAACGCAGCAGGCGTTCCGACTCCACGCGGTATAACTCTGAAAAAGAGCAACCACAAAAAAGAACTTTCCGCATATACTATGAAATTTCCGGTTGTGGTAAAGCCATGTTGCGGCGGCTCTTCCGTAGGTGTTTTCATTGTGGAAAATCAGAAGGACTATGAAAAGGCCCTGGAAGACGCTTTTTCTTACGAAGATGAGATCGTTGTGGAAGACTATATCCACGGCCGCGAATTTTCCGTGGGCGTCATCAACGGAAAGGCCCTTCCGATTATCGAAATCGCACCGATCACCGGCTTTTACGATTATGAAAATAAATACAAACCGGGCAGCACCATCGAAACCTGTCCTGCCAACCTTCCGGAAAAAATCACCCGGAAAATGCAGGAATATGCAGAAATGGCCTTTAAAGCTCTCAGCATGGATTCCTATGGCCGCCTGGATTTCCTGATGAATGAAAACGAAGACCTCTACTGTCTGGAGGCCAACAGCCTTCCCGGTATGACCCCCACCAGCCTGCTGCCCCAGGAAGCTGCAGTGCTTGGCATGGATTACCCGACGCTGTGCGAAGAACTGATCCGGGTATCTCTGGAGAAATACAGATAATACTTTCTCTTCCGTGAGCGTGCATAAGGATTCTGCCTTCTGCCCCGGAAAAAAACTGTTTTCAGGCAAACACATGCAAGGCAATATAATGTAATATAGAAGCTTACCTTATTATTTATGCCGTGGAAACGCGGCAGAATGGAGAAATTATTATGAAAAATCTGACACTTGCAAATATCGCTGCCGCCTGCGGCGGCATTTACCATGGAGAGGAAACTCTGAAAGACCGTGTAGTGACTGCCATCACCACCGACAGCCGCACGGTGTCGGAGGGCGGTCTTTTCGTACCGATCCGGGGAGCGCGCGTGGACGGACACAAATTTATTCCGTCTGTCATGGAAGCCGGCGCTCTTGCCACCCTCTCTGAAATTGAACTGGAAGCTTCCTATCCATATATAAAGGTAGATTCCAGTCTGCAGGCAGTAAAAGATATTGCCGAATTTTATCTGGAACAACTGAACATTCCGGTAATCGGGATCACAGGAAGCGTCGGGAAGACCAGCACCAAAGAAATGATTGCATCGGTCCTGTCCCGGCACTACAACACACTGAAAACCCAGGGGAACTTCAACAATGAGCTGGGACTTCCCCTCACTGTGTTCCGCTTAAGGGACGAACACGAAATCGCCGTTCTTGAGATGGGCATCAACCATTTCGGTGAAATGAGCCGCCTGGCAAAAATCGCAAAGCCCAATACCAGCGTCATCACGAACATCGGGGAATGCCACCTGGAGAGCCTGATTGACCGTGACGGCGTGTTAAAGGCCAAAACAGAGGTTTTTGACTTTCTGAAAGAAAATGGCCGGGTCATTTTAAATGGTGACGATGATAAGCTGTCCACCATATCAAAAGTTCACAATCAGGCACCGATTTTCTTCGGGCTTGACGAAAAAAATGACTTTTTTGCAGATAAAATTGAAAACTGCGGTCTCCGCGGAACCAGATGCTGCATTCACACACCTTCCGATTCTTTCGAAGTCCTGATTCCCATTCCGGGGCGCCACATGGTCTATAATGCACTGGCCGGAACCGCCGTGGGCACCCTTTACGGTCTGACGACAGAAGAAATCAAAAAAGGCATCGAGAGTCTGGAGTCCTTAAGCGGGCGTTTCCATATAATCGAAAATGACGGCATTACCATCATCGATGACTGTTACAATGCCAATCCCGTGTCCATGAAGGCATCGCTCGGACTTCTTCAGGATGGGCTGGGCAGAAAAATCGCCATTCTGGGTGACATGGGCGAACTGGGAGAAAACGAAGCAGCACTTCACCGCAGCGTGGGTGAATATGCCGGCACCTTAGACATCGACGGTGTTTTCTGTGTGGGACCTCTCTGCAAAAATCTGGTGGAGGGAATCCGCAGCGTCAATCCCGAACAGAACGTAATACATTTTTCCGTTTTGGCGGAACTTCTGGATTCACTGCCGCAGCTGGTTCAGAAGAACGATACACTGCTGGTAAAAGCATCTCATTATATGCACTTTGAAAAAGTCGTGGAAAACCTCAAAAATCGCTGATTTCAAGCGAAAATACGTGTTTTTTCTTGACAAAATGTTACTGAAAGAGTAGTATCAATACATCTTCATAAAAAGCGCTATTACGTTAATCAGGTAAAGTGGTTTTTTATGTACAGATAAAAAAAGGAGGAGAAAGTCTCATGAAAAAGTTTACAAAATTTGTAAGTCTTGCTCTTGCTTCTGTTCTTGTAATTTCTTCATTTGCAGGATGTGGAAGTAAAGAAGAAAGCACAGCAACCAATGACAGCCAGGACGCAGCAGAAACAAGCGAAAGCACCGGCGCTGATACCTTTAAAATCGGTGGTATCGGACCTGTGACCGGTGGTGCAGCAGCATATGGTACTGCAGTTAAAAACGGTATTCAGCTGGCAGTTGATGAAATCAACGCAGCAGGCGGTATCAACGGAAAACAGATCGAATACAAATTCGAAGATGACGAGCATAATGCCGAAAAAGCAGTCAATGCTTACAATACTCTGAAAGACTGGGGTATGCAGCTGCTCATCGGTACCGTAACATCCGCTCCGTGTACCGCAGTTGTCGAGAAGACAAAAGAAGACAATATGTTCCAGTTAACACCTTCTGCCACTGCGGTAGAAAGTATCCAGTATGACAACGCTTTCCGTATCTGCTTCTCTGACCCGAACCAGGGTACTGAGTCTGCAAAATACATAGGCGAAAACGGTCTTGCAGAAAAAATTGCTGTTATCTATGACAGCTCTGATGTATATTCTTCCGGTATCTACGCAAACTTCGCCGCTGAAGCTGAAAATCAGCCGTTCGAAATCGTTGCCGCAGAAGCATTTACCGCTGACAGCAAAACCGATTTCACCGTTCAGCTGCAGAAAGCAAAAGATGCAAACGCAGATATGATCTTCCTGCCGATCTACTATCAGGAAGCTTCTCTCATCCTGACACAGGCAGACAAGATGGGTTACAAACCGTCATTCTTCGGTTGCGACGGTCTTGACGGTATCCTCGGTGTTGAGAACTTTGACGCAGCTCTTGCAGAGGGCGCTATGCTTCTGACTCCGTTTACCGCCGGTGCAGAAGACGATGCTACACAGGCATTTGTTACTGCATATGAAGAAGCATTCGGCGAAACACCGATTCAGTTCGCTGCTGATGCTTATGACTGTGTATACGCAATCAAAGCTGCTATTGAATCTGCTAATGTTACACCGGATATGAGTGTTTCCGATATTTGTGATGCTCTGAAAACTGCCATGACCGAAATCACTATGGATGGTCTGACCGGAAGCGGAATCACATGGTCTGCAGACGGTGAGCCCAGCAAAGAAGCAAAAGCTGTTGTAATCGAAAACGGTGAATACAAAGTAATGTAATTTTTGCAGAGACAAAAGGGTTGCTGTATGGCAGCCCTTTTCCTGTTTCTATCACAAAAGAGATTTATCACTTCACGTCTTATTGGCTGTTGATATAAAAACACCTTCTATGATATACTATATAAATACTATTGAAAGATGAGAGGGGTACGCAAATGAGTTTTATTTCTTACTTAATTAACGGAATAAGCCTGGGAAGCGTATATGCAATCATCGCGCTGGGATACACCATGGTATACGGCATCGCCAAAATGCTGAACTTCGCACATGGCGATGTTATTATGATCGGAGCCTATGTTGTACTGATGGGTATGACAAAAGCCGGTCTCTCACCGATCCTGGCTGTTTTGATTGCTGTTATTATATGTACGGTTCTCGGTGTTACAGTAGAGCGCGTGGCATATCGACCGCTGCGCAACGCAGCCTCACCGCTGGCGGTTCTGATCACTGCAATCGGTGTCAGCTACCTGCTTCAGAATCTGGCACTTCTGATTTTTGGTGCAAATACACAGTCTTTCCCCACAGCTATTGCCTGGAAAGGCTTTTCCCTTGCAGGAGGTACTCTGAATATTTCGGGTGAGACCGTCATTACCATCGCAGCATGTATTGTCATCATGGTTGCGCTGACACTATTTGTTCAGAAAACAAAGCAGGGACAGGCTATGCGCGCCGTTTCCGAAGACCGCGGAGCTGCTCAGCTGATGGGAATCAATGTAAATGGAACTATCGCACTTACCTTCGCCATCGGTTCTGCTCTGGCTGCGATCGCAGGTGTGCTGCTGTGTTCCGCATATCCCAGTCTGACCCCCTACACCGGCGCTATGCCCGGCATCAAAGCCTTTGTGGCTGCCGTATTTGGCGGAATCGGTTCCATCCCGGGAGCTCTGATCGGCGGCATCTTGCTCGGCATCATCGAGATCATGGGAAAAGCTTACATATCTTCCCAGATGGCAGATGCAATCGTCTTTGCAGTTCTGATCATTGTGCTGCTGGTGAAGCCTACCGGTCTTCTCGGCAAGAACATTCAGGAGAAAGTGTAGGTGACCAATATGACAGCAAAATTGAAAAACATAAACAAAACCACAAAAAACAATGCAGTTACCTACGGTATTGTGATTGCTGCGTACGTGATCGTGCAGCTTTTGATCTTCAGCGGTAATCTTTCCAGTCTGATGAAGGGTCTGCTGGTTCCCTTATGTACTTATGCCATCCTTGCCGTCTCCCTGAACCTGGTTGTCGGCATTTTAGGAGAACTGAGTCTCGGTCATGCGGGCTTCATGTGTGTAGGCGCTTTTGCCAGTGCATTTTTCTCAAAATGCATGAAAGATGTCATTACTCTTGTACCGCTCCGCTTTTTCCTGGCACTGGTGATCGGTGCTGCAGTCGCAGCTCTTTTCGGCATTCTGATCGGTATCCCGGTTCTGCGTCTGAAGGGTGACTACCTGGCCATCGTTACCCTGGCATTCGGAGAAATCATCAAAAACCTGGTAAATGTACTGTATATCGGAAAAGACAGCAACGGTTTCCATTTTTCCATGAAAGACAGCATGTCCCTGAAACTGGAACCGGATGGCATGATCATTGTTAACGGTCCCCAGGGTATCACGGGAACCCCAAATGACTCAAACTTTACCATCAGTATCCTTTTACTGTTGCTGACGCTGTTTATCATCATCCGCCTGGTTCATTCCAGAGACGGACGGGCTATTATGGCCATCCGTGACAACCGTATTGCAGCCGAGTCTGTAGGTATCAATATCACCAAATATAAACTGATGGCATTTACCATCTCCGCAGCACTGGCCGGCGTTGCAGGCGTGCTTTATGCCCACAACCTGTCCACTCTGACTGCAAATACGAACAATTTTGGCTACAACATGTCCATTATGATTCTGGTATTCGTCGTTCTTGGCGGCATCGGAAGCCTGCGCGGTTCCATGATCGCAGCGGTTATCCTGACGCTGCTTCCGGAACTTCTTCGCGAACTTGCTGATTATCGTATGCTGATCTACGCTATCGTTCTGATTGTTATGATGATCTTCAACTGGTCACCCAAATCGATCCAGTGGCGCGAAAAGAATCTTGCAGCACTGAAAAACAAGATGAAAAAGGGGGCTCAGTAATTATGGCAGAAAAAATGTTGGATGTAAAAGGACTGAGTATTTCCTTCGGCGGTTTAAAAGCCGTAAATGATTTTGACATTTCCATTGAAAAAGAGCAGCTTTACGGGCTGATCGGCCCCAACGGTGCCGGAAAAACCACCGTATTTAACCTTTTGACCGGTGTGTACAAGCCTACTGCCGGCAAGATTATTCTGGACGGTGAAGATATCACCGGAAAAAGTATTATTGAAATTAACAAAGACGGTGTCGCAAGAACCTTCCAGAATATCCGTCTTTTTAAGGAATTGACTGTAATTGAGAATGTTAAGGTCGGCCTTCACAACCATCACCACTATTCCGTTGTAGAAGGAATCCTTCATGTAGGAAAATACAAAAAGATGGAGAACGAAATGACCGAAAAGGCCATGGAACTTCTTAAGGTGTTTGATCTGGACAAAGAAGCGCAGTATAAGGCTTCCAATCTTCCCTACGGAAAACAGCGAAAACTGGAAATTGCCCGTGCCCTTGCTACGGATCCCAAGCTTCTGCTTCTGGATGAGCCGGCAGCCGGTATGAACCCCAACGAAACGGCAGAACTGATGGATACCATCCGTTTTGTTCGTGACAAGTTCCACATGACGATTCTTCTCATTGAACACGATATGAAACTGGTAAGCGGAATCTGCGAAAAACTGACGGTACTGAATTTCGGTCAGGTGCTGGCACAGGGCGGCACGGCTGAGGTTCTGAATAATCCTCAGGTTATCACCGCATATCTCGGACAATAGGAGGAATACAGCTATGGCTATGTTAGAAATCAAAGATCTGGAAGTATACTATGGTGTGATTCAGGCGATCAAAGGTGTTTCCTTCGAAGTCAACCAGGGAGAAGTCATCGCACTGATCGGCGCAAACGGTGCCGGAAAGACCACCATTTTGCAGACCATAACCGGTCTTCTCTCACCCAAAAACGGTTCCGTTATCTTTGAGGGTAAAGACATTACAAAAATTCCTGCCCACAAGATTGTATCGCTCGGCATGGCACATGTACCGGAGGGGCGCCGCGTTTTTGCTGACCTGAGTGTGCTGGAAAACCTGAAAATGGGTGCATTCACCCGAAAAGACAAAAATGAGATCAATGAATCCCTGCAGAAGGTTTATGCCCGTTTTCCACGCCTGGAAGAACGAAAAAATCAGAGAGCCGGCACTTTGAGCGGCGGCGAACAACAGATGCTGGCTATGGGTCGGGCACTTATGTCCAACCCCAAAATCATTCTGATGGATGAGCCGTCCATGGGACTTTCTCCTATTCTGGTTAATGAGATTTTCGATATTATCCAGAGCGTTTCCAAAAGCGGCACTACTGTTCTTCTGGTTGAGCAGAATGCAAAAAAGGCTCTGTCGATCGCAGACCGTGCCTATGTTCTGGAAACCGGAAATATCGTATTGGATGGCAATGCCAATGACCTTTTAAATAACGATTCCATTAAAAAAGCATACTTGGGAGAATAGGGAGGTGCATCAAATGGATAACACAGTGATCACAATTGCAAGACAGTACGGAAGCGGCGGTAAGACCATCGGTGCCATGCTGGCAAAGAGACTGGGTGTCAACTGCTACAGCCACGAGATTCTTCGTCTGGCATCGGAGGACAGCGGCATCAACGAACGTCTCTTCGGACAGACGGATGAGCGTCTGAAAATCTCATCCTGGTTCAAACCGCTGAAACGTCCCTATGAGGGCGGCCTGATCACACCGGACAGCAGCGAATTTACTTCCGATCAGAATCTGTTCAACTATCAGGCTAAGGTTATGAAGGAACTGGCAGAGACCGAGTCCTGCGTTATCATCGGAAGATGTGCCGACTACGTTCTGAAAGATTACCCGAGAGTACTCAGTGTATTTATTCATGCGGACAAGCAGTTCTGCCTGGACCGTGCCATGGAACGCCACAGCATGACCGTGCGTGAGATGGAAAAATACATTGAAAAGACGGATAAGGAACGGGCAGATTTTTACAAATATTACACCGGACGAGAATGGACAGATGCGAGAAATTATGATCTGTGTCTGGATTCCGGGAAATTAGGGTTTGAGAAATGCGTGAAAGAGATCATTTCTTATATGAAGATCCGCTTTGAATAGAATACAAGTGCAAAAAAATGACCTGGGCTGATGCGGATGCATCGGCCCAGGTTTAAACATATAGTATCCTAATATAATTTGAACAGGTATTCTACCTATCCCACTCCATTAAACCAATTCCTGGTTTTTCTTTAATGTTTCAACAATAATATTTCGTGTATAAACGCCAATGCGTTTTTGATCTTCCCTGCTCAATTCTGACAAAATGATCGGTTTTCCGTATTCAATGACCACATGGCAGGGCGTAAATCTGGGAAAATGTTTTTCAAACATTTCAACCGTATTATTCAGCGCAATCGGCACGATTGGGCAGCCGGTCTTCTGGGCAATTTTGAAGCTTCCCTCGTGGAAAGGCATCACATCCAGCTCACTGTCCGCTTTATTTCTTGTACCCTCCGGAAAAATACAGATGGAAATGCCTTGTTTTACGTAGTCAATGGCTTTTAAAATCGTCTTCAGACCTTCTTTAATGTTTTCCCGATCCAGAAACAGACAATACAGATAGCGCATCCAGATATTTAAAATCGGAGCCTTGTCCATCTCTTTTTTGGCCACATATCCGGTCAGCCCTTTTACGCGGCTATAGGTCAGCAGAATATCAAAATAGCTTCTGTGATTGGCAACAAACAGCACCGGATGATCCCTGGGTATATTTTCCTCACCAATCACTGTCACTTTTACTCCGGTAGTCCAGATAATAGCCTTAAATGCGGTCTGCACCATGCGAAGGCTTATGATATCTCTCGCTCTGCGATTAAATTTCCCCACTACCCATAATATCAGAAGCACCGGTATAAACAGGATTAAATATCCCACCAGAATTGTGACACCAAAGATAAAACGTATCATACACTCACACGAAACCCACACCGCTCCAGAACAAAGTGGACAAGTCCACTTCAACTCCCTATATTCCTCACTCATGAGGGACTTGTACACTTTGGCGCGAAACGCATGTCACGAAGTGACAATTTTCCATATGCGTTTCTGTGCATCCTCACGGAGTATTTTTATTTCATAGGAAAGGAAATTTCCTATGAAATAAAAAACAGATGGGTTATCTCCCTTTCTCTTACAAATCTGTCTATATTATATCACCTTTGCCTGTTTTTCCAAATATATTTTACTGACTTTTTTAAAAGCATTAAAAGAGGACCGCCGCAATGCACAGCAGTCCTCCATTCGCTCGGGTTTGTAAGGTTTTCTCTTTCTCTTTTTGTTTTATTTTTTTAATTGTTTTATTATCTGATATTAATTTGGCAGACAGATATTTTTATTTATATTTGGCAAAATACTCTTTTGTCTCTTTTGCAACTACGCCGCTCAAAACAATCAAGGCCACAAGGTTTGGCAGCGCCATCAGTGCATTAAAGATATCCGCAATATTCCATACAGCGGCTACAGTCATGTACGGGCCGATGAATACAGCCAGAATGTACAGCCAGCGATATGTTTTTACTGCTTTCATGTTACGATTTGATAAATATTCCAGGCATCGTTCGCCGTAATAGTCCCAGCCAAGGATTGTGGTAAATGCGAAGAATACCAGACACAGCATAAGGATAAATGCAGAAAACTGTGCCGGAAAAGGAAGTCCCTGCTGGAACGCTGCACTGGTGATATCCACACCTTCCAGACCTGTGTTCCAGGTTCCTGTAATTACAATGCTAAGGCCGGTCATGGTACAGATAATGATAGTGTCGATAAAGGTTCCGGTCATCGTCACAAGTCCCTGACGGACCGGTTCTTTTGTCTGTGCTGCAGCTGCCGCTATGGGTGCGCTACCGAGTCCGGCTTCATTTGAGAAAATGCCTCGCGCAATACCCTTCTGCATGGCGATTATCATAGTTCCCATGACACCGCCGGACAGTGCACTCCCATTAAACGCACTCTTCACGATTGTCACAATCGCTGTCGGTACCTCCCTGATATGTGTCAGGATAATGATCAGCGCAAACGCAAAATACAGAACCGCCATAAACGGAACCACTACTTCTGATACTTTTGCAATTCGTTTCAGACCACCGATGACAACCAGGCCCACGACCAGCGTAAGAATCAGGCAGGTAATAACCGTTGCCCAGGAATAGCTGCGGCCAAGTATACTGATGGCATATGCTTTTTCCGGGTCAAAAAAGCTTGTAGTTGCGGTAGCAATACCATTTACCTGTGTAAAGGTACCGATGCCGAAAAGGCCTACGCACATCCCGAAAAATGCAAATAATTTGGCAAGCCAGCTCCATTTTTTCCCCATACCGTTTTCGATATAGTAGAAAGGTCCGCCGAGAACATGGCCCTCGGCGTCAATGGTACGATACTTTACTGCCAGAAGGCCTTCCGCATATTTTGTCGCCATTCCGAAGAACGCTGCAACGATCATCCAGAACAAAGCGCCCGGTCCCCCCTGGAAAAGAGCCGTGGCCACACCAACGATATTTCCGGTACCGATCGTTGCGGACAAAGCTGTACAGAGGGCACCAAAACTGGATACCTCTCCTTCTCCACCTTCTTCATTTTTCACCATGAATTTCAGGGCCTTTCCCAGGTGTCGTACCTGCAGCAGCCCCAGACGAACTGTCAGATAGATTCCGGTTGTCAGAATCAAAATGATAAGCGGCAGTCCCCAGACTACGTCATCGAACCATGTGATAAATTTGTCAACTGCACTAAAAACTTCTGCTAACATGATATGTAATCTCCCTCCATCCTTTTGCCTGAGTGATTAACGGCCTGTGGCCGGCCGCGTACACCTTCGGCTCTCATTCTTCATGAGTCTCTCCTGAGCGGTTGTTTGTCACAACCAGATTACAGTATCACACTATATATAAAAGGTCAATTCCTTTATGACATCTAAATGGGATTTTTTTTCATTTTTTGCAATTCTGGCCACATCACAGTATTCCAGCGATTCTTTGTGCACATTTCCATAGTCGCACACTTTCACATGTACTTCTCCGTAAGGCGTATCTATGGTGCGAATGTGCCGTTTCATACAGATGCGGTCAACAGTCCTTCTGCGAATACCGATGGTGGTGGTTTCCTGCAGAATAAGTTCCGCCAGTTTTTCTTCGTCATTCGCCGCGGCCAAAACCGTCAGCATGACGGCAGGACGATTCTTCTTCATATAAATGGGGGTGTAAAAAACATCCTTTGCACCGGCTTCCAGAAGGAGATTCATGGCATAACCGGCTGATTCTCCGGTCATATCATCAATATTGGCTTCAAGGACAATGATTTGATCCGGCACCTTTTTTTCTTTTATCTCACCATAAATCAAACGCAGCCCGTTCAGCACCGGAAATTCTTTTGTTCCGAAACCGTATGCCACTTTTTCCACTTTTAATTCCGGCATTTCCGGCACATACTCCGCCAGCTCTGCGGCAATAGCCACACCGGTCGGTGTCGCTGCCTCCTCCTCAATGTATTTCGAATACATGGGGATTTTCGTTTTTGCCAGAATTTCAATCACGGCGGGAGCCGGAACAGGAATCCGTCCATGGGCGCACATTACCCAGCCGCTTCCGGTATTAATGCCGGATACCAGCACTTTTTCCGGAGCCAGCTTGTGAAAACATATGGCGGCTCCCACAATATCAAGGATGGAATCCAGCGCACCCACTTCATGAAAATGCACGTGATCAGCCGGAACACCGTGAACCGCTCCTTCCGCCTCCGCCACACGCTTAAAAATAGCAATGGCCGTACTTTTTACCGTTTCGTCCAGATCAGAATTCTCAATCATACAGCGGATATCCGAAAAATGCCGGTGCACATGTTCCTCCTCTGCAATCACATGGCAGTGCGTTCCGGAAATACCCTTTTTCACAGTTTTTTCCGCAAAAATCTCATAGTGATCCAGATGCAGCTTAGCCAGCTCCGATTTTAAATATTCTTCCTCAATTCCCAAATCCAAAAATGCTCCCAGAACCATATCGCCGCTGATTCCGGAGAAACAATCAAAATATAATGCCTTCATATTCTGCTCACGTACCAATTCAAGATGAATCTTTCTTTGTCCTTTTTATTATTTTTCTATATAACTTTTGTCCATTGCTCTTTAAACGGATAACTGCTTTAAGCCGGCAGTCACTTCAACTGATTTATCTTGGATGCCATACACGCAGCCCCAAAACCATTATCAATATTTACTACGCCGATTCCGCTGGCGCAGGAAGTCAGCATTCCAAGCAGAGCGGAGATGCCGCCAAAGCTGGCGCCATAGCCAACACTGGTGGGGACCGCTACAACCGGGCTTTTTGTCAAGCCTCCAACGACAGAAGCCAATGCGCCCTCCATACCGGCCACCACGATGATAACCCTCGCTTCCTGAATCACTTTTACCTTATCCAGAAGTCTGTGAATACCGGCCACACCGACATCATAGAGACGTTTTACCTGATTTCCCATTACTTCCGCTGTCACAGCGGCCTCCTCAGCCACAGGGATATCGGAAGTGCCGGCTGTCATCACAAGCACATAACCTTCTGTTGTGCCGTATTCTTTTCGCTTCACTACGACACTGCGCGCTTCTTTATAGTAAACAGCCTGATCCGTCACCTGACGGATGGCTTCATAAACACTCTCATCAGCCCGGGAGGCAAGAATATTGCCATCGGTATGCTCCAGCATGTGCATCACGATACCCCGGATCTGATCCAGCGACTTTCCGGGGCTGTATATCACTTCCGGATACCCGTTTCGCAGTTCCCGGTGATAATCAACTTTTGCATAACCGATATCTTCATAGGGAAGGGCACGAATCTCTGCCACTGCCTGATCCATGTCCATGGAACCGTTTTTTACCGATTCCAGTAATGCTCTGATCTGTTCTTCATTCATAATATAAATCAACCTTTCACATGCCCGGGGGTTGTTCATATGCCTTCAGGCCTACGCTCCGGATTTTCCTTTTTCCGGTTTTGCTTCATATATTCCCGCGCACATATTCCGGATTTTTCAGTTCATCCAAGTTACCGTCCAGAGCTCTTTCGATGGCATACGCCACACCGTTTTCCTTATTGGTCTTTGTACAATAAGGGCAGATTTTTTTCAGCCTTTCATGGGCATTGCCCATAGCCACGGCTGCCCCGATCGGCAGCGCCAGCATAGACTCGTCGTTCAGACTGTCGCCGATTGCCATCACTTCATCCAGGGCATAGCCCATGTTTTCCACCATTTCTTTCAGCACAGGTCCTTTCTGCGCTTTAATATTTGTAATTTCCAGATTTGTTCGGAACGAGGAGGCAGAGGCAATGTTCGGGATCCTGCGAATTTCTTCATCCAGCTCAGCCAGCCTGTTTGTATCATCCGAAAAGATAAAAGCCTTAAATACCGTATAATTTTCCAGTTCTTCAATCGTATCCAGTCGTTTCATCCGCATACGGATCTCCTGAAAAAAGTCTGATTCTGCGATTTTATCCATTGGAATTCCGGTAAAAGAACTCATCTCCCGGCAGATTCCCTCGTCAATCTGTTCGTCTGTTCCAACTCCATAGTCGTATTCATCTCCGCAAAAATGGATCATAACATCCGTATTTCGGCAGATATCATACAACGCTTTTGAAGTTTCATAATCCAGAATGATCTGTTTTTCTACTTCTTCATGCTCATTCCGGATTTCTCCTCCACTCATGAGCAAATATCGACGTTTAAACGAATGTTTCCGAAGAGGGCCCATGGCATTTGTAAAACCGCGCCCGGTGGCAATGATCATCTGTATCCCGGCGGCTTCCGCTTTCTGAATCGCGGCAAGGGTCTCTACCGATACTTCCCGCTCATCATTCAACAGGGTACCATCCATATCTACTGCAATTACTTTTATCATCTTACTGCTCCATTCCGCTGCCGAATCGGCCGCGGAAACAATTCCGCAGGCTGATACAGCATTCCCAAATTGTCCTTCTGATTACTCGTTTATTAGTATACCATATTTCGATAAATTCAGTCTACCTTCCTTTCTAACTGAACCATTTACCGAAAAGAACGCATTAATCATCAGGCTGCTTCTTCTCCGGTTTCAGATTCAATATTATAATGGCCCCGATTACCAGCAATATTCCGGCAAACGCAGCTGCCGTCATCGCCTCGCGAAACACCACTACCCCCGCAATCGTTGCCACTACAGGCTCAACGGAAGCCATAATCGCCGCCGAACTGGCACGCATAGCAGCAAGTCCCATGGTATAAAGAAGGTAGGGCAGGACGGCTGTTATAAAAGCCGTCAGCAAAATCAGCATGATTAAAAAGCTCTGTTCGTCCGAGCGACAGACAATATCCACGATTTCCGTCGGATTGCAGACAAACAGGGCTCCGATCGCCCCAAATAGAAATGCGTAGGTGGTAACCGTCAGCGGTGAATATTTTCTCAGGGCAAATGTACCGAAAATGCTGTAAAGGCCATAACCCACTGCCGACATAAGCCCGATTCCGATGATCTTAAACGAAAGCTGTGTGGCTCCGCCAATTCCCGATACCAGAACACACCCCACAAAGGCCATGACAACGGCCAGCACTTTTCGCTTCGTCATCTTTTCTCTGAAACATACCAGAGACATGAGCATCACCCAGATTGGCGATGTATACAGCAAGATTGCCGCAACAGATAAGGATGCCATATTGATCGTTGTAAAATAACAAATGGTAAATAAAAGCAGACTGATCAATCCCATTCCGATAAAAATTCCCACATCCTGCACTTTTATTTTCAGAAGTTCCCGCTTCGCCACTGCCGTTATGGCAAAGAAGATCAATGCCCCGAATATGATACGAAGGGATGCAATCTGTATCGAAGAAAACCCATAGGTACCCAGTTTTCTCACAAAAATTCCCATAATACCCCACAGAGTTCCTGCGGCCAGGATCAATGCCGGTGCTGCTTTTTTCATTTTCGTCTAATCTCCATTCCACCATTTTGCCGGGACATTCCGATTCTTCTTTTGCCTCGGCTGTAAAATACTGCCATTCTTTCAGTATTATAGCGGAACTTTCCGGTCTTTTCAATGTGAAATCCGCCTGCAATGCTGTACTTTGCTGTTTTTCGATGAAAGATAATCGTTATTCTTCGACAAGGATCCTGTGATTATAATTTAGTCTTGCCTGTTTCATAATGTTCCTTATATAATGAATGTGACTATGCCGAAAGCATGCGGTATGTGGAATCACGCATAAGCGCTTCCTTTGCTTTTGCAGCTTCCGCTTAACGCCAGGACTTATTTTTAATACAATACTACCGTTTTACTTTTCATATTTATCTAAGACCAGGAGCAACTGACATGAATCGAACCATCGAATATACCATAGAAGAAAACAGCGACGGCCTGCGTGTAGAACAGTTTCTGCGCCGCCGCGGCTTTTCCCGGCAAAATCTTACCGAGATCAAACAGATGCCGCAAAGTGTTATGGTAAATGGCACTCACTACTATATGCGCTGCCAGCTTCATACCGGAGACCATCTGGCCGTTCACATCAGTGAGACAAAATCATCCGAAAAAATCCCGCCATGCGAGCTTCCTCTGGACATTATTTACGAAGATGAGGACATTATTGTTGTAAATAAGCCCGCTGATATGCCCATTCATCCGTCCATGAACAATTATTACAATTCTCTGGCAAACGCGCTGGCCTGGTATTATGAGCAGCAGGGAAAGCCTTTTATTTTCCGCTGCTGTAACCGTCTGGACCGGGATACTTCCGGTATTACTGTGATAGCAAAACATCTGGTCAGTTCCAGTATTCTTGCTTCTATGGTAATTGAGCGCAAAATCCATCGTGAATATCTGGCCATTGTAAAGGGAGGCCTGCCTGAAAAAAGCGGCACCATTGATGCGCCGCTGGGGCGTAAACCAGGAAGCATCATCGAGCGGACCATCGACTGGGAGAACGGCGAGACGGCCATTACCCATTATCGGGTTCTGGAAGAAAAAAACGGGCACAGTCTCGTCTCCCTGTGTCTGGAGACGGGACGTACCCATCAGATTCGTATTCATATGAAATATCTCGGTCATCCGCTGATTGGGGATTATCTGTACAATCCGGATATGGAATTGATCGGACGACAGGCGCTGCACTCTCATCGGATGTGTTTTCCGCATCCGATCACCGGGAAGCAAATGGAGTTTATTGCCCCAATGCCGGAGGATATGAGAAAAGTTTTGGAAGATTGAGCGGAACTAAGGGAAAATCCGTTATAAAACGCCCAAATATCTTCCGATCATCTCAAATTCCTCTATTCCGATGCAGTTTTTTATTGTTTTCTGAATAACTGCCTGTCGGCACTCCTCATAGTCCATCCAGCAAACCGATTCTACTTCGGACTCCTGTAATGTCAGGTTTTCGATCTCCACCGGCTGCCGATAAATATAGACATAACTGCGCTCATAATCGCGGAATGGCCTTCCGTAGAAGACTCCCTCTGATCTTTTCTGATCAATTCCCACATAATGCAGTTCCTCCGGCACCGCCCGGATACCCAGTTCTTCAGAAAGCTCCCGCAGTGCGGATGCCGGCACTTCATCGCCGGCCGAAATATGTCCGGCAGAGGAAATATCATAGCAGCCCGGATTGGAATCTTTATTTTCACTTCGTTTCTGGAGCATCACATCGTAACCGCTCTTCTCATTTGGCCGGACAATCCAGATGTGGGCCGTTGCGTGGAGGCTTCCCTCACGATGTGCCACACCGCGCTCTCGAATCAGACCGCTTTTAGTTCCGTCCTCATTCAAAATGTCAAAAAGTTCCATGGGTGTTCCGTTCAGGACCGCATCCACCAGCTTATCCTGTCCGTCATACACCAGTTTCAGAGAGAAAAAAGGCTGATTTTCGTCCAGAAGCCGGAAAAAGATCTTATCCCCTTCCCAGATGTTCAGGTTCCACACCTGCTCAATGTCTACCCATTCCAGTTCGCCTTCATCACAGGGAATGGGAGTTCCCGCAAAGCCATCTGACGTAAAAAGAGACATGTATTCCGTCACTCCGTTTCCGGATATAAATGTTACGATTCCGCGGTAGCGCCAGGATGTGAGCGTGTAGCCGGTTTCTTCTTTTACTTCCCGCAAAAGGCATTCCTCAGGGCTCTCCTCAGCCTCAAAGTGTCCGCCCACACCAATCCATTTATCTTTATTTACATCATTTTTCTTCACGGTTCTATGCAGCATGAGGTATTTCCCGTCGTGCTCCATATAACACAATGTACTTAATCCTGTCATGATCCTTTCCTGCCTTTGTTTTTTCCTGATTAAATGTCTAACTGATTATCGGACGTTATACCTACATGTTCAAATGAGCTGTGGCGGGTGCACTATTTCTGCGCAGCCTCCCGCTGACGGCAGACTTCTACCCAACTGGGCATTTTCTCCAGGGCTTCTGTCATGTCTTTCATGGCCTTGGGAATATCAATATTCTGAGGACAGATCTTTTTGCATTTGCCGCATCCAATACATGCAGACGGTTTTTTATCCTCGGGCAAAAACTCAATGCGCATTGAGGAATTGATTGTTGGTAAGAAACGTATATCGTTAAAAACAGACAGCAGCATCGGAATGTCCAGTCCCTTCGGACATCCTTCACAGCAGTATCGGCATGCCGTGCAGGGGATACTGTCTTTCAGTGTTTCTGCAATGGACATGACCAGTGCCGTCTCATCCTCATTTAGCGTTTTCCTCTCTTCGAACGTATGCACGTTGTCCATCATCTGACTCATATTCGACATACCGCTTAAGACCATTTTTACATTGGGCAGACCCTGCAGAAAACGGAATCCCCAAGCCGGAACCGTCTCGTCAGGACGAACTTCCTTCATTTTTTCCGTCATCGCTTCGCTCAAGTTTGCCAGTTTTCCACCCCGCACCGGCTCCATGACCCACACCGGGATTCCCCGCTCTGTCAGCAGTTCGTATTTTTCTTTTGCCTCTTGGAGTGTCCAGTCAAGATAATTCAGCTGGATCTGGCAAAATTCCATATCCTGGCCATATTCATCCAGGAATCCCCGGATGAAATCCACACTTCCATGGGTAGAAAAACCCAGATGGCGGATACGTCCCAAACGTTTCTGTTCACGGAAATACTCTATGATTCCCCATCGTTCATCCCGATAAGTATGAACAGAGTTTTCATATACATTATGTAAAAGGTAAAAATCAAAATAATCGACACCGCATTTTTCCAGCTGCTTCTCAAAGGTAGCTTTCGGATCGTAGCTTTTGGAAATCTGGTGACCCGGGTACTTGTCCGCAAGGTAAAAGCTGTCCCTCGGATATTTGCTCAAAACCCTTCCGATCACGCGCTCGGACTGACCGTTGTGATAGGGATAGGCCGTATCAAAATAGTTCACTCCATGCTCGATGGCATACTTTGTCATTTCTTCGACCTGCGCCTCATCAATGGTTCCATCTTCAAGCACCGGAAAACGCATGGTTCCGAATCCCAACAAAGAAAGTTTTTTGTCCTGAAAATCACTGTAAATCATGTTTTAAGCCCCTTTCCCGGCCGGACTCAACCCGCAGCTGCTAAAATCTGATCTACTCCCGGTCGTTTGAAAAATTCTTTTAACACTAAACTATTCTCTTAATATTTTCCTGTTCTTATATATTACCACGAGTTCCCGGTTTTCGTAAACTGTACTTTGAAACAGCGATTCATCCTATCTGCCATATCATATGGTAAGAAATCTTCTCTTCCTCCAGACGGAACTCTTCCGCCGGTGCATATCCACAGCTTCCGGATCCGATCCCGCTCATTTTGTAGTCTACACTAAGAATCGTATAGGGGGATTCTTCCAGTTCAAAATTATGTCTCGTCCTAAAAAGCTGCTCCTGCGTATAGTGAGATACCTGGAACGAAATGGGGTTCTCGGAAGCGATCCGCATACAGGAACCGTCCCCGTTTTCCACCTGCACCTCATAGGTATGGCAGTGGCTGCCGTTCTCCTGCGGTTTGATGTGGTCTTCGTGCATATTTGTCACCGTATCCTGAAATCTTCCGAACCAGGATGCATGGTGTTTGTCTAGGTAGGCGTCCGACGGTCCCCGACCCAGATAATCCACCGTTTCGAAGCTGTGATCCAGGCAGAGTTCCATTCCGATTCTCGGAAGCCAGGGCATGACCGTGTTCCGGACACCCTCTGCCTTTACTTCTATGGTTCCGTCCGGATAGATCATCCAGCGGCTGTCAAGTTCGAGACATTTTTCCCGATGAAGCGGAGCAAAGACCTGACGCACTGCAATGGTGCAGACATTTCCCTCCAGCACAGCATTTGCTTCATGGACCCGGTTTCTCATATTGTAATAGCCGGTCTCTTCCCACTGGGCTTTCATACACATATCGTTATCGGTCAGCGCACGGGTGAAATTGTACGATACCGGTTTCTTAAGGTACTCTTTTCCTCCGCGCACCAGGGATGCAAAAACTCCGTAATATTTATCAAACCGATAGACAAAATCTGTGCCGCTGACCTTAACCCAGCGTAAATCCTCCTTCAACTTAAGCGGCTGTCCCTCTGTTGACGGGCATGCAAGCACATAGTTTTCTCTTAAAAACAGCTGGTCGAATCCCATTTCATCCCCTTCAGGACGACGGTGAAGCGTTCCGGCTGACCGGTAGATCAGCTTAAGGCAGACAATATTTCCTTCCGTCGGCATATGATACGGAATCCGGTATTCCACCGTTTCATGAGGCCTCTGATCCTGAACCGGAACTTCGCCTTCTTCCGTCACAATTCCATCACAGGACAATTCAAAATGAATGGAAACCGCATCGCGCAGATTGGTAAAATCAAGCCAATTGGTCAGATTAACCCGGCCTTCCTGTACATCGGTCAGCTCGGCGCGCACCGGTCGGATCACATTTTTGTATTCTTTCAGACCGCTTGAGACAGTTCGATCCGGGAATACCAGTCCGTCCACGCAGAAATTGCCGTCGTGCTCGATCTCGCCAAAATCCCCTCCATATGAATATTTCTTTTTTCCGTTCTCTGCAATTCCATCATAAACAGCATGATCACACCACTCCCAGATACATCCGCCCAGAATTCGCGGTTCTGCGAGAAACAGTTTCATATAGGATTCGATATCCCCCGGGCCGTTGCCCATGGCATGGCTGTACTCACAGAGCATGTAGGGTCTTCTGTCATTTAAGGCAAGATATTTCGGTATATCCTCCAGCGGATGATACATTCTGGAATATACATCCAGCATGGACACATCCTGCGGAAATTTTTCATTTTGCTGAATACTCTCATAATGCACCAGGCGGGTACTGTCATAGGATTTTACCCATCTTCCGGTGGCTTCGATGGCTGTACTCATTCCCGATTCATTGCCAAGGGACCACATAACGATGCTGGGACGGTTTTTATCCCGAATCACATTCAGCTGTGTTCTGTCCAGGATTGCTTTTGCAAAAATGGGATTTTCAACAGTATAGGACATCCGCTTTATTCCATCTTCTTCCTGCGTATCGACAAATACGCTTCCGTGAGCTTCCAGATCACTTTCACTGATGACCAGAAATCCGTATTCGTCGCACAGCTGTGTAAACCAGGGCGCATTGGGATAGTGACTGGTACGAATCGTGTTGATGTTATGGGCTTTCATGAGTTTTAAGTCCGCTTCTGCCTGTTCCCGGCTGATGGTATAACCGGTTTCCGGATCACTGTCGTGCCGGTTCACACCGCTCATTTTGATAGGCATTCCGTTCATATAGACTACCGCATCTTTTATTTCTATCTTACGGAAGCCGACCTTTTCCCGGATTCGCTCCTGGCCGCAGAGGATTTCCGCTGAATATAGGTAGGGATTTTCCGGGTTCCACAGGCGAACCGAATCAATATTCAGTTCGCAGACGCCATCCTCTGTCTGTCCTTTTGCACATAAGTTTCCTTCTCTGTCAAAGACGGATATCTCTGCTTCCTGCTTTTTCCCTGCACAGTCAAGAGAAAATCTTATTCTTCCGGACAAATTCTCCGGTGTCGCTTCAATACGATAATCCCGAATATGATCGTTCGGACGTCTCAGCAGGTACACATCGCGGAATATTCCTGACATTCTCAATTTATCCTGGTCCTCAAGATAAGTTCCGTCACACCATTTCAGCACCAGAACCGCCAGCAGGTTTTCCCCATCCTGCATGAAGGCGGTGATGTCGAATTCGCTGATGGCATGAGATACCTGACTGTATCCCACAAACGTACCGTTTACCCAAACATAAAAGCAGGAATCGACACCTTCAAAATTCAGATATATTTTTTCATTTTCCTTTTTTTCTGCCTGAAAAATCTTTTTGTAAGCACCGCATGGGTTTTCCAGCGGCACATAAGGCGGATCGTAAGGAATCGGATATTTTTGGTTTATATACTGATGGCTGTCAACCCCATAATACTGCCAGCATGCCGGGACCTGCACTTTTTGGCACTCCTGCACTTCCGTCGACATAAAAAATTCTTCCGGCACCTCATTGGGAGACGGATAAAAGGCAAACTGCCATTCTCCGTTCAGAAGCTCCCGGCTGCACTTACCTTCCGGAAGGTAATAGGATCTTGGCTTTTCTGTCCCTAAATGCAGTATTTCGGGATTTTCATAATATTTCTCTAATTTCATCTCTAATCTCCTTTTCCTTTTCCTTAGGTATTTTTCAGCAGTAAGCCTTTCCTTTTATCTGTACGGACTTGCGTCATTTTCGCCTTTATTCTGTACAAATTATCCTATCAAATTAATTTTTATGTGCGCAAGAGATGTCTTGTTTTAGATATCGTATGTCCAGACATTATAGCGCAAATAATGCTATATTTCAAGAAAGAACATCTTGTTTCAAATACAAAATAAAAGCAAAGGAGTGACAGAAATAATGGGCAAAACAGCACTGATCCTGGAGGGTGGCTGGGATGGCCACGAACCGGAACTGACCTCAAAACGCTTTGCCGGCCTACTGGAAAAACACGGATATGAAGCAGCCATTTCCGACACACTGGACTGCCTGGCCGATGTGGATGCGCTGATGAAACTGGACCTAATCGTTGCCTGTTGGACCATGGATAAAATCAACCATCAGTATGTGCAAAATTTGTCTGCTGCAATAGGAAAAGGTGTCGGCCTCGCCGGCTGTCACGGCGGTATGTGCGACGCATTCCGTCAGGATACGGAATGGCAGTTCATAACCGGCGGTCAGTGGGTCAGCCATCCGGGCGGAGACGGTATCGAATATACGGTCAATATCTGCAAGGGCGCCAACCCGATCGTAGAGGGGCTGGAAGATTTTCAGGTATGCAGTGAACACTATTATCTGCATGTAGACCCCGCCATTGAGGTACTGGCCACCACAAGATTTCCCCTGGTACCTTATTATCACATCGCCAACAAACCTGTGGATATGCCGGTAGCATGGACAAAATTCTGGGGTAACGGAAGAGTCTTTTATACATCCCTCGGACATCACGATGATATATTTGACAAGTATCCCAGCGCCGAGATCCTGATGGAGAGAGGCATGTTATGGGCCGGAGAAGGCAAAACCTATGCACTGGAGCACAGCCTGACGGATGAACGCTTTTTGAATACAGCAAAAATGTATTGATGAAAGGGGGATTATTATGGTAAAGATCGGAATGGCAGGTGTCGGTGATATCAGCGGCATTTATCTCGAAAACATCACAAATATGTTTAAAGAAATTGCGGTAGAAGCGGTCTGCGATCCCATAACCGAAAAAGCAGCAAACGCTCAGGCAATGTGATCGACGTGGAAGTACCAACTTATATTACCGGAATTCTTGATTTTGATAATGGAGCTGTTGGGACCCTGTTCACAACTTTTGATGTACATTACCCCACACAATCCAGATTTGAAATCTATGGTTCAGAAGGAACGCTGCTTGTCCCGGATCCAAACGGTTTCGGCGGACCGGTCTTCCTGCTCCGCCAGGGCGAAAGCAGCTTCAAAGAAATGCCGCTGCTGTTCGATTACCCGGAAAACAGCCGGGGATTAGGTCTTGCCGATATGGCAAAAGCTCTTACCTCCGGGCGGACTTTCCGTGCAGACTGCCAACAGACCTACCATGTACTGGATGTTATGACTGCTTTTGAACGAAGCAGTATCAGCGGCTGCAGGGAAGCGATCATGTCTCCTTTTGAGAAAAAAGAGCCCATGGTTTATCCACCGGTAAAGGGAATTCTGGACTGAACCAAAACGCTTTTATCATGAATCGGCTCCCCGAACGGGAGCCGATTTTGCGGGCACAGGAGAATCATTTCATATACGTCTGAAGAATACTTTTTTTCTTTCATCCACCCGGAAAACAGCAGTTTTTCCGGGCGCAGAAAAAATATTCCATGTACAGCCGGCCTTATTTCCCACGAATCATGGCTGCAATTCCGCACACTGCTGCGAACAGCACACCAGCCACCGGCCAGATCACCCAGCTGATATACCACTTACCCGTCCAGAAGCTATATCCCAGATAAATGGCGGCCACGATACACCAGTATACTTTTGCCAAATTATCATTTCTGCGGTTTTCCAGTTTTTTCTCCCGGGCATATTCACCTTCTTCCAGAATCCGCTGATAGCTGCCGTAAATCATTCCTGACCACACAAACAGATATACCGCAATCGCTACCATAACCAGAAGAACATCCACACAATAAATATAAATAATATCCGGCGAGTCGAAGATGGCTGCAACAAACAGCGGAACTGCACTGAGGATACACATAGTCACGCCAATCACAATGCACATTTTAAAAACCGGTTCAAATTTTTCTTTCTTTGCCTTAGCAATACCGGCCACACCGTACTGCAGAGAAATAACTTCCCGCTCCATATATTGATATCGTTCCAGTTTCATACCGTACAGGATAAAAAGAGCCACTGCACCGGCAACCATAAGAAGCAGCACCGTCAAGCCGATTCCTCCCGCTGCATTTTCCGTCATGCCGATCACACGGTATTCCGCTAAGCCTCCCAGCAGAATAAGTAAGACCGGTGACAGAATACAAAGCATGACGCCTGCGGCAATTCTTTTTGATACTGATTTCACAAGCGACATATAGGCATTTGCCTCATCAAGAGACACATTCCGAACTTTTACATCGTCTTCCTCTGCCTGACAGGTATCATAGGCAACAACGGCTGCAGGCTCCTCATCCAGTTCGTCTTTTAATAAGTAGTCGGTACTGACACCAAAAATCGCACTTAGTTTGATAACCTTATCCAGATCCGGTATGGATGCCGCACTTTCCCACTTGGATACGGACTGTCTGGAAATATTCAGTTTCATAGCCAGCTCCTCCTGAGACCAGCCGTTCCGTTTTCTGAGCTTTGTTATTTTTTCTGCTAAAATCATCTTTTTCCTCTTCTCAATAAAAGTATTATTATTCTTCTATGATCATAGCTATCACCGATATCGCGCCGACAGATGACAGGCAGCTCCATTTTAGCGTATCTTTCGTCCACCGACATTGTCATTATAGCAGAAAAAACGGTTGACAACCACCAAGTGCGCTTGGAAATGTGTCAACCGGCAGTTGCAAAGTTAGCTCCCAGCCAAAATAGTGCTCCAAAACTGTTTCATAAGCAGTTCCGAACCAACACGAAAAAAGCGGCGCCTTTCGGCGCCGCCTCCATAAACTCAATATAAATTATTTCTGCGGACCTGCGGAAACAAGTGCCTTGCCGGCAGCATTGCCTTCGTATTTCGCAAAGTTCTTGATAAATCTTCCAGCCAGATCCTGAGCTTTTTTCTCCCATTCGGAAGCATCAGCATAGGTATCACGCGGGTCAAGAATTGCAGGATCAACACCCGGAAGCTCTGTCGGAACTTCAAAGTTGAAGTACGGAATCGTCTTGGTCGGTGCATTCTTGATATCACCGTTCAGGATCGCATCAATGATACCACGGGTATCTTTGATGGAGATACGTTTTCCGGTTCCGTTCCAGCCTGTACTTACAAGGTAAGCTTTTGCACCGCTCTTTTCCATTCTCTTAACAAGCTCTTCCGCATATTTTGTCGGATGCAGCTCCAGGAATGCCTGGCCGAAGCAAGCAGAGAAGGTCGGTGTCGGTTCTGTAATACCACGCTCTGTACCTGCAAGTTTTGCTGTAAATCCTGACAGGAAGTAGTACTGTGTCTGCTCCGGTGTCAGAACAGATACCGGCGGAAGTACACCAAATGCATCTGCAGACAGGAAGATTACGTTCTTAGCTGCCGGTGCAGAAGATACCGGGCGAACAATATTCTCAATATGATTAATCGGGTAAGATACACGGGTATTCTCAGTTACACTCTTGTCAGCGAAATCAATCTTGCCTTCTGCATCCAGAGTAACGTTCTCAAGAAGAGCGTCACGTTTGATTGCATTGTAGATATCCGGCTCAGATTCTTTATCCAGGTTGATAACCTTTGCATAGCAGCCGCCTTCGAAGTTGAACACGCCGTTGTCATCCCAGCCGTGTTCGTCATCACCGATCAGAAGACGTTTCGGATCTGTGGAAAGGGTTGTTTTTCCTGTACCGGAAAGGCCGAAGAAGATAGCGGTATTTTCGCCGTTCATATCTGTATTTGCGGAGCAGTGCATGGAAGCAATACCCTTCAGCGGCAGATAGTAGTTCATCATGGAGAACATACCTTTCTTCATCTCACCGCCGTACCATGTGTTAATGATAACCTGCTCACGGCTTGTGATATTGAATACAACTGCAGTCTCAGAGTTAAGACCCAGCTCTTTGTAGTTTTCCACTTTAGCCTTGGAAGCGTTGTAAACAACAAAATCCGGTTCAAAATCAGCCAGTTCTTCCTCGGTAGGAGTGATAAACATATTCTTTACAAAATGAGCCTGCCAAGCCACTTCCATGATAAAACGGATTGCCATACGGGTATCTTTGTTGGCACCGCAGAAAGCATCTACAACGTAGAGTTTCTTATTGGAAAGCTCGTCCAGAGCGATTTTCTTTACAGCATCCCATGTTTCCTGGCTTGCAGGGTGGTTATCGTTTTTATATTCATCGGAAGTCCACCATACAGTGTCCTTGGAGTTTTCATCAACCACGATAAATTTGTCTTTCGGTGAACGGCCGGTGTAAATACCTGTCATAACATTAACAGCACCGAGTTCACTTACCTGACCTTTTTCAAATCCTTCCAGCTCCGGTTTTGTCTCTTCCTCAAATAACAGTTCATAAGAAGGATTATGAACAATCTCTGTAGTTCCGGTAATGCCATACTTGCTTAAATTGATTTCTGCCATCTTACATTTACCTCATTTCTTTGTTATCATATGCTAACTGCCCGCTAATGCAGGAGTTAAAGTATCCTGAAGTAGAGTTACTACTTTTCTAAATTACATTATACATATTTGGAAAATAAAATCAACAAAAAAATAACAAACTTTTTGTTAAAAAGCACTGTTCATCGGTATTCATCAAATAAACGGATCGGTTATGCAGGACTTTTCAGGTAACAGATTCGATTATTTACAAAACTTCATATTTCCATTTGCTGGATTGTCCAGCACTTCACCGTCCTCGTCAAACCTGGAACCGTGGCAGGGGCAATCCCAGGACTGTTCCTGCCGGTTCCATTTCAGCGCACAGCCCATATGGGGACAGCGTTTTGAGGAAATGGTAAAAAGGTTTTTGATGGCTTCACAGCCATTCAGCAGCAGCTGAGGTTTCATCATATTTCTTGACGGGTCAAAAACTTCCTCATACGGGTTTTCTTTTTCCAGAATCATATCCGTCAACAGTCTTGCCGCTGTCATAGAAGACGTAATCCCCCATTTTTGAAATCCTGTTGCCACAAAGCAGTTCGACATGCCAGGAGAATACCGACCAATATAGGGGAGCCCATCCAGACTCATGCAGTCCTGGGCAGCCCAATATCCGACTTCTTCCGCCTGGGGGTAGTATTTCCAGGCAAAATCTCTGAGTTCCTGCCATTTTCCGCCTTTCTTTCCGGTTCTGTGGCCGCCTCCGCCAATCAGCAAAAGATCCTGATACGTGCGGAATGACATTCCGCCTCTGGCTTCATCCACATACATGCCTTCCAGGTCAGCCGCGTTTTTAAGTGCAATGACGTAGGAACGATGCTGATACAGTTTCAGAAAATACAGGCCGTGTTTATTATCAATAGGAAAGTGTGTTGCAAAAATTGCCTTCTTAAAGGCTATGCTCCCCTCATCCGTGACTGCCGTGTTCTCTTTTAATTCTTTTACAAAAGTATGCTCAAAAATATTCAGATTTTTTGCTGTCTCAGCCAAAAATTTCAGCGGATGGAACTGTGCCTGATTTTCAAAGGCGACGGCTCCGGCAACCGAAAAAGGGAGACCGGTCGTGTCCAATACCTCTGTGTAAAAACCGATTTTCCTGAGTGCCTCAGCCTCATTTTCCAATATTTCCCGATTATCCAGAGAATAGACATATGATGTCTTCCATTGAAAATCGCAGTCTATTTCCCGGCACAGTTCAGCATATTTTTTCACAGAATCCTGATTAGCCTGAAGATAAAGCGCTGCCTTTTCTGCACCTGCACTTTTTAAAAGTTTATGATAAATCAGTCCATGCTGGGCCGTAATCTTGGCTGTGGTATTTTTCGTGGTACCAGAGCAGATACTTCGGCCTTCCGCCAGAATATAATCCACGCCCTGCACCTTTAGGAAATGCGCGCACAATACTCCGGCGATTCCGCCGCCGATGATCAATACATCGGTTTTTACATCGCCCTTCAATGAAGGGAAATGGGGAAGTTCCACACTTTTACTCCAGATTGAATCCATAAACCAAACTGTCCTTCCGTTTTAAGATTATTTATCTTTTATTTTTAACGGCTGGCGCGATTTTATGCTAAAAATCCGAAATCGGCAAACATGCTTTATAGTAGCTCTTATATTCCGTTTCTCCTATATTTATCGTGCAGGTATAATGCCTTTCGTTTTCCATATCAATATATGATACTTCACGAAGCTGTACCCGCGCTCCATCTATCATCAGATATCTGCTGGTACGTTCTGTACGAAACCCCAAAATAGTTTTTTTCACAGTAACCTCCCGGAAGAATCCCTCCGGGTCAAGCTCGACTTCAACCATTTTAGATGGCAGGAATTCTCCCGGCTCCGTTTGCGCGACATAACTTTCAGATTTCATGCATAAGCGGAGACAAAGCATTTTCAAGATAGATTGCCTCGTGGTAATGGTCCCGCCGTTTTTCACGCATACGCGTAGATAAAGCCTGCCATCTTTATATGTAAAATTGCTTCCAAGCGAATATTCCCCCACATATGCTCCATGCATCTGTACGAGATCTCCCTGTATGACCTTATTCGTATTTTCCCTGTTTTTAAGCTCAATCTGCTTTTTCCACTCCTTCTCCCTTTCCATGTAATGCTCTGCATACTCTGTCCATTTGTCTGCCATGGCATCCGCAATATCGTCCGGGGCCAGTTTCACCGCATCGATCGCGCAGTCCTGAGCTTTCATAAGTTTCTCTCTGTCACAAAAGCCCATCCAGGCTTCATCAAAATTCCGTGTCACGCAGCAAGCATACTCCCATAGGATTTCATAATCTGCGGGATACCGTTTCAACAGTTTTTCCATTTTCTTCTCACAGGTTTCATATTTATGAATGGATTTTAGTCTGAAAATTTCTTCTAATTCTCTTTTCTTCTTGATTTCTTCCAATTCCCTCAGTTCAAAAACAACTTCCGTATCGCAATATTCGCATACAGCAGTCCCTTCGCCATAATTAATTTTTAATTTCCCTTTACATTTCGGACAAACCAATGCTCTCATGTCAGCCTCCTATGGCCCAACTTTTTTCTTTCTGGAATTTTCCTAATTATCGGAAAATTTTGACAACAAATTTTATCGGTGAAAAAGTGTTATCGGCAATCGCGACCTAAAAATGAAGTTCAATGAAGACGGTACTTTTATTTCTACTCACACGTCCCTCGCGGGACGTGACCATAGGCTTCTTCTGTCTTTATGATGTTAATCGGATTTCTACTCACACGTCCCTCGCGGGACGTGACGATGAGCGAGGTGGTTGCATACATCAAGTCCAATAAATTTCTACTCACACGTCCCTCGCGGGACGTGACCAGGGGAGGGTTAAGTGATTCCGTACTGATCAGTATTTCTACTCACACGTCCCTCGCGGGACGTGACTTAAACATAATTCAATGGACTCTTTTCCTGCCAGATTTCTACTCACACGTCCCTCGCGGGACGTGACAATTATGATCCGGCACAGATCACGATCGCCTGCATTTCTACTCACACGTCCCTCGCGGGACGTGACATATTGGTCTCTAAAGGATATTGAAATAAAATTCATTTCTACTCACACGTCCCTCGCGGGACGTGACAGACTGTGTTGGTCGCATCCATACTATCAACGGATTTCTACTCACACGTCCCTCGCGGGACGTGACAATGCCGTGTACATGGTCTGTGCTTCGATACGGTCATTTCTACTCACACGTCCCTCGCGGGACGTGACGGCCGTGGAACTGTATGATCAGACATCCGGACAATTTCTACTCACACGTCCCTCGCGGGACGTGACGTTTCTGAATCGCCTGTGTTGCACTGTCAATGGATTTCTACTCACACGTCCCTCGCGGGACGTGACCCTTGGGCTTTCTTTTCTCCATTGCTTTCTGCCATTTCTACTCACACGTCCCTCGCGGGACGTGACGCCGTTTAGTTCTGCATCCATAGATGCATCAAGATTTCTACTCACACGTCCCTCGCGGGACGTGACTGCCATCTCTGCAGTTATGTCGTAATTATTTTTATTTCTACTCACACGTCCCTCGCGGGACGTGACAACTACCTGATATTGCCCTCATTCTATCTCCTACATTTCTACTCACACGTCCCTCGCGGGACGTGACCAAAGCAGCCGGATTTGATGTTTATACAAGCAGCATTTCTACTCACACGTCCCTCGCGGGACGTGACGTACCATCATCGACCTGTATGTACAGGGCGACGGATTTCTACTCACACGTCCCTCGCGGGACGTGACTGGTGGCTGGATTGAGTACATACGTGAACCAGGTATTTCTACTCACACGTCCCTCGCGGGACGTGACCGCTACATTTTGTGCTATCAGCGATCACGTTCACCAAATATAGAGAGACGGACTTTTTCCTTTATTTTTCACTTTCTTTTTAACACATTTTGCTGCATTTTTCAGGCGAACCTTACAGGCTTTTTCAAATCACCACCACTTCGCCATGACTATTATCAATGTATGATCTTTTATTTCTCATACCCAAATCAATTAGAAACCAGACTTTTCCTTATCACACTGCAAATGACTCTGCAACCATGTCAAATTATAATTACGCCTTCCGGATTATATGTTTTTTTCGCACCTATATGTTCTACCCGTTTCTCCCAGTTATTTCCCAGATAATAAAAACGCAAACTATCTTCATTAGGATCAATCAACTCACACAATCTGGCTTTTAATTTTAAAAAAGATGAATAATCCAGATCTGCCTCAAACACAGAATTCTGTACCCGCTGAGCATGATTCTGACATTCTTTTGCTACTTTACGTAATCGAGTTTTTCCCGAATTATTTGTTGTACTGACATCATAGCTAATTAATACCATCATACTTCATTCACCTACTTTACTAAATAGGGGGGATAGCTTTCTAGTTCCCCCCTTACGTACTTTGCAAGCAAATTACTTTGTACATATGGAAGAAGGCCAAGCGGTATTTTCTGTTTCAGATATGGATGGACGATATCCGAACGTTTCTTTTCCTGCCAACGAGTCAGCACTTTCTTTCGTCCTTCATCATTTAACCATACTGCACCTGATATTTGCCGTTCAAAATCTTTTTCTCCTACTATCTGCAAATTTAAAAGAGTAAGAACAAATCGTTCCGCTATACAACGGGCTTCCTCCACTAAATCACAGGCCAGAGAACTTCGCCCACTACGCAACGCATGACAAAAACCAATATAGCTGTCCAAGCCAACTGTTTCCAAGGCTGCCGCAAATTCACTGGTAAGCAAAGTATATACAAATGATAATACAGCATTTACAGGATCCAATGGTGGTCGCTTTGTTCGAAGTTCAAACGTAAAAGGAACTTTTTGATTTGTAATTAACTTATTAAAAACAGAAAAATAATTTTGAGCACAATTACCTTCAATACCCATAACCTCTTCAATCGTTTTTGCATCAAATACTTTCTCAATCCCAGAAGCAAGTATCTCCATCACCTTATTAATTAGTTCATCATCCCTTAACAGCACATTATCATGAAGCGTTCTTCGGATAAGCTGACGTGTATTACTAAACTTGGCTGCCATCGTATTTTGTGAAAGGGTTAATCCACACTCTCTGAATCTGTCAATCTGTGCGACTCTCAGAAAAACATTTCCTTTCGTTTCTCCACAAACTTTTGCTAAAAATTTCCCCTGCGGAGAGATAAAATTAATTGGAATGGTTTTGCTCACACATTTTCCCATCAAAGCTGGCGAGCATCCCACATAATTAAAACATACAATATTTTCAATATTCTCGAAAGGAATTCGTAGCTTTGTTTCCCCCTCAATCTTACATACAAGATTCTCTCCATCCAGCGTCAAATAGGTCAATTCATTCGTAATATAGATTGTATTTAATAGCTTTCTCATAATCTTTCCTCTTCAGCTAACGTACTTACACTTCTGTCTCTTGAATTTTCCGGATTTCAGACCAAAAATTGCCTGTTTTTTTAATCGATGGCATACACAAATCTTTCATAGAGCATCCGCTGCATTTCTGCCCTTTTCGAATTGGCGGGATCATGCCCCGCTCTAAATTACTTCTCATTTCTTTCAGTAATTCTATCAATTGTCTGTCATACACCTCAAAGTTATCTTTTAAAGGAAGCTTAATGCGTTTCTTTACATCTGCATAGTACAGAACCGCTTCGCAATCACCGCCAAATACATAATCCACGCAAACTTTCTGAGCAAACACCTGCATCAGATCTTCTCCATGGTACTCTTCATTCTTTGGTTTGGTCGGCTTATACTCTACAATGCAGATATTATATTTTTCTTCACTCCCGTCTATTGAAATTCCATTTTTATTCTCTGTCATTTCCAGACAATCGGTTACACCATATAAATTATACTCATCCAAATCATTATAAACCGGAACAGATGTATATACCTTTTTTCCTCTTGATATGTAATTCTGTTCAGGGTCATGAACTCGGTCATGCATGAGATTTGCCTTTGTCACAAATGCATTTTCAGCCCATGCTTTGTCAATCTCCAACAGTCCCCATCGATGCGGGCAATACATATAATGCTGAATAGAACGAATGGAAATTTCTATCATACTCATAACTTTTCAATCAATTCGACACCTTCCGGCATCTGCTCTTCCACTGTAATCTGATAATCTACAAACTTACGCGGCGGCTCTTCCTGATTTTTTAAGTCTACCCGTATCTTGTCAAACAAAATATGTGACGGACAATTTCCTAAAACATTACTGTGTTTGAAAACATACAGTTTTCTCATACACATTTTTCCCCTCGCTGCACTGTGGTCATTTTCAAACATATTAACAATAGCAGTCCACAATAACTCAAGATCGTCTTCTGACAGTTTTGTCACCTTATTTGCAAGTGCCGCAGATACATAACCTTCCGCCCGATAAAGAGCATATGGAATAACGCTTTTTCTTCCCATCTCAGTTTCTCCTGTTTCGGTTCTTGCCTCCGTTGTGCGGGCCTGACGGGTAATAGATACATCCTGAATATTGATAGGAGATAAGCTTCTGGCAAAGTTAATCTGAACAGGCCCTCTTACAATACCGCATGGATCTTCACCTGTTGACATAACTGCACCAAACGCCCGCACATCAAAATAATTTCTGCACATAAAATCGCGGGCAGTCTTCACATCATCCGCATTTTTCCCTTTATTTTTCGTTTTCAATCCTTCCTTCTCATATGCCTCCGTAAACTTTGCATTGAGATATCTGTCCGGTTTAATCAAAATATTATAACCTTCATCTCCTTCTTTATATAATTCCACAAAATTTCGGATTTTTCTTTTCAGGCATACATCAGTAATATATCCGCATCCTGTTTCCGGGTCTACACGAGGAGCATTCCCTGCATCCGGGTCACCATTTGGATTACCGTTTTCCACGTCAAAAAGCATTACGAAATCATATCTGTTCTCAATTGCCATCTTAATTTTCCTCCATTTCGTTGTTTTCTGTTTTCCCTTTTTTCTCAAAAAAACTCTGGTATTGCTGGTAGTATCCTATAATAAACCGCCCCTGATCCTGAAGTAAAAGTGTCTCCGGAAATTCACCATTCAGTTTGTCCATAATCTCGCCTAATAATATGCTGTAATATGTTGGACTGTTTACTTTATTTAAGTGATTCTGTGCCAGCTTAATCAATTTGGGAAATATCATTGCCGGTTTTGCAGATGCAGATGCAAAATATGCATCTTTAATAGTTCTGTTAAGCTTTGTACCGGATGCATCCCTCTGCAGTTTTTCCAAAACCGCAAACAGCCTTCCGCATACATATGCCTGTCCACAATTTTCTTTATCCAGTGCCACTCCAAATTCCTCCCTTTTATAATTTCTATTGATACACGCTTTTATAATTCCTGCTCGTACCCTGTTAACTCCTTTCTTCCGATCAGTCTTTACTCTCCGCACCACAGTTTCAAGCAGAGTCGTCGGATACATATTCCCATAAATAACTGACTCAAATAGTTTTGTCAGTAATGCCGGATTTATTTTTTCCGAAGTACTCTTCGGGGATCGCAGCTCTTCTTTAATCCTGGAAAAAGAAACCGGATATAATTCTTCGGAGATCTGTATATCCTTCTGAAACTGCGCAATGTTCCAGAGGAGATCTGCATATTTTTTTCGAAAAATGAATTTAACAGAAAGTCTTGAAGAATTTGGTTTTAACCCAAGCATATAAAAATCAACATCCGATTCAATCATACTCAAAGATTGAAGCCGCCCTTCTGTTACTTTTCCACTTCTGCCGCTCGCAAGCAGATTCTTCAGCATACCTTCTGTCTCTTCTGCATTCATTTTATCCGACTGCCCACAGAGCATTGCCAAAATCATATCCTCATATACCTCACCCGTGTCCATCGCCCAGAATACAATGGTCATATCATCCAAAAGAATTTTATGGTTAGAAGTTGCCAGCAAAAAATTCAGTGCTTCCGTGTATTTTTTCATAACCGTCTGGGAAATATTGCTGTTAAATGACTGTTCATTTCCATAGGAACTCTCAGAAGGATTATTAAATCCAATCAGGACCGAACCTGTGGCAAGGCCGCCATAGACTCCTTTAATTTTATTATGAATCCGGGCTATCTCACATTCTTCCCCGCTGACCGCACATTGTGCAGCATATCCTTTTTTATTCTCAGAAGTTCCACCACGGTAAACCTGTTCCCATTTCTGTCGGACCTTCCTATCATTATGCAGAGGCAGATCCGGATATCCAGTCAGACAAAACGCAAAACATGATTTTCCGTAGTTTTTCCCCAGCATCAGCAGCTTTTCATTCTCTGTTTCCTCCTCCGGCTTCCATGTCCTCAGGAAATTACGGTAAGCATTCACCACTGGTGAATCAATTCCTTCCAGAAATTCCAGATTTGATTTCACAAATGCTTCATGCGATTTTCTGGCCTTTCCTGTTCGATCATCCGGCGTTAATCCTTCCTCCTCCCAATTCAGTCCGAATATATAAAGCGGACGATGCTCAACTATGTTGCTGTCAATTCCCGTTTTTTCTGTTCTCTGGGGCATTTCCTCTATCCTTGGTACCCACTTTTCCTTTATCTTTCCTTTATCCGTTTTGTTCTGTATTTTTTCCTGGCAATCAATGATGTCTTCTATTTTCCCTTCTGCATTGAGGCAAATCATATAATGTACATTTACTTTTGAGTACCCATCCGGAAGGATTTTCCCTTCTGCAGCGAGAATGTCATAGTAATCACTAAGCGCTTTTATCAGCATCTTAACTCCTCCCTGTATTTTTTCACATCTATCACACCATTGACCATATGCGGCCTGTAATACATGGTAGAAGCTTTATCGGAAAATCTGGGATTTTCCCAGTCATCATTTACCGGCCTTCCCTGGTCAGAAAAAGCAACTTTGTAGCTCATAAAACCCAAATCTACATCTCCCATATCCAGGATTCTGCTGCTGATCAGATTCTCGTCAAACTCTTCTACCAGTTCCATCCTTTTTACCGGAAATTCACTGCAGCCCATACATGGATACCTGAAATACTGGCCTTTTTCCAGTCTTCGTTTAATAATATTATAATGTTTGTTTTCCCCATCCTCTTCCTTTTCATCTTTCAGGCCCGTCAATTCAAAATGAAATTCCACACCATACTTTACATTTTTTAAAATCATAGATGCTCTTTGGCTTCTGCTCTCTGATGCATAGATACACGGGTTTGCACCTTTACCATTCATCTGGCCTTTGACTGCGCTGTAAAGCACCTTGTCTTTCACTTCATTCCTTCGGATATTGATAAAATCAATCTCATTGAACACAATAATTTTATCAATCACATAACGTATCGATGGTTTCCAATACACACTTTTAAGCATCCCTTCCAGTGCCCCGGGTGTAGGAACGTCATAACTTACTCTTTCTACTTTTAGCTCGGGTCTTGTATAGCATGCATAATCACCTTCTACCATTATCTTAAAACCATAGCCCATACTATTCCTCACTCCTTTCCTAAAAACATACTTATTTCTCAATCAATTAATCAACACACAAAGTAATCCTTTGCTTCAAATGTAATGCCTGTATTCTCATCGTAATAATCTGCATTAGTAAGACATAAAATGCCTGTTCCAAAATCATCCACCACATGCTGTCGTATCAGATCATCCAACTCCTTCTGATAAACAGAGCATGTATACTTTTGTAATTGTCTCGCAATACCGAGGCCGCCGCCAGTAAACTTCAATGAATCCACAACCTTCCTGCTCAGCTCGTCCCGTGCTACAACCAGCGGAATTGTCCCGGAATCAATCAGTTCAAAATCTCGTGCATATTCGGCAAAAGGAATACTATAGATGTCAGAACAATTACGCGTAATTGTCTTTCCCTCTATCGTTTCTCTTTTTACAAAAAACAGCCTGTCATAATACTCTTTAATGCTCTGCGGACACGAAATATCTTCATATTTATCTAAAATGCCTGCTGTAATATTACTTCTCATATCCTGTGAAATTCTGTTCTGATCATCAAACTCAAATATATACACATCGGCCTGGTTTCGTTTACCCTCCCGGTTACATCTTCCTCCGGCCTGCAGGATACTATCGAGTCCCGATAATTCACGATACACTGTGTAAATATCCAAATCAACTCCCGCTTCAATTAAAGATGTGGATATGATTGTAATCCGTCTGCCCGGTGGTACATCTCTGTAATCAGGGAAATCTTTTTCTAATTGTTTCAACTCATTTCGAATTTCCTGAATTATTTTTTCACGATCATATGCTGTCATGTATGTCGATAAATGATATTTTTTCCCGCCACATAATTCAAAAAGCTTTTTTGCAGACTGTTTTTTATTAACAATAATTAAAGAGGACGGATAACTCATGGCCTTTTCAAGAAGGCTTTCCGCATTAAGTTTTCCCAAAGTCTGATACTTACATTTTCGGAATGCACAAAACATAGAGGTATCGTCAATCAAGTCAATAATCTGACTGTTTTCTAGTGCATACTGCCGAAGTAATTTAGGAAAATCAGGCATCGTTGCTGTCAGAAACACCGCTTCACTATTCAAATATTTTGTAATATATGTAATTGCACGTAGACATGGCTGCAGATAGTTCTGAGGCATCAAATGAGCTTCATCAAAAATCAGTATACTGTCTGCCATATTATGTAGTTTCCGAAGCTTTCCTCGCTTATTTGCATAAACGGATTCAAAAAACTGAACAGCCGTAGAAACTATAATTGAGGCCACATCCCAGTTCTCTGCCGCACTTTTGGCTGCCTTTCGATAATCTTCTGTATAATCATTTTCTTCATAGGAAAAAGTTGACTGATGGCGCAGGATCTCCGCATCAGATCCAAATATTTCTTCAAATACGGTCATCGTCTGGTCGATAATACTGTTATATGGAATTATGTAGATGATCCTCTTCTTTCCCGCCCGGATTGCTCTTTCCAAAGCAAATTTCACACTGCACAATGTCTTTCCGCTCCCGGTTGGCATATTCATGAGGTAGATTTCCCCGTTTACATCAGTCTTTCCAAATACCTGCTGCTGCAAAAGCGCACGGGTTTTCTGTAAGGTTGTCGTACAGACAAAAGAATTGAGTCTTACATTCACCTTTTCCAGGCATGCCTGAAAATCAGCTGTCAATGGACGTATTTTTTCCCCGCTGCAAAAGCGGGCGGTATCAATAGAATCCGCATCCACAAGACAAGAAAATGCATATCGTGTTAAAAAAGCGAACTTATCCACAAGTATTTCCTTATTTTTCCCACAGTCCTGCATCAAAAAATCTATAATTTCCATTCGGTTAATTTCCAAAAGCTTTAGTTCTTCTTTATATGCACTGAAATCTTCAAAATTACGTTTTAACCTTCCGCACAACGTAGGCATATCCGGCGTATCATTCTTATAACCGCCATCGGGAATGCCGCTATGATGTCCGGCAATACTATATTCCATCATCAGACCAATAGCGTCAGGATATAGTTTTTTGACCGCAATGGCTCCGCAAGTAGAATGTTCCACTTTAATTTTTTTTCCATCAAGTCGGTGCTGAAAATCTTCCTGATATTTTCCTATATCATGCAGCAATCCAGTGTTATACATAAAATCCTTTAATACCGGCACTGCAAACTGCCTGCATAAATCAGCCGTATTCTCACTGTGTTCTTTGATAGTCTGAATTTCTCTTGTATTTTCATTAATATGAGCCTTATACACAGATTTCATAATCCACCCTTTTGTCTACTTTCCTCATTGTCTGTAACAAATTAAACCCTTAATTATTTTTACTATCATAATTCCATTTCTATTTTAGCATTCCATTCCACAGTTTACAACTCGATTTTGATATATGTTATTTGATTTTTAGTGTCATTTATATTCAAAAACCAATTATTAATCGTTTAACCATAGCATAGTTTTGTCACCTTATTAAAAATGTTTTATCAACAAAAAAATAGCTGCTTTGCATGAAAACTGTATCGTGCAAGCAACTATCCCTTTTTAATAACACATATCAAAATCATTTCTACTCACGCATACCATTTGGGTAAGCGACCAGAATGGCTTCATCGCATCCAAAACCATTGCATCTTTTTGCTTTTCATAAGTGATTATACTCACAAAAGGCAGTTTTATTCAATATATTTTTTCACATAAGGGCATTTTAAATTGGTATGCTATCCCTCAAACACAGCCCCCCTGGGGATGTCAAGTCATTGTCACAAAACTAATGTGGATTATCTTTGCTCTTTCCAGAACTTCCTCATTCAGCTTATCCTCAAAATTTTTTTCTTCCTTAGTATCCCACATTTTTCTCAGCATATTCCTGTTGCAGTTCCTCTGCCAGATACGCATCGCTCATGCAGTGCATATCCGATACACCGTCACGAATCAGCTGATAGACCTCGGAATGGTAAAAGAAATCCAATGCCGTATCCAGTGAAAGTCCCTGCTGTTTAGCAAAGCACTCAATGACACGGCTGTATTTTTTCTGAAGTAAAATCGGATTCGCTGTCATGATATTTCACTCCCTTCAAAATGCAGCAGAGACAATGCCTTCTCCGTGTGGAAACAAATTTGAAGGTTCGGCTTTTCATATCGCAGACGGTTGATGGCTTCCATCCCATGATAGAGAATCATACTTTCACACCTCTTTCTTTCATTACATCAAGAAGGTCGTCTACGATATATTCCCGGCTCTGAGTATGCAGCACTTCATATTCCGGCACGATATATCCGTTCAGAATGTCGCTCTTTTCAGTAAATTCCTGATAGACATACTCTTCATCTACGCCCAGTTTTGCCGCCACATTTTCATTGAATCAAAAATATTATGTTTCCCTTCATTATCACCTCTATATCCCTTCTTATTTTCCTCCTGTCTATCATTCCGTCATAATCACTGCATCTTTTACTTCCAGATTCCCCTCAGAGACAAAGATCCCGAGACTGCGTCCCTGATAATTATACATTCTGAAACCAAAAGCCACATCGTTGTTTACATAGAGTACGGCGATCGTATCCTGTATATAGAGTGCAAGTTCGTATTCTTTGTCCGTCTCCAGAGTAAGCGGACGCTCCATC
>JALENY010000031.1 GCA_022767285.1 Lachnospiraceae bacterium | reverse complement strand
CCTACATTTCCATAATCTTCATTTGGATCGATTGCTCCTGATTCCAAACCGACCGCAGCCGTAACTGGCTTGAATGTCGAACCGGGACACCAGACTTGCCGGAACCGATTATACATAGGCTTATCCTCGTCATCATTCAATGCTGTCCACTGCTCACTGGACAATCCCATGATAAAATCATTATTGTCATAAGATGGTGTACTGACCAAAGCCAGTACTTCTCCGGTATATGGATTCATGGCTACAGAGCAGCTCTTGTCTTCCTTAAACTGCTCATATAAGGCAATCTGCAAACTGGCATCTATCGTCAGCTTAATGTCCTGACCGTGCTGCACTAAAATACAAGCAAGTTCTTCTTTCTCCTTTCCTTCCGAATTCACAATATATATCCTGCAGCCGTTTTGCCCTTTCAGTTCCTTTTCAAACAGACCTTCCATTCCGCTTCTGCCAATCACACTGTTAGCTGTATATCCCTCTCCTGCATGTTCTTCTAAATCCTCTGCAGTAACGCTTTGTACATACCCTACCAAATGTGCAGCCGCTTCACCTAAAGGATACTCACGAACTTCAACGTCAGATATCATTACTCCGGGAATTGCCAGCAAACTTTCGTGCCTTTCTTTCTCCTTCAATACCTCTTCGTCCGGTTCTACTTTCAGCAGTTCGATTTCTTCCACTCTCGGAATCGTTTTTATAGGAACAAAAGAATCATCTTTTACCCACTGTGCTGACAATTTCTTCTCTATCACTTCCGGCGTGGTTTCCAGTAATTCTGCAATCTTGGCGATTGCTTCCTCCCTGTTCTCCAATTTTCCCGGAACGATTCCAACCGAAGATGCAGTTCCTTTTCCAGCAAGCACTCGTCCATTCCTATCCAGAATTTCTCCCCGGTTTGCCTGTGTCGTTGAAACTCTTACCTTATCAGTAGAAGCTAAATTCGGAAAGATCAGTGAATCATCCCAAACCAACTTATACCCGTCTTCGCCCTTCAGAAAAAATGCTTCATTCTCAAAGCTGATTTCTCCTGCAACCGTATCAAAAGATGTCTGATAAGTTACGGTCAGTTGCTCTTCGTCATATGCGATAATCTCGACCGCCATATTCTGGATTTCAATACCTTCGTAAATAGCTGAATTGCGTTTTATGAAATCCTCCTGACTGACATTGCCAGATGCCTCAATATGGAGCATCGCATACATTTGCTCATACTCCTGTGCCGAGATGTGATTCATGTATTCAACCAGAAGTTCTTCTGGTGTTTTCCACACATCCTCCTTTTTGAACACTCCTGCCACACATACCGCAACAGTAATCGCAGCCATTCCTATAACAGCAATCGCAATCCATAGGAGCCTGCTTTTCTTTCTTTTATGTCTGCTTTTTCCTTTCTTCATATTGACCTCCATTCATTTTGCTTTGCTGATATGGTCATATTCTATTTTCAATGTTCATTACTCGCTTTCAAAATATTACATTCGTAAGATTTTGGAGCAAAAAAATTTTCCTTTTGTTCTGTCCTACTCTGCATCCCTCCTTTTTATTTATTACATGCGTAAGATTTCGCTTCAAAAAAATATTTTTGAAACCCGCTGCACTTGTGTAAATATTACATCAGTAAGATTTATAAGTCAAGTTATCTTTATATAAAAAGGCTCCTGCCAGAAGGTAGCACACATTTTCGCAAAAGTGATACCTTTTAGCAAAAGCCTATTATTCAGCAGAGTCTTGCACCGCCCCACTGTTTCAATATTCAAATGTTTCATTCAAAAGACCGGAAAACACACATCTATTTTCTTTCCTTAATATCCCACAAACCGCAGAAAATCAAGGTTTCTTTGAAAGCAGGCAAACGGTTTCAATATTCCCCTGAACTTTGATTTTATACTGCATAGCGATAGTATGCAATATTCACTTAGTAATTCATCAAACATATTTGCATTCGTGGAATTAAACCATTCGCGCATTCTTTCCTCAACAAGAGCTGCTGTTGCATTGTCTAACGTTCTGAATTCTTCCCATAATGTTTTTAACTTATGACCTTTTATTTCTGTAACTGTTCTACCATGAAAAACTAACAACGTTTTAATAAATACTTCACAAGCAAATGCAGAATTTACAATTCCAGACACTGTATGAGAGAGCATTCTATATTCAATATTATTAGGCTCTACTTCACAGAATTTTGCACAATCACAAAATGTACAGGCATGTTCAAACATGCGCTGAGAATCAAGTATAGCACGCTCGCTCATTTCATCATCCTCCTATTCCTTCCCCAAAGCCTATCCCCTGGGGTAAACCTCCGGTTATATCATCACTCTACGGAAACAGAAACACACATCTATTTTTCTTCCAAAATCGCAGAAACCTTTGATTTATTGGGATTTTCTTGACAGAAGGCAGACTGTTTCAACATGCACAGTCTGCGAAAACTGATCCACCGCCCTCACCCGTCTCAATTCATACCCATTTTCACACAAATACTTCAAATCCCGCGCCAAAGTCGCAGAATCGCAGCTCACATACACGATCCGATCCGGCTGCATATCCACCATAGTTTTCAGAAGCGTTTCATCGCACCCCTTCCGAGGCGGATCTACTACGATCACATCGGCATGAGCTCGTTCTCCATTGTGCTCTTTTTCATACTTGTCATAATATGCCGGAAGAACTTCTTCTGCTTTGCCAACGTAAAAATGCGCATTATAGATGCCGTTTTCCGCAGCGTTGCGCTTCGCGTCTTCAATCGCTGCCGGGACGATCTCCACACCATAAACCTCTTTCGCTTTTCCGGCAAGGAAAAGCGAGATGGTTCCGATGCCGCAGTAAAGATCCCATACGGTTTCGTTTCCGGTCAGACCGGCGTATTCCAGCGCCAGGCCATACAGCTTCTCTGTCTGGGCAGGATTCACCTGGTAAAAGGAAAGAGGAGAAATCTGGAATTTCACATTTCCAATATAGTCTGTGATATAATCCTGTCCCCAAAGTGTGAGAATTTCATCGCCGAGTATTACATTATCTCTTCTGGTATTCACGTTGATCGTGATGCTGGTCATGCCGGGGATCTGCGCCAGTTTTCCTGCCAGTTTGTCAGAATAAGGAATCTTTCGTCCGTTAACAACGAGGCAGACCATAATTTCTTTTGTTTTAAAACCATAGCGGATGAGGACATGCCGAAGCAGACCTTTTCCGGTTTCTTCATCATATGGTTCGATTCTGTACCGTTCTGCATGATCCATTACGATATTTAATATCTGCTCATTTATCTCCACGCCCAGATAACATCGGCGGTTCTCAATAATCGAGTGGGTACGGCCCGCATAGAAACCGGTAATTATTTTTCCTTCCCGATTCTTTCCGATTGGAAACTGGGCTTTGTTTCTGTAGCCGAATGGATTTTCCATTCCTACAATGGGTTCCATGGGAATTTCTGTAAATCCGCCGATTCGCTGCAGGTGATTGAGAACTTTATTTTGTTTAAATTCCAACTGTTTTTCATAGGACAGTTCCTGAATCTGGCAGCCACCGCAGGAACGGGCATAAGGGCACACCGCTGCCACCCGGTCTGCGGAAGGCTCGATCAAACTCATCAGGCGCCCGTAACCGTAGTTTTTCTTTGCCTTAATGATTTTCACTTCCGCCAAATCTCCAATCACCGTGTCCTTGACAAATAGGATATACCCGTCAATCTTTCCGATGCCTTCTCCGTTCTGTCCCATATCCTCGATTTTAACTATAACAATATCGTTTTTCTTATATTCCATACTATTTTCCAGCTTTCTTATTCCAACTAACATTCAGGCGCAATACAAATCATCCTTTATATTGCGCCTGAATTATTCTACTCTATATGATTGATAGCATTTTATTGTGCAAATGGCCTCACTCTGTGCGAAAGACCGGTTCTCTGCACCCTAACCATAACATTTCCATTTTTCACAAAATCGTCTTCCGAATATTGGAATCCATAATCCGATTAAAGCCAAGCCAATCCGTCCGATCTCCCGCTGCCTCAAAGATCTCCGTCAGCGTTTCCATACGCGCATCCGTATTGTCAGCCAGATTCAGCGCCGCAGCCTCCACCAGCGCCGGTTTCTTCGGCGAACCGTATTCAAATTCGCCGTGATGAGCCAAAATACAGTGTTTCAGCTCATTCTCAAGATTGGTCGGGAATCCGGGGATCTGCTTAATCTCATCGTGTATCATCTCAGCACCGATCATAATATGACCAAGAAGCTGCCCCTCATCGGTGTAATCATTGATGGGGAACTCCGAAATTTCCCTGGTTTTCCCGATATCGTGGCACATAGCAGCCGTAAGAAGCAAGTCTCGATTGATGATCGGATATGATTTTGCATAAAAATCGCAGAGGCGAACTACACTGAGAGTATGCTCCAGAAGACCACCCACAAAACTGTGATGTACGGTTTTCGCTGCTGAATGTTTTGTAAAACTTTTAATCAGCTCCTGATTTTCCGCAAACAAGCGCACCAGAAGCTGCTTCAGGTAAGGATTGCCGATGGTGCGGATATACCCCAGCAGATCCTGATACATGGCCTCTGTGCTGTTTTTGCTCACCGGAAGATAATCGCTCTCATTGTACTCGTTCTCCCGGGCCACACGGGCCTGTTTCAAGCTCACTTGCAATGCTCCTGCAAAAGAAGTTACATCGCCCACCACATCAATATAATCCATCACCTCAAACTCACCGATGCCCGGTGAATTGGGGTCCCAGACTTTTGCATCGATGGTACCGGTTTTATCCTGCAATATTACATTATCATAGGCTTTGCCGTTTTTGGTCACGGCAGATTGTTTATGTTTGCAGAGGTATACCCCCTTTATGCGGGTTCCCTCGCGAAATTCATTGATATATCTCATGCTAAAATCCTCAAATTTTCCTTCCTTTTTATTGCTATGATATTTCGGCGGCCGTGAGTCACTCCGGCTGGCTTTGGATCCGCTTTTGCACCAAACTTTTGCCTATAATCTGCCGCGTCTGATTTTAATTCATTTGTTGCAAATCCTTTTTGTCCTGAACCAAAATATCGGTGAATTATGTTCCGAATTAACATATGGATGGAGATGCTCACTGATTGCCGATTACAACCGCAAACTCAAATTCCACATAGCCTTCTGCGCCTTTTCGCATAACCGTGAGGGTGACTTCCTCACCGACCTGGGTTTTTCTGAGTTTTTCCTGATATTTATTCATGTTATCAATGTCTTCTCCATTGAACCGGATCAGAATATCGGCGTTCTGGATACCTGCCTGAATGGCAGGGGAGTCCATATTTACAACACTCACATAGACACCTCGCGGCATACCGGTCTGCTTTGCAATCTCGGCTGTAACGGTCTGTCCCTGAATACCAAGATATGGGATCTCACCATTATTTGACAGAATTTCGATCATGGACTTCAGTTGCGAGATCGGAAGCCCTGTGATCACACCCTTGTCACTGCTGGCAAACTGCTGCGAAATAATTCCGATAACTTCTCCATCCAGCGTGATCAAAGCGCCGCTGCCCAGACTGCTGCCCAGAATATTGGTGGTCAGCAGATTATATTCCACATCCGTGGACGTAATTTTATTGGTCACAGAGGTTACCTGACCATTTGCGACAGAATTACTATACCCCATCGGACTTCCGATTGCAATAACAGGTTCACCCTGGCGGGTAATATAGGAATTGCCCAGTGCGGCAACCGTCATATTTTTGAGTGTATCCTCTTCCATATCTTCCAGATCCACTTTTACCACCGTAAGACCGGTGTTGGTGTCATGCTTCTGATAACGGCCATCTACAATCGTATTGTCAAAAAATGTCACCATGACCCGATCCACCGTATCCACTGCTCGGTATTCCGTCAGGATAAAAAGCTCCTGTCCATTATTTGCCACAATCAGTCCGGAAGACTGCTTTGTGCTTTCTGTGGTTATATTAAACCAGTCCTCACTGCTGGTGATTCCCGTTACTGTAACCATTGATTTCATTGCGTCCTGAGCAATGTCATTCATTTCTACATAAACATCTTTGTACTGTGCAACACCAAATTCCTCCGTTTTGTCCGCCGAACCATCCGATTGACTGCCGGTACTATTATCCGGCGCCGGAGAAACCGTCGTCTCCGGTGTTGCACCAGGTATCTCCTGAGGATCATCATCCTCAAACTCAATCTGAGCGGGCTTCTGATTTTTTTCTTCAATAATCGGCAAAAACTGCACAAAAACAAAGGCTGCCACCAATCCGAACAATACCGCACTGCCTACGGTGCAACCCAGCTTGATCAATACCGCCTTTTTATCAACAGGCTTTTTTTTGATTACTTCTTTTATAAATTTATAATCGTCTTTTTTCCTGTTTTCCATATCTTATGGTTCCTGTTTTCTATATAGTGACAATATTTTACCAGATGTTTATGAACTTTTTATGAATATGTCTTAGATTTTTTATGCCGCTCCGAATTTAAATACCATAAATATTCTCTGGTATTGAAGTCAAAATTTATTTCATCCCGGCCGCCTGTGCTCTTGTCAATTGAGGGTAGAATAGGGTAAACTAATAGGGAAGGCCATAAGCAGAAAGAGGAACATCAAAATGAATCAAAAAGCATTAAAAACACTGGAATTCTATAAAATCATCGAGCGTCTGACTGCTCACGCTTCTTCCCCTGCCGGAAAAAGTCTCTGTCAGGAGCTGAAGCCCTCCGATGATCTTTCTATCATAGAAACTATGCAGCAGCAGACGGCTGCCGCACTCTCCCGCCTGTTTAAGAAGGGAAACATCTCATTTGGCAATGCAAAAGATATCCGCGCCTCACTGAAGCGCGTGGAAGTGGGCAGTACTTTAGGTATTGCTGAACTGCTCACCATCGCCGGACTCCTGGAAAACTGTGCCCGCGTCAAATCCTATGGGCGCCATGACCGGGAGAACGATCCGGAGGATTGTCTTGATGTTTATTTTCAGTCTCTGGAACCGCTGACCCCCGTATCTTCGGAAATCCGCCGTTGCATTTTGTCTGAAGACGAGATCAGCGACGACGCCAGTCCTGCCCTTCGCAGCATCCGGCGTTCCATAAAGCAGCTGGGTGACAAAATCCATACAGAACTGAGCCGCATCATTACCGGAAGCGCCCGGGATTATCTCCAGGACAGTCTGGTCACCACCCGTGACGGCCGCTACTGCATTCCGGTGAAGGCCGAGCACAAGAACTCTGTATCCGGTATTATTCACGACCAGTCTTCCACCGGTTCCACTGTGTTTATCGAACCGGCTGCTATCGTAAAATTGAATAATGACATCCGTCAGCTGGAGATTAAAGAGGCAGAAGAAATCGAAGTTATTCTGGCCAACTTGAGCGAATTGTGCGCACCTCATCTGGAGGAGCTTCATACAGACTTCAAAATCATGGTGGATCTGGACTTCATTTTTGCCCGCGCTGCGCTGGCTATGGAGCAAAATGCCTCCATGCCGGTTTTTAACAGGAACGGATTTATACGGCTAAAAAAAGCCCGCCATCCTCTGATCGACCGAAAAAAAGTAGTACCCATCGACGTAAGTCTGGGGGGACATTTCCACCTGCTGATCATCACCGGACCCAACACCGGCGGAAAAACCGTTTCCCTGAAAACCGTAGGGCTATTGACACTGATGGGCCAGGCAGGGCTCCATATACCGGCGATGGATCGATCCGAACTGTCTGTTTTCCGAGAGGTTTACGCTGATATTGGGGATGAACAGAGCATCGAGCAGAGTCTCAGTACCTTTTCTTCCCATATGACAAATATCGTATCTTTTCTGGAAGATGCCGACCGTCAGTCCCTTGTCTTATTTGACGAGTTAGGCGCCGGAACAGACCCGACCGAGGGAGCAGCTCTCGCCATTGCCATTTTGTCTACTCTGCATAAACGCGGAGTCCGCACCATGGCCACGACCCATTACAGTGAACTGAAGCTTTTTGCCCTCTCAACCCCGGGCGTGGAAAACGGCTCCTGCGAGTTCAACGTAGATACCTTAAGCCCCACATATCGACTTCTGATCGGAGTTCCCGGAAAAAGTAACGCGTTTGCGATCTCCTCCAAGCTGGGGCTGCCGGACTACATCATTAAAAAGGCAAAAGAACAGCTTACGGAAGAGGAAGAATCCTTTGAAGACGTGATCACCAATCTGGAAGCCAGCCGTATCACGCTGGAAAAAGACCGGATGGAAGCCGAGCGCTACAAAACAGAGATCGCCGCATTGAAGGAAGAACTGGAATCCAAACAGGAGAAGCTGGACCAGCGCAGAGAAAAAATTATCAGTCAGGCCAACGAAGAAGCCCGCCGCATTCTGAAAGAGGCAAAAGAATACGCCGATGAGACCATGCGCAAGTTTCATAAATTCGGAAAAGAAAACATTTCCGCCAAAGAGCTGGAACAGGAGCGGGAAAAACTGCGAAAAAAAATGGATAAAGTCGATAACAAGCTGTCCATAAAACCGGTTGCCAAAACCGGAAAACTGACTGCCAAAGACCTCCGACTGGGAGACGGTATCAAAATACTGAGTCTGAATCTGAAAGGAACGGTGAGCTCTCTGCCGGACAGCCACGGCAATCTGTTTGTGCAGGCCGGGATCATGCGCATGAAAGTCAATCTGTCCGATCTGGAACGGAATCCGGATGAAGCCGAGATCACCGGGCCGAAGCTCGCAAAAACCGGTGCCGGGAAAATTAAAATGTCCAAATCCTCCAGTGTTTCCACAGAAATCAATCTTCTCGGGAAAACTGTGGATGAAGCGCTGGCAGAACTGGACAAATATCTGGACGATGCCTATCTGGCCCACCTGCCCTCCGTCCGTATTGTACACGGAAAAGGAACCGGTGCGCTCAGAAAAGGTGTCCACAATTATCTGAAAAAGCAACGCCACGTAAAATCCTACCGCCTGGGCGAATTTGGCGAAGGAGATGCCGGTGTTACCATTGTAGAATTCAAAAAATAGCAGGAGGTGTTCCCATGGCGAACAGACAAAAAATACTGATTGTCGATGATGACAACAACATAGCAGAACTGATCTCACTCTATCTGACGAAAGAGTGTTTTGAGACAAAAATTGTAAACGACGGCGAGGAAGCTCTGCGCGTCATAAAAACCTTTTCCCCGAATCTGATCCTTCTGGATCTGATGCTGCCCGGTATTGACGGCTATCAGGTTTGCCGTGAGGTGCGCCAGAAATCCAATACGCCGATCATCATGCTTTCCGCAAAAGGAGAGATTTTTGACAAGGTGCTGGGACTGGAATTGGGTGCTGACGATTACATTATCAAACCATTTGATTCTAAGGAACTGGTTGCCAGGGTAAAAGCTGTGCTGCGCCGGTCCCAACAGTCCGAGAAAGCGGTCAGCTCTCAGACCAACGGAAAATATGTGGAATATCCGGATCTGATCATCAACCTGACCAATTACTCCGTACTGTACAACGGAAATCCGGTTGACATGCCTCCGAAGGAACTGGAACTTCTGTATTTTCTTGCATCTTCACCCAATCAGGTTTTCACACGTGAGCAGCTTCTGGATCATATCTGGGGTTATGAGTACATTGGTGACACCCGTACTGTAGACGTACACATCAAACGTCTGCGCGAAAAAATCAAGGATCACAAAAACTGGTCAATCAGTACCGTCTGGGGCATCGGTTACAAATTTGAGGTGAAGTAACTCATGAAAAAGGTCCTCTATGTCAAATTTCTGGCTATTTACGCAGTATTCGGATTTCTCAGCTTCTTTGTGATTTCCACCTTTGGGTCCTGGCTCATTGAAAACCAGCTGATCCGCCAGACCAGTGATGCTCTGTACAAAGAGGCTTATTCCATCGCTTCCAGCAATCAGGTGAAGTATTTTTCAAAATCCTCTTCTCTGGAAAATCTGCACAACAGCCTTCAGAATGTAGCAACCTATCAGAACGCTCAGGTCTGGATTCTGGATACTTCAGGCAACGTGCTTATCAACACTGCAAAAACTCTGAACCCGGAAAATCCAGATTCCATCCCGGGTTTTGACCCGGCCGCCTTTGGGCCAAAATACTATGAAATAAGTCATTTTTATAACCAGCTGGAAAGTGAACACCTGAATGTTATGGTACCCATAACATTAAATATGCGCACCTGCGGCTATGTTACAATACACTATTCCATGCAGAATCTATATAAACAGCGGGAGGCGCTCCTCCAGCAGGTATGCATTATTTTTGCGGTTATTTTCGTTATCTCATTGCTGATACTGGTACTTTTTACCATCAGCGTATACATCCCCCTGCAAAAAGTCATCACCGGCGCAAAAGAATATGCCAGCGGGAACCTGAAATATAACATAGACATCAACACAAACGATGAGATGGGCTACCTGGCCTCCACCATGAATTACATGGGCGAGGAACTGGAGCGAAGCAGTGAATATCAAAAGCAGTTCGTAGCCAATGTATCCCACGATTTCCGTTCTCCCCTGACTTCCATCAAGGGGTACGCGGAAGCCATTTCCGACGGAACCATTCCTCCGGAGATGTATCCCAGATATCTGGGTATTATCACTTCCGAGGCCGAACGTCTGGAAAAACTGACCCAGAGTATGCTGACTCTGAATAATATTGATAATCAAATGATTCTCCACTGTGAATCTTTCGACATCAATACTGTCATCAAAAATACGGCAGCCGTATTTGAAGTAAACTGTCGTCAGAAAAAAATACAGATCGAACTTCTTTTATCCGGACAGAATCTGTATGTTTCTGCTGATAAGGGTAAAATCCAGCAGGTGCTGTATAACCTTCTGGATAATGCGATAAAATTCAGTAATCGGAATTCTACCATCACGATCGAGACCACAGAAAAGCATGGAAAAGCGTATATTTCCGTGAAAGATTTCGGCGTGGGGATTCCAAAAGAAAAACAGAATAAAATCTGGGATCGGTTTTATAAGATTGATACCTCCAGAGGCAAGGACCGCAAGGGAACCGGACTTGGACTGGCCATTGTAAAAGAGATTGTAAATGCACACGGGCAGAATATTAATGTGATCAGTACGGAAGGGGTTGGAACGGAGTTCATTTTTACTTTGAATATGGGTTGATTGACAGGAAACGGCGGTCAATAAGATTTTTATTAAAGGGCACGATCAGCTTTTTGCTGACGGTGCCCTTTATTCGTCAAAGCTGTGACACTTCTCCGAAACGCTGTGTGAATAACCTTGAAACATATCACCTATATGGTGAGCATGTTCAGAAATTCTCTATTTCCATTCCAGGCGGTGCAGATGACCGGTGGGGTTTAAATGTTCGAAATTATGCTGCCTCAGTGCCTCATATAAAATAATCGCAACCGAATTGCTCAGATTCAAAGAGCGGATATCCTCCGCCATCGGGATGCGAATACAGGTTTCTTCATGGTCTACAAGGATTTCCTCGGGAATTCCCGCACTTTCTTTGCCAAACATGATATAGCAGTCATCTTCATATTGAACATCTGCATATGTCTGATGCGCTTTTGTGGTAGCCATATAGATTTTAGCTCCCGGATTTTTTTCCAGAAATTCTTCCCAGTTAATATAAGTAGTCACATCCAGGTCTTTCCAATAATCCATGCCGGCACGTTTTAAATTTTTCTCCGTCAGATGGAACCCCAGAGGCTCGATCAGATGGAGACGAGTTCCTGTAGCCACGCAAGTCCGCCCAATATTTCCCGTATTAGCCGGGATTTCCGGTTCGTGAAGTACAATGTTGAACATACAATTGTCTTCCTTTCCTTATATTTTCAATATACAAAAAAGTTATTTCCAGCGCTTTATACCACCTTATACAGTTCATCCGTCTGAGGTTTATCCAGATATCGTATTTCTTCTCCGTTCCGGATAATCCGGTCATTACTGTTGTTGGTCCTTCCGATCACAGCCGCATGAATGCCGGCTGCCGTAAGCTTCGCAACCAGCCCGTTTCCGTCTTTCGCAGCAATCAGCATGGAACCGCTGGACATGATCAGGTATGGATTCACATTGAAAAACTCGCAGACTTCCACCGTTTCCTGACGAATCGGTACCTTTTTCAGATCAATCTCCACACCGAGACCGGCTCCGGATGCCATTTCCCAGAGTGCTCCGAAAATTCCCCCCTCCGTGATGTCATGCATAGCACTGACCCCATGTTCCATAGCGATTTTTGATTCCGGAATAACGGAGAGATACTGATCAAATTCTTTTGCTGTTTTGATCAGTTTTGGCGAAAATCTCGCTGCCAGCTCCTGGTCTTTTTCCTTTGCTATAATGGTTGTGGCTTCCAGGCCGATCCACTTGGTCACCACCAGATCCTGATCCGCCTCAATGCCTTTCAGCGTGATCAGACGGTCCCGTTTCATTTTTGCCACACCGGTCACGGATATCAGAGGCTGTTTTACCACATCCGTAATCTCTGTATGACCACCCAGCACTTCCACATTCAATGCGGCGCAGGTGCGCTCCACATCTTCCATCATAGCCTTCAGTTCCGTCTCTTCAATGTCCGGCGGAAGCATGACTGTCAGCATAATTCCCAGAGGTTCTGCACCAGCTGCTGCCAGATCGTTCGTCGTGATATATACGCTCAGGCTTCCGATGTCTTTTGTGGTACCCGTAATGGGATCCGCCGACATGACCAGCGCTTCATCCGCATTCACACATAACGCAGCACAGTCCTGCCCCACGGCAGGACCGATCAGGATTTCTTCTCTTCTGTGATGTACCTTTTTTAAAACGGAACGGATTAAGACCGGTTCCGGTAATTTTCCGATTTTCATTTAATTCTCCTCTTCTTCCGATCCGCCTTCCTCATCGGTCTTTGGCAGATAATAGATGCTGTGGTTAAATTCTGTTCTTGTCTCTTCTCCATTTTCTGTTACAACTTTCCACAGCATGGCTTCCATATCTACTGCCGGATCGCTGTTGTCAAGAATTTCGTATTCATAGTCTACTTTCCGGCCCGGATTTCTGGTCTCTTTTCCGTAAATATTGACCCGAATGGCCCATCCGTCCGTGGTAGCTTCTATATAAACGGGATAGTCCTGGTTATTGGTAAAAATCAGATCCTTTGCATACTCAGCTACTGCCGCATCCATAGACGGGGCAACATATCCCACACGCATAGAATGGCTGTAGCGCAGATCAATCTGCAGCTCTGCACGGATCAGTGCCACATATAAAGTGGACGATACCTGACAGACGCCGCCTCCGATACTCTCTACCACACGACCGTTTTCGTAAGAATTGCCCTTTTCATATCCATTTTCTTCCGTAAAAGGAAGTGTTTCATCTAAAAAAGAAAAAGATTCTCCCGGGTAAAGAACGGTTCCGTCGATCTTTTCTGCACCGTTTTTCACATTTGCAGAACGGCTGGATGAGCCTCCGCCATATTCTGTGTAGCAGGTTCCCAGCAGATCCTGAACCTGAGACAATGCATTGACATCGCCGGACGGTTCCTGAACCTCCTCAATCAATCCGATGGTCGTATCGCCGCCATGCCAGTTATCCTTCATATACCAGAGAATCGCGTTCGCAGAGGCACCCACATTCAGCTGCCGTCCACTTTTTCCCTCCAGGATCGTGAAGGAACCATCATCCTCATGTTTCAGTCCCATTTGCTGAACCGGTGTATCGTACCGTTTTGAGGCGTCTTCCAAAATCGCCTCGACCGCTCCGCTGTCGATGCTGATATCCATGTTGAACACTTTCGACTCATGCTGGAGATCCTTCTCAATCTTATATTTGCTGATAATATTGCCGCTTTTTCCATACGAAACAGCAGACCGAATCAAATCTTCGCTCTGCAGCCATGTATACCCCAGGTCCTCCGCCGTCAGGGTAAACGAATTATTTTCCATAGTAAATGTAATCGAATCGTCCAGGCGCTCTTCTATCGTTGCCTGCACAGCAGCCATGGCTTCCGCTTCCGTCATACCGGATATATTCACATTGTCAATATAAACGCCGTCTAACGCACGTTCATCTGTCTGTGCGCTTACCGTTGTATGATTCAACAGGCTCATCAACAAGACGGTCAGCAAAATTGCCCCGCCTTTCCAAACTTTCATTTTTTTCATATGCTCCTCATTAAACATTCGGCAAAATCATCGGAATCACCATTGCCAGAACCAGAAGTCCGGCTATAATAGCTGCAACGATCCGTTTCCACTTGTTATTCAGCATACTTTCTTATCGCGGACTCTCTCTTCTGACGATTCCGCATACCTCCTGCTTTATTTTCTTTCTACATCATAAGATATTTTTCTGTAAGTATCAAGCAGATTCCTCATCTATTTTTACGGAATTCTTTTCTCGTTTGCATTTCACGCCACTGATAAACACCTCTCAATGGTTCATCTGCGCATTTCCGGTAAGGGGGTCCCGTTTTTCATAATCAAATTCATATTCCTGACTCAAATCCACTGCCCAGGCAGGCGCTTTTTTCAGTTTTTCCCGAAGATACAAGTCTATGGTCATCCGTTTTTTCAGTTCTTCCGTATCAATGGCCTTCACGCTCCCGCCAAATCCTTCATTACAGTCCAGGGCAAATTCCAGAAGAATATCGTAGCGCCGGATCCGGGAATGCGATAACACCTCATACCCCTTTTTCTCGTAAAATGCACCGAGATTTCGGAAAAAGGCAAAAGGCGTCTCAAATACATCCACAAGCATCGGCAGGCAGGTGGTAAACTGTCCACTATTGTAATAAATATCAACCATTTTATCCACAGATTTCAGTCTGATCAGTTCATCATATGTGAGCCATTTTGTGGAGAGTACCTCATACGGAGCTTCTTTCTGATAACGGCAGTCATAGTGTTCTGCCATCTGATACATGTAAGATCCTTTTAACACTTTCAGGAAACCGAGCTGCAGCTGATTCGGGCCCAGTGCATACACGTCATTAAAAGACCGGCAAAAGCGCTCAAAATTTTCATAAGGCAGTCCGGCGATCAGATCCAAATGCTGATGTATATTTTTGAAACTGTGAATGTGATTCACGATTTCAGCCACTTTTTCAAACTTCATGGTTCTTCGGATGGCTTCCAGTGTTTCTGTATTGGTGGACTGCACACCGATTTCCAACTGGATCAGTCCCGGGCGCATAGCCGCCATGACTTCCAGCATCTCATCCGTAAGCAGATCTGCCGCCACTTCAAAATGGAAATTCGTATACCCCTGATCATGCTCCAGAATATAACTCCAGATTGCAAGCGCATGTTCCTTTTTACAGTTAAATGTGCGGTCTACAAACTTCACCTGAGGTACCTTATGATCAATGAAAAACTGAAGTTCTTTTTTCACCAGTTCCAGGCTGCGAAAACGCAGATGTTTGTCCACCGATGACAGACAATAGCTGCAGGAAAAGGGGCATCCGCGGCTGCTCTCATAATACAGGATCCGATGCTCCAGCTCTGCCATATCCATCGTTTCATAGACAAAAGGAAGATCATCCATGCAGACCGGAATACTGTCATAGATCTGTCCCCATTGGAGATTGTCCCAGTCACAGTTAAGAAGTTCAGCAAAAGTCTCCTCCCCTTCACCCACCAGAACGCCTGCCAGAAACGGCAGGCGCTCCAGTACCTTCGGGGCATCAAAAGAAACTTCCGGTCCTCCCAGAAAGATCGGCAGTTTCGGGCTGACCTCATGCAGGTTTTTGACAATAGATTCTATATAACTGATATTCCAGATGTAGCAGGAAAAGAATACAGCATCCGCTTTCTGCAGATAAATGTCTTTCAATATATAATCTTTGGGCTGGTTGATGGTATATTCTTTCATTTCAACCGGAATGCCCTTTTTTTCCGCAAATGCTTTCAGGCTGTATACAGCAAGATTGGAGTGAATGTATTTTGCATTGACTGCTGCCAGTAAATATTTCATTGAAATCTCCGTTCCGCCGCTTTTCCTGCGGCTCAAATAGTTTCAAAACTTTCACGCTATTTTTTCATGATGCGTGGCAAAAGTTTATGGCCATCCCCCCTGATGCCATCGGATAGTCCTAAGGTTTGTATCCGGTATCAATTTCTTTATACGTGAGGAATATCCGTATAATTAGAGATTTCCGAATTGACTGTACACAGGTCTTTTACACTCAGATCATGAATATCTGCGTGACCTGTCACGCGGGCAAACATCTCCAATTCTTTGCGGCTGGCCTCCAGGAAATTATACAATCTTTTTGCGCTGTGGTCTATATGTAATCTTTTTCTGAGTTCCGGATCCTGAGTTGCCACACCCACCGGACATTTACCGGTGTTGCACACCCGATACTGCTGACATGCTGCCGCCATCAAAGCCGCCGAGGCTATGGCAACCGCATCAGCGCCCATGGCAATAGCTTTTGCAAAATCTGACGGAACGCGCAGTCCGCCCGTAATCACCAGATCTATATCCAGATTGTGCTCCCGGATATATTTTTTCGTCCGGTATAATGCATAAATAGTCGGTACAGAACTGGAATCTTTCAGAGATTTCGGACTGGCACCGGTTGCGCCTCCACGGCCGTCTACAGTCACAAAATCCGGATTTGCATAGGCAACCCACTCCATATCCTGTTCAATATGACCTGCTGCAATCTTAATTCCGATGGGTCTTCCCTCAGACTCTTCCCTCAGCCAGTCCACCATATTTTTCAGATCTTCTTTTGTGTTTACATTGGGAAATTTGGATGGACTGATTACGTCCTGCCCCAGCGGTTTGTTCCGGATTGCCGCAATCTCAGGCGTCACTTTATCTCCGGGAAGGTGTCCGCCCATACCCGGTTTGGTGCCCTGTCCGATCTTGATTTCGATTGCATCGGAATTTTTCAGGTTTTCCGGTGTTACACTGTAAAGATTTGGCACATACTCAAAAATATACTTGTAGGAAGCCTGTCTCTCTTCCGGAAGAATTCCTCCCTCACCGCTGCACATAGCGGTCTTCGACATAGCACTGCCTTTTGCCAGAGCAGTCTTCAATTCTCTGGAAAGGGCGCCAAACGACATATGGGAAACATAAATAGGGTGATACAGTTCCATCGGTTTCTTCGCTTTTTTGCCAATAACCGTTTTGGTATTCACCACATCGTGTTCGTTCAGCGGTGCCGGATTCAACTGGGCACCCAGAAACAGAATATCATCCCAGGAAATAACCGGCAATTTTGTGCTCATAGCCTCAATGATCGGTTCCCCGGTCAATGCCAGCTGATGAATCGTGGACATATGTCTTTCCACATCACTGCTGTCCTTGGCAAAGTCTGCCGGATAAGCCAGAGGATTAGCCGCAGCTCCGGCAGCACCTGATTGAGCCGGATTACCCGAAGTTTCTCCTGATTTTACATTGGCCGAAAACATGCCCTTCTTTGCGCCGCATACCGGACATTTCCACTCATCCTCCAGTCCGGAAAAAACACCGCCCTGCGCATCCTCATCATAAACATAACCACAAACCTGACAACGAAATACTGACATAAGCACCCTCCTAACTATAATATTAGTAATAATTACTATTATTATAATACTACGCTATTATCTTGTCAATATTGTTGATCGGATTAAACACTTTGAATTTTTCCTTTAAATTAAATGAGGCATCACCTTTCGGTGATGCCCCTAACAAGCTTATTAGTCAGCCACATATGGCATAATAGCGAGATGACGTGCGCGTTTTACAGCAACTGTGATTGCTCTCTGATGTTTTGCGCAGTTACCGGTAATTCTTCTCGGAAGAATCTTACCTCTTTCAGACACGTAACGTTTTAATTTATTAACGTCCTTGTAGTCGATTTCGTTATTTTCTTTACCACAGAAGACACAAACTTTTTTACGGCGGCGAGCCGGTCCGCGGCGTTTGAAACCTTCTGAACGATCTGCTTTATTGTAAGCCATTGCTCAATTCTCCTTTCATCATATTTCAAGGAAGTTAAGTGTTCTAGTTAAACGGGAGTTCCTCTTCCAGGCCTTCCGGAATATTCATGAAACCGTCTGCTGCCGGTCTCGGAGCGGCCTGTGCCGGAGCCGGTGTCGGGGCACTGTACTGCTGATATGCTGCAGCATTTGCCTGGCTGGCACTCTTGCTCTCTGCGAACTCCTGCTCTTCTACCACTACCTCAGTGGTATATACACGATTACCTTCGTTGTTTGTATAGCTGCCCGTCTGGATGTGTCCGCTGATTGTTACACGCATTCCCTGGCGGAAATACTTCTCTGCGAACTCTGCACTTCTGCCGAATACTACGCACGGAATAAAATCTGCGGTAGCCTCACCGTCTCTCTTGAAACGGCGGTCAACAGCCAGCGTATATCTTGCTATAGCCAGTGCGTTCTCGCCAGCGCTGTAACGAACTTCCGGGTCACGGGTTAAGCGTCCCATTAAAATAACTTTATTCATAATTCATCCTTTCTGGGTCAACCTGTGCACTGCGAACAAATTATTTCTCGTCTTTGTTCACGATTAAATATCTCAATACGTTGTCCATGATACGCATTCTCTTCTCGAGCTCTGCCGGACAGTCTGTACCTGCTTCGAACTGGATGAAGTAGTAGAAACCTTCACGCATTTTCTGAATTTCGTAAGCTAATCTTTTCTTACCCCATTCTTCAACTTCTGTAATAGTACCGCCAAAACGCTCAATATAAGCTTTTGCTTTTTCTACTACAGCTGCGCGAGCTTCGTCCTCGATCTTAGCATTTACAACTAACGCTAATTCATATTTGCTCATGCTTTTTTACCTCCTTCTGGTCTATTGGCTTCTCCCTTGTCTCGCGGGCAAATGATGGTCGTGCCCTCCGCTGCGGGAGAAACAAGGATCATGGCGCAAAATACCACGCCACGGATGTTTATGTTATCATATTTCTTCGGAAAAAGCAAGAGAAGTCCGCCAAAAAAATTGACAGACTTTTCCTTATTTTCCCGTTTTTTGTTCTTCCGTTTGATTCTGACGTCATGCCAAAAAGAGCTGTACGAGAGCACCGTTTTTCTGACTTTAGAGCAATTCCATCGCTTTGGAAAATACCTGTCCGATGGGTGCCCGGATGATCAGATCCGCCCGGCCATCTCTCGGTGTACTGTCCCTGTTGATCAGAACCAGTTTATGTCCATTATAATAATCAATCAATCCTGCAGCGGGATAAACCACCAAAGAAGTTCCCCCGATGATCAGTACATCTGCTTTTGCAATGGCAGACACCGATTTGGAGATGGTGTCACCGTCCAGGCCTTCTTCATAAAGAACAACATCCGGCTTGATGATACCGCCGCATTTTTCACATTTCGGCACACCATCGGCATGCTTCATATATTCCCCGTCGTAAAACTGACCACACCGCATGCAGTAATTGCGCAGAACCGAGCCATGCAGTTCCTGCACATTTTTGCTGCCTGCTGCCTGGTGAAGGCCGTCGATATTCTGTGTGATGACCGCTTTTAATTTACCCATCTCCTCCAGCCTGGCAAGGGCAAGATGCGCCGGGTTCGGTTTAGCATCCAGGATCAGCATCTTATCCTTATAAAAGCGGTAAAATTCTTCTGTGTTGCGCATAAAAAAGGTGTGACTTAAAATCGTCTCCGGCGGGTAGTCATATTGCTGATGATACAGGCCATCCGTGCTGCGGAAATCCGGAATGTTGCTCTCCGTTGATACACCTGCGCCGCCAAAAAACACAATATTGTCTGATTCTCTCAAAAGCGCGGCAAGTTCCGCAATTTGCTGCTGTAAATCTGACATGTGATTTCCTCCTTCACCCGGTGGGATGTTCCACCGCTTTCATGTTTTTTTCCACAAGTGTCCTTTTTAGCATAACCTGATGGCCGCAGCCGCAGCACTTCAGCCGGAAATCTGCCCCCACACGGAGCACACTCCACTGATTGCTGCCGCATGGATGCGGTTTTTTCATGGTTATCCTATCTCCAACTTCAATATGCACCGGTCTCACTCCTTCCAGACCGCCTGTACCACACAGCGGGTCGCATCATTTCCGGTACAGGTCGACAACGTGATAATCGATTCATCTCCGGTAAACGCGATACGGTTTACCACATCGGATTTTGCCTGCATGTTTTCCAAATACGTTTTAAACTCCTCCCCGCCTGCATGGAAAAGTGTGTACACCTCATCGGTGGCCAATACCTCACAGGCAGAAAAAACCTCATAGCGATAATCGCCAGAGGGTGTCAGAATCCAGATGTAGGGGCTCTGATCATAAACACTCTGATCGCGAAGATTTTTCAGCAATCCGAACATAGACTGATTTTTCATGTTATGTCCGTAAATAATGGTGTTCGCATCCGTAAAATCCGGTCTGTTCTGATAATCCAGGAAAATGGATGCGGATGAATTTTTCGTCTTTTCTACCGTGTGTTTCAGGTAAAATTCATTGTCATCGCCCTGAACGATCGGGTAATTGATATTCGGGATTGCTTCTATATAAATCCATCCTACAATATCCGGATTGACCTTTTTCAGTTCTTCAAAATTCACTGAGATGGGTGCATCCGGAGCTTCTTTTGGGGAAATCGGAAGTCCGGTCTCAGGATCAGGATCCCCATCTTCAGCGGAATCCGATTCAGAGGGCGTAACGAACTGAACATACTGCTTCAGCCCTTCATATTCTTCCTCACCTTCTCGGTATTCACTGAAAATCTGATACAGATTATATCCGGCGAATATTATCGCACCTATCGAAACCAACAACAGCAGATTCAATAAAACACTGCCTGGTGAGGCTTTCTTTTTATGCGTCTTTTTTTCTGTATTTCTCATTCTTTCTCTTCTAGGATTTTATCGATACTTACCAGTTTAACACTGAGGACGAAGATCTCCGTAGCAATGGCCAGCTCTTCCGGTGTGGGATAAGACGGCGCGATACGAATATTGGAATCCTTCGGATCTTTTCCGTATGGGAACGTAGCCCCGGCCTTTGTCATAATCAGCCCGGCCTCTTTTGCCTTTGCAACAATCTTTTTCGCACATCCTTCCAGTGAGTCAAAGGAAATAAAGTATCCGCCTCGCGGTTTTGTCCACTGTCCGATCTCAAGACCGCCGAGATTTTTCTCCAATCCATCCAGAACCGCCTCGAACTTCGGCCGAAGGATCGCAGCATGTTTTCTCATATGTGCATGCATGCCATCCATATCCTTAAAGAAACGGACATGGCGAAGCTGGTTTACCTTATCATGACCGATGGTCTGGATCGTCATGGATTTTTCAAGATCCTGTAAGTTCCGTTTGGATGCAGTGATGGCAGCCACGCCGGAACCCGGGAAGCTCACTTTTGATGTGGAGATAAATTTATAAACAATATCCGGATTACCTGCTTTTACACATTCGCCCAGGATTTCGAGAAGGAAATCCTGATTTTCCGGCTCATCGTACAGATGGTGGATGGAATATGCGTTATCCCAGTAAATACGGAAATCCTCTGCTGCCGGTTTCAGGTGTGCAAAACGAAGAACCGTCTCATCGGAAAAGGTGATTCCCAGAGGATTGGAATACTTCGGTACACACCAGATACCTTTTACGGACGGATCGGTGGAAACCAATTCCTCTACCATATCCATATCAGGACCGGTAGGAAGCATGGGAATTATGACATTTTCAATGCCGAAATACTCCGTGATCGCGAAATGGCGGTCATATCCCGGAGACGGACAGAGGAATTTTACCTTATCCAGCTTGCACCAGGGTGTACTGCCCAGAACACCGTGAGTCATGCTTCTTGATACTGTATCAAACATCAGATTAAGACTTGAATTGCCGTAAATGATCATATTATCAGCTGGAACTTCTGACATATCGCCAAGCAGTTTTTTTGCCTCCGGAATACCAGTCAGGACACCATAGTTTCTGCAGTCGATACCGCTCTCACATTTCAGATCACTCTCGCTGTTCAGAGCGTCCATCATGCCGTTTGCGATATCCAGCTGTGCCTGCGCCGGTTTGCCGCGGGACATATCCAGTTTCAGATCTTTTGCTTTTACTTCTTCAAATTGTGCTTCCAGGACTCTTTTTTCCTGAAGCAGTTCGTCTCTGCTCATCTCTCTGTAAGCTTTCATAATAACCTCCTCAATATATGAGCAAAATCCAGTCCGCCCATAATATTCTTTATTCTACAGCGGTTTTTGGGGCTTGTCAATATGGTAGCTTTCGAGTTCAAAGGGTCTCTGTGCGTCGCGAATCCGGCAGTCGGCTATTATCCGTTCCTATGATGCGCCCCCATTTATTTCACCAGCCAGTTCAAAACCTTTCTTCGCCATAATAACAGCGATGATCTCATTGATAACTGCAGCGGCTGCAATCGTTCCTTTTACGATAACAGCAAGTTCCGATTCTCCTCCGCCTTCCAGGGTGGTGCAAATGATTCCGGTAAACACCAGAGAAACTCCGGAATGGGGCAGCAGTGTAAATCCCAGATATCTCTGAACCGTTTCCGGCATTTTCATCCACTTTGCACCAAATCGCGCACCAAAATACTTACCGCCGGCCCTGGATATAATGTACAGGAACGTATATAATCCGGCTCCCAGAATCAAATGATAATCCAGCGGTGCTCCCAGATCAACAATCGCTCCCAGCAAGCAGACAGCCAGAATCGGATGAAAGTCTTTTGTGACCTCATCAAGTTTTTCCTCCGGAAGCATGTTGGAAAATGCAGCAGAAAAAGCTACGCCCAACAACGTATAATTTAGAGCTATATTTACAAATACCTTTGTATTCAGCAAATAACCAATCGCAACCGTTATGGTGATCCCACCGATTAATGCCACAAGTCTTGCGGCTTTCCCGTTTCTCTTTTTCAAAATCATGCCGGCCGGAATACCGGTGACAACGCCGATGAGAATCGGAAGACAGATCATTACCGGAATCATAAGAAACGAAACGTCACCACCGGAAACATTTTTTGTGACAAACGCATTCACTGTAAAAAATACAGCAATTCCTACGATATCATCCAGCACTGCCATGGGAAGCAGCGTGTCCGTAACCGGACCCTTCGTATGGAATTCACTGACGATGGACAAAGCAGGTGCAGGGGCTGTAGCCAGTGCAATGCCGCCGAATACAAATGCAAGAAAAACCGGAATACCCGTACAGGAAAAAACGATTCCAAACATGAAAGATACCAGTGCAAAAGTTCCCAGTGACTGCATCAGGGTCGTAACAATCAATGCCTTACCATATCTTTTAATCTTTTTCCATACAAGCTCTGTCCCAAGCATCAGTCCAAAAGCGCACTGCATCCACATGATGATTGTCTTATACCATGAGGCGCCCAAAGCTTCCTGTGTAAGAAGATTTCCCGCGTTTGGTCCGAATATCATCCCGGCAATCAGCCATCCGAGGATGGCAGGCAATCGCAGTTTACTGACACCCTTTCCCGCCAGAAAAGCAATAAAAAGTGTTAAAATCCAAAAAAATATACTCTGTATCATATCTCATTACTCCTTTGTGCAATCCCATAAAGCATAAAATCAAATATCTTGTGCAGGTTTCTTTCATGAAGAATCAGCTGTTCGCGCGGAGTTGCTCCGCCTTTTAATTCCTTCGCGAAATGGAAATTATACATTTTCTGTATTTCCAGGAAATAATCCAATGCATCCTCTTTCGTAACGCCAGCCCGAAGTTCATGGGCAGCCAGCTCTTTTTCAAAAATCTTCGTGTTTAATTCATCCACGGATTCACAGATTTTTTGAATCTGATTTCTTAGTTTCTGCGGCGGATTTGTGCGTGCCTCCATAAATATACCGGCTTCCGATTCATGCTCCCGGAAAAACATTCTTCGTGCCTTCATGCATTTTTCGAATCCTTCTTCACCCTGATTTTCGATTACATAGCGAATAAAATCATCGCAGCTTCTTTTCACACATTCCAGATATAGTTCATCCTTGTCTTTAAAATTGTGATAAATCAGTCCTTTATTGATTCCGCTTTTGCATATATTGTTAATTGAACTGGCAGCGTACCCGACGGTCCCGAACTCATTTATTGCTGCCGCAAAAATCCTGGATCTGGTAATTTCCGTTTTTTCTTTCTTTGTCATAATTAACCCTCTTAAGCATAATTATACCGCAAAACTTATCATACATATTATTGACCACTTAGTCAATAATAGATTGATGAATCTTCATCAGATCCTGAGGATGGCTCTTGTACGGCAGTTTTTGGTATGATACAATGAACAAAAGCTGCCGGTTTCAGAAAACCGGTTTCCATATATCTTTTACAAAACTGACAGGAGGCCAAACCAATGTGGGTAGCTGATCATTGGAAAGACTATGAAATAATCGATACTTCAAAAGGAGAAAAACTGGAGCGATGGGGCGACTATCTTCTGGTTCGTCCGGATCCGCAGGTAATCTGGGATACTCCGAGAAAAGAAAAGGGCTGGCACAAAATGAACGCCCATTATCACCGCAGCAAAAAAGGAGGCGGTGAATGGGAGTTTTTCGATCTTCCACAACAATGGACGATTTCTTATAAAGAACTTACTTTTAATCTGAAACCTTTTAGTTTCAAGCATACGGGGCTGTTCCCGGAACAGGCTGCCAACTGGGACTGGTTTACCAGTCTCATTCAAAGTGCCGGCCGCCCTGTAAAGGTTCTGAACCTTTTTGCCTATACAGGCGGTGCAACTCTTGCAGCTGCCGCTGCCGGAGCATCCGTCACTCATGTGGACGCGTCTAAGGGAATGGTAACATGGGCAAAAGAAAATGCAGTATCATCCGGATTAAAAGATGCACCCATCCGCTGGATCGTAGATGACTGCCAGAAATTTGTGGAGCGGGAGATCCGCCGCGGAAACCATTACGATGCCATTATCATGGATCCGCCTTCTTATGGACGGGGCCCCAAAGGCGAACTCTGGAAAATTGAAGATGCTATTTATCCGCTGATCTGCCTCTGCGAAAAACTGCTGAGTGACGACCCTCTGTTTTTCCTGGTGAATTCCTACACCACCGGCCTGGCACCGGCGGTACTGACCTACATGCTGTCAACTGCACTTCGCAAATACGATGGTATCGTGGAGTCTCAGGAAGTAGGACTCCCGGTCACTTCAAACGGACTGGTTCTGCCCTGCGGTGCAGCAGGAAGATTTTATCGGCGCTCCCGCAATCATGAAATTTGAAAGTATGATAGAACACGTACAAAAATAAGGCCGCAACCTTTGAGGAAACGGCCCAATGAAGATTTTTTTATTCATACCACAACTCATGCCCTTCGGGCGGAGATGCTTCGCATCATAATGTATATAAGTATTTTCGAAATGACCGGAAGAACAGCGTCGCAGTCACGCTTACTGCAATGATATCTGCCACCGGCTCCGCCATGAATACCGCATCCACTTTATTTGACAGGAGCTGCGGCAGAATGTAAATCAGCGGAATCAGCAGAATTACCTTACGAAGAAGTGCGAGGAACACAGAAGTCTTTGCATTTCCCATGGAAATGAACGTCTGCTGGCAGGCAATCTGTACACCCAAAATGAGACTGGCCGCCATATAAATGCGCATGGCATGAACCGTTGTGGCAACCAGCTCTGCATCCGTGGCAAAAATGCCTGCGAAAACATTCGGAAACAGCAAAACCAGAATCCAAAGCGCACCGGAATAGATGAGGCTGGATCGAAGGAGCAAATAAAAACATTTTTTTACTCTTTCTTTATTCTGTGCACCATAGTTGAAGCTGGTAATCGGCTGCGCACCCTGAGTCAGCCCCTGTAGCGGAAGCATGGCAAACTGCATGATACTGGTCAAAATCGTCATGGCACCTACTGCCATATCTCCACCGTATTTTAACAGAGATGAGTTAAAACATACAAAGAGGATACTTTCCGTGGACTGCATGATAAAGGGAGACAGTCCGAGTGCCATACATGGGAAAAATACTTTGGGTTTGATCCAAAGATTCTCCGGGCAGATTCTCAGATAGGTCTTCTTTCCGGTCAGAAACCGTATTACCCAAACCGCCGAAACAGCCTGCGAGATTATGGTGGCGAGAGCGGCACCGCGCACTCCCAGATTCAGCCCGAATATGAAAATGGGATCCAGAATAATGTTGCAGACAGCACCGATGACTACCGTCAGCATGCTGATTTTTGAAAATCCCTGGGCTGTGATGAACGCATTCATACCTAACGAAATCTGTACAAAGACGGTACCCCATGCATAGACTGCCATGTACGCCCATGCATACTCGATGGTATTCTCACTGGCCCCAAACATCAAAAGCAAATCTCTTCCAAACAGCAACACCACGGCAGTCAGAATGGCTGCTGCTATGATCAGTGCAGTCATACAATTCCCGAGGATCTGCTGCGCAGTAGCTTTTTGTCCTTTTCCCATCATAATGGAAGCTCTTGGAGCGCCACCCATACTGACCAGTGCAGCGAAGGCTGATATCAGCATAATAATCGGCATAGTAACACCCACGCCGGTCAGAGCCTGTGCGCCGATCACCGGAATGTGACCAATATATATACGGTCAACCATATTATACAAAACATTTACGATCTGCGCTGTTATAGCCGGCAGTGCCAAAGAAAACAACAGTTTTCCAACTGGTTTTGTCCCCAGATCGTTTTCTCTTGATTGATCTGTATCTATTTTCTTGTTTTTCTGATATTCTTTTTCCATATATCTCCTCTTTTAACCCATGTTCCTCGGACGAACGTTTTTCCCAAGACAAAGTTTTGCCATCCGGACATGCCTTCATTCATGCTCTCCGGGCCGGCTTGCTTCGCACGGCAAAGTATAGGATTTCGTGCAAAACTGCACCTGCCGCAAAGCATACAGTCAATTCCGGAATAAGGCAAAAAACTGCCGCCGCCAGTGACTGTGGCTGCAATATTCTGTTCATCACAATAATCCCCCAGTGGTGAAGCAAAAACATCTCATAAGAATATTGAGATATTTTTCTCACCGGCAGACAACCGGACACATGTCTCCCAAAGGCAGTATTTTCCGTACAAAATATCGTTAAAAAGAGTATAGCACAAAAAATTGTATTAACATAGTCCCTATTTAATGGAATATGAACCGGGAAAATAACAAAAAACAATACTGCCGGTATCAGCACTGCAAGATTTGACACGGAAGCATGTTTCAGTCTCTCAGCCAGATACATTCCAAGTATAAAATCATATATTTTTATCAAAAAGAAATAGTGCGACGGAACACTTCCCTGATATACAGCAGCGATAATCAGATAAAATGCTGTTGCAGCCACCATCATCACCGTTCTGTTTTTCTTCATTCCCAGGCGAAGCAGCGGAAAACAGACATACATTAATATCATGCATCCCACAAACCATTCGCCCACACCCAGACTGAAAGTGGAGACTCCATATTCTTTCAAGTATCCGTCCAGTCCAAGTACGGTGAAAATAATATGCCATTTCGGGATTGTTCCGTCAAACACCGGCCCCGGAATTAACAGCTTTTTGCACAGGAACATGAAAAGAGAAGCCGCATAAAAGGGGATCAAGATTCGCCAAAAACGTTTCTTTGCATATGTTTTCAGCGAAAACTCCCGACTGCTGTACATCAGTCCGAAACCCGAAATCATGAAAAAAAGAGTCACACCCACTTTCGCCATGTGAATGTTTGCATTTTCGTACAAAATACCGGCACCGGAAAAAGAAAAGTATCCCCCCGCCTCCGTCTCTATCATATAGTGGTACAAAAAAATCAGCAGGAAGGAACCTGCCCGAAGCATATCAATACAGTTCCATCGCTTTCGTTCCATGTTGCCCCTCATATATTCAAAGAAGGGATGGAGTAGAATCGCTCCATCCCTGACTATGTTATTTAAACCGCTCAATCTGTTCCTGAATGAGTGCTTTATCTTCAAAATAGTTGATTTTCATTGCTTCACGCACATCCCGAAGTGTAGCGGCTGCCTCTTTTTCTGCCACCTCGCAGCCCTTTTTCAGCACTTCATACACATAAGGAATGTTGGCCTCGTACTCTTTTCTTCTGGCACGAATAGGAGCCAGCTCGCTCTGAAGAACTTTATTCAGGAACTTCTTAACTTTTACATCACCAAGACCACCGCGCTGATAGTGTTCTTTCAGTTCATCCAGGTTCTTGTATTCCGGCAGGAACTCGGCAAAATGTTCATCTTTGCAGAATGCATCCAGATAAATAAATACCGTATTTCCTTCCAGGCTGCCCGGATCCTGCACACGGATATGATTCGGATCCGTAAACATGCTCATGACTTTTTTGCGTACATCCTCCTCGCTGTCAGACAGATAGATGCAGTTTCCGAGAGATTTGCTCATTTTGGCCTTTCCGTCGGTTCCCGGGAGACGCATACAGGTCTCATTTTCCGGAAGAAGGATCTGCGGATCCACCAGAGTGTCACCGTAAACGCTGTTAAACTTGTGCACGATTTCTTTCGTCTGCTCCAGCATCGGTTTCTGGTCTTCTCCCACCGGAACTACCGTAGCCTTAAATGCTGTAATGTCTGCCGCCTGGCTGATCGGATAGGTAAAAAATCCCACCGGAATGCTCGTCTCAAAATTCCTCAGCTGAATTTCTGATTTTACGGTAGGATTGCGCTGCAGTCTGGATACCGTAACCAGATTCATATAATAAAAGGACAGTTCGGTCAGTTCCGGCACCATGGACTGAATAAACAGAGTGGACTTTTCCGGATCCAGTCCGACTGAAAGATAGTCCAGCGCAACCTCAATAATATTCTGCCGGATCTTCTCGGGATTATCTGCATTATCCGTCAAAGCCTGTGCATCCGCAATCATAATAAATATTTTATCAAATTCTCCGGAATTCTGTAATTCTACCCGTCTGCGCAGGGATCCTACATAGTGGCCCAGATGAAGTTTTCCTGTGGGGCGGTCGCCTGTCAATACTATTTTTTCCATTGTTGTCACCTTTCGTTTCAAAATCAGTTCTGTAATAATAATAGCATTAACCCTGCGGGGTTTCAACAGACATTTTATTTTTCATTCTCCTGTTCTGTTCCGGAAGCACCGTCTGCAGGATATCCTGCTGCTATATTTTTAACCAAAGCATGGCGTTTTGCAGCAGATCTGCGGCGGATTTTTTTCACGATCAGAACTACCGCAGCAATCACAACAGCCAGAACAATCCAGTAAGGAATCCCGCCAAGCAGGAACAGGGCTGCCGATTTCAGGCCCTGACCAAGGCCATAGAAATTAGAGGACAGACGTTCTTTCAGCTGACTGCCAAAGCTGTTGTCTTCCACTTTTGTCTCCCGTTCCACCTCGCGGACATCCACGCTAACCGTGCTATACTCAATATCATTGTTATACACGCGGAGCTGCGACTGGTAACTTTCCAGCTGATAGCGCACCTCAGTCAGCCGTGACTGAATTGCCAGAAGCGTATCCAGATCTCCCGCCTGATCCAACATCTCCATCAGAGTCTCCTGTTCCGTCTCCAGGGCCGATATGCGGCTCTCCGTATCCACATAACTCAGTGTAATATCCTCCACACTCTCGGAGAAATTAGTAACGTTTCCGGCCTCTTTCAGAGAAGCGACAAAGCCATCCAGCTCAGTCACCGGAACACGCAGGGTATAATTGGCATAGCGGGTGCCGTTATAATTATAGGAGCTTCCGGAAATATCGGAATACTCTATGTATCCGCCCACTGCGTTTACCGTTTCCTGGATAAACTGAGTCAGCTCATCAAATTTCTTCGTCTCCATCGTAACATACTGTCGCTTGATCAGCTTGCGTCCGGAAGTCTCAGCCCGCGTTTCCCCGGCCACACCGGCTTCGGAATCCAGCTTGACATCCTCCTCAGCAACCTCGTAATCGTCAACCTCATAATCTGAAGCTGCTGCAGTATCATAGGCTTCATCGGACGCATAAGAAGCGGATTCCACTGAAGCAGTATCGTAGGATGCACTTTTTGCACCGCATCCGGCCAATAAAAGCATCAACGCAGTCAGCACTGCTGTCATACCAACATTTTTCTTTTTCATAGTTGATTCCTCCCTATCTCAATATCTTTATGGTTAATATCCCTTACAGCCGGTAAGGAATGATCCATCTCTTAATACACGTTCTATCTATAAATATAGTGTATCGTAAATTTCATTCTGTTGCATTGTTTTTCTAAAAATTTACGGATATTTCTCTTCTGACCGGACGATTGCAGAATACAACCGCGATATCTGGAAGCTGGATTAATGCTCACGCCTCTTCGCACAGTGTCTCAATTGCACTGCCCATATGTCAAAGCATTCTGCATATTACCATTGGCAGGCAGAAAAAAAGATAATCGGGAATGCGGAATTTTAATCTTTTTAACACAAAATAAGAACATCCCCGCAGGAATCAGGGTTTATACACTCCTGATTTCCACCTGGGGATGTCCTTTTCTTTTTGATATTGCGTTTGCTGTATGAAAATACGATAAATACGGGCTGCTTATCAACATTCCTGTTCAATTATGCATTTTCCGATCCCAGTTCATCACATTTCACCCTCTCAATATGCATAGCAAGATATCCGATTTCCACATCATCCAGCTTGCACTTCAGCATTTTTTCAATCTCCCGGCAATTCTCCTTTGCCATCTGAAAAGATTCAGGGAACTTGACACTGATGTAATCGTTCATATTCAGTTTCAGCTGTTCCCCATTCATTGCTCTGGCCACCATGTAACGGACATGATTCATCAGGCGATTGTAAGATAAGGACAGAATATCAATCTTTTTCCCGCAGGCCTTTTCCACTGCAGAAACACAGATACGCACTGCCTGAGCCATCTGCATGGCTTTTGACACTTTTTCATCATTGATTGCAGAGTGAATGTGAAGCGCAATGTAACCGATCTCGTCGTCTCCAATTTCAACATGAACCCGCTTGCGGAGAATTTCCCGAACGGATTCGGCTGCTTTGTATTCCATATGAAACAAAAGGCGAATATCGTCGGTCAGTGGGTTGCTGATCTGCTCGTGATTCAGGATTCTCTTTACCGCATACTCAATATGATCGGCAAGTGGGAAGAGTACTTTCCGGTCCAATGCATGAAATACCCGCTCAGCCTCATCCAGCACTTCACCGGCTATTTCCAGATACAAAGGATCGATCGATGCGGCAAGCTGAACCGCACTGCCTCTGTCTGTGGTTTCACTCAGAGAATACAGCGTATCCGACGGTCGGGCCTCGATTCGCTCACTTACTTTTTTGCCGAAGCCGGCTCCCTTACCCAAGATCAAATACTGTCGGTTGGAATCAGCCTCCACACATATGACTGCATTATGATTCAGAACCTTCGTTATCCTATACATATCTCTTCCCCACATCTCACTTCATGATTCCTGTCCAAAAGCCTTCCGTCATACAAGCTTTTCAGGCAGGAATGTTTACATCATCATTCGAAAAAGTCAACCGCAAAGAGCGGATCGCCTGCTGCAACAGGTCCGTTGGCCAGCATCCGGATCTTCTGATTGTCTTCCAGTTCCGTACACAGGATCGGAGAAACAAGAGATGGTGCATGGTCTTTCAGATAAGTCAGATCAAGTTCCATAAGAGGTTCTCCCTTCTTCACTTTCTGACCGTTCTCCACAAATACCTTAAATCCTTCTCCGTTCAGTTTTACCGTATCGATGCCAATGTGAAGCAGCAAGCTGATTCCGGTATCTGTCATAAAACCGATGGCATGTTTCGTATCGAAAACGAAGCAGACTTCTCCGTCTTCCGGAGCTTTGATGACAGCCTCTGTCGGAGTTACAACACCGCCATCGCCCATCATTCTACCGGCAAATGCTTCATCCGGTGCGGTAGATAGATCCGCAGCTTCTCCGGTTGCCGGGCTTGAGATCACAATCGTTTTAACTGCTTTTTTCTCCGTTTCATCCACTTTTTCCACTTTCACCTCAGCCGGTTCCGGAGTTTCTTCTTTTGCGGTATATTCTTCGTCCGGAGCGGTTTCCAGGTAATCTTCCAAATTGGATTTAATTACCGTTACACGAGGTCCATAAATGATCTGAACACCGTTTCCTTTATGCACGACACCGGAAGCTCCGGTAGATTTTAAAAGAGCATCGTCTACCAAATCTGCCTTGTATACCGTACAGCGCAGTCTGGTTGCACAGCAGTCAACATCAGAAATATTCTTTTTACCGCCAAGTCCGCGGCAGATTGCCTGAGATACCGGGTCAACGCCGTCATCCGCATCAGCAGCTCCTTCGCCGGCTTTTTTCCGTGCTTCCACATCACTTCTGCGATACAGTTTTACTTCATCGCTGTCATCACGGCCCGGTGTTTTCAGATCCAGTTTGACGATCAGGATTTTGAACAGGAAATAGTAAACAACAAAGTAAACAATACCTACAATGACAACCCAGATCCAGTTGGTCTTTTCATTTCCCTGCAAAATACCAAACAGAGTCAGGTCGATCAGACCACCGGAGAATGTCATACCAACACCAACTTTAAAGATATGCATCAGCATGTATGCGCATCCGGCAAATACACAGTGAATTCCATAAAGCAGAGGAGCTACAAACAGGAACGTGAATTCCAACGGCTCTGTGATACCGGTCAGCATGGAGGTCAGCGCTGCAGAAAGCAAAAGACCGCCAACTTCTTTCTGCTTTTCCGGTTTTGCTACCTTGTACATAGCAAGGGCTGCACCCGGAAGTCCAAAGATCATCATCGGGAATTTTCCGGACATAAATCTGGTAGCCGATACGGCAAAATGCTCAACATTCGGGTCTGACAGCTGTGCAAAGAAGATATTCTGAGCACCCTCTACCAACACACCCTGCACCTCCATGGTGCCACCAAGTGCAGTCTGCCAGAACGGAAGATAAAATACATGGTGCAGACCAAAAGGAATCAGCAGACGTTCCATCAGACCGTATACCCAGGTTCCCGCATACCCGGAATTCAGAACCACATTGCCCACTGCATAAATGCCGGACTGGATCACCGGCCAGACGAAAAACATCAGGATACCCACTGCTGTGTAAGTAATTGCACTGACAATCGGAACAAAACGGGTTCCTCCAAAGAAAGACAATACCTGAGGAAGCTCAATTTTATAAAACCTGTTGTGAAGAGCTGCAACACCAAGTCCTACAATAATACCGCCGAATACACCCATCTGGAGGGAAGTGATTCCACATACAGATGCAGTTGCACCTTCCAGCATGTTTTCTGCACCGCCATTAATATTAATCATGGCACCGATGGATGCATGCATGATGAAAAATGCGATGGCAGCTGCAAGCGCCGCAACTTCTTTTTCTTTTTTGGCCATACCGATGGCAACGCCCATGGCAAAGATAATCGGCAGGTTGGTAAATACAATATTACCTGCTTCGCTCATAACCTGGAAAATCGCGTAAAGCACAGTGCCCGGGCCCATCACGCCGAGCAGGTTGTAGGTTTCCAGCATCGTCTCATTTGTGAGGGAACCGCCCACACCGAGCAGAAGGCCAGCCACCGGAAGGATTGCGATCGGAAGCATAAAGGATCTTCCTACGCGTTGAAGAACACCAAAAATTTTGTCTTTCATATTTTTTCTCCTTTCATTAATCATGCCATGGTTTTTGGCATAATGGAACACCTGTAAGGTGTTTCATTAATCATGCCGCATTTTTGGGCAATTGGTACACCTGTAAGGTGTTTCTTTGATCATGCCGCATTTTTCGGCATTCGCTACACCCGGAATGTCCGTGTACCAACCGATTTTCCCCATCAATATACCACGATGCAAAATCCTGATGACTGAATTTACAGATGAAAAAAAGGCATTAACACACATAAACATTCCAAAAATATCTATGTATAGTTAATGCCTCCTGTATTTATGAGTAACACACTATATCTGTTATTAATCATAACATCTATAAAATACCCTTGTCAAGCAGTCTTTCCTTAAAATTTCAACCCGAAATTTCAACTCAAAATTCAACTCAGCAAAATCTCAATTGCTCTCCACCTAATTCTGCTTTCCCTCTTTCCTGTTCTCCTGAATCCATTCCACAGCAAAATCCACTAATTCACGCTGCCGCATAAACGTAATCATCCCATTTCCCAGCGGTACTTTTGATATCGGCCTGCTTTCCTCAAATGCGGCACCGATTTTGTTGAAATCCTCACCATCCACATATAAGGTCCGATAAGTTTTCCACACTCTCTGCCCATTGATCAGCACCGCGCTGCTCTCTTTTACAAAATGCTTTCCCGGATAATCGGCTCTTACATCAGCCAGATGGAGCGATGTATTTTTATCATATCCCACTCCGATCAGAAGAACATATCCATCCAGTTCATACAATTTTCCTATGGGTGAACCCTCGCCGAAAATATTTGACAGATCATGGTTTTCCGTCAGATACCCTGCATGGGCTCCATTGGCCGCTACCGAGCGGGCCGGATGATCGCTTCTTATGGTTCCGGGCCATCTTCGAAACATTTCCGCCGTAGCGCCCATCGTATTTGTGGGCGTGATCCATTTGTCATAAGCCGGCCAGTTATCCCGGATCACCTGCCACCATTCTTCCGGCTCTTCCCAGTGAACACCGGAAGACGGATCAAGATTTTTCCAGGATTGAGTGGGCATCATGATTGTTCCCGTCTCCCCCACAGTTTCCAACAGGGCTTCGATAATGATCTGCGGTCCGCCGCACACAAATCCAAGACTGCTTAACGATGTGTGAACCATAATATCTTGTCCCGGTCTGACTCCCGCTTCCTTCAATGCAGCTAAAATATCCTTTTTTAATACCAGTTTTCTCTCCATATCCGCCTCTTCATTACACTAATATTTCTGATCATACTATATCTGCGGCACACCGGATGAACATCCGATTCTTTATCGATGCTCATGATGCCAACATTCTGCAGCTATTATTATCATAACCACAATGTGCCGACGGAACAACAGATTAAACGCATAACCTCTTCTAAAAATAACCGGAGCAATTTGTTGATTTTTACTTAAGAAAGAATCCTGCTTTGCAGGATTCTCCGCCTGTGGCGGGTTGCTTCCAGCAACATAATTCCCCTCTGCCACAGTGCGATCCCGCCCGGAGGGCTTTTTATATTATAGGAAAGTCAAAGGACTTTGCTATAATAAGAGCTCCCGCACCGGTTGATGATTCTCCGGAGCGAGAGCTCTATCACTTATCTTCTATTTTTGATCAATTACATCCGATGCTTGAATTCTGTAATCAGTCACCGAACTTCTGGTCATATCTCATGATAATTGCAGCACAGCTTGCACGATTCAGATTATTCTGCGGACGGATATATCCATTATCACCAGTGATCAGTTCATTTGCAACAGCCCACTGCATTGCCTCTTTTGCAAAACCGGATACAGAGCTGCCATCCGGGAAGGCGCTCAGATCACCGCTTACTGATACATCTTTTTCTTTGTATTTTGCATAACGGTACATAAGAACTGCCATCTCTTCACGTGTAATGTTCTTAGCCGGTCTGAACAGACCAACATCTGTATAACCGGTAATGATACCATTCTGTACACCCCACATAACGGCATCCTTGTACCAGTCAGCAGTCACATCCGGGAATACATCGTCTTCATCGTAGGTTACTTCCGGTTCACCTTCCATACGATACAGGATTACTGCGAACTGAGCACGTGCCAGATTGCCTGACGGGCCGAATTTTGTCTCGCTCATACCTGTCATGAGACCTCTGTGGTATACATATGCAACATAATCATAGAACCAGGAGCCTTCCGGTACATCGGTAAACGGAAGTGACTTGGTAACGACTACTTTCATTGAGTATGCGTGACCGTTCATAGTACATTCTGCCGTGTAAGTTATAGAGGATTCATCTTCTTCTGGTGTCACTTCACACGGTACGGTTTCTACCTTTCCGCAGGAAATGCATTTAAACACAGCATTGCATTCGCTATGATCGGATGACCACTTAAATTCCGGTTCTCCATAGGTATGTCCGAGAGCATCAACTTTATCCCCTTCAACCGTATTGGTATAAGTTTTTTCACCATCTACAAACGTAGCTGTATAGGTGGTCTTTCCTGCTTCGGTACAGGTCGGTTCTGTTATCTGAGAAGTTACTTCACAGTCTTCCTCTACTATATTTCCGCATTTTGCGCAGGTGAACTTTGCCACACATTCAGAATGATCATCTGCCCATACATATTCCGGCTCGTCTCCATACTTATGGCCTTCGCCGATGGGTACCTCATAAGTATCCGTATAAGTGGTTCCCAGAAGTTTACAGGTGGCGGTGTACGGAGTTACACACTCATTTGCTTCACCCTGCTCTACATCACAGTTAATCACTTTTGCGGAATCCTGTGTACAGTCCAGATTTTTGTCAAAACATACTTCACATTCAAAAGTTGCTGTACATGAAACCGTGCCGTCTTCCGCTACAGTCCATTCAAATTCCGGATCATCATACGTATGAACTGTCTTTACGCCTTCCGGAAGTTCCAGATTACCATTGTCATCTACCGGCAGAGAATCTTTGCAAATTGTACATACGCCGGCAGAAACAATATAAGGGGTACCATTGCTGTCTTTTTTATAAGTTACGTCATCATATGTAATATAGTGATGTTCCAGAGCTTCTGTGATGTCAGTTCTTTCACCGCCATCGCTTATACCACATTCGGTACAACGGTTTTCGGTATATCCTTCTGCATTGCAGGTCGGAGCTACCGTGACAGCCTCAAAAGTGTGCTCGCTGCCGGTCAGATGACTCATAGAAAGAGTCTCAACCAGGTTCGCACTCCACATAAATTCATCGTTATCATTTTTTTCATCATTGCTGCTGTAATATGAATTGTATTCCGGATTGAAGTTTGTTTCTTCATATTCATATCCGTAGCTTGATTCATCTCCATAACTGGATTTACCGGAAATATATGCAAAGTTACTTGCAACAGAAACATACATATTTCCGTCTTCTTTGACGATCATAGAAGCAATCGGATTGTTATTTACAACAACATCAGCTTCCTCAGAACCATTCGGTACAACAGAGAATGCCAAACCACCAAGGGCTACCGTCATATCACGATGTGCGCTAACCTGATTGTATTCTTTTACCTTATAGAGTTCGCCGCTCTCGATATCATATGCCATAATGCAGTTATAGATATTGAAATAGAAAACTCCATTATAAACAGAGCCGGAAATCGAGATGGAAGGATAATCTTCCTGTGCAGCCTGATGTTTCTCAAACAGATCTGCAATTGTTTCATTTGCAACCAGAGATCCGGTATTTGGATCGTAAACGGTTCCTTCGACAAAATCAACCAACGTTGTAAAGGATGAATCATCATTATGGCTCGTGGAATGTTTTACCAATTTATACTCGGTATCTTCTTCCGTACCGCCAAAATCACCATAATCGCCATAATTGGAGCCTGATCCGCTTCCCATATCGCCATACTGATTCTTGATGTCGATCAGATCAGTAGAATCATAGTAATAGTAGAATGCACCATCAGCATAATCCACTGCACTCTTTGCAAATGCAAACCATGCATCTTCATAAGTTTTGTCAGTGGATATATCCTCGTATAAAGTATCGATAGATTTAAAGTATCCAGAATACAGAGAACGGCAGGAAGTATCGCTGAGCATGAAATACAGATGATTCATATTTCCGTCTGTTTCCACGCGGTCACGGCCCATACATTCAACATAAATATCCGTATAACAGGAATCTACATAATACCATTTTCCGTTTACTTTTACAGCATTCCAATAATGGTCATTCTCGAAATGACTGCTTTCACCGTACATGGAAACGTCTGTGTCAAAGGTAATTCTGACATAGTCCACCATAGCGGCTGCGGACGGATCCCATACATAATCCGGAAGTTCTTCCGGTTCTTCAGGATCAGTCGGGTCCGGTGTTTCTGTCGGATCTGGTGTTGTTGTCGGATCCGGTGTTGTTGTCGGATCCGGTGTTTCTGTCGGATCCGGTGTCGCTGTCGGATCTGGTGTATTGGTCGGATCCGGTACACCTGTCGGATCTGCTACCTCTCCATCATCTTCCAGTGCAACAGCCTGAGTCTCCTGTTTTTCCGGATTCGGGATATAGTTCAGTTCAATTCTGCTTTTCCATGAACCATCTTCATTTTTGTATATTTCCGGAAATGCCCACTGTACCAGATAAGCATAGGCACAGGTATAGCTCAGGCAAACACCGGTATTACTCATGCTTTCGCAGAGTACACCAAACTGATTTCCGCCCCAGCTTCCCATAAGTGCGGATGCCAGCTCTTCCGCCTGTTCCTGCGGGATTCCCTGCTGAGTTAGCGCATACACTGCATTTTGCTGAACCTGCGGTGTGCCCGGATCTTCCGGAGCTTTCAATTCCATGATTCTTCCCATATCAAAGGTAGCATACTCAGCCAGCCAGTCATTGAGAACCAGGAGCTTCTGGATATCCGAGATACCGTTCTCGGCTTCCTTTTCAACTTTTTCAAGAGCTGCCAAAGCATCGTCTTTTGCAGCCAGAAGTTCCTCACCCATCAGGCCTACGCCCAACTGATTTGCTGTATCAAACAGCTGGATGAGCTGCATCATCGCAGATGGGGGCAGATATCCCATTTCATAAAGCTCCAGCATGGAGGTTTCCCCAACACCATCACCATCTAAATCCTCCTTTGGAGAAGATCCGCTGGCGATCGTAACCAGAGATTTAACCGGGCCGCCGCCTTCATTGGAATCATCCTTCACACTGGTGTACGGAACGGTAATACCAAAATAATCCGGATTATCATCGATGTACTGCTGATATGCATTGAATGCAGCATATACTTCTTCTATTGTGGGTTCATCGGAAGTGTCTTCGCCTTCACCCTCTTCGTCTGCAAGCGTAATTGTATCGTCAGCAGATGCCGCCTGAACCTCATTTTCCGTATAATTTGCGGTACCTGCATCGATTTCGTCATAAGCAGCCTCATACAACGGGTCAATTGCCACATTCATAACGGTAGCATCGCCTTCGCTGTCATTTCCCACAGAGTATGTAACAACGCCTTCTGCATTTGCTTCGGCAATTACTTCCTCTGTCAGACCTTCTGCTTCTTCTTTTGTGATACCAAGCTGTTCGAAATTGATCTGGTTGGAATCACGATCCAGGAAAATTGCTTTCCAGATAGCCTCTTTCAATGCCTCTGTATCATGATTACCAACAGTAACACCAAACATGCTTTCAACTGCAGTATTACCCACGTACTTCGACAGATATTCTGCAGCTTTTTCCGAAATCTCGCCGATTCCCGGAATTCCCGCAGCCATAGGAATATAGTTTTTCCCTGAAGCGGCAGATACCGGCGAAATACTCGTTACGGTCATTGACGCAACAAGTGCAGCCGTGAGTAACCGTTTAACACCTTTTCGCATTTTCATTCCCTCTTTTCACTCTAAAAATATTGTTATTAGTTACCAAACGCCCGCGCCTTGTTAAATTTCATTTAATTCTCGTTAAAAATTTATTAAATTTCCATTAACGTAAGCACCGGTCGCAATTATGTATATGATAACATGCTTTTTCAAAAAGTGTCAATACATATAAGTCGTAAATAATTTTTTGATTTTGCTATATTTTAAAAAATAGTCAAGTTTCTGTGAAGGCCTCAGCATGATTCGACATTGACCCGGAAAATTAAACTGCCGAACGAAATCGGGTATCAGCCCGCATAACAGAAACGGTTTGTTTTGCTCTGCTTTTCGAAAACTGGATGACAATCTCGGCAAACCAATGTATAATATACATAAGTTAAAAAAAGGGAGAATACTCATGAAAAGCAAAAACCGATTCAGTGAATTACTGGAGCAGTTGATGACCAAAGCTGATGTTAAAAACTATGTCCTGGCTCAGCATCTTCGGTATGATGTATCTTACATCAGCAAATGGGTCAGCGGGAAAAACATCCCAACCGAAAAAAATGCAGATAAGATTCTGCACAGTATCAGCGAATGCATTGTCAGTTGTGCCAGTGATAAAAATAAAACGTTTCTGTATTCCGACTACCAGGTGGACATCGATTCCGACCTGATCGAAGCCATCTATGATAACCTTATGGCAGAATATCATTACGTCCGTGAACTGCTTGAAAATGACAATACTGAAATCGCGCCGCAAGTCTCGTATTACAATGAGCTTCCGCTGCATCAGTTCATCAGCAAAGTCAAGCATCCTATAATCCGCCAGGTAAAATCGCTTAATGTTGTTGCAGCGCTGGATATCTTTTCCATCGACCCGGAATACCGTATTATGATGCTGGAGTTACAAAACATGCAGCCTTCCACACGCCGCGAATACCCCGGCGTTCATTTTTCCATGATCATACATATACCGGAACACGAGCATGACTATGTTTACGATTCTCTTTTTCTGATGAATATGCTTACATTTCAGTCAAATATTGATTTTCAGCTATATGACAGCGCCCTGGCACACGGCAAAGTAGTTTTCGGAATCAATAATCTATACAGCATCTCCGGCATGCTGTTTGACTCCAGCCACTGTATGGCTGTAAACATCAACGAAAATTCGGAGAACAGCTCCGCAATATGCAACAAGCTGAATTCCCTGTGCAACCGCAATACTCTGCTGTTTCGAAAAACGGATCTGCAGAACATGCTCCTAAAATATGACTATATTCAGTCCATTCTCTCTCCTAATCTCTGCTGGCTGATCGGGCACCTCACGGAACACTTTCTTCCGGATGATTTGTTCGAAGAACTGCTTCTGCAGACCTACCGTTCAGGTGAATGGAAAGTTGACATTGCAGAATTGCATCGGATTCACAGTCTCACGCAAAATATAATGAGCACATCAGAAATCAATATTTTTATTTATGCATCCGCTTTTTCCGATTTCATTGCATCCGGGGAGTTCGATTTCTTTAATCACAGAATCACCCTGATGCCCCATCAGAGAGCACTCTGTCTGCAGCACATACTGTCTCTCCTGAAGAAGAACGAGAATTATCGGATCAAACTGATTGGGAATGGATTTACAAATGATTTCCGGCATCTTGCGAAACCAAGTCTGTTTCTCTCAAACGGAGTTTCCTATTTGCGTTTGTATAATAAGTATTACACAAACAATGTGCTGGTTCTCAATAAGGCAAATGTTAAAATGATGTTTACCAAGTTTTTTCAGGATACCTGGGCCAAGCCTTCCGAACATATTGTGGATAATCCCGATGAAATTACCGGAACACTGACCCAGCATATTCATTCCTTAAAGATGCTGTCCCGGCTTGAAAAGTTTTCTTGAATAATTTGTGATTCATTTTTTTCACTTTTCCTCTAGCACTTTCACGTGATATCACTGGAATGTTATGTTAATGTGTAGATACACGTTCGATATACTGGACGAGACTACCACCAGATATCTGCATTGATATGTTCAGCATTACAAAATATTACAGGAAAGCGAGAAATGATTATGAAGGAAAAGAATATTACCGGTAAACCCAGTATTGACCGCCCATGGCTGAAATTTTACCCGGATGAAATAAAACAGCTGTGTGTTCCGGAATGCACGCTGGCCGACTTTTTGAAAAATGCATGCCCTGGAAAAGATGTGGTGGCTATGCATTACTACGGCACTGATTTTACATGGGAAACCATTTTCGAAGAAGCTGATCTTGCTGCTAAAGCACTGAAAGCCTACGGTTTTGGAGAAGGAGATCAGATTCCGGTCTTCTTCCGTTCGGTACCGCAATTTTTATTTTTATTGCTGGCAGCGGAAAAAATCGGCGCATCCTTGCTCTGCCGCGATAACACTCTGGAGGAAAATGTAGATGCAGTAAAGAAGGCAAATGTAAACACAATTTTTGCCCATGACTTCCTGAGCCGCAAACATATGGACGCGTACGTATATGAAGCAGGAATCGAGCATGTTATTTTGCTGTCTCCTTACGAGTCCGCAGATCGTAATGCTATGCCGCCCCATATACACAGCTGTATTATAAATCAATATACAAAACATCCGGCAAAAGGTCCTTCGACGGTTACCTGGACAGAGTTTCTGGATGCAGGACGCAATTATACCGGCGAAGTAAATGCCCCGGTTGACTGGAATCGTCCGCTGTTCCGCGCCTACACAAGCGGATCCACCGGTCCGTCCAAACAGGTCATTCATTCTGCCCATACTATGATCGGCGTTCTCCAGCAACTCGCACCCTACGCTGCTTCCGGTGACTTCCGTCCCACCTGGCTGCTGACCGCTTTACCTCCGGTTCTGGTGGCAGTAGTCGTTTCCATGATACTGATGCCACTGGCATCGAACAAGCTTTTAATTCTTGATCCATTTTGCGAGCTTAATGACCTGGATCTGGAAATCATGCGTTACCGTCCGAACTGCTGGCCGCACATCCCCATGTTCCTTGAACTGATCATGGGCAGTAAAAGGATTCCTGCAGATTATGATCTGTCTCATCTTCTTTTTGCAGGTGCAGGCTGCGAGGCTCTGAATAATGGACAGCTCGCCCGCGCGCAAAAATACTTAAATGACCACAATTGTAAAGCAATTTACACCACAGGCTATGGACAGAGCGAAGCCGGTTCCAGTATCACACTTCCCTGCTTCTCACAGCCCATTGAAAACGGAAATATCGGCATTCCAATGCCGCTGAATACAATCGGCATTTTCGAACCCGGTACCCAGGAAGAACTGTCTTACAACCAAATAGGTGAGATCTGCGTTTCGGGTCCCGGCAATATGCTTGGCTATGATTCCAAATCCGCCACAAAAAAAGCATTGCAGTTGCATGCGGATGGTATGGTATGGCTTCACACCGGCGATATCGGCTATATGAATGAAGAGGGTATCGTGTTTGCTCTCACACGCGGCCACTGCGAACGCTATGGCGGCGGACGCCTTATTGACCTGACTATGGAAAATAAAGTGGTGGATGCCAAAATCCCTGGTATTGTGGACGAATTCTTTGTAACCGCACCGGATGAGGAACACAAGGGTTATTTTCTGCCCTATCTGTTCGTTGTACTGGAGGATGGCTGCACTGTTGATGATGTGCGCGAGTCTATTTTAGCAGTACTGGATGACCATGAAATCCCGGTAGAGATTATTGAACTTGCGGAAAGACCGTTCTTCCACTTTAAAACAAACCGGATTGGTTTGAAGGAAGATCTGAAAGTTAAAAAGGCAGTATAACTTTGAAACTGTTCTAATCCCAAAGTAATATCAATATTTACTTATCTAAAAAATGAATGATGACAAGTAATTATTACCTGTCATCATTCATTTTTTTATACCGCTCTATCCCTCGATACTTAGGAATGGAAAATTGCCTCTTTCATTTCAAAAAAACCCCGGAAGCCTAAGCTTCCGGGGCATAAATTCATTTCATATTAGTAACTGACCGATTGATTACTCGATAACGGTAGCAACACGGCCTGATCCAACAGTACGTCCACCTTCACGGTATCAGAATGGTGTGTTGCTAGGTGTAAATGGCGATTTTTCGTGCGTTTTGTGTGGGAAAATACAGATTTTTCGTCGTATCCATGTGGTTTTTGAGGATTTTGTTATCATGGTGTTATCACACCATGTTTATAATTTTACACACTTTTTAAATACGACTTTTGAGATAAATAATTTTCAAACTCCAGAATAATTAAATCAAACATCTCTTGCAATACAATTATTTTATTTGAAACATGATTTCTTTCTATAATTATTCCATTTTCTCCATGAGCTATACTATTTCTTTGATTTACCAATTGATTTATATCTGATTTATATTTTTCTAAACAATTATTCATCCCAAATTTACTCAATATAATTGTCATTTGTTTATAATTCAAATTTGAATTCGCAGTAAGCAAAGACGGATCAATATACAATTCTCTATCAAAATCTTTTACAAATTTTTCCACAAATTGAGATAACTGCTCAAAACTTTGTTTCCCGGAAAGAGGTTTCAATACCTTTTGTAAAGAAAAAGTATATAATTCATTAATCACAATTTTTTTATCTAACTGTTCATTATTCAAATATGTAATGAGTGATTTGAAACTTTCAACTACAAATCCTTCCCAATGAGCATATATATAAGGTATGCACATTCTATAATATTGTTGTTGTTCTCTTGCCGGATACTCATTAAGTGCAATAACTCCTATCTTTTTTAAAGATTCTAACTCCCTAACCCGCCACTCTTTACTGGCAATAATTTCTTCTGTAAGTTGATGCATCTTTTACTCCGTAATACCCAACAACACTTTTTTGGCAATTTTAACCTTATTGGTTATACTAGTTGGATTGCTACTTGCTGATCCAACATATTTATTAAAATCAACACTTTCCTTCAATCTTGCTATTTTTTCACCCAATTGTTCAATATTCAATTTTTCTAAATCGACTGTGCTATCTGACAAACTGAGCATTATTGCATCATACATACTTGTAGTAAAATATCTCTTTCCCAATTTAAAAATATTTTCGTTCTTCAGTTTTTCTAAACTCTTCATTATATTGGAAAACAAGACTTTATCTGTTTCAATCTGCGTATCGTCAAATGCTCTACATTGACTTTCCAAATAATCATCCATATAATCCTGTATATTCGCTTGTGAATATCTTGTACCTTTATTTTTTAATGTTAAATATCTTAATACAAGTTCTTCATAATACATTTTTTCTTCATTCGATATACTAATATTTACTATTTCTCTAAAAATATTATTTTGTGCCAATTCAGCAACAAATTCACTATATCTACTGTCTAATCCTCTAAATATACAGTTTCTTATTTCTTGTCTTGATAATCCTTCTCCTCCGGTATTTAATCTTTTAAAAAGCTCATATCTCATTTTAAATTCGCTTTCTTTAAGAATAATCTCTACCCTGCATGGAGTACGTTTAATTTGCAATTTATATTCCAATGGCAAAGTGTCAATAGTAATATCCTTCAATCCTTTCAACATACTTCCTTCTACCAATTTCAAGCCATTTTTGGGATACGGATTTCCTTCTTCATCTTTCAATTCATTAAAAAAAGATAGCACAGTCGATACTCTTTGTAGCCCATCAATCAACTCCCATTTTCCATCAGGATTCGTTGCCACAAAAATAGAGGGAAATGGGATTCCTAACAATATCGATTCTATAAAATCTGACTGTCTTTGTTCATCCCATCGAAAAGCTCTCTGATATTCTGGCGAAATAATTATTTCTTTATCTCTGTACATATTAATTATTTCTCCAAAAGACATATCCATTCTTTCCGATTTTATTTCTTGACGATATTTCTGAATTTCTGCACTAATATCCATATCTACTCTCCTGTAAAAATTTTTATTCCGCTAAACATTATTCCTTTTCATTAAATTCTGCAAGAACTTCTCTCCATCTTGTCAGAACTTCTTTTCCAACAATAAGTTCATCAATAAGTCCCATATTAAGTGTATCAACAAACCGACACAAATATGATTTCCCTTGTCCCCAAAAAGTATAATGACTGTCAATAAACATCACATGATATACCTGTTGTCCAGTTCTATCATATATTTCATTAAACTCATATCCATCAAGTTCAGCTTCATACACTGCATCTGCAACACGACTTCCAAATGATTTAGAATAATAATACTCTTTTATTTCCCATACTATTTTAGGATTATAAATCGATGGATATGCCCCATCAAATCTTCTAGAAGATGCTCCAATAATTTTGCGGTTATTCAACAAATATACAAGTCCTCTTGGATCTGGATTGAACTCCTCATCTCCTCCAAGCATTTCTTCCGCTATCATAGTTATAATCGCTGTAAAATAATTTACTTTTTTGATCTCTTTGCGTTGCTTGTTCATAATAAGCTTACATTTATATTTTCCGCTGTTTCTCATTTCTTCAAATATCTGCTTTGCCTCATCAACATCCATCAGATTTTTTTCAATTGTATTATTTAATAAATCTGCCCGCATATTGCAATACAAAACAGCTTTATTGATTCTATCAGGCGAAACTTCAATATTCTCTTTTTCACAGAGTTTTTCTATTTGTTCTACTGTATAGGTTAAAACAATCCCTTTTTTAGAATACCCCAATTTTTCACTAATAAATCGAATAAAAAACCAAAACGATTTATCTTCTCGTTTAAACTCCTTAAATGCTCTCATATTGCTCCACCTCAACAAATAATTCAGATTTTTTTACTTGCAATGCATGCGCAATTTTATCTATGTTTTCCAAAGAAACATTGCGCTTACCAAGTTCTATGTCACTTATATATGTTCTATGTAGTCCACATAAATCAGCTAATTCTTCCTGCGATATTTTCTTATTTTGTCGTATTGTTCTTACAGCTTTTCCATAAGCGACACGTATTTCTTCCTGCATTGCTTGACACCTCCAATTAGTTAAATTATAATAGCACTGTAGACTTTGAGTCTACAGACTATAAGTTACATGCGAGGATTGAACAATGTCCAAAGTACCAGCATTATTAAAGTGGATAGGGAATAAACAGAGATTTGCTGAAACCATTATTTCATATATGCCTGAACAATTTAATGATTATTATGAGCCCTTTTTAGGTAGTGGTGCTGTAATGGCACAATTACTATACCAAAACAGTATAAACCAAACTCCTGTGTTTGTTCATTCATATGCCAGTGATATTTTACCGTTTTTAATTGACATTTTTAATATTGTTAAATATGATCCACAACAAATCAAAGAATATTACTCAAAAGAAATCGAAGAATATTATCAGAATCCTTCCGATAAATATAATGAAATCCGAGATAGATTTAATAATAATCACAATGCATTAGATTTCTGCCTTTTATCACGTACATGTTATTCCGGCATAATACGTTTTCGGAAGGCTGATGGGTATATGTCTACTCCAAAAGGTCCACATAATCCTATTAAACCAGAAACTTTTTCAAAAAGGGTAGATTTATGGCATACTCTTATAAAGGATTCAACATTCTCAACTATGCCATTTGAAGAATGCATGGATAAAGCCAAACCAGGAGATGTCATTTACTGTGATCCCCCGTATACACATAGCCAAAGTATTATTTACGGCGCTCAAACTTTCAATATTGAAAATTTATTTGCCAAAATTGCAGAGTGTAAAGCAAGGGGGGTTTATGTTATGCTGTCAATCAACGGTACTAGAGAATCAAATAAAAAAGATATCTCCATCACTCCGCCCACTGGTTTATTTAAGCGGGAAGTATTTGTAGACTGTGGCACCTCTATGATTGATCGCTTACAAAACGCTGGCCAAACCATGCAAAATGAAGTAGTGCATGACAAGCTACTTCTTACCTGGTAGAATCAAAGGAGATACTCATCACCGGTATCTCCTTTTTTACAATGTTTCTATTTTTCCAAAACAAATATATATTCATGAGCTAACATTAAAAATGTTTTTTGTATATTATTCCAGTAATCTGACGATCGACAATTATGCTGTTCCTTTATAATAATTTCTTTAAGTCTGAAACCAGCATCTGTAAATTTCTGCATAGACTGCATACCCAAAGGCAATACATAACCTTCCTGTCGTATGTCTCCGATCATAAACGCACATATTCCCTGCTTCTTTAATACTCTATATGCTTCTCTTGCGACTTGCTCCAACGCCTTCAAAAATTTCTCATATTTTAAGTGTGAAATATCTCCCGGAATTTCTTTACTGTATCGTATAATATTTGCGTATGGTGGATGCGTACAGATAAGGTCTATGCTTTCATCTTTTATAAACGATAATTCAGTTGCATTTCCTTGCTTTGTGAAAATTTTTGAACTTTCTTGACAAGCAAAATTAAGATTTGTGTTAGATAGCTTGACAGCTTCAGAATTTATATCAATACCGATAGCATTTCTTCCTAATAGCTTTGCTTCTATCAATGTTGTACCACTGCCTAAGAATTGATCTAGTATCCAATCGTTTTTCTTTGAATAACGTAAAATAAGGTTTCTAGGAATATATGGAGACCAATTTCCTCTATATTTCCCCGAATGTGTAGCCCAACTTCCTCTTTCCGGAAAGGACCATACTGTTGTATCTTCTAATTTAAATCTTTCTGGCGCTTCTCTTATAAGAATCTCCCCTTTCTTTTTTGCTCATTATACTTCTACCATATTTATTTGTCCATAAAAAAACTCCATTCGAATATTAAATAACAATAAATATTCGAACAGAGATTTCTTATTTTTACAAATATATAATTTCTTCCAATGCAATTTCTTCCGCACAAACTTTGATATTGTTCATCAATCCGACCCATTTCATCTGATCCTGCATCTTCAACTCTTCCGTCACACCCCATTGCTCTACTATCTGCTCCACTAGCATCTCAATTTTTTCTCTGACCTCCTTATCAACCTGATTCAATGCTCCGTCAGTTTTCCAGTCAATACCAGATACTGATAACTTGCATCCCTGTGTTCCTTCAAAAACTGTTTTCGCATCATTCCATATTTCCCATATGTAGATTCTTCCTCATTGATTTCCAGATCCGGCAGATAATAATCTCCACGTAATATGTAACTCAATCCGTCCTTTTTATCATAAATCTCTATTTTCACATCCCTACAACTCCATTCCTCTGTATTTTGTTTTATTCTTCTTTAGTTGTGCATTGCTTTCCTGACTTCTTTCTTTTGCCCATTGTATGCGGTCGCTCATTTTTGTCGGCATCTGTTCTTTCCGTTTTTTCGCTTCAAGCTCTGCCTGTACCCGGATATCGTCCTGTACCAGCCTTTCTACCATATCTTTCCCCAGTATGCGTAACAGTCGGTTATATCTGTCCGCAAGCCCCTGAAGAATTTCTTTCTCACCTGATAATTTCTGATAATCCTTCTGAACTTCTGCCAGTTCCTTTTTAGTGTTCTCGTGCTCCTGCTTTTTCTTCTGAAACTTACTTTTCCACTTATCTCTTTCTCTGGTAAGTTCTTTAACCTGTGCAGCCATCGCACCAATT
>JALENY010000021.1 GCA_022767285.1 Lachnospiraceae bacterium | reverse complement strand
TTTCTTTGCTTCTTTGTTCATTTTGGAATCGTTGATCAATTTTCCACTCATCATCTCGCGCCCGATAAAGATATTCTGCGCTACGGTAAGGTGGTTCATCATATTCAGTTCCTGGTGCACGATGACGATTCCCGCATCCTGCGCATCCCTCGGGTTCTGGAATTCTACTTCTTTTCCCTCATAGGTTATGGTTCCGGAGTCTTTGCTGTAGATACCGGTAAGCACCTTCATCAGGGTCGATTTTCCGGCACCATTCTCACCCATCAATGCGTGTACCTCTCCTTTGCGGATCTCAAGATCCACATGATCCAGCGCATGTACACCCGGGAAAGACTTGTCGATTCCTTTCATTGTTAAAATAACTTCACCCACGTCTTCACCTTCCCATCTTACGGATTCTCACTTAATAGCCCGTTAACTGTGACAATTATATGATATTCCGGTCAAGAAAGATATTGAATATCTTCTCAAAAAAGGTTAAAATTTTCCGATGGGAAACGGTTAAAATTTTATGGTTTCATATCATCTTTTTTCATAAACTGCAAAAAAAGGATGATTTTCATCATCCCTTTTTGCTACTCAACGAATGGAAACAGCAATTTCTGATTCTCTTCTGTATATAAATTTTCCATTGTGATCAACTCGTATCCGGAATCAACATTATGCTTTATGTTTTGATTTTCCAGAAACTTTACCATCTGCGAGACGCTTAGGTATCCTATATTAAATGGTTTCTGAATGACGATACCCTGAAAAATGCCTTCCTCCATCAGCTGTATTTCCTCGATGGAACTATCAAACCCCACGACAAAAATCACATCTTCTTTTCCGGCATCCCGCACAGCCCTGGCCATCCCCACAGCAGAATATTCATTCAGGCCAATAAGAACGTTCAGATCCGGATATTTATCCATCAATTCACCGGCAAGTTCATAGGCTTTATCATATACAGAACCGCAGTAGACTACTTCCTTGATGTATGGCTCATATTCACCCAGACCATCCCGGATACCTGCTTCGCGCTGCTGTGCAGTAGAGGAACCTTTTACATGACCAATGACAGCAATACATGGTTCTATGTCCCCGATTTGTCCTGCCACATACTCGCCGAGACACTTACCTGCGTATACATTATCAGTGGCCACAATCAGATCTTCCACAGACTCATTTACGATCGAGTCCACAAGCCCCAGCCGAATTTTCTGTTTCCGCACTTCTTTCAAAAGCTCCGTACTTTCTGTAAAACTGCAGGGTGCCATCAGAATGGCATCCGGTTTTTCCAGAATCACTTCCTGAAGGATCTGATTCTGACCTTCGAAGTCTTCCTCAGAAGTACCGGCACGCACCTCAAGCTCAACCCCGAATTCCTGAGCCGCCATCTCGGCACCGCTGATCAGAGAAGTCCAGAAATCATTTGTCTCATCAACTATTTTGGGAATCAGAACGATTCGATAAGGTTCCTTTTCCGGCTTCAGCAGACGATGCACAATAAAGCCGATCACGACAGCCAGGCAAAGAACGGCAGCTGCAATCAGAATTTTCTTCCTTTTATGCTTCATTCTCTTCACCTCCACTTGCCGGAATAGATACAATGGCTGTCGTTCCTTCATTCGGACTGCTCACAAATCGTACTCCATAGTCCTCTCCATAATACAACTGCAGCCGCTGCTGCACATTATAAACACCCACGCCATTGCGGGAACTATCAATTTTATGCTGGTCAAAAATATGATCCAACACCTCCTGTGTCATACCCACACCGTCATCTGCAATTTCGATGCAAACCTGTGTTTCCTTCATATATGCGCGAATACTCAGATGTCCCATTCCTTCTTTATATTTCAATCCATGATAAATGGCATTTTCCACCAGAGGCTGGAGAACCAGCTTAATGATCTGAACAAACTTCACAGATGGCTCTACTTCTATCTCATATTCCAATTTATCCTTATAACGCATTTTCTGAATAGCCAGATAGTTTTTCACATAGTCAATTTCCTGTATCAGCGGTACCAGTTCATTTTCCGCGCTGATACTCTGCCGCAATAGTCTGGCCAGTGCCGATGTCATCAGCACTACTTCCCTGTTTTTCTTTCCTTCTGCCATCCAGATAATGGAATCCAGCGTATTATACAAAAAATGTGGGTTGATCTGTGCCTGCAGAGCCCGTAGTTCACTTTTTCGTTTCTGTTTCTGTTCATAAATGTTCTGTTCCATCAGTTTCTGTATCTGATCAGTCATCACATTAAACGAATTCGTCAGACTGCCAATCTCATTGTTGACCATAACTTCAACATTTGCATTTGCAAATTCTCCATGCTCCACCCGTTCCATGGCATCCCGAAGCTGCTCTACCGGCTTTGTAATCGCTGCTGCAATTCCCACAGATACCAGAACCGTCGCCACAATCAGTATAATCGCCATCATAATATATAGAAGCTGAGTCTGCTTGTTGTTTTTCAGCAGTTCGGAAGTATAAGCCATCCCAACCACCGTCCATCCGGTTTTTTCTGAGGTGCATTTTGTGTAAAGTCTTGTGTCATCACCATCCGGAAGTTCCAGATAATCTGTCTCACATTCCATAATCTCACTGATGTATTCATTCAGCAGTCCTCCGTAAATCAGCTGCTGCTTGGGATGATAAATGAGATTTCCGCCGGAATCAATGATAAAGACATAACCCCGTTTTCCGATTTTATTGTTGTTGCAAAGGGTACTGATTGCTTCATAATTCAAGTCTATGAAAAAGACACCTTCCCGTTCTCCGGTCCATTTATTTGTCAGTGCGCGGCTTAATGTGATCACCCACTGATAGCTGCTGCGAATCGCATTTTGCACATGAGAAGAAGAAAGGGCAATCCCGTCCTCAGAATTCATGGCAGCCCCATACCAGTCCAGATTTTCAATGTCAACGGTTTTGTTCAGCTCACTGTTTCCAACATTCACCATACTCTTCCCATTATGGGTCGTGATCGCAATATTGGAGATATCCTTTCGTCCTTCCATAATAGTGGAAAACTGCGCCTGAATCCGGCTTCTCTGGTTTTCCGACTCCGCAACGGAGCTGTTTTCGCCGAAAAAATAGCCCTGGACATCACTGCTCTCCGACACCATCGAAGAGATATTCTCCATATAGTCAATATAAGAATCGATATCGTAGTTTACCTGCGTAATCAACTGAGAAGAATAATCAATTGCATTTTCCAATACCGTATTGCTGGTATAGTTAAGAGCAATGATCAGAAAGATCAAAAGAGCTACCAGCATGATACTGGAAAATGAGACCAGCATAGCCCAACGAATACTGCTGAACCTTCCCAACAGCGGCTTTTTCTTTTTTTCTTTAGTCATTCCTGCGCTTCTCCTTCGCGTATTCTGTCGGTGACATTCCAGTCATTTTCTTAAAGGAAATACTAAAATAATGGGGATCGCTAAATCCCACCCGCTCCGCTATCTCATAGTTTTTCAGTGTCGTTTGCTCAAGAAGTTCCTTTGCCTTATCCATCCGGACACGAATCAGCACTTCCATAAAAGTCTCTCCTGTCGCTTCTTTAAAAAGGCTGCTGAAATAGCTGGTACTGATATTCAGATAATTGCAGATATGATTCAGATTCAGATCCGCTTTCCAATAATTGTCTTTTATGTAGCTCATAGCAAGCATTGCCTGACGCTGGGCACTGGTAGATACGGAATCGCTCAGTTCCTCAGCCACCGATATAGCATATTCTTTTACCTTTTCCACTGCCTGCTGACAGCTTTTAGATTTTATGATCGAATTCAGCAGCTGATTTCTTTTATCATTCCAATCGCTTTCGCCCTTTAACAGAATGGACAAATCCACCAGTTCCCGGCTGATTTGCTGCATATTGATGATAATTCGATCTCTTTTAATAAATTGATTCGCGTAGAATTGTTCCAAATCTGAGAAAGCACTTTCAATTTCGTCGATCTGGTTGCCCTTTACCGCATTTTTCAACTGTGTCATCCATTTATCCTGAACGACTTCATGGTCAAATTTATCCCGCGACAGCTCGCAGTCCACAAGCATACTGTCACCTTTTGCATAGCGATAAGCCAGCGCCTGCATGGCATCATCATAAGAAAGATGCAATTCCTCCAGTTTCTGCACATACTGACCAATAGTAATCGATACCGTCAATTTCATCGCATCAAAGACACACTCCTGTATCTCCCGGCAAATTACCTGAGTCTGTTTCAAAAATTCCTTTGGCGTATTTGTATGTAAAAGCAGGAACACACGATTATTGGTGTCTTTAAAGGCTACTCCGGCATTGTTTTTTTCCAAAATCTCGTTGCTGATATTTTCCACTACAAAGGACATCAGGGCACTTTCCTTTTTTGAATTCTCATCCACCTCATACAGAGAGGAATAGATATCAATGTCCGCAACCGCCACACGGTAATCCGAGGCCTGAAATTGAAAGCCAAGCTCCTCCAGTTCATGGGTGGTAATGGTGATATCCTGTGTCCCCATGATAAGATTACACAGAGATCTGGATGCAATCAGTGATTCATTTTTCCGATAGTTCTTATAAGCTTTTTGAAGTTTTTCCAGTTTTTTCTCCTGGAAAGACTGGCGGTCCAACTTGTCCTTCAGCCTTGTCAAAACTTCCGAAAGTTCCAAAGCCGTTACCGGCTTCAGGATATATTCCGATACTTTATACTGGATTGCTTTTTTGGCATATTCAAATTCACCGAAGCCGCTGAATACAATAATCAGGATTTCCGGATAATTATTATACAGAAATTCACTGAGCTGCATTCCGTCCACAAAAGGCATACAGATGTCCGTGATCACCAGATCTACATCATTCTTTTTTACAAATTCCATCGCTTCTTTTCCGTTGGAGCAGTCTCCAACCAGTTCATAGCCAAGTCCATTCCAGTCCAGGTTTTCCCTGATGGCATCACGAACCAGAATTTCATCATCTACAAGGAGTACTTTGTAATACATGGGTTACCTCTTTTTTATGAATTTTATAAATATATTATAGTAGATTTTAATAAAAAAATAAAGTGAGTGTTGGAAAATGTCATTGTTTACGAAGGAAGATCTCATTTTTCGTTTAGCCAGAAAAAAGCACCGATGCTGCCATCGATGCTTTTCTTAATACTAAACTTTATATGTCTTTTACAAGATTATGCTCTGCATCATGCAAACCGTATTTCATGGCGGATCAGTCAACTACTACACCCTTCTGCAGCATGACGTTTGCATAAATTGCAGATTCACCGGTTGCGATGATAGCATATACTTTCTGAGCTTCATCGTAGAACTGGAAGCGTTCAATATTTCCGATTGCATCTGCACCACGATCATCATGTTTTGCAACGATTTCTTTGTAGGTATCCCAGATAGGAGTTTCTACTCTTCCAACATCGTTCGGCATCAGCTGCATCAGATTGACCGGTTTTTCTACATAGGTATCCAGCGGAAATACCTGAAGGATTGCATCCAGTATTTCCGGAACGCCGTGTCCATCCATACGGATAACGATAGCATCTTTTCCCATGGATTCGGACGGAAAGTTTCCGTCTGCAATTACAAGACGGTCGCTATGGCCCATTTCACATAATACTTTCAATAACTCTGGTGATAAAATCTTCGGGATTCCTTTTAACATATTTTATCTCTCCTTGATCACTGTTTTTTCTGCAACTGCTGATGATATGAATTGTGAGGTTGCGCCTCTGCGACAACCCCACAAATTACTATCTTAATTTCACAGATTCGTTTTTATTATCTTATTTGTAGAACGGGCCGTAAGCTGCACATGCTCTGTAGTCAGCGCCTTCTTTATCCATACCAAATGCATTCCAAGCAGCCGGTCTGAAGATCTTCTCTTCCGGAACGTTGTGCATGCATACCGGTATTCTCAGCATAGAGCACATTGTGATAAGGTCAGCACCGATGTGTCCATAGGAGATTGCACCGTGGTTAGCGCCCCAATTGTTCATTACGCTGTAAGCATCTTTGAATGCGCCTTCTTTTCCGTTGCATCTCGGAGCGAACCATGTACACGGCCATGTGTAGTCAGTTCTCTTCCAAAGGGCATCATTTACATCATCCGGAAGTGCTACGGTCCAGCCTTCTGCAATCTGCAGAACCGGGCCAAGGCCTTTTACAAGATTCAGACGGATCATTGTAGCCGGCATTTCATCTTTGGTTAAGAATCTGGATGAGAATCCGCCGCCACGGAAGTATCCGTTGTCAGCTGCATTCCATGTAGTAGCAGCCATAATTGCATCCTGATCAGCTTCCGTCACTTCATACCACGGTTTCATAACTGCGTTGCCATCTGTATCTTTTGCACCGCCGTTTGCATCCAGACAGCAAGCACCGGAGTTGATAAGGTGGATAAATCCGCCTGCTTCTTTTGCTTTTCCTTCGATTTCGTAGCCGGTTACTCTCTTAACAGCGTCACCGCTCCAGTATGTACGAACGTCTGCGAACATCTGAGCACGGTTTGTCAGAAGTTTCATAAACAGCATGCCAAGTCCATTCAGTACGTCATTCTCTGTAGCGAGAATGTACGGCTCTCTTGCTCCGTTCCAGTCAAAGGAAGTATTCAGAACTGCTTCTGCAAAGTCACCATTCGGATAGAAGTCTGTCCACTGTCTCTGTCCCTGGAAACCAGCTGCGATTGCGTTGTGTCCAACAGCTTCCTCTTCGCGGCCTGCCGGAAGGTTCTTGTTGCCGTTCATCAGGTCTTTAATGATAACTGCCATCTTTACTACAAACTCAAACTGCTCTTCTTTTTCAGCATCTGATTTTTTAACGAAATCCGGGTTCTTATCAAAGCCAATCACACATTTTTCTTTTGCCCATGCAAGAGCTTTCTGGAATTCAGCTTCATCATAGATACCTTCTGTCATACGACGGATGATTTCTACTTCGTCAACAGACTCAACACGCATACCAAGATAGGATTCCATAAAGTCAGAATCAATGATGGATCCGCCGATACCCATACAGATGGAACCGATCTGCAGATAAGATTTTCCTCTCATGGTAGCTACTGCTACTGCTGCACGACCAAATCTTAACAGTTTTTCTTTTATGTCTTCACCGATTGTGGCATCATCAGCATCAACTACGTCATGTCCGTAAATACCAAATGCCGGAAGACCTTTCTGTGCATGTGTTGCCAGTACAGATGCCAGATATACAGCACCCGGTCTCTCAGTTGCATTTAATCCCCAAACACCTTTGATGGTGGTCGGTTCCATATCCATTGTTTCAGATCCATAGCACCAGCACGGTGTTACAGTAAGAGTAATGTCAACGCCTTCTTTTCTGAATTTTTCAGCGCAAGCTGCAGCTTCAGCAACACGTCCGATTGTCGTATCAGCGATAACAACCTTAACCGGCTCACCATTCGTATATTTCAGGTTTTCTTCAAATAATTTTGCAGCAGCCTTTGCCATGCCCATTGTCTGTTCTTCCAGACTCTCACGAACTTTCAAAGGTCCCCTTCTACCATCGATAGTTGGTCTGATACCAATTACAGGATATCCACCGATTAATCTGCTTTCTGCCATTTTACATTACCTCCGTTTTCTTTTTCTTTTTGTGCGGAAATGCATCCGCTTTATGTTTGTATTATACGATTGAAAAAACAATATTTCTAGTGTTATAATAACTAAAAGTGTAAAAATATTCACCTTTTTATCCGTTTCATGTATAAGTACCAATTTTGAGGAGGTTCATTTATGCAATTTCACGAATATAATGAGAACGAACAGCGCGGAACCATTGATTTTCCCTTTGAATACTACCATGTTGACTTCCACTATCCACGCTATATTATGAACTATCACTGGCACATAGAGTATGAATTTATTCGCATTTTAAGCGGAGAATTTCATGCGAATCTGGACGGTCAGGAAGTCATCGCCGGAAAAGGCGATGTGCTCTTTATCAGCAGCGGAACACTGCACAGCGGCATCCCTTTTGACTGTGTATATGAGTGCCTTGTTTTTGACATGAATACCTTTTTAAAGCACAATCCGAGCTGCAAAAAGATGGTGCAGTCTATTGTGGATCACAGCATATTAGTTTACCGTCATTTCAAATCCGATAACCGACTGATTCACGATATCGTATGGAATATTTTTGAAGCCATGAGCAACCAGCCGGAAGGTTATGAACTGACCGTGTTCGGAGAAATCTATCATTTTCTCGGTGCCGTATACACCGGACATTTTTACTTCCGTGATACGGAAGCCCCCCAGACCCGACGGGAATTCAAACGCGTCAAACAATTAAAGAGTGTACTGGAATTGATTGAAAAAAATTATGCTTCTTCTCTGACTCTGGAAGATATGGCCAATGCGGTTCATATGTCGCCCAAATATTTCTGCCGTTTCTTTGCAGAAATGACGCATCAACGGCCTATGGATTATCTCAATCGCCACCGCATTGAGCATGCATGCTATGCGCTGTCATCTACGGATGAATCCGTGACAGAGATTGCCTACGCCTGCGGATTCAATGATCTCAGTTATTTTATTAAAACTTTTAAAAAATATAAGGGCGTCACTCCAGGAAAATACCAAAACTAAAAAGGAACCTATACAATTCGTATAGGTTCACATTTATTTTACCAGAGGTTTCGATAAATCCGCATGATCGCTTCTTTATCAGGCACTCTAGGATTGGTAGCAGTACATGCATCAGCTAAAGCTGCATCTGCCATGATCTCAACTTTACTCATATAATCGTTTACTGTGATCGTTCCGATTTCCGATATTCTTGCCGGTATGCCCATGTCTTGATTCATGAACTGAATCCACTGAATCAATGACCGAACGCTCATAACCTTGTTATAACTGCTAAGGCCCAACAGATGAGCAATTGTAGAATATCTCTTAACGGCCGGAAGATATTCTTTTTTACTTCTGCTGTGTTTATGAATATCTGCATTATACTCAATAATATGAGGCAGTACCATAGCATTTGCACGGCCATGTGGAATATGGAACTGAGCACCAAGCTGGTGAGCCATTCCGTGGGCAAGGCCAAGAGAAGCCGAATTAAATGCCAGTCCAGCCAGACAGGATGCAACATGCATTTTCTGTCTTGCATGAGTATCATTGCCGTCCAGATAAGCACGCAGCAAGAAAACACCTACGATTTCAATCGATTTCTCTGCCAGCGCCGATGAAAACTCATTGTGATCCGTACTCACATACGCTTCAATCGCATGAGTCAGAACATCCATACCGGTATCAGCCGTAACAGAAGGCGGCACGCTTCGCACCAGCTCCGCATCCAATATTGCCTCTTCTGCTGTAAGAGACGGTGAAACCAGAGGATATTTGATATGTGCTTCCGTATCGTTCACGACCGCGAAAGAAGTCACCTCTGAGCCGGTACCGCTTGTAGTAGGAACCGCAATCAATGCGACTTCCGAGTAATGATTGATCTTAAGTGCAAACTCACGAATGGATTTTGATGAATCAATCGCTGAGCCACCGCCCACCGCGACAATTACGTCCGGCATATACTCCAGCATCTTTTTTACACCGATTACGATTTTCTCCACCGGAGCATCCGGTACTACATCATGAAAAATATCAAATTCCTTGCCGCCTTTCTTCAAAGGATCCGTAATCAGACTGATCATCGGGCCTTTCGCAATAAACGGATCCGTGATAACCAAAACACGCTTATACGGCATATCTGCCAGACGTTCCAATGCATTATCACCAAAATGAATCTTTGTTTTAATTTCAAATGATTTCATGATCAACTACCTCTATTCTTTCGGATATAAACAGGTAATTCCCATCTCTTCAAATCGGTCCAGCAGATTCTGATCCGGTTTTTTATCTGTAATAATTGTATCAACACTGTCCAAATCGCCAATTTTTGAGAATGAGACAGTTCCGAATTTTGAACTGTCCACAGCCAGAATGCATTTGTCACCGGCACGCATCATGGCCTGTTTTGCCTGTGCAAACTGTTCATTGGAATCTGTAAATCCTTTTTCTAAATCAAATCCTTTGCAGGAAATAATACTCTTTTCTACATTAAATGAATTCAACCGCTCAACGGTATTGGTCCCAACCATGGCCAAATACTCTCCCTTTACTTCACCGCCGGAAGATATGACAGTCCAGTCAGGAACATCTGACAGTTCAATCACGATTTCAATGGAATTCGTAATAACAGTCAGATTCTTTTTATGTTTAATCGCTTTTGCAATAAAAATAGATGTCGTACTTGCATCAAGCATAATATGTTCGCCGTCAGAAATCCGTTCAGCAACAATTTCTGCAATTTTCTGCTTACCGGACGGATTTCTTTTTCTGCGAACATTGAACGGCATATCGATGTTTGCATTTTCATTGAGGATGGCACCGCCATAACTCTTAATGCAAAGACCGTCCTTATCCAATTTGTCCAAATCCCGTCGAATGGTTTCCTCAGACACGTCGTACAGTTGACTTAACTCACTTACAACTACCTTTTTTTCTTCCTGAAGTTTCTCAAGAATATGATTCCGTCGCTCCACTGCCAGCATATTACAACATGCCTCCTTATACACCAAACCAAAGCCTTTTCCTGTGATGAGTCATCGATGTAATCAAAGAATAGACTTAACCATCTGACTGTCAGGATGTGCAATTACGGAAGAATCCAGGAACATGCCTTTTTCCGCAATAGAAGCTTTTGCTTTCTCGATTGCAGCAGCAACTGCTGATACCTCACCGGTGATCAGCATATAGGATTTTCCGCACATACCTTTCGCAATACGCAGCTCGATCAGATCTACGATTGCAGTTTTTGCTGCCACATCGGCAGCTACAATAATCGAAGCAGCATCATAAGTCTCAAGAATACCTAATGCGCTGATCTTCTCAACATTTGTTGCACCGTAAATTGCCGGGAAAATATCATCATGAGGATTACCCAGCACAAAGTTATCAATTAAGTGTTCCGGATACTGCGTAGACGCCGCATCCACTGCTGCTTTCACTGCACTTAAGTCACCGGATACAATAGCGATGTATTTTCCAGGACATACGGTCTGTGCTTCCACGATTTCCACTTCAGATGTTTTTACCATGGCATCTGCAGCAGTAATACCGCTTGCAACAGTCTTAAATTCTACCATTCCAATTGCTTTACTCACTTAGTCCACGTCCTTTCTATTTCGCTTGTATGATTACATAAGAACCAGTTACTTCAGCTACTTTTCCGCTGATTGATGCATGGATACCTACGCTGAGGCCATCAGCCGGCTGACCGATCATCTGTCCCAATTCAACCATATCACCCTTGGATACGATTGGTTTTGCAGGCGCACCGATGTGCTGTCCCATCAGGACTTTTACCTTTTTCATCGGCACAACGGTATCATTCAGAGGTGCATCAACATTGTACTTGCTCAAGCCAAGACGTGCTTCCAGACGTTCTTCCGGAACTTTGCGAAGTTCTCTGGAAGGCTGTACCGGAGTGACCTTCGGATTCTGCGGCGGCTTTACACCTGCTTTGCGAAGGCCTGCTTTATATTCTGCCATCAGACTTCTCGGTGCCAGGCTCTGCGGACATGCAAAGAGTTCGCAAACACCACAGGATACACAGAAAAAGGTATTTAAAAACGGATTCATATCCTGAAAATCCTTATTTGAAGCTGCTCTCATAAACAGATGCGGCTGAATCGGATGTCCCAACATATGACGCGGACAAAGATCCGTACACATCTGGCACTGACAGCAGATGGAAGCAGCACGATTCATAGAAATCGATGCCTTTGCCTGTTTTCTCTGAACCAGAAGATGATCCTTCGGCAGAACGAGAATCGCATTTGTTGTTTTTGTTACCGGCTGATCCGCTTTTCCGATGTTACCCATCATCGGACCGCCCACAAAATAAACCGGATCTTTCACTGTGGTCACACCTGCCAAAGCAACGGTCTCAGCAATGGTACAGCCAAGAGGAACCCGCACCGTAACCGGATTCGATACTTCGGCAACAACAGATACCACTTTATCCGTTACCGGATGGTTCTGCTCCACTGCACGATAGATGTTATACACCGTCTCCACATTGAATACAGCAACACCTTCATTGATTGGCAGTCCGCCCGGTTTTACAACCTTACCGGTTGCTTCATAAATCATAACGACTTCATCGCCCATAGGGTATACGCTCGGAAGGAGGTGGATACGTATTTTGGGGAATTCGTCTATATACTGTTCCAGTGCACGAATAGTCGGAACATATTCTTTCTTAATGCAAATAATTGCCTCATTAGCATTTACCGTATCAGCAATCATGCTAAAAGTTTTCATAATTTCATAAGCATGCTGCTGCAGTAATTGTCTATGTAACTTCAGCAGAGGTTCACACTCTGCACAGTTCATTAAAATCGTGTTGGCACGTTCATCCAGCTTGACGTATGTTGGAAAACCGGCTCCACCTGCACCAACAACACCATTTTCCTGAACTAGTTTTTGCAGTTCTTTAATGTTCATAATCAATACTCCAATCCTATGCCTTCATCAACGATACCAACTATTGCTGCATCAACCGGTGCCTGCTCCATATCACATCCGATCCTCGCAGCACTTCCCTGCGCAACCAGAACAATCTCACCGACACCGGCTCCAATATTATCAATGGCTACAAGCTGATCGGTAGCGGATTTCATTTTGTTCAGTGGCTCAATAACCATGAATTTATTTCCTATGAGTTTGTCACTTTTTCTTGTGGAAACAAGACTTCCCACCACTTTACCTACAATCATCTCTACCTCCATCCAATGCCATTTGTATTATGCAATATCATTTAATAATTGTTACCGTGGAACCTGTAGCAATCTTACATGCATTAGCTTCGTCCGTATCAATATGCATTTCCAGCGTGAAACTTTCATCCACACGTATTTTTACATGATTAAATACGGTACCTCTCTCATTATCTGACTTAACAGATACAATATCGCCATCATGAACACCAGCAGCCTTAGCGTCGGCAGGAGACATATGAATATGTCTCATAGCGATGATACATCCCTCTTTCAGATAAAGAGCACCTTTAGGTCCAACAATCGCGATCGGTGCGGAACCTGCAATATTGCCGGACTCTCGAATCGGAGCTTTTATTCCGAGCTTAATCGCATCTGTAGCAGAGATTTCTACCTGAGATGCTTTTCTCACCGGTCCAAGGATCCTTACATTCTCAATTGCGCGAAGTTTTAATCCGACAATTGTGACGGTCTCGTTGGATGCGAACTGTCCACCCATTAATTCTTTCTTCTTTGTAAGTTGATAACCCGGACCAAACAATGCCTCGACATGCTCCTGCGTCAGGTGAATATGTCTGGCTGATACTCCAACCGGAACCAAAAAACCATTCCCTGATGTTGCATTCTTATCCATAGCCTCAAGGACCATTCTGGTAATCAGTTCAATATTATTTGTCTCCACATCAGCACCTACTTTTCTCTAGATTTGATATCCCGGGGGACAGACATCTAAAATGTCCGTCCCCAACAAAAATATGTTCTATTATTTAATAGACGGTAAAATCTGTTCAACATCTGTATGCGGTCTCGGGATAACATGTGTTGCTACTAATTCGCCAAGAGAAGATGCGCTGTTTGCACCTGCTTCAACAGAAGATTTAACTGCTCCAACGTCACCGCGTACCATAACGGTTACAAGACCGGAACCGATTTTCTCAGTTCCTACTAAAGTAACGTTTGCTGCTTTACACATAGCGTCTGCTGCTTCGATTGCTGCTACCAGACCTCTTGTTTCAACCATTCCCAATGCTTCCTGTGCCATTCTTTTTTCCTCCTTTTTTTCAACGGACTGAATGTTTTCATTCACTGTTTTTACATCGGCTGCGATATTCGCCGCAACCGCCTTTGTTGTTCTCTTTCTTGCAGCAGGTTTTGCTGCAGTTTTTTTCTCCGATGCCATAAATCGTCCTCCTATTTGAAGCGACTGGCACTTTTCTTCACCAATCTGACAATTTCTTCATGGGGATTGGGTATGACACCGTAAGCTGCAGGTTTTTTGATCGCATGGGCGCAGGCAGCCTCCACCGCCTCAGTAACAGCAGAAACCGATCCGCCAACAACCAGCGTAACCAGTCTGCCGCCCAGTTTTCGTTCCCATGTTTCCAATTCAACATCCGCAGTTTTACACATGATATCCAGAGCATCTATTGCTGCCACGACTCCCTGAATTTCAATAAAACCATATGAATTTCCCATGAATTATGAACTCCTTTAATTAAATAGTCGGAAGGATTTTCTCCACATCGCTGTGCGGTCTCGGGATAACGTGTGTTGCAACCAGCTCACCAAGTCTGCTTGCTGCAGCGGATCCGCTCTCAACAGCTGCTTTAACAGCGCCTACATCGCCACGTACCATAACAGTTACAAGACCGGAACCGATTTTCTCTGTTCCTACCAAAGAAACCTCAGCTGCTTTTGTCATAGCATCCGCAGCTTCAATCGCTGCAGTAAGGCCTCTTGTTTCTACCATTCCTAATGCTTCCTGTGCCATTTTAAAATTCCTCCTAAAAATGAATTATAGATTATTCTTAGTTTTTGTCGAAAGCGCTAATTTTCAGCATCTTTTCCGTATCTTCGGTAGGATGCGGAATAATATAATGCTGGACAACCCCGGTCAGGGATTCTGCCTTTTTCATTCCTGCTTCAACAGCAGCCTCCACATCCGTAACCGTACCGCGGAACTTAATCGTAACCAGAAGGGGAACTGGCAGAGCGTCTGCATTGGCAGGCTTATTCTTATCAAAATTTTCCAACCGTACATTGGCCGCCTTGCATCCGGCATCTGCCGCCATAAATGCAGTACAAAGGCCAAATACTTCTAAGATTCCTACCGCTTCTCCCATAGTTTTTCTCCTGATTTATTATTTATTAATAATTGCGATCTTCAGACCTGCCATAGCAAGATTTGTCTTGTGCGCTTCATTGATCTCCTCAAGCGGGAATTTGTGTGTAATAAGCTTGTTGATCGGAAGACCGATGCGCTTTGCGCTCTTTAAGAAATCAAAGGTTGTAGCATAATCTCTGAGTGTATATACCCAGGATCCTACCGTTGTAATCTCTTTTGAGCAGATATCAAAATGCGGATTGATTGTTGCATCACCACCGTTGATAAAGAAACCAAGCTCGCAGAGACCGCCGCCGTTGCGGATAAATTTGTAAATGTTTGCATGAGCAACCGGAGAGCCGGTACACTGGAATGCAAAATCTGCAAGATAGCCGCCAAAGGAATCTTTTACGCCGCCCGTAAGAGCCTCAATGCCTTTGAAATCTTTAAAGTTAACGGTCGCGGTTGCACCCAGTTCTTTAGCAAAATCAAGACGTTTCTGCTCGCCGTCAACTGCAGTAATATTTGCAATACCCATGGTCTTTAAGATTGCAATGCAAATAAGACCGATCGGTCCGCATCCCTGTACAACAACTCTGCTGTTGAAACGAAGGATACCTGTTGTTTTTGCTCTCTCTACTGCATGGATCAGCACTGCACAGGGCTCGATCAAAATACGTGATTCCAGATCCAGATCACTTACGTTGAAGAAAGTAGATCCGAATGAGCCGCCACGTATAAAGATGTAGTCAGAAAACCATCCGTTCAGATGAATGTCATCATCCGGAAGAAGTCCGTATACATCAGCACCGCCAACATTTTTCTTATTCAGGTCGAACATGGTAATATCCGGATTGTCTTTGAAAATCATACAGGTAACAATCTTATCACCAACTTTAACCGGTTTTCCGGCTGTATCAACCTTAACATTTTTACCCATAGCAACGATCTCGCCGGTTCCTTCATGTCCCAGAGCAACCGGAATCAGTCCAAACGGGTCTCTCTTGAATTCATGTGCATCTGTTCCACAGATACCACATCCTTCTACTTTAACCAGAAGGTCGTCATCCCCAAGAGGAGGAATCGGAAATTCCTTGATGTCATAATGTTCCAGAGCTGTTAAAACAGCAACCTTAGCTGTTTTCGGAATTGCAGGGCCAGCAACAGGTGCTGCAGGTGCCGCTGCCGGTTTTGCTGCAGGTGCATCTGCATTACCGGTCATTCCGGCTAATACCTGTTTCACAATCTCTTCAATATTAACCTGATTCATATCCATGTCTCACTTTCCTCCTATCGAATGCATAAGCTGTCAGACATTACGCAGCGTCTTCTCTTTGTGAAGGTGCTGGCACTGGTCAGACCCTCTCCGGTACGGCTGGCGATCGTAAAGGTACAGAATCCTTCACCACCAAAGCCAAGCGCTGCATAAGACGGAGCATTCTTAACAAGAATAGCCGTGTCAATTGCCTTTGCATATTTTGTGATATTGTCGATGTTTTTGGAGTGAATATGTGCAGAATGACGGTTTCCATGCTCCAGCCATACTGCTTTTTCAACTGCATCGTCAAAATCTTTTGCTCTTACAATACCGAGGATCGGCATCATCAGTTCTTCTGCAATGAGCGGATGTTCCTTCTCGCCTTCGAAGATAATGCAGCGGATGTTGCTCGGTACGTCAACGCCGATCATGCCAAGCAGTGTTTTCGCATCACGGCCAACGCATTTACGGTTCAGTTTTCCGCCTTTTAATACAACAGCGGTCAGCGCATCCTGCTGTTCCTTGTCGATTATGTAACATCCGTTTTCCTCTACCATGTAATGAACCAGTTCATCTACCACCGGATCAACTGCCACGATCTCTTTTTCAGCAATACACGGAAGATTATTGTCAAAAGTACATCCGTTTACAATATCACGTGCCGCCTTACGAACATCAGCCGTAATATCAACCAGTGCAGGCGGGTTTCCCGCTCCGGCACCGATGCCGCGCTTACCGGAAGAAAGAACTGCGGTAACAACGCCGGGGCCGCCGGTTGCTGCAATAAGCGGAATATCTTTATGCTTCATCATAATGTTGCTTGTTTCCAGTGTCGGTTTCTGAACGGTACAAGCGATATTGTCCGGACCGCCTGCTTCCAGAGATGCTTCATTTACCAGATTAATTGCATAAATAGAAGTTTTGATTGCACCCGGATGCGGGTTGAATACAACCGTATTTCCGCCTGCAATCATTCCGATCGAATTGCAGAGAACGGTTTCACTCGGGTTTGTACACGGTGTGATCGCACCGATAACACCAAACGGGCCCATTTCGATCAGAGTAAGACCGCGGTCTCCGGACCATGCAGTTGTTGTGATATCTTCTGTTCCGGGTGTATTGTCTGCTACAAGATGATGTTTCAGGATCTTATCGCCGACATTACCCATTCCGGTCTCATCAACAGCCATGCGGGCCAGAACTTCTGCATTTTCTTTCGTTTTTCTTCTGATACATGTCAAAATCTTTTCTCTCTGATCCATGGACATTCTTTTTACAACAGCCTGTGCTTTTTTTGCAGCAGCAATCGCATCGTTCATGTCGTTAAAAACGCCATGTTTACCGGTCGACTCTGCGGAAATCTGCATTCTGGCCATAACTTCTTTTACAATGTCCTGAATCATGCTTTCATTTACAGCCACAAGATTACCTCCTTTATAGTTATAAAACGCTTCTGAATTATAATCCGAGCTGTTCCATAACTTTCTTAGTAATATCAGCAACAAGGTCTGCATCACAGGAGGATGCCTTTGCAGCAGGAGCCTCATTTACGATATTGCAGGGACCGCCACAGTTATGGCAGTTAAGTTCTGTTTTGTTCTGGCAAAGATTAGCCGGATGTTTTCCAGGTAATCCCATTTTTCTTCTGATTTCGTACAGTTTCTGGATCTGCTCTTTGTCGAACTCTTTCGGGCCGCCAAGCATTTTAGCTTTGTATAACAGTTCAGCGTAAAATTCAACAGATTCCATTTTGTGATATGCAGCCAGAAGGTTCGGAGCCCATGTTAAAGCACCATGGTTTTCCAGAAGAACTGCATCAAAGTACGGAAGGTATTTTTCCAGTCTGTCCGGGATCTCCATTGTGGAAGGTGTACCATACTCAGCGATCGGAACACATCCGAGAGCGATAACTGCTTCCGGCATGATCGGCTGTGTCAGCGGAATTCCAGCAATGGCGAAAGATGTTGCAAAACTCGGATGCGCATGTACAACAGATCCTACGTCCGGTCTCTTCTGGTATACTCTCATGTGCATTTTAATTTCTGATGACGGTTTGAATCCTTTGTTTGCCTGAAGAACATTACCGTTTTTATCTACTTTACAGATGTACTCCGGTGTCATGAATCCTTTTGATACTCCAGTCGGTGTACACAGGAATTCGTTGTCGTTCAGTTTTACGGAGATGTTACCGTCATTTGCAGCAACCATGCCTCTGTCGTAAATTCTCTTTCCGATGTCGCAAATCTGTTTTTTGATTTCAAACTCGTTAACCATAAACCTAATCCTCCTTCAATTTATCTTTCTTTTGGTTTTCTGGTGCTATTATAACCCCAAACCACACAAAAAGTCAACTATAATATGTTGTTTTTTGTGTTTTTGGAGATATATTCTTGTGGTTTTTGTTGTTTTTCACATTTTCGTTTCGTGATCTGCTTCTATCTTACCGGGTTGCATATCCACCGGCGATGCCTTTCTATCCTTTTCCCAGGGAAGTACATCTCCCGGTTCTTTCAGATGCTCCAGAATCTTATCAATCCCCTGATATTTCTTAGAATCCACATAAAAAACATCTTTACACCCTGCAAGACGAAGCCACCTCTCCGCCCGGGCCACATTCGCTTTTGGGTCATTGATCTTTGTGACGATTCCAATCACTTCCCGGTTACAGGATGATGTACAGCACGGCGGGAACAGGCAATACTGCTCAGTGGCAGCCACCAGCAGTCCCACCACATCCGCTTCGTATGCATACAATGCCAGAGCATGTCCCAGGCCCTTTGTCTGAGCGTATTCTCCGGGTGTATCAATGATCACATCAAAATTATTTACATACTGGGTTTTGTTATAGTGTATTTTTTCACCTTTCATGGCCTGTGTCAGCGTCGTCTTTCCGGATTCGCTGCGGCCCATAAATACGATTTTCTTCATAAATGCGTCAGGTCCTCGTAATCTCACATATCGCGTAGCCCAACTTATCCTTTACATAATTGAGGATCGCCTGGACCGATGCCTCCACTTCCGAGACAGTTCCAGTGATAATAAGAGAACCGCTGAAACGATCCACAAATCCCAGATCGATAGCAGACGATTTAACGGCAATGTCCGCCATGATGATCGCCGTCTCAGCCGGTGACACGGTCATAATACCAATGGCGGATTTAGCATAATCCACACTGGGATCCAGACCCAGCTTCTCATATAAGATCTTGTCCGGATTCGCGATCAGATGCGCCAGAGATATCTGCTTGCCTGGTACCAGTTCCTGCACAATTCTCTGTTTGACTTCCGGGCTCAACGATTCGTACATTCGATTTCCTCCATGTTTCTCCTGTGACGCTGTATCACTCTTCACTATATTATACGTGTTTATCGTCAATATGTCAATAAAATCGTCATTCTTCCCATCAGTTTTTAGTGGATTTTTATGTGTTTTTATGTGGTTTTTTGTTTAATCTGATGTTTTTATTTTATTCATCTGATTTATCTGTTTTTTTATCTGATATCATTTCGTTTTTTCTCTGATTTTTCGTTATTTTTAAATGAACTGCTTAATTTAGGAAAGTTCATTGACTTCGACCCGGGATTCGTTTATATTTTATTCAGGAGGGAAAAACTATGAATACCTTTGATCTGCACACCCATTCCATCGCCAGCGGGCATGGCACCCAATGTACCATTACCGATATGGCAAAACAGGCTGCCCACCGGGGACTTTCTCTGATCGGAATCACCGATCACGGCCCGGCCACCATGCGTTCCTGCAAACCATCCTATTTCCGCAGTCTTCACATGGCACCGAAGGAGCGTTGCGGCGTCCGTGTCTTGTATGGTGTTGAATTGAATATTCTTGATTACAAAGGTTCCCTGGATCTTGACAATGACATATTGAAACTGCTCGATTTTGCTATTGCCAGCATTCACATTCAGAACCTGAAACCGGGCAGCCGGGCTGAAAATACAGAGAGTTATCTCGCAGCCATAAAAAACCCTTATGTTCGAATGATCGGCCATTGTGATGATACCCGTTACGATGTGGATTATCAGGCTATTGTCCAGGCGGCCGCAGAGCATCGGGTACTTTTGGAAATAAATAATTCCTCCCTCTCTCCCGACGGTTATCGCGGAGATACAAGAGCCAACAATCGAAAGATGCTGCATTACTGCGCCAAATACGGCCATCCTGTAGTCCTTTCCAGCGACAGCCACGGAACGGCTCACATCGGTGATATCCGATACGCTGAAGAATTTGCAGAAGAATGCGGTTTTCCAAAAGAGCTGATATTGAATTATGATCTCAGTCGGCTGAAACCTTTTCTTGGTTAATAATCGCTTATGAATCTGACTGTAAATGCCGCGTTTGAATAACTCTGATTCCAAATAATAACATTCCCGAAAGATTCCATGAATGTTTCCGTCACAGAATCCTCCGGGAATGTATTATTTTTCTCAAATTCCTCTTTTATGTCTCTCTATTGGGATTTCATATGAAGCTCCAGCTGCCTAAAGGGAATTTTAATTCCGGCTTCATCAAACGCCATCTTGATTTTTTCGTTCATCTCCCACTTTGTTTTCCAGTATTTATCCGTGAGCACCCATGCACGGAGCCCAATTACCACACTGTTTTCTCCAAGTTCATCCACGAATATGCTCATATCCTGATCATTCATTACATCCGGCTGTGCTCTCAGCAGTGTCTCGATTATTTCCTTTGCTTTTCTGATATCATCATCATAAGAAATGCCGACTTTGATTTCCAGCTGACGCTTGGACTGAGCCGTGACATTAACAATACTGTTGTTGGTCAGCTGTGCATTTGGGATCACAACCATGCGGTTGTCCACTGTGGATATGGTCGTATAGAACATATCGATTTTTTTCACTGTCCCCTCATTTTTATCCTTTGATTCTATAATATAGTCGCCCAAGGAAAATGGTTTCAGCACAAGAATCAGCATTCCACCTGCCAGATTAGCCATCCCGCCCTGCATGGCAAGGCTGAGCCCCACACCCATGGATCCAATCACAGCTACAACAGACGCCTCTTTCAGTCCCAGCTGCATGGCCACTGAAACAATCAGGAGAAAATACAGGCCGGCTTTCACAAAATTCGTCAGAAATCGGATTGCCGATGCATCCACGTCCTTGCGTTCCAGAAAAGCTTTAAAGATCCTGCATATCCATTTTATTACTTTTGTTCCGACCCAGTAAAAGAGAAGGGCAATCAGAAGTTTTATTCCGAACCTTGCAAGTTCCGGGATTTTTTCTGAAAAATATGCTTCAATGGCATTCGGATCCGGTATTTGTTCCGCCACCTGCGCTGCCACCTCTTCTGTTACTGTCGCTGCACATAGATTAATCTGTTCTATTTTTCATTCACCTTCTTTTCCAGTACTTCTTTTAAATTTGTCTTTTTACCCACGGCCTTCGTCTTATTCTTGGCCGTTTTGTTGTCCACCACTTTTTCCACTGCTTTGCTGTAAGAAAATACACACATGCCCAATGCAGGTACTTTAATGGAAATCGAATCTTGCCTCTCATCACACTCAGTCTTTCTGGACATCTTTACACGTGGGTTAACGTTCCCGGCACCTCCAAAGGCTTCCGCATCACTGTTGAAAATCTCCTTGTATTTGCCCTGATAGGGGACGCCAATCGGATAAGCATCATAGGCCGCTTCCGAAAAGTTACACACAACCAGTAGAGTCTGAAACGGATTTTCGGTCTTTCGCAGATATACTACAATATTTTTCTCTGCTTCCATGTGGTTAATCCACTCAAACCCATCCGTCACATAATCCATTTCATACAAAGCCGGCTGGGACCGATACAATTTTATAAGTTCCCGGAAATATCCTTCATCAAAAATCTCTTCACTGCTTATGAGTTTTTTCCCGGGATGTGTCATCATAAAGCCATAACCGACACGGAGATTTGCACGTTTTTTCTTTTCTTCTCCGGGCATTTTGTCAAGCAATCTGTCCCTGGTATAGACCGTATCATCTCTGGAAAGGCTCAATACAAATCGATCCATATAGTTATACCACATACTGAGTGTCAGATCATTGTGATATGCGCTCCGTTCTGCCGGTTCCACGGACAGATACCGAACCAGATCATTCGTAAAATGAAGATTCCATTTATAATCAAAGCCCAGACAAGTATCACTGACCTCACCGGTCGTCTGAACCCAGTTAGTGCCTTCTTCAATAATCAGGAGATTTTCCGGAAAATGTTTTTTATAGATTGAGTTCAGATGTTTTAGGAACTCGATCCCCTCCAGGTTTTCGTTGGAGCCATAAATGTTCGGCACCCATTGGCCATCATCCCGGCAGTAATCCAGGCGCAGGATCGGAGATACTCCATCCATTCGAATCCCATCAATATGATACATTTTCGTCCAGAAAAAGGCATTTGCAATGAGGAAATTCTTCACCTGAGGTCTGCCGTAGTTGTAGATACAGGTTCCCCAAAGCGGGTGGATACCCTGTTTGGGATTATAGTGTTCATAGAGGCAGGTCCCGTCAAAATGAACCATTCCTTCTTCTTCCTTCGCAAAATGAGCCGGTGTCCAGTCCATGATAACACCAATCCCCAGCTGATGCAGCGCATCTATAAAGAACATAAAATCTTCCGGTGTGCCGTAGCGGCTGGTGGGCGCATAGTAGCCGGAAGTCTGGTATCCATAGCTCTCATTATCGGGATACTCCATAAAGGGCAGCAATTCAACATGCGTAAATCCCATGTCTTTGGCATATTCCAATACCAGCGGTGCCATTTCCCTGTATGTTAGAACACCTCCATCCTCTTTCATGCTCCATACTTTCAGATTGATCTCTCCGATTGCAACCGCTTCTTTTGTTGTATCCGTATTCTTTTTATGCTTTTTCCGATAGGATGCATCGTTCCAGGAATAATTCAGGAGATTGCGGACAACAGACCCGTTGCAAGGCCGCACCTCAAAACCGTTTCCGTATGGATCCTGTCTCAGACAGATGGTTCCGCCCTTCAGTTTTAATTCATATTTATAAATGTCTCCTTCTTTTACGCCCGGCACAAACAGCTCAAATATGCCTGAGTTTTCAAGAAGCTCCATCTGATTTACCCGACCGTCCCAGCAGTTAAAATCGCCAACCACACTGACCCGGACCGCATTCGGTGCCCAGAGCGCAAAATGCGTTCCTTCCACACCGTCTATACTCATGGGATGTGCACCCAATTTTTCATAAATGGAATAATGAATCCCCGCACAGAACTGGGCTTCGTCATCTTTTGTAAAAAGACTCGGAAATCGATAGGGATCCTGTTTTTCCACACCGTCAACCAGAAAAGTATACTCCGGTATCATCTTTCCCGGGATCAATACAGAAAAGAATCCGGCTTCATCTTCCTTTTTCATATTATACTTCTTTTCTTTTGAAGTGATTTTTACAGCCGCTTTTTCGGCTCCCGGAAAAAATCCCTGAATCAGGATTCCTCCCTTTACCATATGGGGGCCCATTATCCCTTTCGGATGATTTTCCTCCGAGTAGACAACAGCTTCAATCCGCGGCCAATCCATTAGATGATAGAGTTTGTCCTGCATAACCATCCCTCACTTTCTATTTTATCACTGCCTTATGTATAAGTTCAGCTACCGACACTAATTTCCCGGAATTTCGTTTGATTGACAGATACAGTTTACGTCCTCTTTTTATGCATTGAATTCGCTTCTGCCATTTTTTAATAAAATTCATTGTACACCTCTCCCCTGTACATTCTCCTCTAATACCAGTATAACTTTTCTGATATCCATTGGCAACCTGAAATATCAGCCAATTTTTGAAAGAACAAAGTGGACAATTCGACTTCAACTTCCTATATTCCTCACTCATGAAGGACTTGTACACTTTGGCGCGAAACACATATCACAAAGTGACAATTTTCCAAATGCGTTTCTGCGCATCCTCACGGAGTGTTTTTATTTCATAGGAAAGGAATTTCCTATGAAAATAAAAAAAGGCAGCACGCCGGTTATTCGCACTGCCTTTGCACTTTCTTATTTCAGGACAAACGGTCTGTCCTATTTTACGATTCTTACTTTCAGAACACCTTCAATATCTTTGAGACTTTCTACCATTTCCTCGGTCAGCGGTGTCTCAACATCGATCAGAGTATATGCGTAATCGCCTTTACTCTTATTGGACAAATCACTGATGTTTACACCGGTATCACCAAGAATTTTTGTAAACTGGCTGATCATGTTCGGTACATTCTTGTGGTTGATTGCCAGACGGCCCGCAGCCACACAGGTTCCCATCTCACAGTTCGGATAGTTCACTGAGTTCTTTATATTTCCGTTTTCCAGGTAGTCACGCAGTTCTTTCACTGCCATGATTGCACAGTTGTCTTCCGACTCCTCTGTGGAAGCTCCCAGATGCGGGGTAACCAGCGTATTGACTGCTCCTGCAACAGTCGGATTCGCAAAATCGGTAACATATTTTTTTACTTTTCCTTCTTCCAGAGCCTTTACAAGAGCTTTTTCATCAACCAGAAGATCACGGGCAAAGTTCAGAAGCACAACACCGTCTTTCATCATTGCGATTGCGCCGCCGTCGATCATATTTTTCGTGCTCTCCATAAGCGGAACATGAATGGTAATATAATCACACTCCCGGTAAATCTCATTAATATCCTGAATATGCTTAATGGTTCTTGACAGATTCCACGCAGCGTCCACCGAAATGTACGGATCATATCCATAAACGTCCATACCAAGATGTGTTGCGGCATTTGCAACCAGGACACCGATGGCACCAAGACCGATGATACCAAGTTTTTTTCCGGAAATCTCGCAGCCGGCAAACTGTTTTTTCTGTTTTTCAGCCATTTTTCCGATGTTGCTCTCATTTTTCTGACTTTCTACCCACTCGATACCACCAACAATATCTCTGGATGCCAGAAGCATACCTGCGATAACCATCTCTTTAACACCGTTTGCGTTGGCACCCGGAGTATTAAATACCACAATACCTTTTTCAGCGAAATCACCCAGCGGAATGTTATTCACACCGGCTCCTGCTCTCGCAACAGCCTTAACCTGATCGGATATTTCCATTTCATGCATGTTGGCACTGCGCACCAGGATGGCATCCGCGGCATTTGCTTCATCTGTCATTTTGTAACATCCGTCAAACCGTTCCAATCCCAACGGTGAAATCGGATTCAAACAATGATACGTAAACATTTTTTCATCCTCCTCTTTTCTCACTTTACTAACTGCGTTTTTCCAGATCATCCTGATCAAAAGTCTCTTCCAGCGCAGCCCCGGCGGGCACCATCGGGAATACTTTGTCATCAGACTCAATCCAGCAGTCAATAACAACCGGTTTCTTTAATTTAACAGCTTTTTCCAAAGCCGGACCGATTTCTTCTTTTTTGGTTACACGGATTCCCACTGCTCCCATGGCCTCTGCCAGCTTTACAAAGTCCACCGGATCGTCCAGAACCGTGTTGGAATAACGCTGTCCGTAAAACAGGGTCTGCCACTGACGAACCATACCCAATACGTGGTTATTCAGGACAAGCTCAATCACAGGAACATTGCTTCGAACAGCCGTTGCCAGCTCGTTCATATTCATGCGGAAACATCCGTCACCTGCCACATTTACAACTGTTTTATCCGGCCGTGCAACTTTTGCACCAATAGCTGCACCAAGACCATACCCCATAGTTCCAAGTCCACCGGAAGTCAGCAGGGTTCTGGGCTGTTTGTATTTATAATACTGAGCCGCCCACATCTGATGCTGGCCTACATCCGTAACCACAATGGCATCCCCATCTGTAATGCGGTACAATTCTTCAATTGCCTGTGGTCCGGTCAGGCGATCCGTCGGATGCTTCAGCGGATATTTTGTCAATTTCCCCCGAACTTCAGCAAGCCATTCCTTATGTTCCAGCGGCATAAGCTTCTGATTCAGGACCTTCAGCACTTCTTTTACATCTCCGATAATGCTGGCATCCACAATGACATTCTTGTTAATTTCTGCCGGATCGATATCAATCTGAAGGATTTTCGCATTTTTGGCAAATTTTTTGGCATTACCAGTAACACGGTCACTGAAACGCGCACCGATGGTAATCAGAAGGTCACACTGGGTTACACTCAAGTTCGATGTCTTGGTACCGTGCATGCCCAGCATACCCATGTACAGTTCATCTTCGCCGGGGAAAGCTCCCTTTCCCATAAGGCTGTCCGTAACCGGCGCATTTATTTTATGTACAAATTCAAAAACCTCATCGCTGGCATTGGCGATAACCGCACCGCCGCCAATGAAAACCACCGGTTTTTCAGCTTTATTGATCATGTCAACAGCTCTGTCAACATCTTCCTCCAGAATTGTGGAATTATCTTTTACGATCGGAGCCGGGGTTTTTACTTCATATTCCGTTTTTGCCGCAGTCACATCCTTCGTGATATCTACAAGCACAGGACCCGGTCTTCCGGACTGTGCAATGACAAACGCACGGCGAAGGGTGTCGGCAAGTTTTGTGATATCTTTTACGATAAAGCTGTGTTTTGTGATCGGCATTACAACACCTGCAATGTCAATCTCCTGAAAGCTGTCCCTTCCAAGAAGCGGAACGCCTACGTTTGCCGTAATGGCAACGATCGGAACAGAGTCCATATAAGCGGTAGCGATACCCGTAACCAGGTTCGTCGCACCCGGTCCGGAAGTAGCCATACATACGCCTACCTTTCCCGTTGCTCTCGCATATCCGTCTGCCGCATGAGCAGCTCCCTGTTCATGCGATGTAAGAATATGACGAATTTCGTCCTGATGCTGGAAAAGCGCATCGTAAACATTTAAAATCGTCCCCCCCGGATATCCGAAAACCGTATCTACGCCCTGCTCTTTTAAACATTCAATTACTATTTCAGATCCAGTTAACTGCATCTTTTTGTTACCTCCTCAACTATCTTGGTATTTCCAGAACTGCACCGCGATCGCCGGATGTAACCATAGAAGCATAGCGTGCCAGATAACCGGTCTTTACTTTCGGCTCTCTCGGCTGCCATTTTGCTTTTCTCGCTGCAAGTTCTTCCTCACTGACTTTTATATTTAATGTATTATTCGGAATATCGATTTGAATGATATCGCCCTCTTCTACCAGCGCAATGGGACCGCCCACTGCTGCTTCCGGTGAGACATGTCCGATGGAAGCACCCCTGGAAGCGCCGCTGAAACGGCCGTCTGTGATCAGAGCAACGGATGAACCAAGTCCCATACCTGCGATCTGAGAGGTAGGATTCAGCATTTCCCGCATACCCGGGCCGCCTTTTGGACCCTCATATCGAATAACAACCACATCACCCGGATTAATTTTTCCGCCAAGAATTGCCTCACTGGCATCCTCTTCGCACTCAAAAACACGTGCCGGTCCTTCGTGCACCAGCATCTCTGGAACGACTGCAGAGCGTTTTACCACACTGCCGTCCGGCGCCAGATTTCCCTGAAGCACTGCAAGTCCGCCGGTCTCACTGTACGGATTGTCAATCGGACGAATAACCGTAGGATCCAGATTCACTGCATCCTTAATGTTCTCGCCGACAGTTTTACCGGTTACGGTCATGCAGTTTGTGCGAATGAGACCTTTTTTATTCAGCTCATTCATAACTGCATAGACACCGCCTGCCGCATTCAGGTCTTCCATGTAGGTGGGGCCTGCCGGTGCCAGATGGCACAGGTTCGGAGTTTTTGCGCTGATTTCATTTGCATAAGGGATCTTGAAATCCATACCGATCTCGTGGGCGATTGCCGGAAGATGCAGCATACTGTTTGTAGAACATCCAAGTGCCATATCAACTGTAAGGGCATTGATGATGGCATCTTCGGTCATAATATCTCTGGGACGAATGTTCTTCTCAAGAAGTTCCATAACTTTCATACCGGCATGTTTTGCCAGTTTGATGCGGTCGGAATATACGGCTGGAATCGTTCCGTTTCCGCGAAGTCCCATTCCAAGTACCTCGGTCAGGCAGTTCATGGAGTTTGCCGTATACATACCGGAACAGGAACCGCAGGTAGGGCATACTTTGCATTCAAATTCATCCAGGCCTTCGTCGGAAAGTGTTCCTGCCGCATGCTGTCCAACTGCCTCAAACATGCTGGATAGACTGGTTTTATGTCCGTTTACATGACCTGCAAGCATGGGTCCTCCGCTCACAAAGACCGTCGGTACATTAATTCTTGCAGCTGCCATCAAAAGGCCGGGAACGTTTTTGTCACAGTTGGGCACCATGACAAGTGCATCAAACTGATGAGCCATAGCCATAGCTTCTGTGGAATCTGCAATCAGATCTCTGGTTACCAGAGAATATTTCATGCCGATGTGACCCATAGCAATGCCATCGCAGACTGCAATAGCCGGGAACACTCTCGGTACACCGCCGGCAAGAGCTACGCCCATTTTGACGGCTTCAACAATTTTATCCAGGTTCATATGCCCCGGAACGATTTCATTATAGGAGCTGACAATCCCAACCAGGGGTTTGTCCATCTCTTCTTTTGTCAGACCCAATGCGTTAAACAAAGATCTGTGCGGTGCCTGCTGGACACCTTTTTTTACCGCATCACTTCTCATTTGATAAAACCTCCGTTTATGTAAAGTTCTTTCATAATCTCATCACTGTCCGTTCGCCATTGATCTGCCGGTTTATTTCCGACATATCCGGGAATCAGCACTTTTTCGCGATTCGCTCTGCGATCAGATCGCCCATTTCTTTTGTGCCCACCTGAATACATCCTTCCGACATGATATCGACCGTTCTAAACCCGTCGGTCAGCACCTGCTGTACCGCAGTTTCCACCGCATCCGCTTCCTCATCCAGATCCAGAGAGTAGCGAAGCATCATGGCTGCAGACAAAATAGTGGCAATGGGGTTTGCAATATTTTTTCCTGCAATATCCGGTGCAGAACCATGGCTGGGTTCATAAAGTCCCAACTTGGTCTCATTTAAGCTGGCAGATGACAGCATGCCGATGGAGCCGGTAACCATGCTGGCCTCATCCGATAAAATATCGCCAAACATATTCTCAGTCAGAATCACATCAAACTGTCCCGGGTTGCGCACAAGCTGCATCGCGCAGTTGTCCACCAGCATATGTTCCAGAGTAACCTCCGGATAGTCTTTTGCCACTTCTTCCACCACTTTTCTCCAGAGTCTGGAAGAGTCCAGAACATTTGCCTTATCCACACTGGTCACTTTTTTGCGGCGTTTCATGGCGATGTCAAATCCACGTTTTGCGATACGTCTGATCTCATTTTCATCATAGGTCAGTGTATCAATTGCTTTTAATACTCCGTTTTCTTCGATGGTCTTACGTTCACCGAAATATAATCCTCCGGTCAGTTCACGCATGATCATCAGGTCAAACCCATCCCCGATGATATCTTCCCGAAGCGGGCAGGCATCTTTCAATTCATGATAAAGGTAAGCGGGGCGCAGATTGGCAAATAGATTCAGCGCCTTACGAATAGCCAGAAGACCTGCTTCCGGGCGTTTAGACGGTTCCAGCTTATACCAGGGAGAGGTTTTGGCATCTCCGCCGATGGAACCCATAAGAATCGCATCACTTGATTTTGCATCAGCGATCGCCTCATCAGTTAGGGGAACGCCGTGCACATCAATGGATGCGCCACCTAAAAGTACTTCTTTGTACTCAAACTTATGACCGAAGGTGCTGCAAACTTTTTCCAGCACCTTTTGGGCTTCTGCCACAATTTCCGGACCGATTCCATCGCCCCGGATCAAAGCGATACTGTAATTCATAATAAAATCTCCTCGTCACAATAATTACCTACTATCATAACCCAAATAACTGCATTTTTCAAGCACAAAGAATCGCTCATTGCAAGAATCCTGCGAGCAGGATTCTCCGCTGCCAACTCCATACATTTTTTCTTCCTGATTTGCTATAACCGATTTATATCTATTTTGCATCCTTTCATAACAAAAGAAGGTGTGCTCTCGCACACCTCCGATCAATACTTATTCAGCGCTTCCTGCTTTTTCCACTTCAGCGATTGCTGCTTTTCTCATGGGAATTCTGCAGTTTTTATTGTTTCCGAACTCAACGATAACATCTTCATCCGTAATATCCAGAACCACGCCGTAAAAACCGCTTGTAGTTACAACGCTGTCACCAACTGCCATATCATTTAACATAGCAGCAAGTCTTTTCTGTTCCTTTTTCTGCGGACGTATCATCAGGAAATACATAATTGCAACCATCACCACGATCCACAAAATCATCGATGCACCAGACATAATTGCGCCAGCGCTCTCACTTGCAACGATACTCATTTTATATTCCTCCTAAACTATTAATCACATAATAAAATGCACTATTACAATAATACACAAAACTGCACAGTTCGGCAAGGGTTTTATTGAAATTATACAGAAACCTTTTTGCATCCCCGAATTGTGCAAAATAACCTTCCTTCTGCAGATCACATCACTGTCCGTCTTCCATACCGGCCAATTTCTGTTTTTTGTACTCCGCAAAACGGCCACCTTCCAGAGCCTGTCTGATTTCCTCCATCATATTATTGTAGAAGTACAAATTATGAAGGACACAAAGGCGCATACCTAACATCTCCTTGGCTTTTAACAGATGGCGAATATATGCTCTACTGTATCTTCTGCAGGCCGGACACTGGCACCCTTCTTCAATAGGACGGTCATCCAGCTCATATTTTGCATTGAACAGATTCAATTTGCCGTGATTGGTATAAACATGACCGTGGCGGCCATTCCGGCTGGGATATACGCAATCAAAGAAATCCACGCCACGCTCCACGCCTTCCAGAATATTGGCAGGTGTACCGACACCCATCAGATACGTTGGTTTATCCTGAGGCAAATATGGCACCACTTCATCCAGAATGTGATACATTTCCGCATGGGTCTCACCCACAGCCAGTCCGCCGATCGCATAGCCGTCCAGATCCATCTCACGGATCCTTTTCGCATGTTCAATCCGGATATCCGGGTAAATTGCCCCCTGATTGATACCAAACAGCATCTGTTCTTTGTTAATCGTATCCGGAAGGCCATTCAGTCTGGCCATCTCATTTTTGCAGCGCATAAGCCACCGAGTTGTCCGATCCACAGAATTCTGAACATACTCCCGCTCTGCAAGAGCCGGCGGACACTCATCAAAGGCCATCGCAATGGTTGAGGCCAGATTAGACTGGATCTGCATGCTTTCCTCCGGTCCCATAAAAATTTTTCTTCCGTCAATGTGAGAGTTGAAATAAACTCCCTCCTCTTTTATTTTCCTGAGTCCCGCCAGAGAGAAGACCTGAAATCCGCCGGAATCCGTCAGAATCGGCTTGTCCCATACCATGAACCGGTGAAGACCGCCCATTTTTTTTACAATTTCATCACCAGGACGCACGTGCAGATGATAGGTGTTGGACAGTTCTACCTGACACTTGATTTCCTGCAGATCATCCGTGGAAACGGCACCCTTTATGGCTGCAGCTGTGCCCACGTTCATAAACACAGGAGTTTCAATCGTTCCATGAACGGTCTCAAAACGACCTCTTTTAGCTCTGCCTTCTGTTAATAATAATGTATATTTTCCCATATATCCCTCTTTATCATTTTACTGCCCTTTGGGTACACCATAATACATACCCTTAAGGCGGGATGCTTCGCACTGTAAAGTTTCAATTTCTGCAAAATTATACCATAATCCCCCAATCCTTACAACTGAAAACTGTGTCCTTTTGGCACTTGTCTTTTCCTATTAAATGGCGTATAATACCTTTGACTTTTGTAACAATTAAAATGATAAAGCAGGGATCAAACTATCTCTTGATCCCACCCAACCGTATTTTACAAAGGAAGATTTTATGCGAAACGAAACATATACACTTGGAATCGATATTGGTTCCACCACTGTAAAAATTGCAATTCTTGATTCGGAGCAGAATCTTTTGTTTTCCGACTACGAACGGCATTTTGCAAACATACAGGAAACGTTAGCCGGTCTGCTGGGAAAGGCCTGCGAAAAACTGGGAGATCTGCAGGTTTCACCTGTTATCACCGGATCCGGCGGTCTGACATTGGCCAAACACCTGAATGTACCTTTTGTACAGGAAGTCATCGCTGTATCTACTTCGCTGAAAGCACTGGCACCCAAAACCGATGTTGCCATCGAGTTGGGTGGTGAGGATGCAAAAATCATCTACTTCGAAGGCGGAAACGTAGAGCAGCGCATGAACGGTATCTGCGCAGGAGGTACCGGTTCTTTCATTGATCAGATGGCCTCTCTTCTTCAGACGGATGCCACCGGCCTGAATGAATATGCAAAAGACTACAAGGCCATGTATAACATTGCCGCACGTTGCGGTGTATTTGCCAAAACGGATATCCAACCCCTGATCAACGAGGGGGCGACAAAAGAAGACCTGTCGGCCTCCATTTTCCAGGCAGTGGTCAATCAGACCATCAGTGGTCTGGCCTGCGGAAAGCCTATCCGCGGACATGTGGCTTTTTTAGGCGGACCGCTTCATTTTCTGGATCAGCTCCGTGCCACCTTTATCCGCACACTGAAGTTGGATGAGGAGCACACGATCGTTCCGAACAATTCTCATCTTTTTGCAGCTATCGGATCCGCCATGAATGCAAAAGAAGACACAACTGTCTCCATACAGGATATGCAGAGACGGCTGGCTGCATCCATCAAACTGGAGTTTGAAGTGGAACGTATGGAACCGCTCTTTTCCAGTCAGGAAGACTACGATGCTTTTCAGGAGAGACAAAGCGTCTACACCGTGGCCACAAAAGAGCTGGATACATATGAAGGCAACTGTTATCTCGGCATCGATGCAGGTTCAACCACAACAAAGACCGCATTGGTCGGAGAAGACGGTTCTCTTCTCTATTCCTTTTACAGCAGCAATAACGGTAGCCCTCTTGCCACAACCATCCGTTCCATACAGGAAATATATACCCTTCTTCCTTCCAGCGCCCGGATAGCCTGGTCCTGCTCGACCGGATACGGAGAAGCTTTGATTAAGGCAGGTCTGATGCTGGACGAGGGTGAGGTAGAGACCGTTTCACACTATAAAGCCGCATCCTTCTTCAATCCGGATGTGGACTGTATCCTGGACATCGGCGGTCAGGATATGAAATGTATCAAAATCAAGGACCACACCGTGGATAACGTCCTCTTAAATGAGGCGTGCTCCTCCGGCTGCGGCTCCTTTATTCAGAATTTTGCAGAATCTCTGAACTACAGCGTGCAGGATTTTGCAAAAGCAGCCCTCTTTGCCGAACATCCGATTGATCTAGGAACCAGATGTACGGTATTTATGAACTCCAAGGTAAAACAGGCCCAGAAGGAAGGCGCAACCGTTGCTGATATTTCTGCCGGTCTGGCTTACTCTGTCATCAAAAATGCCCTTTACAAGGTTATCAAAGTTTCCGATGCATCTGAACTTGGCAAAAATATCGTTGTCCAGGGTGGTACCTTCTATAATGATGCTGTGCTGCGAAGCTTTGAGAAAATCGCCAACTGTGAAGCCATCCGCCCGGATATCGCCGGTATCATGGGGGCCTTTGGCGCTGCTCTCATCGCGCGCGAGCGTTATGACGCAAATCGTGAAAGCACCATGCTTTCCATTGATAAAATAAACAGTCTGCAGTACAAAACCGCCATGACAACCTGCAAGGGCTGTACCAACAGCTGCCGACTCACCATCAGCAAATTCGGCGGCGGACGTCAGTTTGTATCCGGCAACCGCTGTGAGCGCGGTATCGGAAAAGAAAAAAATAAAGATAAGATTCCGAATCTTTATGAATACAAATACAAACGGATTTTCTCCTATGAGCCTCTCAGTGAGGATAAGGCATTCCGGGGCACTGTGGGAATTCCACGCGTTCTGAATATGTTTGAGAATTATCCGTTCTGGTTTACATTTTTTACAAAACTGAATTATCGGGTTGTCCTCTCGCCCACATCCACCAGAAAGATTTATGAGCTTGGTATTGAATCCATCCCCAGTGAATCGGAATGTTACCCGGCGAAAATGGCGCACGGACATGTAACCTGGCTGTTGAAACAGGGTATCAAGTTCATCTTCTATCCTTGCATTCCTTATGAACGCAATGAATTTCCAGATGCTGTGAACCACTACAACTGTCCGATTGTTACTTCTTATGCGGAAAACATTAAAAATAATGTTGAAGAACTGCGGGATCCGTCCATTACTTTTAAGAACCCGTTTCTGGCATTTACAAACGAGCAGATTCTCACCGAGCGTCTATGTCAGGAATTCACCAACATCCCGGTAAAAGAAGTCCGGGAAGCAACACATGCTGCCTGGGTGGAACTGGAAGCAGTCCGGGATGACATGAAGTTAAAAGGAGAAGAAACCCTTCAGTACCTGAAAGAGACCGGACGCCACGGCATCGTACTGGCCGGCCGTCCTTATCATATCGACCCGGAAATCCACCACGGTATCCCGGATCTGATCAATTCCTATGGCATGGCTGTTCTGACGGAGGATTCCATCTCCCATCTGGCCCCCATAGACCGTCCGATCCGAGTCAATGACCAGTGGATGTATCATACAAGACTGTATGCCGCTGCCAACTATGTAAAAACCCGGGATGATCTGGATCTGATCCAGCTGAACTCATTCGGTTGCGGCGTGGATGCGGTTACCACAGATGAAGTACAGGAAATCCTTTCCCGAAGCGGAAAAATCTATACCTGTCTGAAAATTGATGAGGTAAACAATCTGGGGGCAGCCCGTATCCGTATTCGTTCTCTGATCGCAGCTATCCGCGAGCGAAAAGAACGCAATTTGCCGAGAACCTGCGTTTCTTCCGCCATCTACAAAGTGCCATTCACCGAAGAAATGCGAAAAGACTACACGATTCTCTGTCCGCAGATGTCACCGATGCATTTTTCTATTTTGCAAGCGGCATTTAATTCGGGCGGATACCATTTGGAGGTTCTACCAAACGACAACAAAGAGGCCGTAAATGTGGGTCTGAAATATGTCAATAACGATGCCTGCTATCCTTCTCTGATGGTAGTCGGCCAGATCATGCAGGCCCTTCTGTCCGGCAAATATGATTTGAATAAAGTGGCTGTTATTATGACACAGACCGGCGGAGGCTGCCGTGCATCCAACTACATCGGTTTTATCCGCCGCGCTCTGGAGAAAGCGGATATGGGACATATTCCGGTCATTTCTCTGAACTTAAGCGGTCTGGAGAGCAATCCCGGATTTAAACTCACGCTGCCTCTCATCATGCGCATTGTATATGCTGCAGTTTTCGGTGACATTATCATGAAATGCGTATATCGCATGCGCCCATATGAAAAAACACCCGGTTCCGTGAACGCTATGCATCATAACTGGGAACAAAAATGCATTGCATTTTTATCCGGTGCATCACCGAGCTACGGTCAGTTCAAACGTATCTGCCGGGACATGATCCATGATTTTGATAATATTCCGATTATGGATATTAAAAAACCGAGGGTTGGTATCGTCGGTGAGATCCTGGTAAAATTCCTCCCGGCAGCCAACAACCATCTGGCTGAGCTTCTGGAAAAAGAAGGCGCCGAGGCCGTAGTTCCGGATTTGATCGATTTTATGTGCTACTGCTTCTATAATCTGGATTTCAAATCCAAAAATCTTGGATTTAAAAAATCGCTCAGCCGTATGGGCAAGCTCGGCAACTGGGCGATCAATAAGGTACGTGGTACAGCATCCAAAGAACTGGCAAAAAGCAAGCACTTCACACCGCCCGCTGATATAGCAGATCTGGCAAAAATGGCCACACCCATCGTCTCAGTGGGAAACATGACCGGAGAAGGCTGGTTCCTGACAGGCGAAATGCTGGAGCTGATCCATAGCGGCGCACCGAATATTGTGTGTACACAGCCCTTCGGCTGTCTGCCAAATCATATTGTGGGCAAGGGTGTTATCAAAGAAATCCGGCATCGCTATCCGGAAGCCAATATTGTGGCCATCGACTACGATCCGGGTGCCAGCGAAGTAAATCAGTTGAATCGAATTAAACTAATGCTTTCTACCGCGCAGAAGAACTTAAATAAAGAGGGATAATGAATCCCAGCGCTTATGCTCTGTTTCGGCTGGCTAAGTCAGGAGCAACACGTCGGCCGAAACAGGCCATAAGAATAGGGATGTGTACGTTTTCCATACACATCCCATTCATTTTACAGATGCGGACGAATCAATTTCGGACGATATCCTCTTTTCTCCAGCGCATCCACAATTTTCTTTTTATGTTCTGATCCAAATGCCTCCATCGTAATCTGCAGTTCCACCGCAGCCATACGGTTTGTAGAGAAGAACTGGTTATGATCCAGTTTGATTACGTTCCCCTGCTCATTTGCAATCACATCTGCAACTCTCACCAGCTCGCCGGGCTTATCCGGAAGCAGTACAGACACAGTAAAGATACGATCTCGCTGAATCAGTCCATGCTGTACTACCGATGCCATCGTGATCACATCCATATTTCCGCCGCTTAAGATGGAAACGATTTTCTTATTTTCCACATCCAGATGTTTCAAAGCAGCTACCGTCAAAAGTCCTGAATTTTCCACAATAATTTTGTGATTTTCTACCATATCGAGGAAGGCAACAATCAGCTCATCATCCTCTACCGTGATCAAGCCATCCAGATTTTTCTGCAGATACGGGAACAGTTTATCACCCACGGTCTTCACCGCAGTACCATCTGCAATGGTATTCACGGTCTCCAGGGTAGTTACTTTTCCCTCTTCCAGCGATATCTCAAGAGAATTCGCCTGTGCAGGCTCCACACCGATCACTTTAATATGAGGATTCAGCATTTTTGCCAGCGTAGATACACCGGTAGCCAGTCCACCGCCGCCAACCGGTACCAGGATATAATCAACCAGCGGCAGTTCCTGAACGATCTCCATCGCTATCGTTCCCTGTCCGGTCGCAACAGCTAAATCATTGAAAGGATGAATAAATGTGTAACCTTTTTCTTCCGCCAGCTTCATTGCATAATCACATGCCTCGTCGTAAACATCACCAAACAGAATCACTTCTGCTCCGTAACCTTTCGTGCGTTCTACTTTTATCAAAGGTGTTGTTTTCGGCATGACGATCACAGCTTTGGCACCACAGCATTTTGCTGCATAAGCCACACCCTGGGCATGATTTCCTGCAGAAGCAGTAATCAGACCTCTTTCTCTTTCTTCCTGGGTCAGGGTACTGATCTTGTAATATGCTCCACGCAGCTTATATGCACCGGTCAGCTGCATATTCTCCGGTTTCAGATACACTCTGTTTCCGGTCTGATTGCTTAAATATTCACTGTAAATTAATTTTGTTTCCTTTGCGACTGTCCTTACCCGCTCAAAGGCTTCTTCAAATTTGTCTAATGTAAGCATAATAATTTTCACTCCTCGTTTTCCTTCAGATTAAACAGGGCATTTACAAACTGATCCGAATCAAATTTCTGCAAGTCATCAATATGTTCACCCACACCGATATATTTTACCGGAATATCCAACTCCGACTGGATTGCCACTGCAATGCCGCCCTTCGCAGTTCCGTCCAGTTTTGTCAAGATGATACCTGTCACATCTGCAACTTCCTTAAACTGTCTTGCCTGAAGAAGGGCATTCTGCCCTGTGGTACCGTCAAGGACTACCAGCGTCTCCAGATATGCTTCCGGATACTCCCGCTCAAGAATGCGGTAAATCTTGCGCAGTTCTTCCATCAGATTCTTCTTATTGTGCAGTCTTCCTGCCGTATCACAGATCAGAACATCCGCATTTCTTGCTTTCGCTGCTGCTACTGCATCGTAGACCACCGAAGCAGGATCTGCTCCTTCCTGACCGCCGATCAGTTCCACTCCGGCGCGGTTTGCCCATTGGGTGAGCTGTTCCCCTGCCGCTGCGCGGAAGGTATCTGCCGCCGCCAGAATAACTCGTTTCCCCTGGTTTTTCAGTTTTCCGGCCAGCTTGCCGACCGAGGTTGTCTTTCCCACACCGTTGACACCGATAACCAAAATCACAGATTTCCGGCTCTCGAACTCATATGCAGCCTCTCCGACACGCATCTGCTCTTTTATACTGTCAATCAGAATCTGCTTGCATTGAGCAGGTTCTTTGATCTTCTGCTCTGCCACCTGATCTTTGAGTTTTTCAATGATCGCGTTGGTGGTGTTGATGCCGATATCCCCCATGACCAGAATTTCTTCGATTTCGTCATAAAAATCGTCATCAATGGTGGAGAATCCGTTGAATATTGAGTCAATTCCGGATACGATATTATCCCTTGTCTTAGTAAGGCCCTGAACCAGACGTTTAAAAAATCCTACTTTTTCCGACATTTTTTGTTCTCCTATTTATCCAGATCATTTTCAATCAGATTTACCGATACCAGCGTAGATACGCCTTTTTCCTGCATGGTGATTCCGTAAAGGCGGTCTGCCGCATTCATGGTACCTCTTCTGTGTGTTATAATAATAAACTGTGTATTTTTTGTCAACTTATGTAAATATTTTGCGTATCGGGTAACATTGCTGTCATCCAGTGCCGCCTCAATCTCATCAAGAAGGCAAAAAGGTGACGGCTTCAGATTCTGAATGGCAAACAGCAATGCAATGGCACTTAACGCCTTTTCCCCACCGGAGAGCTGCATCATATTCTGAAGTTTTTTACCGGGCGGTTGTGCGATGATCCGGATACCTGCCTCCAGCACATCCTCCCCTTCCGTCAGTTCCAGCGTACCTTTCCCGCCTCCAAACAATTCCTTGAACGCCTTGTCATATTCCACACGGATTGCTTCAAATTTCTCCGTAAACTGCCTGCGCATTCCTTCATCCAGTTCCGCAATGATTCCCATAAGTGTCTCTTCCGCTTTCACCAGATCGTCATGCTGAGCCGTCAGGAATGTATGACGTTCAAGCACCTTTTTGTATTCCTCAATGGCATTTACATTCACGGTTCCCAGTTTTCGTATGGAATCTTTCAGATGGCTGATGTCCTTTTTCAGCTGGTTCCGTTCAGGCACGTCTTCCATGCGGTACTTCTGAGCGCTCACCGGAGTCATTTCATACTCTTCCCACATGTAACTGATCTGAGTTTCCTGCCCTTCTTCCAGACGCTCTTTCTGACTGTTTAAACGGAAGCATTCCTTATCCAGCAGATTGATGCGGCCGGAAAGTTCGTCACGTTTTTCGAAAAAGCCTCTGTGCGTGGCCGTCTTTTTTTCTTTTTCCTGCATGCACCTTCGGATTTCTTCTTCCTCTTCTTTTGCACGCGCTTCGGCAGCCAGAATCGTCTGTCGGATTTTTTCGATATTTTCTTCTTTCTCTTTGGCTTCTTTGGAGCCAAGATTCAGATTATTCCGGACTTCTTCCAGTTCCTCGTTCAGACGCCTGATTTCTCCCCGGATTCGATCCAGATTCTGCAACAGGAAACTGTCCTGCTGTTCCAGCGCAGCATACTCCAGATGAATGGACTCCAGCGACTGGGATTCTTTTTCCCGTGCTTCCTGTTTTTCCTCCATCTCATTCTGAAGACGGTCGATCCACTGATCCAATTCCTGTTCACGTGTCTCAAAGTTTTTGAGTTCTTCCTGAATGGAACTGCTGCTTTCTTTTACCTCACGAATCTGCTCTTCAATCTCGCGATTTTCGCGCTTCAGCCGACTGTAGTTTTCCAAGATAGAGGCATTCTTGGATTCCGCCTGCTGCATTTTCAGCTTAACCGTATTCTGCAGAATCCGCTCTTTCTGAAGCACCTCATTGATCTCAACCAGTTTCTGCCGAAGTTCATTTCGCTTGGTTCGGTTTTTATCGATACTTCTCAATGTGGCATCCATCTCTTTTTTCAGAGTCTGAACGCTTTCTTCCAATTCTTCAATCTCGCGGCGCCGGCCCAGCAGATTACTGCTGTTTTTAAAGGCACCGCCGGTCATGGAACCACCCGGGCTGAAGGACTCGCCCTCTATGGTAACCATATAAAGAGAATGCTTATATTTTCTGCCGATAGCAATGGCATGGTCAATATGATCAACCACCAGCGTACGCCCCAACAAGTATTCATTCAGGTCGGCATATTCCGGATCCACATCCACCAGCTCGCTGGCCAGGCCGATCACGCCCGGCTCTTTTACAGCGTCCGTCGCCGTAAAACGACGTTTGCTGCTGATGTTGGTCAGGGGCAAAAAGGTTGCCCTGCCGGCTTTATTTCGTTTCAGGAAATCAATCATATATTTTGCCGTATTTTCATTATCTGTAACGACATTTCGGATACTTCCCCCAAGGGCTGTCTCCACGGCAAGCTCATATTCCTTCTTTACATGGATCAGATCTGCCACAACGCCACGAATACCAGGATTTTTTTCCTTCTGTTCCATAACTTTGCGGATTCCTCCGCCATATCCGTCATAGCGCTCCGTCAGGTTTTTCAGAGATTCCAGTTTTGAAGCTTCTCTGTGGTAAGCAGTCTGCCCCACATCCATCTGGCGGTTCTGTTCCGCGATGATCTTCTGCAGTTCATCGATCTGCTTTTCCGTCTCACTGCTTTCAGCCAGAAGCAGCTCAATTTTTTTCTCAACAGCAGCAGATTCTTTTTTGGCTCTGGCGTATTCCTGTGCATGGTCACTCTCTTCGCTTTTCAAACGCAGCAGACGCTGGTTTAACTCGGCCTTTCGAATACCGATCTGTTCCAACATGGCATCGTAGCGCTGCATTTTTCCCTTTGCAGAAGACCTCTGGTTTAAAAGCTCGATTACTTCGCTTTTTCCCTCTTCAATCTGACTGTTCCGTTCATCCACGTTTTTCTGCAGTTCACTGACTGCCGCCATCTGTATGTCCTGTTTTTCCTCTACCTCAACCAGCTTTATCTGAAGTGCCTGCCGCTCTTTTTTTAAATCTTCTTTTTCTTTTTCACGGATGCCCTTATCTTGCAAAATAACATCTACGCGCTTCTGATAATGTTCGTCATTTAAGTGAGCCGCATGGATCTGCTCCTTAAGCACGTTGATCTGGCCTTCCAACTGCTGCTTGATCAGCGCATTCTGATTGGATTCCGTACGCATGGTCTCAATTTTCTCATCCAGAGCATCCATGTCACGTTCCAACTTTTCGTACTCCTGTTTTGTCTGGTCAAACTGCTCTTTCGTCTGTTCCAGATCCTGATTGGCAATCCGGTATTTTTCATCAATGTCAGCCAGCTGTCGTTTCGTCCGGTCCAAATCCAGCAAGAACATGTTGATATCCAATTGTTTCAGTTCTTCTTTTTTCTGGAGATATATTTTCGCCACAGCAGATTGCTTTTCCAGCGGTCCCAGCTGTGCAGTCAACTCAGATAAAATATCATTAACCCGAACCAGATTCTGTTTTTCCTCGTCCAGTTTTTTGACCGTGGCATTTTTCCGCCTTTTGAACTTTACAATGCCGGCTGCCTCGTCAAAGAGTTCCCGTCGTTCCTCCGGTTTTCCGCTCAAAATACGGTCAATCTGACCCTGGCCGATAATGGAATATCCTTCTTTTCCGATACCGGTATCATAAAAAAGCTCATTGATGTCTTTCAGCCGGCAGGCGCTGCCATTGATCATGTATTCACTCTCACCGGAACGATACAGCCGTCTGGTTACAGTCACTTCCTCGAATTCGATATCCAGCTTGTGGTCGGAATTGTCCAGCGTAATGGCAACGGACGCAAAACCCTGTGGCTTGCGCAGCTCTGTGCCGGAAAAAATAACATCCTGCATGTTTCCGCCGCGAAGCTGTTTTGCGCTCTGCTCACCCAAAACCCATCGCACCGCATCCGCAACATTACTTTTCCCGGAGCCATTCGGTCCCACGATTCCGGTGATTCCGTTATGGAATTCAAATACCATCTTATTGGCAAATGATTTAAATCCCTGTACCTCTATACTTTTTAAATACATATGTCACCTACTGTTTTTGTAATTTGCGGATGGCCAGATAAGCTGCTTCCTGCTCTGCAGCCTTTTTCGTATGACCTTTCCCTTTTGTAAACGCTGTTCCGTTCAGAACCAATTCCACGTAAAAGCATTTATCATGATCAGGGCCCTCCTCTTTGACGAGACGATATTCCGGATCACCAGTCTCCTTTCCCTGAACAAGCTCCTGCAGGATGGTCTTGCTATCATAAAAGAGTTTTTTATTCTCAATATCTTTTAAAATAAACTCCTCAACAAACTCTTTTGCACTAGCAAACCCACCATCCAGATAAATTGCGCCAATCAGAGCCTCTACGGCATCTGATGTAATAGAATCGCGGTTCCTGCCTCCATTCAGCTCTTCTCCTTTGCCAAGCCGAAGGAAACTGCCCAGATGCCACTCTCTGGCACACATGGCCAGTGTAGGTTCACATACCATACTGGCGCGAAGTTTTGTCAATTCCCCCTCGGTACGGTCCGGATATTTTTTATATAAGAATTCACTGCTCACCAGTTCAAGAACCGCATCACCCAGAAACTCCAGCCGCTCATTGTGCTGTACTTTCTGTTTTCTATGCTCATTGGCATAGGATGTATGGGTCATGGCTCTGGTCAAAAGACCGAAGTCATTGAACTCATAGTGTATTTTTTTCTGCAATTGATGTAAAGATACATTTTTTTCCATATTCCATCTCCTGATTGCCCGCAGATCTGTTTTCGTCTGCCATGGGCATAAAAGCGCAGGGATACCCTCTTCACCATAGGTTTCCGAGTCAGCGTCCGCGATAACGAGCAAACTAAAGATATGAGAGTGCTGCATCCAGCACTCTCATCAAAATTACTCGGTAAGATTTTTGATCTGCTCAACTGCGTCGCCAACGGATACAATACTTTCCGCATCATCATTGCTGATCTCGATGTCAAACTCGTCTTCAATACCGGTAATAATCTGAAAAACATCCAGTGAATCTGCTCCGAGATCATCCACAAACGTTGTATCCAGGGAAATTTCTTCCGTATCCACGTTCAGCACATCTGCAATAATCGCTTTTAACTTTTCAAATTCCATCTCTGTTACTCCTCATCAGGCTTTTGTATATTCTCTTTAATTTTGCCATTAATATCCTGTTTTGAAAAATCGATACATTGAAGCACCGAATTTTTTATCTCCTTTGCGTCCGAACTGCCGTGACTTTTTACCACAAGACCCTTTAATCCCAGAAGGGGCGCTCCCCCGTACTCAGAAGCGTCAAAACTTTTCATAGTTTCCTTCAGAGCCGGTTTAATCAGCAAACCACCGATTTTACCTCTGGCAGAACTCATAAGACCTTCTTTAATCTTGTGGATCAGAACACTGCCGACACCTTCATATAATTTCAGGATAACATTTCCGACGAACGCTTCACAAACGATCACATCCGCATATCCTGCCGGAATATCTCTGGCCTCAACGCTTCCCACAAAATTGATATCTTTGCATGCTTTCAGAAGAGGAAAGGTTTCTTTTACCAAAGCGTTTCCTTTTTCTTCTTCCGCTCCGTTATTGACAATGGCAACCCGGGGATTTTTCACACCCATGATATGTTCCATGTAAATGGACCCCATCTTCGCGAACTGTACCAGATGAGATGGTCTCGCATCCACATTGGCACCACAGTCTATCAGGAGTGACATTCCCTTTGCTGTTGGGATCAGCGGTGCAAGAGGCGGCCGCTCCACACCTTTGATTCGTCCAACGATTACCTGACCACCTACCAGAACCGCACCGGTGCTTCCTGCTGATACAAATGCATCTGCCTCTCCGTGTCGGAGCATGTTCATGCCGACTACAATGGATGAATCCTTCTTCCCACGGATAGCCTTTACCGGCGGCTCCGCAGTCTCGATCACCTCGGAAGCATGTACCACTTTAATCTGATCGGCCGGATATGTGTATTTTGCCAGTTCTCCAATAATAACATCCTGCTGTCCTGCCAGATAGACACAGACATCTTTGCTTTCATTTACAGCTTCAACTGCACCTTTGATGGGTGCAGCCGGTGCATTATCACCGCCCATGGCATCCACAACCACTCTTACTATGTTATCCATAATTTGATTTTACCTCCATTTGTAAGGGCAATACCCTTTATACATGATACTAAAGATACCTGCAAAAATCAATATATAGGGTGGGAAAAATTCGCAGTCAAAGCCGCTTAATTTATAAAACATTTACAACGCTCTCCTCAAATAAAGAAAAGGAATCGTCACAAAGTCTGCAACATCTCCCTTTTCTCAGCATATCATTTATTCTGTTTTTTGAATTCCCAAAAGATCGTATCCCTGACGACCATATTTAACTGTATGGGAATACTTTCCTAATACTATAGCATCCTCAAAACGAATGCGCAGTGTATCGATAAATGGAGTTCTTGTATAAACCAGTTTAATAATATATTCATCTCCCTGCCAGGCCCCGCAGCAAGCAACCTGTCCAAAAAAGATAACATTATCACAACTGAAACCATCTGCATCATATTCTGTCTCAGATGTAATCCACTCATTATATCCAATAAGTATTTTCAATTCACCTTTTGCAGTTGTAATTGAAATTTCCGAACTACTGTTTTCATTAAACTGCAACATCAGTTTTTCAATCCCTGCCCCAGTTGGTGCCATTATGTAACTCCGGCCTGACCAAATCTGTTGAAGCGGATGGCTTTTAGTCCCTGATACTACAGGTATTGATAAAGTCTGTAATGTTTCTTTTAATAAAATAGAGTCAGCTTCCGAGACTTCCGTGTCATCTATGGCTGGCAGCAGATGTTCCCATACTATTTCAAGTATCTCACTTGGCTCTGCATGCCCAGCTGCAATTGCAACTGTCATATCCTGTTTCGGCATTACGATACACATTTGTCCAAAAATCCCATCCCCACGATAGACTCCTTCCGGCCTGCAATGCCAAAACAGAAAACCATATCCACTTTTCCAGTCATCTGTAAAAGTACCAAACCCCTGCCGATATCCCAACTTTTGGTTGTCTCCATTGTCTGAATTATTAATCTGCACGGAAGATGCCTGCGCAACCCATTCTTCTGACAAAATTCTTTTTCCGTTCCAGACACCCTTATTCAGGTACAACAAAGCTAATTTTGTAATATCTTCTGCAGTCGCATTCAAACCATTAAATGCTGTATTCAATCCTTCCGGAGATGTTTCCCACCAAATAGAATCAGAAAACCCCATCGGTATAAACAGATTTTCCTGTAAAAAATCAAATACATTTTTTCCGGTGAGTTCTTTGATAATTGCACTTAAAATATATGTCGAGCTACTAATATACCGAAATTGTTTTCCTGGAGGATTGTCAACATATGACGAAAGCAAGGAATATATCCATGATTCACCGGAGCTGAACATATTTCTCTCGTCCTTGTGTCCCGTACTCATAGTCAATACGTCTCTTACCCTCAGTTTCCTCATATTTTGGCAAGGCTCATAAGGAAGTACATTCTTCAATATATCTAATACAAAGGCATTTATATTTAGAAGTCCTTTTGTTACGGCTATTCCAATTGCTGTTCCTACAAAGCTTTTGCTAACAGAATATTGGATATGATTATATTCTGCCTTATATGGGCTCCACCATCCTTCTGCTATAACTTTATTGTGACGTGTAATCATCATAGAGTGGACGTTTTTTTTGCCCACTTCTTTGTACAACAACGCTAACCTTCCGGGATTAACTCCCATTGATAATGCATCAGCTCTTTCTAAATATTTCATACTCTCTCCATTCCAGAAATGCTGCCAGATCAGTATTTGATGGTGCAACTGTCTGTACAGCCTCCCAATTGTCATATGCTGTTTTATAGATACTCTTTGTCACTCCATATTTATCATAAACAATAATTCTCAGTTCACCCTCGCAAGATCGTACTGCAATGATTTTTGTAATATCATTGACAGGTATTCTTTCCCATTTTGACCATTGATCCAATGAATCATCCTGCCTGCATACTTCAACACTACCATCAAAGTTAAGTGCTACCAGGAGAATTCGGTTATCTGCACCCTGTTCTGCCACTATGTGGTTTACATTTCCCTCTTTTATTCTATTCCAGTCTCCCCACAGGCCATTATTATGATGGCGCCTTGTAGCAATGCAACCATCCGGCATAACGCAAATTACCTGTGGAAAACCCTCCGCATTATTCACCACACAAAAATCAGATGTAGACGGACCTCCCAGACTTTGCCATTCTGACCACTCAGTTCTGGGGTTTGTCCACATATGCCATATTATGTTATAATTATCCAGCCGGAAGGCCTCTAATCCACCCTGACGCCTCTCACAGATCTGTAATTCAGAACCAATGCATCCCTTTGCATCTTCCCATTCGACTGAAGACTGGCTATCATCCGGCACAATCCATGAATAAAATGTACTATTATTCAATCCTCTCGAAAACAGGCAATATTTTCCGCTTTTTCTGTGTAGTGCTAGCAGAACGCCAAAAATAGTATCCAGCTTTTCTGCATTATTTTCAGATATTTGAATCCATTGTATCGAGTGTTCCCTGTTCCATATGCCTTTCCATAATATCCCCGATATTTCTCTTAGTACAATAAAAATCTGATTATCCGGCATTTTCGTCATGCCAATCTTGCCAACAGATACCATGTTCACTTTTTCATTCATTGCAACACCACTCCTTATTATCATTACCAGGCATATGCTTCTGGAGCTTCCCCACCAGGCCCTGGAAATATTTCATTCAGACGGCTTAACGTATCTTCGCTTAATTTCAGTTCAAGTGCCTTGGCTGCATCATATATCTGCTCAGCGGAACGGGGTCCGATAATCGGCGCAGATATGTATGGATTATGAAGCAACCAGGCTAATGCAACCGTATCTTCTTTTTCTCCCAAGTCATAACATAGATTTTTGAAATCGGTAAGCTGGTTTCTAATCAAAAGGTCATCCATATCAGCAAATTTATAATTACGTGATAATTTTCCCCCATTCAACGGACTCCACGCCATTACGCCTAACCCATGATTTCCAGCACTTGGAAGAACCTCTAACTCCGGCAGACGATTCATTAAATTGTATTTATGTTGTTCACAGATTAACCCAAACATATTTCTTTTCTTCGCCTCTGCTTGAACATCAGCTATATTCCATCCTGCAAAATTGCTTGATGCCAAATAAATAATGGATCCATTAGCAATCATATTCTGAAATACTGGAAACACTTCATCCCAGGGATATGTTTTATCAATATGATGCATATAGTAAATATCAATATAATCTGTTTGAAGTCGTTTCAATGAGTCTTTAAAATGATTACGAATTTTGTATGCGGACAACCCTGGCTTATCATTAGCTCCCAAAGTTCCCATAGGTTCATATACTTTTGTTGATAAGATGACTTTATCTCTTTTATTATGGTTTGATATCCACTTACCGACAATTTCCTCAGAAACCCCTTCCTTTTTTACAGTTTTACCGTAGTTGTTTGCAGTGTCAAAACAATTGATTCCCGCATCCACCGCTGCATCCATTATTTCAAGAGCCTGCTTCTCAGAAATACTGCTGCCAAAGTTCATTGTTCCTAATACAAGTCGGCTAACATACAATCCTGATCTGCCCAATTTTTTATATTCCATGTTTTCCCTCCTCAAACATCATAATAAATAATCACACTCCTGTTTAACAGATATTTTTGATCAGTATAACAACTAATAAATAAGCAATTAAGGGCAAAATATTATAATTAACTAAAGTAACATTTAAACCGCGACTGCCAATGACCTTTTACTTTATAGCCACATTAAAAAGCAAGTTGTCAACACCTCTGCGGCAGACTTATTTTCATAATAAAATCTGATAATGATATAATCAATCCTTCCAAAGATTTGTACTGAATCATTCAAAATCTCATCCGTTTCTGTATACTCCAATTATAGTCCGCATACGGCGATACATCCATTGCCGAAAGAATTCTGTTTATATCTAAAAAACGCTAAATTAACCTATCCCCTTTAAAATAAGTATTTAATCTTCTATAATCATACTAACACTTATAATTGTTGCAAATTTTCAAATAGCTTATTGATTTTGCAACGTCCAGCTAATACGGCGAGGTATACTATGAAGAGAATTTCAATTCCTAATGAAAAAGCAAACGAAAAAAATAATTCAGATTTGGAATTATATTATTTCGGAACACAACAATGCAAACCAGGCGATTCATGGGGTCCGAACAAAAAAGATCATTATAAGCTGCACTATGTTCATGATGGCTGCGGTCAACTTCAATCCTATGGGAAAACATATACGATCAAAAAAGGACAGATGTTTGCCTGTTTTCCGGAAGAAATCGTATATTATCAGGCAGATGCAACGTATCCTTGGCAATACTCATGGGTCGCATTTGACGGGTTAAATTCGGAGCAATATTTAACTAGCGCCGGGTTTCGAAGAGACAATCTGGTTATAGAGTGTCCTAACAAAATCATAATAGAAAATGCCTTTAATGAAATACTTTCCGCTGAAGCAAGTGCTGCCAACACTGATTTGCATTATATCGGATATCTATATATTATTTTATCTTCCATAATCAATACTTCATCTTCCGAAATAGCAATGAAGCAAAGTCATGGATATATTAAGGAAGCTATCAGTTATATTAAAGCTAACTATCACACTGAAATCAGTATTGAAGATATTTCCAAAAGTCTTTCTTTAGACAGGAAATACTTTTCCAAACTGTTCAAAATGGAGCTGAATCTTTCTCCTTCTGAATACCTCATGCAATTTCGTATTTCAAAAGCATGTGAGTTACTTCAAACTACAAATATGACCATATCTGAAATCGCTGTTACTGTCGGTTATAGTAACCAATTTTCATTTTCGAGAGTATTTAAAAAGCATCTTGGAATGTCCCCAACTGATTTTCGGAAAGGATTGCCCAAAGCATAGTTGCATATTTTTCTTTGAAACAATGTGATAAAAATGCCAGAACACTTTATTCTATAAAAGGAGTATGAGCGTTCTTTATAGAATAAAATAACCAAAAAGAAGGTTCCTTTACATTGAGCCTTCTTTTTGGTTTCGTTTTCTATATTCTTTCTACCGTTCCTTCCCAGGTATCCATAACTTTTTTCCTTGAATGCTCATCATACCAGTGTCTGGTTACTGTCTTTGCTCTTGTATAAAAGCGAACACCATCAATCCCCAGAACATGTTGATCACCAAAAAACGAATCCTTATTGCCAGAAAACGGAAAATATGCCGAAGGAACCGGAATCCCAACATTGATTCCTACCATACCCCCATCTGTCCTTAATTCAAATTCGCGTGCGAAATAACCGTTTTGGGTAAAGATTACAGAGCCATTTGCAAAAGGATTCGCGTTCATCATCGCAATTCCCTCGTCAAAATCTTTTACCCTTTTAATTAACGTAACCGGTCCGAAAATTTCCCGATTACCAATTGTCATCTCCGGTGTAACATTATCTAAAATGGTTGGGCCCACAAAAAACCCTTTTTCATATCCTGGAACCCGAATATTACGTCCATCCAACACTAATTTTGCGCCCTCATCAATTCCACGCTGAATCCAGTCACATATATATTTTTTGTGCTTCTCATTTACAACTGGACCAAGATTGGTTTCCGGATCATAAGCGCAACCTATTTTTAGTTTAGAAGCTTTCATACGAAGCATTTCGACGAATTTATCTGCGATGTTTTCCTGAACAACAATAACCGGAAGAGCCATGCATCTCATACCAGCACACCCATAAGTTGAATTGATAATTGCATTTGTTGTACTTTCTAAATCGCAATCGTCCAGAACCAATGCATGATTTTTTGCTTCACATTGCGCTTGTACTCTTTTACCATGCGATGCCGCAACAGAATAGATGTGTTTTCCGATTTCCGTGGAACCAACAAAAGTAACCGCTTTTATTCTGGAATCTGTCAAAAACAATTCTGCTTCCTCTCGACTGCATGTCACTAGATTTACAACGCCTTTTGGAAATCCCCCTTCGTTATAGAACAATTCCAAAATTCTCATTGAGGTCAGCGGTGTGTATGATGCCGCTTTTAATACCACAGTATTTCCTGTTGCAATTGCCAATGGAACCATCCATCCCCAGGGAATCATCGCCGGAAAGTTGAATGGGACAATTCCTGCAATGACGCCAAGTGGTACGCGATAAGATGCTGTATCAAATCCTGTCGTAACCTGTAAAGAAGCTGATCCCTGGCTCAAATACGGTATGGCACAGGCAAATTCCGTCGGTTCAATTGCTTTTAGAATATCACCCCTAGCCTCATTTAAAGTTTTCCCTAGTTCTTTTGAACAAAGCAGAGTTAATTCCTCCAAATGTTCTACAAGAATATTTCTCCATTTAAAAAGCATCTGTGTCCTCTTGCTTAAGGAAAGCATCGACCATTCAGGGAAAGCATTTTCAGCAGCAGCTATTGCATCCTCAACTTCATCACGCGTACAGCAGGGAACCTTTGCCATTATTTCACCTGTCGACGAGTTACTAACATCCAGCCATTTATTTGTTTTAGAATCTTTCCATTCTCCATTTGCACAATACTTCATTTTTACGATATCACACATTTTATTTCTATCTTCCTCCTAAAACATTATATAATTCTGCACTGATAGCCATTTAGCAAAACATGTATTTTACCTAACGGTGTTTTTATATTAGCCTCCTGCTTTTTTTCAGAGTTATTGACCACGATCCACGTATTTGCCTCAGGAAAATATGCACACTCAACGAACAAATTATCTGTAATATATTCTTGATCCAAAGATTCACCAGCACCATACAGAATTAGGTTTTGCAGCATACGGATATTTTCAAAAGACAGTTCAAATCCCCCTAAATATATTCCAGTACCTTTTCCAAATGGATGCACGGTTAATACAGGAAGCTCTTTTTCACTTCTCAAAACGACCGTACTCTCATCTGTCAAATAAATGTTATCCTTTTTTTTCACAGTTGCATTTTCCGGAACAAGTTCCAAAATATCAAAAGTCTGAAAGCTATATTTTCCATGGCATACTCTGTCCCCCAAATCCTCATCAACACCCAATACATGAGACATCCGAAAATATGTATCATAGCCGGCAACAGCAGACGGTTCATTCACACCAATAAAACATCCACCATCAAAGACCCATTTCGTCAAATATTCAATTACCATTTCATCTTTCCAGGCAGTTCCGCCACTCCATGCACTATAGGCAAAACCGGCATTGATTATTACATCAAGATTATTAAGCGCCCCTCCTTTGATATCTTCAAAACTGATAAACTGTACCTCAAAAGGTAACCCAGAAAGAGCTTCATTAATGTGAATTAAATCATGTTGGAACGTTTCATGAAAATGTCCGGATAATGTCCAGGAGCGCAGTTTTCCCCAGGTATGCAAAATACCTACACGGGGCTTCAAATTCACCGGAAGTCCTGTATTAAATAATTCTCTCATACTTCTAAATTCATCAGCTATATCAGCAATATAATCCACAAAATCCGGCTTATCCTCAACCAAGTGTAAATATCCGCCTAATCCAATTCGATCAACCGGGCATCTAAGAAGCGCCCGTCGCACCTGCTGCCAATACTTTTGAGCTTCTTTTTTGGGATTTCCCCCTTTTTGAAAACTCGGCTGACCGTTAACACCAACAGGAAATAAATACGGATGAAGGCGGAGTTCATGGGTTTCTGTCCTCACACCGCTGCACAAGCGTGCCTCAAAACCATTAAATACACATTTTATAATGCCATCGAATCCTATCTTTTCAAAATTCTCATTGTACGGTTCCATCCCAACCCAGCTGTCATCATAAAATACATACGCTTTTTTCCCGTATTCATGAACAATTGCAATGAGTTTTCGTGCAAAATCAACTACAAATTCATTAATAAAATTCATCCAGTCAATTTTTCTTGAATTTGCAGGCATATGTGTCACATGGAGTTTTCCTTGGTTTATGAAATCTTCAGCGGTCATGCCATAACCCATTTTTTCTTTAAATTTTTCAAGCGCAAGAGGACTTACTGTAAAATCATAGGAAGCCCAATCCGTGTATCGGTTTTTTCGTCGCTCCGACTCACCCCAAATCCATACAAAATTGTAAAATAAAGAAGTAAAACGAACGACTGTTATTTTTGGATGCTCTTCACACCAGGTTTTCAACCAATCCAGCAAATATTTCTGCACTTTTGGGTACATGGGATCAAGCTGCATTAAATGTTCTTTATTCCAGTTATTTGTCTTATGGTTATGCATGGAGATTTCTTCCCAAATACGAAATGCCATAAATGATACCGTATACTTATGCCATGGCTTAACATGTGTTATTGTGACACTTTTCCTCTCCGGATTATAAATCCAATCTTCATTGCTTATGATCATAATTGTTGTTCTGTCAAACACCTGCCAGTATTTTATCGATTCTTCTGAATCATCGACGTCAAACTGTTCCCTGTAAAAACCTTTCAACAAATTAATTTCAATGTTATGGTCACACGCTATCTCCGGATCAGTTGATAAAAATGTTCTCTGCCGCGTATCCAGATTCTCCTGAATCCATTTGTTATGATCACGGATAAGGCAAATTGTAGAATAAATATCATAACCCGCATCAACAATTTGATCCGAAAGTTCAGTTCCATCACTGTCACGTATTACATCTGCTCCCCATTTTTCAGCCAGCTTCAATGTCAATGCTTCGTAATTTTTTTCTCCCGGTATAGTAAATCTCCCTCTAAGCACCTTTTTGCTCATAATTGTTACTCCTTTGGGTTACTAATATTATCAATTCTTTTCAATTCTTCTTCCGTAAAGCTCATATTATCCAAACTATGTAAATTTTCTATAATTTGATCCGGGGATGAAGCTCCAATCAACGCACTGCACACACTATCCCGAATGGTCCACGCCAATGCCATTTGAGCAAGTGTTTGTCCTCGTTCCGAAGCCATAATATTCAGCTCAGCAATTTGCTTTAAACGCGTATCTGTCAGGCTGTTTTTCTTTAAAAACCTAGAATCTGTTACAATACGACTTTTCTCCGGAATACCATTCAGATATTTATCGGTAAGCAATCCCTGTGCCAATGGACTGAATGCAACAATACCGATACCATTATCTCTCGCAAAATTTTTTACACCATTGTTCTCAATTGTACGGTCAAAAATAGAGTATCGACTCTGATTTACTATGCAGGAACAATTCATTTCTTTTAATAATGCTGCTGCTCTTTCATTTGTCTCTCTATCGTAATTTGAAACACCTACATATAATGCTTTTCCTGAGTTCACGATATCTGCTAATACTCCCATTGTCTCTTCAAGCGGTGTTTCTGAATCCATTCTGTGATGGTAAAAAATATCTACGTAGTCACATCCCAAACGTTCCAGACTTTGATCAATACTTGCCATTAGATGTTTGCGGCTCCCCCAATCTCCATAAGGGCCTTCCCACATATTATATCCAGCCTTTGTTGTTATTACAATTTCATCCCTATAGGGTTTCAAAACAGAATTTAATATCTTACCAAAGTTTTTTTCAGCCTGTCCCGGATCAGGTCCGTAATTATCTGCCAGATCAAAATGTGTAATGCCGCAATCAAACGCAGTCATACACATCCGCTCCATATTTTCATAATTTCCACGAACTCCAAAATTATGCCATAACCCAAACGAAATCATAGGCAGCTTCAGACCACTTCTGCCGCATCGCTTATATTTCATCATATTATATCTGCTTTTATTCGCAACGTAATTCATTACATGACCTCACATTCCTGATAATATTTATTCCTTAATCGCTCCCATTACTACACTGTCCATAAATTTATCCTGAAATATAAAAAATACAATCAACAGCGGTACAGTAATTATTAAGCATGCTGTAAAAATCAACTCCCATGGAATTACATATGATGTACCCGTATCACTTAATGTAGGCAATATAACCATAATCGGCATAAATTCCTGCTTTGTGATCATAGTTCTCGGCATCAAGTAATCATTCCATTTCCCCATGAACATAATTATAGCCAAAGCACTGGTAGCCGGCTTCACCATCGGCATCACTATTTTTCTATATATTTGCCAGTTTCCCGCACCATCAAGACGCGCTGATTCTATAACTGAATCCGGCAGATTCTCCATATGCTGCTTATACATATACATTGCAAGCACATTTGCTATTCCAGGCAAAATTTGTACCCGATAAGAGTTCAACCACTTTAATTTAGAAAACATAATAAACAAAGGTGTCATATTCACTTCCATAGGAATCATCATTGTTGCAAGAAGCATAATAAAAAGCAAACGTTTTCCGCGAAATTCATATTTTGCGAAAGCATATCCAGCCAATGATGCCAAAAATAAAATTATTATGGTAGATATGACAGAGACTCCTAATGCATTAAAAAAAGTACGAACAATAATACTGCTATTATAATTGAGAAGTCTTGGGAAATTCTCAAATGTCCAATCGCTTGGCATACCGGCAGCATTTTTCATTAACTCTTCCTGAGTTTTAAAGGCTCCGGCAAACATAATAAAGAAGGGATATAGCGTAAAAAATGCACTAATAATAAGCACTATATGTAAGACAATTTTCTGCACCATCTTGTTCATTATTCTTTTACGCCTCCTCTCTCGTTAAACAAAAGCATATACAGCAATGTAAATATCAGTATTACAATAAATAATAACCATCCCGCTGCAGATGCCATACCAAATTGTCCGCCTTCCAGGTTCGAAACAATTACATTTACAAATGGTGCTGCCGCAATAGGAATCGCAGTTGAAGTAATATTACTTGTAAGAAGAGCCGGTTCTGTGTAGATCTTGATAGAGGACATTGTTTCCGTAATAATCAGAAAAGAAATAATATTTTTCATTATCGGCAAAATAACATATCGAATCTGCTGCAATCGACTTGCTCCATCCAACCTAGCCGCATCAATCAAATCCGGACTGACAGTACTCATACCTGACAATAATATTAAAAAATACCATCCTAACGTTCTCCATATTATTAAAACAATTATTGGCGTTTTTATATAATTTAAATTTGTTAACCAAGGAATCTCAACATTAAAAATCTGGTTTATGACACCTACTTTTGTTCCAAACAGCACCGCAAAAATCAGGGAGGCTGCTACTGTTGCGCACAGCTGCGGCAAATAGAAAACTGCTTTGTATATTCTTTGTGCACGTTTTCCCACCATGCTGTAAACAATATAAGCAAAGGCAAAACCAATTATCAGACAAGGGATTAAATGTAACACATAATAAATCATAGTGTTCACCATCTGCCGCCAGGTAGATTCCATTTTAAGCAGATTCAAATAATTACTGAAACCGACAAATGTTGCCTCCCCATATCCTCTGTATTTAAAAAAACTCAACACAAAAGAAAATGCTGCCGGTATAAGTGTAAAAATTAAATGTAACAGACAAAATGGTCCCAGAAGCAGAAAAATGAATTTCGTATCCTTCTTTTTTCTTGGATTTCCCATTCAAAACCTCCTCATCTAGAAATTAACAGTTTATGATATCATTTTAAAGGAAAAGAGGCAGCCTCAGATCAGAGAATGCCTCTTTTCCATATCACCTGTTAGATAGAAAACAATTACATTTCAAATAATCTAATCATTACTTAATCGTATGCATTTCCAATCTGTGCTTTCATATCATCTTCCGCAGCCTGTAATGCAGCATCCAAATCTTTCGTTCCCGATAAATACTCGCCAAGATACTGTACAATTATGGACTGTTCAAGCGTAGAATTTGGCGTATAAGGATATACCGTAAGAATTTCCATTGCTTCCTGAAGAACCTGCATGCGATCTTCTCCCCAGTAATCTGTTGCAGCTGTTATCTCAGGATCTTTATAAGAGGCTTTCAAATAAGGAATTAGTCCTCTTGGTCCTTTATATAATGCTTTGGCAGATTCTTCAGTATAACAAAACTTCGTCAGCATTTCTACCGCCAGGTCAGCTTCAGGACTGGAGTTATTTACCATCATAAGTTTTGCCCCTGATTCTGATCCTTTCGCTATTTCATCCGGCCACAATGCATATCCCCACTGACCGCCCATATCCGGACAGTAGTTCGGTAAGTGATTTGTAGCAAACCAGTCTGCCAATACCTGTGAACATATCGTTCCATCATTTAATGCAGCTACCCATTCCTCAGAAAAATCCTGAATTGTTGTACTTACTACACCAGAATCTCTCATTGTACTGTAGAATTCAAAAGCCTCTCTTACACCAGGATCACTTGCGCAAATATAATTTCCTTCATCATCAGCAAGTCTTGCATCATTTCCTGTAAAATAAGCAAACAAATCATATCCATTTGCTACTTCTGTATAGTTTTCAATATAAGACTCCGGATAAACCTCCTGAATCTTTTTGCCGGCATCTATCAGTTCCTCAACGGTTGTAACTTCATTGGGATCTACCCCAGCTTCTTCAAACATGTCTTTCCTGTACGCCCAGATTTTACATTTTACCTCTGCTGGGAACCCCATATACTGATCTTTATATTTCATCAAATTTACTACACCATCGATAATTTCATCCCCATGCTCATCATACACTTCAGATACATCACGTATAATGCCCATTTCGTAGTATTCCGGAACCTGAGCCCAATTACAGGTGATAATATCCGGCATATTTTCCTGTTCACCGGAAGCCATCATCTTTCTCATTGTTTCCATTATATCTTCCGGTCCGCTTCCGCCTGTTACAACTTCAATTTCAACCTTATCTTTATATTCTGGGAAAGTCTCAAAAAATACATCAAAGTCTTTGATTGCATTATCTACGCCACTATCCCATTCCATAATTGTAATTATAGCTTTTTCCGTATTTTCCTCCGTTTCTTTGTCATTATTTTCTTCACTGGATACTTCTGGAGTTTCCTCTTTGTTTGGTTCATTTGAATCGGTGCTGTCTGATCCACAGCCGCTAAACAGACCAATTGCGATAGCAGTACATAACAATGTTGTGATAAGTTTCTTCTTCATTTTTTTCTCCTTTCTACTTACACATTGAAGTTTTTATGTAATCTCAATGCATTTTTGTACAAAATGTTTTTCGCAGTTTCCACTGCATGCTCTTCTGTCATATATCCATTCTCCACAGCTCTGCTAAGAACATTTTTCAAAGCAATCCTTGCTGTTTTCGCCGCCATCCAGCCTTTTTCAGGAATGCCTCCCTGCCCGCTTCCTACAACAATTTTAGTAAAAGGCGCATAGCTCATCAGTTCTTCTAATGTTCTCTCTGCAGTCAACGCCGTCCAGGATAATGCACATGACATATCAATATAAACATTTGGATAAAATGCAGCCATCATAGAGATGTTTCTCAGCCAGGGATACCCGGCATGCAAAAAGACAACTTTTGTATTACGGAATTCTGGTGTTGCCAAAAATAATGACAGCGCATATGGTTCACCATCGAACATATCACCTTTTTTACAGGTAATTTGTCCTGCTATTCCAGGCTCCCCAAGTAATGTTGAATGTCCTGTCATTCCCGAATGAATATGTAAAGGAACATCTAATTCCCGACAAAGAAGCATTGTTTCTGTGAGCAACGCAAGATATAATATTTTCAGATCATCTCGAACAAGCGCTTTTCCGCTTGCAAAAGCCGCTTGGGCTTCCTGTTTATATACAGTTCTGGCATCTTGATGTGCAAAAACTTCTGACAAATGACATTTAATTCCAGTATAGTGAGTGTCTTCAAATGCCAACTTAACATCATTTCTATATTTTCCCACTAACTCTTCATAAGAATCCGAGATTTCTAAGAGCTTAAAGAAACTATGATCAAAAGAATAAAGCCGGAATACCTGAAAGTCAGGAATCTTATCCTCAACATCTGTTCCGATCGGATTGTTCGTTTCCAAAACGCCACCTATTAGATTTCCATCTTTATAGAGCATTTCCGAATATGCCTGTATACCATGTTCCAGAACATACTTATTTCTTTCCGCAATTACAGACTCCAATGTTGCCGGACATTTAAACAATCTGGCCATATGACAGATTGTCGAGTATACAACGCCGGTACTTTGAACATCTTTAATCAAATCTTCCGAAAAACCGCCAAACAGAGGATCTCTCAAATCACCGCTTGCCGGTTCTCTTAAATCTTTCAAGGCCTGATATCCTTTTAAAAACTCAAATGGAGTTATTGATGTTTGGCTTCCATCAATTGAATGCGCATGGTTATCAAAACATGGAATATTTTCTAAGTTCATCTTCCTTCCTCCTTTTTGTCGATTGTGCTGTTTGATTTATATTAATATTACTCATTTTTGTATAAATACACCATAACCAGGCGGCGTAAAAACATAACCATTTGTCTCTTCCAATTATTTAACCTTTTATACAGACAAGCAGAGACTTAAATCAATTACATTCTCTGATATAATCATCCAAAAAAACAGGGAAGAGATTCCCTTTGGAACCGCTTCCCTGAAACCATGAAAAAAGGAGTATCGCTATACCACGATACTCCTTCTGCATTTCTAATTACTCTTCATTTACAGAAATGATTTCTCTCTTATTGTAGCTTCCGCAAGCTTTACATACTCTGTGCGGCATCATCAGTTCGCCACATTTGCTGCATTTAACAAGGTTCGGAGCTGCCATTTTCCAGTTAGCTCTTCTCTTATCGCGATGAGACTTGGATGATTTATTTTTTGGACAGATTGACATCAGGTTACACCTCCTTAAATTTACTGAATATATCTCTGATTGCAGCCATTCTGGGGTCTAATTCACTGGTGTCACAATCACACGTCTCTCGATTCAAGTTCACACCACAATGACTACAGATTCCCTGACAGTCGTCTTTGCATAATACCCTTATCGGCCAATTGATCAGGATCTCATTGCTTATCAGCTGTTCTGTATCCAGATTTGTATCCTCAAGGAAATTGAGCTCATTCAAATCTGCTTCCCTGTCTTCTGCTGTCTGTTTCAAATCCAGTTCATATTCAAATGCAAGCACAAATGGCACATCAACCGGATCCAGACATCTGGCACAGGGGATCTGAATCTTCATCTCAGTATTGCCTGTCAATTCCACTATTTTATTCTTCTTATGCAGAAGGTGCAGTTCCAGTGGTTTTTTAGCAATAATTCTATAGTCTCTGCCTTGATAATGATACTTATCCATTTCAACGGATATGGACAATGACTCTTCTTTTCCGTCCTGCGACAGAATATTGAACAATTGAATCAGCATATAACTCTCCTAATCACACCAAATCATTATACATGGCACATTCAAACTTGTCAATATTATTTTTCTACCAATTGCAAAATTCCCATGGAAGATTACTCAGGAATCACCGTAAAAATCCGATGGGGGATTCATAAACAGATGCAGTCCCCGGATTATCCGGCACTGCATCTGTTTGATCTCATATGACTATTATTTTACCAATGCAACTGTCTCACGGCAGATTGCCAGCTCTTCGTTAGTCGGGATTACTGCGACTTTAACCTTGGAATCCGGAGTGGAGATTACGATTTCCTCACCGCGTTTTCCATTTGCTTCCTCGTCAATAGTAATACCAAGATAGCCAAGGTATGAACATACGGTTCTGCGGACATTTCCGTCGTTTTCACCGATACCAGCGGTAAATACGATAGCATCAACACCGTTCATAGCAGCTACGTAGCCACCGACAAATTTTGCAATGCTGTAGCAGAGAACTTCCGTTGCATTCTTGGCATCTTCGTTTCCTGCTTCTGCAGCAGCTTCAAGGTCACGCATGTCGCTGGATACACCGGAAAGTCCCAGAAGTCCGGATTTTTTGTTCAGTACATTCATAACGCCTGCAACATCCAGATTTTCTTTCTTTGCAATATATTCCATAATAGCCGGATCAATGTTACCGGAACGTGTACCCATTACAACACCTTCAAGAGGGGTAAGACCCATAGTTGTATCCACACATTTGCCATTCTGTACAGCGCTGATGGAAGAACCATTGCCCAGGTGGCAGACGATCACTTTGGAATTGTCCTTATCAAGGCCAAGGAACTCAACCGCACGTTTGGATACAAAGCTGTGGGATGTACCGTGGAAG
>JALENY010000015.1 GCA_022767285.1 Lachnospiraceae bacterium | reverse complement strand
ACCCCACGCTTAGGAGGCGTGTGCTCTATCCAACTGAGCTATTGGGACGTATTTAATTTTTTTGTCAGCCTCCGTAATTATCGGACTCAGCTCCCAACTAAGGTTTTTCCAAGGTGAGCGTTGTAACGTAACCTTAGGAGGCGCTTGTTTTATCCGTTAAACTAAGAGGACATCACCGATTTTAAATTCAAACACATTAGTGTAATCATTCCGACTTGGTAATCATTTCTATACTTCTTCCGGCTAATATCATACTATAAATATCACAACTTTTCAATTAAAAATTCACATATCCCTGAAGCCAAATAACGCCCTTGAATCTTCGACCCGGTTCTGGTTCTCCAAAAAGACTGTTCTTATTAACACACACATCCATGTGTATATCATTACACAATAGCTCCATCTGGTAAACTTCTTCACCGGTTATATTGTTTTTAACCAATGCCACATTCAGAATATCTCCGAGAATATGATATTGATCACATTCCAATCCATATGGCATGAAATACGTATCTACGATAGTCAATATATCATCCTGTTCAATACGTCTTGATATCATGGAATATGTATCGATATCTTCCAATGTGAGGTTCTCCATGGCATCTTCATCACCGCTTCTGGCTGCAGTAATTAATTGATTTCGATACTTTGTATTTTCCTTATATTCTTCTTCCATTTTCTTATCTTTTTTAATCGGAAAAAGTATGATACCTTCCTGTGCCAGCCCCACCAGCTGAATCGACAGAGGCACCCGGGACACCTCGCCCCGGCTTACCATATTGAGATATTCTCCAACATTCTGCAGGAAAAAAATCATGGTAATACCGATGCGAGGATCCTCATAAGCTGCAGCAAAACTTTCTCTTCCTATCTGACGTTCGAATGAAACCTCCGCCTGAGCACTTATATTTGCCCCTCGGAAAAATGGAAAATACAAATCTCTATAAAACTGATTTTCTTCATCATATTCACCGCAAACAGAAATTCCCATATCAGAACCGCAGTTTTTTGAAATCTGGCTGATCAGTCTGCCTGACTCATCTTCCACTACAATCTTATCATCATAAGATTCCATGGTCTTTCGAATCATCATATCGATTTCTGTCACTTTATTAAGTTTTGAAAATCCAATAGATCCAAGGAATTTATGCATAAAATTCTCCTTATTTTACTATCTTTTCAATTAACTCTTTACCACCCATATATGGCTGCAATACTTTCGGAATTCTTACGGATCCGTCAGCCTGCAGATTATTCTCTAAAAATGCAATCAGCATTCTTGGCGGAGCAACAACCGTGTTGTTCAATGTATGGGCAAAATATTTTCCTTTTTCTGCGCTTACACGGATTCCCAGTCTTCTTGCCTGTGCATCTCCAAGATTTGAACAGCTTCCTACTTCAAAATATTTTTTCTGGCGAGGAGACCATGCTTCCACATCAACTGATTTAACCTTGAGATCTGCCAGATCGCCGGAACAACATTCCAGAGTACGAACCGGAATATCCATAGAACGGAACAAATCAACCGTATTCTGCCACAGTTTGTCAAACCACATCATGCTGTCTTCCGGTTTACATACAACGATCATTTCCTGTTTCTCAAACTGATGAATACGATAAACTCCTCTTTCCTCGATACCGTGAGCGCCCTTTTCTTTACGGAAACATGGAGAATAGCTGGTTAATGTTTTCGGAAGAGATTCTTCCGGAATAATAGTATCAATGAATTTACCGATCATAGAGTGTTCACTGGTACCGATCAAATACAAATCTTCACCTTCAATTTTGTACATCATGGCATCCATTTCTTCAAAACTCATTACACCGGTAACCACATTGCTGCGAATCATAAAAGGCGGAATACAATAGGTAAATCCACGATCAATCATAAAATCTCTTGCATAAGATATAACAGCAGAATGAAGTCTGGCGATATCACCCATTAAATAATAAAAACCATTACCTGCAACACGGCCAGCACTCTCCAGATCAATACCATCAAAATTTTTCATTATCTCTGTATGATATGGAATTTCAAAATCAGGTACAATCGGATCTCCATATCTCTGTACTTCTACGTTTTCGGAATCATCTTTTCCGATCGGTACAGACGCATCGATAATATTCGGTATCATCATCATACATTTTTTCAGTTCTTCTTCTACCTGTTTTTCCTCTACTGTTAATGCATCAATTTTTTTGCCGTCTTCCGCAATCTGTCTTTTAATCTCATTAGCTTCATCGCGTTTTCCCTGCGCCATTAAAGCACCAATCTGTTTAGAAACTTTATTTTTGTTGGCACGAAGTGCTTCTACTTCCTGTTTAATATCTCTGTTTTTCTTATCCAGCTCAATAACCTGATCCACCAGTTCCAGCTTATGATCCTGGAATTTATTTCGAATATTCTGTTTTACAATTTCCGGATTTTCTCTTACAAATTTAATATCTAACATGTTAGTCTCCTTTTGTTGTCTTATTAATTTTATACTCTCTGAATTTATCACAATACATGTCCTGCATGTGGTTGCTCTGCACCATAAAGAGTATATTTTATTTTTTTATTTAAATTATTGAATTTATTAATTATTTCATAATAACATCTCAACACTGTTGTCTGCTATTATTTAATCGAATCACTAACCAATTTTATCATTCTCTGCTGGCTTTGGCAATTCGAAGTGCTTCAATTTCCTCTTCACTGAGCATAATATAGGATTCGCCTTTTACAATTTCCTTAATATATAAGAAACAGTTTTCCCGGCTATGAACAGCATTTAAAACGACTCCTGTATCATTTTTATCCAACATGGCAAAAGCAAAACTGAGTTTTCCTCCTACATCATCAAATGCATCATATTTCACGATACCATACTTATTCATGGTTGAATTCTGGATTGTTTTCAACTCATTTATTATAGAAGCATGATTTTCATCCGTCTCAACCATTTTTTCCATTTGAGAAAACTTTCTTTGGAACTCTCTTTCCAGAGACTGTCCGTCGCTTCCTTTCATGAACATTCTATATTTCTTATTTAATCGATCCACACGAATTTGAAGGCGCATAACCACAATAATCAAAGTGATAACAATCAATATAAGAAATATTACGACAATGCTCACATCAATTCCCATTTTTTCAAACATTTGTCCTCTCCCCTATATTTGAATACTTTGCAAAAGATCAATAATTCGTTCCAGCTCCTGATCAGAATAATATTCAATTTCAATTTTTCCCTTATGCTTCCCTTTTTGATTTATGTAAACCTTTGTTCCGAGAATATTTTTTATCTTTTCTTCAAGATTTTCATATATAGCTGTTCGGGCACTGTCTGTCATTTTCTCTGTTGATTTTTTTTGTGATGGATTAACAATACTTTTTACCAACTTTTCTGTCTCTCGGACACTAAGTTTTTCATCAAATATATGCATAGCAAGTGTGTATTGTTTTTCTTTGTCTTCGATACCCAACAGAGCACGGGCATGACCCGTAGAAATCATTTCATCAACAACCATCTGTTGAACTCGATCATCCAGTTTAAGAAGTCTCATTGAATTTGTGATTGAAGTTCTACTTTTTGACACTTTTTCTGCAATTTCATCCTGTTTCAAATTAAATTCATTCAACAGCCTTTTATATGCCTGAGCTTCCTCGATAGGATTAAGATTTTCTCTTTGTATATTCTCAATCAAAGAAATTTCTACTATTTCCAAATCAGAAAAATCTTTAATGATAACCGGTACTTCTTTCAATCCGGCAAGTTTTGCAGCACGCCAACGACGTTCACCGGCAATGATTTCATAATAATCATCTTTTTTTTGTACAATAAGTGGCTGCAGGACGCCGAACTGTTTTATTGAATCAGCCAGTTCCATCAAAGCGTCTTCGTCAAATACTTTTCTAGGTTGTTCTCTATTTGGTTCGATCAGAGAAATCTTGACTTTTGTTTCAGCCTCTTTAATTACTTCTTTTACAATTTCTTTTATGATTACTTCCGGTTCCTGATTATTATCTGATTTTGTACCGTCAATATCAGTACTTTTGATATTATTAGTTTTATCGGTGACTTTTTTCTTACCGGTTCCATCAGTTTTTGAAGAAGCCGGAATCAGAGAATCCAATCCTTTTCCAAGACCTGTTTTTCTTACTGCCATTCCTCATCCTCCCTATGCATTACTTCTTCCGCTAACAAACGATAGCTTTCTGCTCCTGCAGATTTGGAATCATAAACATTAATTGGTAATCCATGACTGGGGGCTTCTGCTAATCTTACATTTCTTGGTATAATTGTCTTATATATACTCTGATGCAGATTATTTTTAACATTTTCCACAACTTGCAGTGATAGATTTGTTCTGGCATCATACATGGTAAATACAATGCCTTCAATTTCAAGGTTTGAATTCAGACGTTCCTGTACAAGATCTATTGTATGCATTAGCTGAGATAAGCCTTCCAAAGCATAATATTCACATTGAATTGGTACCAGAATCGTATCTGCCGTTGTCATTGCATTAATCGTAAGCATACTCAATGCTGGTGGACAATCGATAATAATGTAATCATATTCATTTCTAATTTTATCGATTTGTTCTTTTAATATAAATTCTTTTCTGTCAAATCCAATCAATTCAATTTCTGCACCGGCCAGATTAACATTAGATGGTAATAAAAACAGATTATCAAACTCTGTCTGTATTATACATTCTTCTAATTCGCATTCACCAATCAATAACTCATAAATCGTGTTTTCTAATTCTTCCTTTTCAACACCAAGTCCACTTGTTGTATTTCCTTGTGGATCAATATCTATCGTAAGAACTTTTTGTCCTTTTTCTGCCAGACATGCGGATAAATTAATTGCTGTAGTAGATTTTCCTACACCGCCTTTCTGATTTGCTATAGCGATAGCTCTCGTCATTATTTTTCCCCCTTTCTTTGAAATTTATCATGTTTCACGTGAAACAAATATTTTATTATATCATAATTTAAAAACTATAATATGCTATTAATCGTATTACAATTTATACTAATCATTAAAAATAATAAGAAGATCAAAATATTTAATTCATTGTTGTAATGATTTATTTTCAATTAGTATTTACAAGATTCTAAAACATACAAAATGCATTTTTTTCTTCAAAAGTGATTTTTATATCATATTCAACAGTTTTCAAAGTCAATCTATTTAATATAGCAGAAAAATAATACTTTTTTACCTGATAATTGAAATGAAAGGATACCTTGAATGTATCATAAAAACCACAATGAAAACTATCATGTTAGTATAAACTATGAGCAAAACCATTACAGTTAGTTTCATTATTATAACACGTTTTTCTTTTGATATCTATATAATGTTTCACGTGAAACATTTTTTCTACATAACACCAAATTTCATTCAAGATATTAAAATATTATTGAACAATTTTTTATATAATAGTATTTCTTAAATATACAAATCAAAAAATTATAATACACCAGTGTTTTCCATACCAAATTTAAAAATAATATGAGTTGCCCGACAAATCGGATGATTTAAAGTAACAATTTTAAATTTGTATCTTGAAAACTTAACACATTAGATTCAAAAATAATCCTCTTATTCCCTGAAATGTATTTTCACTGTACATACATTCTGATTTTCGATCTGACTTTTATGCTATTTCTGGATAAGTGGCAACTATAACTAAACCGGAAAGATATCTGTTCAGTTTACGTGAATTCATTTCGACAACCTAAAAACCAAAGTACAGTTTTGTATTGATATAGTCGTGGACTGTCATCTTATCGACATGGTGTCTGCTCCAAAGTCCCGCAGGAACCGTTTCTATCCCGTTTCGGAAATTTGTCAATGTCTTGAATTATTATGTTTTCAAGGAGTGTTGTTTTCTGGCATGAAACGCTGTCCGCATCGCTATTATAATGGTGGCAACGCGTTTTTATTCTTTCGGATGGTACTGACTATGATAAGGGCAGTTTTTGCAATTAGCTAATGGAAACGATGCTTTGTACTTTGTGTATTTTTATCATAGACACTACTTTTAGATTCAAGAGCCGCTACACATCGCAGCAGATTTGTTACGTCTTCATTGAATTCAATATATGCCCAGTGATCACTGACTTCAAAACCCTTAAAATCTGTGGTTACCAGCGTCATGTTATTTTCTTATACCAACAGACTGTTATATATTCCACAGTATCCACTATCTGTTGTGAGTATGGCATGTGATCATCTTCTGACTGTTGCTCCATGTAATCTTTGAAAAATTGTCTGTCGCTATAGGTATTCTTCTCGTACTGATAGTCAACGGTAATGCTGTTATGATCATTATCCGCCATTTCTACGACATTGGCGATATAGCCTCTGTATTTCGTATCTGCCTTCTTTCAATAGGTGGCATCGGGTCGGCAGGATTCCTCATGATATTTTGAATCTATACCTTCATGTACACTCATAAGCGTCAGGTTACCATTATCGTCAGATTTAGTGTGTTTACTAATGGCATAGATCAAAAGCTGATATTCACTGTATTCATCATAACTACTGCGCGGGCAGAAATGATAAGCACCGCATTTTAAAGATTTGATCTGTTTTGGGGTCAGTATCTTCACTGCGGTTATAATAAATCACCCTGTTGTGATCATCATCTTCCGTATAGTGAAACAGTTCTGCTGGCAATGCCGAATCTTCGAGCTTTTTCATCAAACCTGGCAGGGTTAGCTACGCAGGTGTATAGGAGTTCCAAACGGTTCATTTTCTTTATATTAGAAGCTAACGTCAGAGAATCCATGCGATGCATTTCCGTGTTCAGCTTCATCATGGTAGCCATGCTCGAAGAAAGTTTGATAATAGGATCTTGAATAAAGGTCTATGACTGTCATTTCTTCATAGGAATTGTATCGGACACGGAATCTTCCAAGCGTACGGTCATTCATTGGTTGCTATTCGAAGCCGGTTGTATGCAGGGCGTATTGATAACGTATGTCAAACGGAAGAGTTTCCACGATTTCTTCATCTATGAGTCCAAATATTTTTTTCAGTATCAATGTCAAATGATTACATTCACTGGGGTATTATGTCTGGACGGACGGTCATTGTAAAGCACGGAAAAAGGTTTCTTATCTATTTCCGGAAAGATGTTCTCAACAAAATATTTCACCAAAGACATTTCCATCAACCGTTTCTCCCGATCTGTAGTGGCATCAAAGAGACTAATCAGTTGCGATTGTTTTGTAGTAAATGACACTTATTGTACACTCCTTGTTTAAATCTGTTTCTATTATACTTCATTTAAAGCTAATGTGTTAAGTTTTCAAAGTGCTAAAGTTGTCCATATATCAGGTAAATCATTAAATTAAATATACACCTAGAATAATACTGATTTATTATGTTAAATTATTTAAACAATTCAATTCACGAATTAATTAATATAAATAATAATAAATTACATCTAGAATGATAAAATAAATAATAATCTTTATAAATTTTTGAAAAGAAAATGTTTCACGTGAAACATTTTCTTAAAATAAAAAAGTAACAATTTATTCATTTTTCATACAGTATTATTCATTGCAATTTCAAAAAAATTTTCTTATAATAAAAAATATAATGATGCCATGGTCCAAAGGTCATGATTTTCATGCTTGTATGAAAAATCATGACTTTTAGACACGCTAAACATGAGAAAGCAGCCATTTTTCAAAGAAAAATGAGCGAATTTCGAATGTTTTTGGATTTTGGGAGCGCAAAGCGCGGAAAAATTCAAAGGCATCATGGGGTCAAATGCTTTTGACCTCAATATCATACAATGTAATAATATCAGTAAAATTCATTAACCCTTGCATCTTAATATAAATAAAAATTGACTTTATAAGAAGCAAACGATAATCAGAAAACAATTAAAACATTAGAAGAATTATACAACGATAAAAGCATACAAAACTCAAGCAGCACAACAAGAAAATTTATAAGACAAGACTTTAATATTAAGATTTAGGTGCCAAAACCTTGATTACGGATTGTTTCGTGCTACGCACTTCCACAATCCTGCCCCGCATTCACAATCCATGGGGCCCCCGCCCCACTTCTTGCTCATGTGGGGCGTGTCAATAAGGTATACCTCCACTTACATGCAAGCATGACGTGGAGAATACCTTTTGACACTGTAATCATATTAAGAAAATAAAAAGATTTCTTTCATTGTAACTTTAATTAAATTCCGCTATAATATAGGAAGCAATCAAGCAAGGAGGAACATCATGAGTAAAAGAAAACAGCATAAATTTCTAAAGCTTATTATTTTAGCAGCAGGAACTGCAAGCACAATATACTGCATAAATAGATTTATTTCAAAAGTATCACTGATCAAAGAAAAACTAAAAATAGACAAAGGTTCCTTTTATAATTGGAAATATGGCAACGTTTTCTATACCAAAAAAGGTAACGGAAATCCCCTTCTTCTGATTCATGACTGTACTCCTTATTCATCATCATTTGAATGGGAAGCCATTGAAAATGCACTGTCAAAAAAATACACTATATATTCCATAGATTTGCTGGGCTGTGGCCGTTCTGATAAACCGGCAATCGTTTATTCAAATTTCTTATATGTACAGTTAATAAATGATTTTATCAAAGACGTTATTGGAGAGAAAACCTCCTCGATTTCTAATGGATTCTCATCACCATTAGTTTCTATGGCATGTACTTATAACTCTACGCTCTTTGACAAACTTATATTTGTGAACCCAACAGATATTGATGTATTACACAAAATACCAACAAAAAGATTAAAAATTGCGAAAGCAATTCTTGATCTACCGTTAATTGGCACACTTATATATCATATCAGTACAAATAAAGAAAATGTAGAAACTTTACTACAGGAGAAATATTTTTATAATCCATTCCGTGTCACAAGTAATATGATTGAAACATATTACGAGTCTGCGCACCATGGTTATGGGAATGGTAAATATCTATTGTCCAGTATTATTGCTAACTACATGAATACAAATATCATTCATGGTTTAAAATCAATAAAAAATGATATTTTAATTATAGGAGGCAAACATCAGCCTGACATAGAGGAAACAATTCTTAAATACAAAGCTGCAAATGACTCCATCAAATATATTATACTGGATAAAACTAGATCTTTACCTCATTTGGAAGTACCAAAAGATTTTCTTACAAAAGTAGAACAGTTCCTTGATTAATAATGGAATCAAATATAGTATTTCACATGAGATTTCTTACAATGAAAAGATTTATATAGTAATAAGAAGTTTTTTAAATGAATTTCTATTAAAGATAAAACTCAAAGTTGCTTTTGAGAATAAGCAAAAGAGGAGTTGTTGGTACGATCATTGAATAAACGATTGTTTCAACAACTCCTTCTTTCATAAAAACAGTAAAAAAATTTTTAAAAATTAAATCAACTGATCGGTTCTTTCGTTGGCAATCCTGCTTTTCTCGGATATTTCCTAGGAGTTACTCTTCCCTTTTTAATAAATACAAGAGATCTTCCAGCATCTTCCAAATTAAAGTGTTCCACCCGATCAACTTTACCACCAAGTAAAAAGATTGCGTTCTTTGCATGATTCAGTTCATCTTCAATAAATCCGGATTTATAAGGAATAAACCATCCCCCAGTTTTTACAAACGGCAAACAATATTCAGACAAAGAACTTAAATTAGCCACAGCACGTGAAACACAAAAATCAAAACATTCTCTATATTCCGGATTTTTTCCATAATCTTCTGCACGTCCATGGAGCAGTATTATATCATCCAGTTTAAGTTCATCTACAACTTCCTGAATAAAATTAATTCTCTTATTTAATGAGTCCAATAAAACGGACTTTATCTCAGGAAAAGCTATTTTTATAGGAATTCCAGGAAAACCAGCACCTGTACCAATATCAATAAGTTTCATATTATCAGAAAATTTTACGTATTTTGCAATTTGAAGACTGTCCAAAAAATGTTTCTCAATTACTTCATCAAAATTCGTAATTGCTGTAAGATTCATCACTTTATTTTTTTTCACTAGCATTTCATAATATTTAATAAACTGGTTGACTTGTCTGTCACTTAAAGTAATTTCTAACTTCTCCAAACCTTCTAAAAAATGATCTATATTATATTGAAATTCCATGCTATCCCTTTCCATTAAACGATCTCATCTATGTTCCAGATAAACCAATAATACCGACACATCTGCCGGAGAAACACCGGATATTCTGGATGCCTGCCCTATATTCATGGGTCTATATAACTCAAGCTTTTGTTTTGCTTCTATACGAAGGCTTCCAATATTCTCATAATTAATGTCTTCCGGAATTTTCTTCTGTTCAAGTTTCTTAAATTGTTCTACCTGTTTCAACTGACGTTTAATATAACCTTCATATTTAATATTAATGCTTACCTGTTCCTGAATGTCATATGAGAGATTAGGTCTATTATTATCAATCGGTGCCAATACTTCATAATCAAGTTCCGGACGTCTGATCAATTCTGCCAGTGTTGTTCCATTTTTTAGAGGTGTACTGCCATATTGTTCCAGAAGATCCTGAACTGGTTTATTTGCACCAATATTTGTGTGTTCCACACGTTTTATTTCTTCCTCAATCAATTTTTTCTTTAAAAGCAAGGCCTGATACTGTTCTTCAGAAATCAAACCTACCTCATATCCTTTCTTACGAAGACGAAGATCCGCATTATCCTGACGCAGCAAAAGTCTGTATTCCGCACGGCTGGTCATCATACGATATGGCTCATGATTCTCCTTAGTAACAAGATCATCAATTAATACTCCAATATAAGCTTCGGAACGATCTAATATTAATAAATCTTTTCCCTTAATTGAAAGAGCAGCGTTAATACCGGCGATTAACCCCTGCGCTGCAGCCTCCTCATATCCGGAACTTCCATTAAATTGACCACCACTGAACAAGCCCTTAATTTTCTTGAATTCGAGCGTAGCATTCAATTGCCGTGGATTGATACAATCGTATTCAATGGCATATGCATTTCTCACAATTTTTGCATGTTCCAAACCGGCAACCGAATGATACATTTCATGTTGAACATCCTCCGGAAGTGAGCTGGACATACCGCCAACATACATTTCATTCGTATAAAGCCCTTCAGGTTCAATGAATACCTGATGTCTGTCTTTATCAGCAAATTTCACTACCTTATCCTCAATAGAAGGACAGTATCTCGGCCCCGTACCTTCAATCATGCCCGAATACAAAGGGGAACGATCCAGGTTCTTTCTTATAATATCATGAGTTTTTTCATTTGTATAAGTCAACCAGCAGGATTCCTGTTTGATCTGAACAGATTCCGGATCTGTTGAAAAAGAAAAAGGCACAATCTTTTCATCACCAAACTGTTCCTGCATTTTAGAAAAATCAATTGTCCGTTTATCGATTCTGGCCGGCGTTCCTGTTTTAAAACGAAACATTTCGATTCCATTCTTTTTCAGAGAATCTGTTAAATAATTAGCAGCCTGCAGCCCATTTGGTCCTGTATAATTACTGACATCACCGTAAATACACCTGGCTTTTAAATATGTTCCGGTACACAAAACAACAGATTTTGCCAGATAAGTTGCCCCTGAATAAGTTTTAACACCTATTATTCTTTTCTCTTCTACCAAAAGTTCCGTTACTTCTGCCTGTTTTATCGTGAGATGATCCGTATTTTCCAGAGTTTTCCTCATTTCACGGCTATATGCACTTTTATCAGCCTGTGCACGAAGGGAATGTACAGCAGGACCTTTTGATTTATTTAACATTTTTGACTGGATAAAAGTTTTGTCTATATTTTTACCCATTTCTCCGCCAAGAGCATCAATTTCACGAACCAGATGTCCCTTAGAAGTACCTCCTACATTCGGATTGCAGGGCATCAATGCAATACTTTCTACACTGACAGTAAAAACAATTGTTTCCATACCAAGTCTTGCAGCAGCCAAGGCAGCTTCACAGCCCGCATGACCGGCTCCGATTACAACCACATCATAATTTTCAACTAAATGATTCATCTCAATCTCCATTTCATCGTTTCGCCGCAGCACAAATAGGAATCCTACTTTCCTGTACAAAATTTACTGAAAATTTCATTAACCAGATCTTCCCCCACGGATTCCCCAATAATACTTCCAAGGCTTTCGTAAGCATCCATCAGATCAATCGTGTAAAAATCTTCTTCTATACCTATTTCAATACTGTTTTCTACCAACTCTAAACTCTTATTTGCTTCTTCCAAAGCAGTTTTATGACGTATATTTGTAATATACACTTCATCGTTAAAATTCAACTCGCCGGCAAAAAACAAATCTTTTATTACATTTTCCAGTTCTTCTATACCGGTTTCTTCTTTTGCAGAAATCCACACGATTGGTGCATGTATCTGATTTTTTAAATATTCTACTGATACTTCCACAGGCAAATCCGATTTATTCAACAGAACAATTGCCTTTTTATCTTTTAAAAGTTCAATAATACTCTGATCATTTTCATCCAAAGATCTTGATGCGTCCACCACATAAAGGATCAGATCAGCATCTTTTGCATATTCTCTGGCTTTTTCCACACCTATTTTTTCAACCTGATCTTCCGTCGCACGAATACCTGCCGTGTCGATCATGCGAAGAGAGACTCCATTCAGAACAATTTGTTCCTCCAGAATATCACGGGTAGTACCCGCAATATTCGTTACTATTGCCCGTTCTTCGCCAACAAGAATATTTAATAAGGAAGACTTTCCGGCATTTGGTTTACCTAAAATAACCGTTTTAATACCTTCTTTTATCATCTTACCTTCATCTGCTGATTTTAACAGTTTCACAATCTGCGCCTTCAGAGGTTTTATCTCTTCTCTTAATTTTACACCATAGCCATCTACACTGATATGTTCCGGATCATCCAGTGCAGATTCAATATAAGCAATATGATAAATAATTTTACTTCGTATATCGCGAATGCTTTCCTGCACAGAACCTTTCAGCTGGCTCAGAGAACTCTTTAAAGCATATTCATTTTTTGCTGAAATCACATCCATAACAGCTTCCGCTTGGGAAAGATCGATTCTGCCATTTAAAAAAGCTCTTTTTGTAAACTCTCCCGGTTCTGCAGGTCTTGCTCCGTTTTTAACTACAGTTTCCAACACTTTTTTCATGGCAAGAACACCGCCATGACAATCAATTTCCACAGTATCCTCACCAGTATAAGTATGAGGCCCGTGCATAATCATCACCAATACTTCATCTACAACATTAGAGTTATCCACAATATACCCGTAATGGATGGTATGAGTGTGGACATCTTTTATTTTTTTCTTGCCATTTTTGGATTGATAAATCCGATCAATTACGTCCAGGGATTCCGGTCCACTGATTCGAATAATACCGATTCCCGAAGGACTCATAGCACTAGCTATGGCTGCAATTGTTTCTGTTACCATCTTTACCTCCAAAAAAAATGTTATTCCGGGAAAGCGCACGGATCCTCTGATTCTGCAGAAGATGTTATTCACGCTTTGACCTAGAATAACATTTTTTATTTCTTATTTCAATAAACAGAATATCATCTGTTTATTTTTTTAACATTACTACCACATGGCGGAAAGGTTCTTCCCCTTCACTGACTGTTTTTACAAATTTATTATTCTGAAGCGCAGAATGAATAATTCGTCTCTCATATGGATTCATTGGCTCAAGTGCAACTGATTTTCTTGTTTTCTTAACTTTAAATGCAATGTTTTTAGCCAGATTTTCCAGAGTATCTTTTCTGCGTTTTCTGTAATTCTCCGTATCCAGTTTAATCCGGATATATTCACTCTGCTCTTTATTAACAACAAGACTTGTCAGGTACTGCAGAGAATCAAGAGTCTGTCCCCTTTTACCGATCAGAATTCCCATTTCCGGTCCTTCAAAATCAACATTTAAGCAGCCATCTTCCTGATCATAATCCATTTCCATCGTAACTTCAAGATTCATAGCCTTGAATACATCATCCAGAAATGCTTTTGCCGTGTTCTTCATAACCTGAACTTCTTCTTCTGTTTTCGGTGTAATAACACGCTCTTCTTTTTTAACCGGCGGTTCTTCTTTCTTTACTGCAGTTTTTTCCGGTTTCGGTTCCGCTTTGACTACTGGTTTTTTCTCTGTTTTTACAGGTTTTGCGGAAAAATCTTTTTTCACAGACTCTGTTTTCTTTGGTTCTGTTTTTTTCGATTCCTGTTTTTTCGGTTCAGGCTTCTTGATTTCTTCTTTTTTAGATTCTTCTTTTTTCAATTCAGCAAAAAACTCTTCTTCAACAGTTGGAACCATTCTGCGTGCTTTTATAATAGCAGGTTTGCTTCCGATTCCCAAAAAGCCGCTGCTTCCTTCACTGATTACTTTATAATCCAGATTATCACTGGAAATACCAAGCTCGATACATGCTTTTGTTATGGCATCGTCAAGTGTTTTAGCGGAAATTTCTACGTATTCCATAATCAAATCTCCTTCCGATTATTTCTTCTTGCTGTTCCGTTCATCAAACTGTTTAACCATATTAGCTTTTGCAGCGAGGCTTCCAGGTTTTGCATTTGCGGAATTATAATAAGCGGTTGATTCCTGTTTCTTTTTAGCGGCATCCTGAAGCTGTCTCTGTTTTGTTTCCTGATCCACTTCAAGATTACGCACGTTCATCTTCGCCTGATTGGTTATTTTCTGGGGCGGAAGACCCTGTTTTTCACGTTTTTTATTTGCTTTTTCCAGATTCTTACGAATCATTTCATCCATATCAATCTTATCCATCTGACGATTGATAATCACCTGCTGAACGCTTCGCACTACTGCACCAATAATCCAGTAAATTCCAATACCAACCGGCAGAGTAAAACAAAATACTGCAGACATAATCGGCATCATAGTATTCATAGATTTCATGGTACTTTCCATGGTACTCTGACCGTTTTGACTGTTCTGACTTTCCGGCTGCGGCATCAGTTTATAGTTCAGCCACTGTGTTACCCATGCAAGAATCGGAAATGCTACAGCAGCAAGAATCAGTAAAACTGATTTTGAAGCCCATGCATCCTTAAAAATTGACCACGGTGAATCAGAAATGTACAATCCTAAGAAATTAGTCCATTCCATCAATGATTCATGTGTAGTAACAGCAATATTATGGAAGGTACTTCCGGAAGCTTCTGATAAAAGCTGACTCCACTGAGAAGGATTCATTTTATAAATTGCATCCACAACACCCGCAGTAGTATCTGCATTTAACATAAGTGAAGAACCGTTTTCCAGATTTTCTACGAAATTAGTAAAAAATGAAACAAAACCATTGCTTTCAGCCAGAGTTGTCAATCCGTTTCCAATAAGATTAATATATCCCGGAATGTGATAGATAACCTGGTATAAAGCAAACATAACCGGAAGTGTTATTAACATCTGAAGACAGCTTCCCATGGGAGAAACACCATATTTCTGGTAAACTGCCTGAGTTTCTTCCTGCATCTTTGTCATGGAAACCTGATCTTTTTTGTTTGCGTATTTTTTCTGAATTTTCTGCAGCTCCGGACTCATAACCGCATTTAATTTAGAAAATTTCTGCTGCTTGATCTGCATTGGGGTCATTAACGCATACATAACGATGGTAAATAAAATGATTGCTATACCAACATTAGGAATACCGATGGCATTAAGCACATAGAATATACCATTCATTAATAACCCGAGGATGTCCGCAATCCAACGGACAATAGGCATGGTGCTTTTGGTTAAAACAATACTCAATCTTATATCCTCCTTATTTTTAAGATAGGACTACCTATCTAAAATTACGTTACGGTACCGGATCATATCCTCCTTTTGAAAAAGGATTGCAGCGCAATATGCGCCAGATAGCCAGTAAACTTCCTTTTAACGCACCATGTTTTTGAATCGCCTCAAGCCCATACTGTGAACAGGTTGGAAAATAAGGACATTTTGTTCTTTTCCACGGTGATATATATTTTTGATAATATCGGATTCCTCCGATCAGAAATTTTTTTATCATAATGTTTTCTCTGTGATATGATGCAGCCGGCCCAGATGCAGCAGCGCACTTTCTATATCTTTATATCCTGAACCCTTTGCATTTACTCTTGCCACGATAACAATATCATATCCACACAAAAAAGCAGATTCATTCAGACGGTAGGCTTCCCGGATCAAACGGGTAAGCCTGTGTCTGACGATACTGTTTCCTACTTTTTTACTGACGGAAATGCCAATCCGGTTTTTCTGTAAATCATTTTTTATGATATACATAACAAGATTTCGATTGGCAAAGGATTTTCTTTCTTTATATACTTTCTGAAAATCCGTGTTCTTTTTCAAGCTTTCTGAATAAATCATATAATTTCCTTTTTAGAGAAGAAAAGACCACATATCTGCGGTCTTATGCTGATAAAACTTTTCTTCCTTTTAATCTTCTTGCTGCAAGAACTTTTCTTCCGCCTTTTGTGCTCATTCTGGCTCTGAATCCATGAACTTTTGCTCTGGAACGTTTCTTCGGCTGAAATGTCATTTTCATGTTTCGGCACCTCCCTTACTAAACCAAATATCTATTTCATATATGGTACTTAATTTACAAAACATCATTATCCATTATATTCATAATGCCTTTATAAGTCAAGTATAAATGCTGTTTTTATTTTATAAACAGTTTACGTAATATTATCCACATTTTGTGGATAACTTGTGGATAACTATGTGAATTTATGTGATTTATTCACCAACAAAAACAAACAAATCCAGTTTTTACGCTTTTTCGACATGTTTATAAACATTTTCACTTATACACATTCAAATCTATAAAAAGAATATTATGGTAACTTTTTTGCTATAAGTATCGAGAATTAGTCATTGCTAAAAATTCTAATTTATTATAAGATATAGTAGTGATAGTGCGTAATAGAATGGAGAAATAAAAATGGATCCTTTAGAATTAGTAAAACAAAACTGGGATAATATTTTAAATAAAATAAAAATAGATCACGAATTGTCCAATATTTCCTATGAATCATGGCTTCTTCCACTGGAAATAAAAAGTGTGGAAAACGATATGATCACCTTTATCGTTCCCACTGGTCATATGGGAATCAGTGTATTAAATAAAAAATATGCACTCTCTATAAAAGTAGCAATCAGTGAAGTTACCGGTTTAAATCTGAAAATAAATTTTGTAGGTCCGGACAGCACGGAATCCTCAGCACCGGCAGCTGCACCGGCAGTTACCTCTGCCATGGAACAGGCACATTTAAATCCAAAATATACATTTGATACCTTTGTGGTCGGCAGCAATAATAAATTTGCACATGCTGCCTCTCTGGCTGTTGCAGAATCCCCGGGTGAAATCTACAATCCTCTATATTTATATGCAGGAGTTGGACTTGGCAAAACCCATCTTATGCACTCCATTGCTCATTTTATTCTTCAAAATGATCCGAGCAAAAAGGTATTATATGTTACCAGTGAAGATTTTACCAACGAACTGATTGATGCAATTCGTAACGTAAATAATACTGCCATGTCAAAATTCCGGGAAAAATACAGAAATATCGATGTTCTTCTCGTAGATGATATTCAATTTATCATCGGAAAAGAAGCTACGCAGGAAGAATTTTTCCATACTTTTAATGCACTCCACGGTGCAAAAAAACAAATCATCGTCTCGTCCGATAAACCGCCGAAGGACATGGATATCCTGGAAGAAAGAATCCGTTCTCGTTTTGAGTGGGGTCTGATTGCTGACATTTCCTCTCCTGACTATGAGACCAGAGTTGCAATTCTGCGAAAAAAAGAGGAACTCGACGGCTACAGTATTGACGATAAAGTAATTGAATATATCGCAACCAATGTAAAATCAAACATCCGTGAGCTGGAGGGATCCCTCAATAAAATACGTGCAAAAGGTATTCTGGATAAGCGTGAGATCAACGTTGCTCTTGCCAAAGAAGTATTAAAAGATATCATTTCTCCAGATGAAAAGAAAACCATTACTTCTAAATTAATCATTGATGTGGTTGCCGAACATTTTAACATAACACCGGAAGAAATCAGGAGTCAGAAGCGTGACGCAAAATATGCCTACCCGAGACAGGTAGCTATGTATCTGTGCCGTAAAATGACGGATGATTCATTCCTTGATATTGCAAAAATGTTAGGAAAAAAAGACCACAGTACAGTTATCAATGGATGTAAACGAATTTCCAATGAACTGGAAACTTCTGAAACAACACGTAACAATATAGAAATTATCATAAAAAAAATGAATCCGTCTTCTTAGTTGTCCACACAGGACATGTGTACAATATGTTTTTAAAAGTGAATAACATGTGCATAAATATTTTTTCAATTTTTTGAAAAATAATTAACCACATCTTCTGCACAGGCTAATCAATCCTCGTAAACATAGTTATCCATAGCCGTTTTGCTTGATTTTATAGGAAAAAACGGACTTTTACACATATCCACAGCCCCTAAGACGGATACGTCTAATTATTTCTTTTATATATTATGTTATTTATGGTTTTCCACCACGATCTTCTTTCGGGGAATATTATGAGAAAGAACGTGGTCCATTAAGGAAAGGAGTTATACACACTATGAAAATCATCTGTTCCAAATCTGAATTACAAAAAAGTATTAACATTTCCATGAAAGCGGTACCTTCCAAAACGACTATGCCGATTCTTGAATGTGTTCTGATTGATGCCTCCATGGAAATGATCAAATTTATTACAAACGATATGGAACTGGGTATTGAAACTTTAGTAAAAGGAACAATCCTTGAAAAAGGTATTATTGCACTGGATGCAAAAATATTCTCTGATATAATCCGAAAACTTCCGGACAATGATGTTACGATCTCTGCAGATGAAAATTATAATGTAACCATTACATGTGAAAAAGCAAAATTTAACATTGGTGCCAAATCAGGAGAAGATTTTTCATACCTTCCCATCATTGAAAGAGAAAACTGCATTACAGTATCTCAGTTTACTTTGAAAGAAGTTGTCCGTCAGACCATTTTCTGTACGGCACCTAATGATAATAATAAACTTATGACAGGTGAACTGTTTGAAATTAATGGTGATATTTTGAAAGTTGTAGCATTAGACGGACACAGAATTGCCATTCGGAAAATTGAGTTAAAAGAATCTTACAGCAACCAGAAAGTAGTTGTTCCGGGAAAGACATTGAATGAAATCAGCAAGATTTTATCCGGTGAAGTAGAAGATGTTGTAAATATTTTCTTTGCAAAAAATCATATTATATTTGAATTTGATGATACAGTTGTTATTTCCAGATTGATTGAAGGACAGTATTTCAGAGTAGAACAGATGCTTTCCAGAGATTATGAGACAAAGATTAAAGTAAACAAAAGAGAGTTTCTTGACTGTATAGACCGTGCTACTTTATTTGTAAAAGAAGGAGATAAAAAACCGATCATCATCAATATCCTGGACGGATATATGAAATTGAGCATTGATTCACAGCTCGGTTCCATGAATGAAGATGTTGATATTGACAAAGAAGGAAAAGATATTTTAATTGGATTTAACCCCAAATTCCTGATTGATGCACTCAGAGTCATTGATGAAGAAGAAATATATATTTATCTGATGAATCCGAAAGCACCCTGTTTTATAAAAGATGAAAAGGAATCTTATACCTATCTGATCCTTCCGGTTAACTTTAATGCAGCCAGATAAAGGCATTAAAAAAAGCCTAAAGTAATTGAAAGGAAACTCAGAAAATGAAAGAAATAAAACTCAGGGAAGAATATATAAAACTTGGTCAGGCTCTAAAAGCGGCTGACCTGGTATCTGATGGAGTGGAAGCAAAATTTGTGATTCTTGACGGTCTGGTAAAAGTAAACGGTGAGACAGATACAAGAAGAGGAAGAAAACTCTACGACGGAGATCTTGTTTTTTACAACGGAGAAACGATTAAAATTTTAAAATAAACCGGTGCGATATGTATATAAAATCTTTGGACTTAAAAAATTTCAGAAATTATAAAACGTTATCCATCGAACTGGATAAGGGAACCAATATTTTATATGGGGACAATGCTCAGGGGAAGACCAATGTACTGGAAGCTATTTACATTGGCGGAACAACGAAATCTCATAAGGGCAGTAAAGACCGGGATGTTATATATTTTAATGAGGAAGAATCCCACATTCGCATGCGGGTACATAAAGAAATCATGGATTATCAGATCGATATGCATCTGAAAAAAAATAATCCGAAAGGAATTGCAATCAACGGAGTTCCGATCAAACGGGCAAGAGATTTATTTGGTGTGGTAAATCTGGTATTCTTTTCTCCGCAAGATCTGAATATTATAAAAGACGGCCCCGGTGAGAGAAGACGATTTCTTGATTTTGAATTGTGTCAGTTGGATGGTATTTACCTGAATGACCTGACAAATTATAATAAATCCCTCAACCAGAGAAATAAATTATTAAAGGATCTGTATTTTCAGCCAGATTTAATCAGTACTCTGGATATATGGGATGTGCAATTGGTTCAATATGGAAAAAAGATCATTTCAAAGAGACAAGAATTTATCGACAATTTGAATAGCATTATTGGACCGATCCATTTTAAATTAACCGGAGGAAAGGAAAATATCTATCTTGAATATGAGCCGAATATCACGGTTGATTTATATGATCAGCAATTACAGAAAAACAGAGAAAGCGATTGCAAATTGAAAACCACATCTACGGGTCCCCACAGAGATGATCTGTGTGTAACCGTAAATGGCATTGACATACGCAGGTATGGTTCTCAAGGACAGCAGAGGACAGCGGCATTATCTTTAAAACTTTCTGAAATAGAATTGGTAAAAAAAATAATAAAAGATACACCGGTATTATTATTGGATGATGTATTGTCTGAACTGGACAGCAGCAGGCAAAACTATTTATTGAACAGTATTAAAGATATACAGACAATTATTACCTGTACAGGTCTGGATGATTTTGTTGAAAAGCAGTTTGAAGTCAATAAGGTATTTCAAGTAGTTGCAGGAGGAATAAAATGAGTACAGAATATGGAGCAGATCAAATTCAAATTTTGGAAGGTTTGGAAGCAGTTCGAAAAAGACCCGGTATGTATATTGGCAGCACATCAACCAGAGGTCTTCATCATCTGGTGTATGAAATTGTGGACAATTCCGTGGATGAAGCACTGGCTGGATTCTGTGATAATATAAAAGTTACCATAAACAAAGACGGTTCCGTTACCGTTATCGATAATGGACGTGGAATTCCCATTGGCATCAATCACAAAGCGGGAATTCCTGCAGTCGAAGTTGTTTTTACCGTTCTCCACGCAGGTGGTAAATTCGGAGGCGGAGGATATAAGGTATCCGGTGGTCTTCATGGTGTAGGTGCATCTGTTGTAAATGCTCTTTCCGAATGGCTTGAGGTTACGATTTATAACGAAGGAAAAATGTATCGTCAGCGTTATGAAAGAGGTCACGTTATTTATAAACTGAAAGAAATAGGTGAATGTGAACCGGATCAGACAGGTACTATGGTCACTTTTTATCCGGATAATCAGATATTTGAAGACCTTCATTTTGATTTTGATACATTAAAACAGAGATTCCGCGAGATGGCATTTCTTACAAAAGGCCTTCGTATCAGTCTTCGGGATGAAAGAGAAGAAGAACCGCGTGAAAAAACATTTCATTATGAGGGTGGTATAAAGGAGTTTGTTCAGTATCTGAATAAAAGTAAGACACCTTTGTATGAAGATATTATTTACTGTGAAGGCGAAAAAAATGGTGTTGTGGTGGAAGTTGCCATGCAGCATAATGATTCTTACACAGAAAATACCTATGGTTTTGTAAATAATATAACCACACCGGAAGGCGGAACGCATATAATTGGTTTTCGTAACGCGCTGACAAAAGTATTTAATGAATATGCAAGAAAAAATAAGCTGCTGCGTGACAGTGAACCAAATCTTACCGGTGAGGATATTCGTGAAGGTCTGACTGCTATTATCAGTGTTAAAATTGAGGATCCTCAGTTTGAGGGACAGACAAAGCAAAAACTCGGAAACAGTGAAGCGCGCAGTGCTGTGGATGGAATTGTATCCAGACAGCTGGAAATATATCTGGAGCAAAATCCGACAGTTGCAAAATTAACCATTGAAAAATCAGTTCTTGCTCAACGTGCCCGCGACGCTGCCAGAAAAGCCCGTGATCTTACCAGGAGAAAGTCAGCTTTGGACGGAATGTCTCTTCCAGGAAAACTGGCAGACTGTTCGGATAAAGATCCTAGAAACTGTGAAATTTATATCGTTGAGGGAGATTCTGCAGGTGGTTCTGCCAAAACAGCCAGAGACCGTAAGACTCAGGCAATTCTTCCTCTTCGCGGAAAAATTTTGAATGTAGAAAAAGCGCGTCTTGACAAAATATATGGGAATGCGGAAATAAAAGCCATGATTACTGCTTTTGGTACCGGTATCCATGATGATTTTGATATTACAAAACTCCGTTATCATAAAATTATTATTATGACCGATGCGGATGTAGACGGCGCTCATATTGCAACTTTATTATTAACATTTTTATATCGGTTTATGCCGGAATTGATTAAACAGGGATATGTTTATCTTGCTCAGCCGCCATTGTATAAACTTGAGAAAAATAAAAAAGTATGGTATGCCTATTCAGACGAAGAACTGGATAAGATTCTGGTTGAAGTGGGTCGTGACAGTAATAATAAAATTCAGCGTTATAAAGGTCTTGGAGAGATGGATGCGGATCAGTTATGGGATACAACTATGGATCCAAAACAGAGAATTCTGTTAAAAGTATCCATGGATGAAGAAACTTCATCTGAGTTGGATCTTACCTTTACTACATTGATGGGAGATAAAGTAGAGCCAAGACGTGAATTTATCGAAGAAAGAGCAAAAGATGTTAGAAATCTTGATATCTAGCAGATTGAGGAGATAAGATGGAAGATAATATTTTTGATAAAGTCCACGAGGTGGATTTGAAAAAAACAATGGAAGATTCTTACATCGACTATGCCATGAGTGTCATTGCTTCACGTGCTCTGCCCGATGTAAGAGATGGATTGAAACCTGTTCAACGGCGTGTTTTATATTCCATGATCGAATTGAATAACGGACCGGACAAACCTCATCGAAAATGTGCTCGTATTGTCGGTGATACTATGGGTAAATATCATCCACATGGTGACAGTTCCATCTACGGTGCATTGGTTAATATGGCTCAGGAATGGTCTACCAGATATCCTCTGGTTGACGGTCACGGAAATTTTGGTTCTGTTGACGGTGACGGTGCAGCTGCAATGCGATACACAGAGGCTCGTCTCAGCAAAATATCCATGGAAATGCTGGCTGATATCAATAAAAATACTGTTGATTTTCAGCCAAACTTTGATGAGACGGAAAAAGAACCAATCGTTTTACCATCCCGTTATCCGAATCTTTTGGTAAATGGTACTTCCGGTATTGCAGTAGGCATGGCAACGAATATCCCTCCTCATAATTTGAGAGAAGTAATATCTGCCGTTGTAAAAATAATTGATAATATAGTGGAAGAAGACAGAGAGACTGTTATTGAGGAAGTTCTCGAAATCATAAAAGGCCCGGATTTTCCTACAGGAGCTACTATTCTCGGAACGAGAGGAATAGAAGAAGCCTATCGTACCGGTCGTGGAAAAATCCGTGTACGCGCCGTGACAAATATTGAGACTCTGCCAAACGGAAAAACAGAGATTCATGTGACAGAACTGCCCTTTATGGTAAATAAAGCAAGATTGATCGAAAAGATTGCCGAACTGGTTCGGGATAAAAAAATTGACGGTATCACTGCGCTAAATGACCATTCCAGTCGTGAGGGTATGGATATCTGTATTGAACTGCGTCGTGATGCAAATGCAAATGTATTGTTAAACAGATTATACAAGCATACACAGCTTCAGGATACTTTTGGTGTTATTATGCTGGCTTTGGATCATAAACTTCAGCCGAAAGTCATGAATATTATGGATATGCTGAATGCCTATCTGGAACATCAGGAAGATGTTGTGACCAGAAGGACTCAGTATGATCTGAATAAAGCGCAGGAACGTGCGCACATTTTGGAAGGTCTGTTAAAGGCTCTGGATAATATTGATAAAGTTATAAAAATTATCCGTTCTTCCAGAAATGTACAGGAAGCAAAAACAGAATTGATGAAGGAATTTTTACTTACCGATGCACAGGCACAGGCTATCGTAGATATGCGCCTGCGTGCATTGACCGGTTTGGAAAGAGAAAAACTGGAAGCGGAATATAATGAACTGATGGAAAAAATCCGCCAGTATAAAGCTATTTTGTCCGACCGGAAACTTCTTCTTCGTGTTATACGAGAGGAAATTCTCTTAATATCCGATAAATATGGTGATGAAAGAAGAACAGCAATTGGCTATGATGATTTGGATTTTACTACAGAAGATCTGATACCAAAGGAAAATGCGGTAATCGCCATGACAAAAGGCGGATATATCAAACGTATGTCTGTGGATAATTTCCGCAGTCAGCAGAGAGGCGGCAAAGGGATCAAGGGAATGCAGACATTGGAAGACGATTATATTGAAGAGCTTCTGATGACTACAACCCACCATTACCTGATGTTCTTTACGAATACAGGCCGTGTTTATCGTTTAAAAGCATATGAGATTCCGGAAGCAAGCCGTACGGCAAGAGGTACTGCTATTATTAATCTTCTTCAGCTTCAGCCAGGAGAATCCATTACCTCTGTTATTCCGATACATGAATTTAAAAATGGTCAGTATCTGTTTATGGCAACGAAAAACGGTCTGGTTAAAAAGACCCCGATGGCAGAATATTCAAATGTACGAAAAACCGGTCTTGCAGCGATTACCCTCCGTGAAGGAGATGAATTGATCGAAGTGAAATTTACCGACAACAAGAAGGATATCATTTTGGTTTCAAAATTCGGTATGTGTATTCGATTCCATGAAACAGATGTAAGAAGTACCGGAAGAACTTCCATGGGAGTCATCGGTATGAATCTGATTGATCAGGATGAAGTCATCGGTATGCAGCTTTCTTCCCAGGGAGATTATCTTCTGATTGTCTCAGAAAACGGTATGGGTAAGAGAACTTCTATGGGTGAATTTGCACCGCAGAACCGTGGAGGCAAAGGTGTAAAATGTTATAAGATAACAGAAAAGACCGGAAATGTAGTTGGTGTAAAGGCGGTAAATGATGATAATGAAATTATGTTGATTACAACAGAAGGTATTATCATCCGGACAGAATGTTCCGGAATATCAGTATTGGGCAGAATTACTTCCGGTGTGAAGGTAATTAATACAGGTGAAGGTGTTTCGGTTGCAAGCATTGCAAAAGTACGTGACCGGGATCCGGAAGAAAAATAAAAAAATTGAGAAAAGGGGTGGGCGCAAAAAGTGCACCGCCCCATTTTTTCGATAAGACAAAAAAAGCCAGGCACTTGAGGAGGTGTTAATATGCGTGAGGTTTGTGTGGATATTTTGACTGATCAGATTAAAGAAATGTGCATAGAAGCAAATCATTTTCTCACGGATGATATGGATGAAATTTTAAAAGAAGCAACGGAAAAGGAAGACGGACTTCTCGGAAAACAGATTCTTGATTCTTTGCAGGAAAATTTGGAAATTGCAGGAGAGGATATGATTCCCATTTGCCAGGATACAGGTATGGCAGTCATTTTTCTTGAAGTGGGACAGGATGTTCATTTTATCGGAGGAAATGTGGAGGATGCCATAAATGAAGGTGTCCGCAGAGGTTATGTGGATGGATATTTGCGGAAATCTGTGGTAAAGGATCCTCTGATCCGTGAAAATACCAGAGATAATACACCTGCTATTATTCATTATACCATCGTTCCGGGTGATAAAGTAAAAATTACAGTAGCACCGAAAGGATTTGGCAGTGAAAATATGAGTCGCGTTTTTATGCTGAAGCCGGCAGACGGAATTGAAGGTGTAAAAAATGCTATTTTGACGGCTGTTAAGGATGCTGGCCCAAACGCTTGTCCTCCTATGGTAGTGGGTGTAGGAATTGGAGGAACTTTTGAAAAATGTGCATTAATGGCAAAACAGGCATTGACTCGAAATGTAAAACAACATTCAAATATTCCTTATGTGGCTGAGCTGGAAGAAGAGATGCTGCGGAAGATCAATGAGACCGGTATCGGACCGGGCGGCCTTGGAGGAAGAACAACTGCGCTGGCGGTAAATATTAATACATACCCTACTCATATTGCAGGGCTTCCGGTGGCAGTAAATATCTGCTGTCACGTAAACCGCCATGTATGCAGGGAGGTGTAAAAATGGATAGATATATTCAGGCACCGCTTTCAAAAGCGGATATTGAGAGTCTTCATGCAGGAGATTACGTTTATATTACCGGTACTATTTTTGTAGCCAGAGACGCTGCACATAAAAGAATGTTTGAGGCAGTGCAGAAAAAAGAAGTACTTCCTATGGATATGAAGGATCAGATCATCTATTATATGGGACCTTCTCCGGCCAGAGAAGGCCGTCCCATTGGTTCAGCCGGACCCACAACTGCCAGTCGTATGGATAAGTATACGCCGAAATTTCTTGATATGGGATTGAAAGGAATGATAGGGAAAGGAAAAAGAAATCCGGAAGTAGTTGAAGCAATTATCCGTAATAAAGCTGTATATTTTGCTGCTGTAGGAGGAGCCGGGGCACTTTTATCAAAAAAAATATTAAAATCAGAAGTAATCGCCTATGATGATCTTGGTGCGGAAGCAATCCGAAAACTGGAAGTGGAATACTTCCCTGCCGTTGTAGTGATTGATTCAGAAGGCAATAATCTTTATGAGAATGTATTGAAATAATTACGAGAATAAAAGAGCTGGATAAACAGAATCATTTATGTCAGTTTCTGATAAAGTTTTAGCAATGTATATGGGAGGAAAATATGAAACGTATTATTTTAATGGTTTTAAAAAATCTGTGGTGGGCTCCCTATGGATGGTTTCGGCTGTGCTATTACGCGAAACATGTAGATAAGTACACAGAAGAGCAGCACTATAAAATGCTGAAAGAAATTGATGATCACGCAAATAAAGGCGGAAATGTAACCGTAAACGCATATGGTGTTGAAAATATTCCTAAAGAAAACGGTTTTATGTTTTATCCCAACCATCAGGGATTTTATGATGTATTGTCTCTGATTGCAGTATGTCCGAATCCTTTTTCTGTTGTAATGAAGAAAGAATTATGTAATATTCCTTTTTTAAAGCAGATTTTTGCTTGTATAAAAGCCATACCGATTGACCGTGATGATATCCGTCAGTCTATGCAGGTTATCATTAATACAAGCGATGAAGTGAAAAAAGGACGAAATTATGTTATTTTTGCCGAGGGAACCCGTTCAAAAATGGGCAATAAGCTTCTTGAATTCAAAGGCGGAAGTTTTAAAATTGCAACAAAAGCCAAATGTCCCATTGTTCCCGTAGCAATTATTGATTCTTATAAAGTTTTTGATACAAATTCAATTAAACCGGTTACAGTTCAGGTGCATTTTCTCCCTCCGATACCATATGATGTGTATAAAGATATGAAAACTTCTGAAATAGCACAGGAGGTAAAAAGGCGTATTGAAGATACGATTAAAAAGTATGAAAATATCTGAAAAAAAGCGTTGACAAATGGAAAACCCTTTAGTATAATTTACAATGCGCCTGCGAAAAGTAGGCGCTTGTAGAACTTAATAAGAACAAGAAATTCAGGCAGTTTGGAGAAGTACTCAAGTGGCTGAAGAGGCGCCCCTGCTAAGGGTGTAGACGGTTTGCGCCGTGCGAGGGTTCAAATCCCTCCTTCTCCGTTTCTTATTCTTAAAAAAGTTTTGAAAAAAATTAAAAAAAGTATTGACATAAGAAAATAAACATGGTATTATGTCAAAGTTGCGTCTGAGAAATAAAAAAACGCAGCAAAGCACTTTGATAACTGAACAGTAAAACACATCGTATCGGAACTCATTTTAGATGAGGGAAGATACATCTCGAAAATTCTTACGAGTAAACATTCTCAAAAGAGAAACCTTAAAACAGTAAACGGGATGAATTGGCTAGCGAAGTTGGTTCTGACCAAAGACAAACTTTTTATCAGAGAGTTTGATCCTGGCTCAGGATGAACGCTGGCGGCGTGCTTAACACATGCAAGTCGAACGAAGCACCTGGAGCTCTTCGGAAGGAAGGGTGACTTAGT
>JALENY010000008.1 GCA_022767285.1 Lachnospiraceae bacterium | reverse complement strand
CTGGGGCAGACCGCTCGGGATGACGGACAGCACAGAGGAACAGATCGGAAGCAAAAATCCGTTCCGATATCGGGAATACTTTTATGATGCGGAGACGGGATTGTATTATGTATCCTCAAGGTATTATGATCCTGAGGTTGGACGGTTTATAAGTCCTGACGATGAAGAAGTATTAACAGCCGAACATCAGAATTTGGCTCAGTATAATCTGTATGCGTATTGTTGGAATAATCCAGTAAATATGTCTGATGAAAACGGTGATTGGCCTAGTTGGGCAAGTGCAGTAGCAGGAGTAGCAGTAATTGCGGGATTAGCCGTTGCGACAGCGATGACAGGAGGTGCTGTTGGAGTAATATGTGGTGCTGCACTAACGGGTGCTATTGCCGGAGGAGGAATAGGTGCTGGAATAGGATATGCTGTTGGTGGAATTGATGGTGCACTAAATGGCATCCAACATTAAGGCGGGACAGATGGCAATGCAACCGGGGCATTATTCCAAGATAACATTTGATAGAGCATTAAAAACAGCGGGATTAAATGGACGTCAGAGACCGGATGTAATAGGTGTTGCTCGGTATGGGGAAAATAAACTGGTTGAGGTTGTTAGTAAATCTCAAACAAGAATACAAATGCTAGAGAAATGTTCTAAAATGGTTAGAAGTAATCCAAATACATGTTGGTCAGTCGTCAGTTGGCCTGGAAGGTTAGCTAATTTTTGGAGAAATTTATGGAAATAGAGTGTGAAAGCGAAAAAGATGAGTAATTGTTATTATTCAATAAGAATGTATGTAGAAGAATATCCTTCATCTATAAATTGCCAAGATTTACTAGAAATGGCAGATGAGATAAGCAAACTACTTGGATGCAATTATGATCATTTAGGATATATGCTTTTAGATCCTGATTATGATTTTAAGGATTTAGGAGTAATGTTAAAGAATAATAAAAAGAATAGGGAAAAGTTTTTGGAATTGTCGATTCCGCAGAATTATTATGGCCATGAAGAAGAATTTCCGGCATCTCCATTGATAAGCTTTGAATTGAAACCAAAAGATAATATAACATTACCATTTTATTCAATTGATTTGGATTATCCTACAAAGGATTCACAGTATCTAAGTGTACATATAGATATAAAAGAAGATTTGCTTTCAAAAGAATTGACCTTGGTAGATTTCAAATGTGTGCAGGATATAGTTAGTTTAAAAGGGTATATAATTAATTCGGCTTTTCTGCATTATTATTTGGGAAATTCTCATCGTACCGCATTGGACGGGGGTGGATGTGGATTTGTAACTATAAATGATTGGCGGATTATAGATCATTCTATAAGATTTATTCAAGAGTGGAAAGATAAAATAATGGATGTCTTTTATATGAATTCTTTCAACAAAGAAATAGTTTCGAAAGACGCATTGGAAAATGTGGTAAAAATTGTTGGGGATGAAAATGTAATTGATTGTGAACAAAAAATTGTTTTCAAATTACCCCAATCTAAATCAAGTTATTTGTTGAATCGGATTATACCGATGAAAAGCAGACATGCAATTAAAAAAATCTTACAGAAAGAAAATATTTGTTTCAAGGATGCATCTATAATAGCTTCTATTTTAAAACTGTAATTTTTATGAGACCAAAAAGGTTTCAGGAATTCCTGACAAGAGAGTTTTGATGCTGTGGCTATCCAAACGCGTTGCAATGGGTTCCATAAGCTATGACGATATGGGCAACCCGATCCAATGGAAGGGCATGGATCTTACCTGGGAGCGTGGGCGCATGCTGAAGACTCTGGCAAAGGACGGAAAGACCTGGAGCTGCACCTGCGATGCAGGCGGAAACCCAATAGAACAATAACCTGAATGTGATGAAGAGGAAGATGATTACGAATAATGCTCAAAACAGGAGTCTGAGTGAGAAAAAGTCAGGAAGTTAAGAATTTAGTACGGAAGGGTTTACAAAGATATAAAAACATGCTATAATCGAACAAATGTTCGACATGGAGGCGGCTTTATGTTTCTTGAAGACCAGATCACGGAGCTCACACTGCAGGTTTACCGTAAATGTAAAATAGACTCATTCCCGTTCGACTGTATATCCATACTGGAGGAGTACGGATATTCCTGTGTGCCGTACCAGCACCTGAATCCAGAAAAGCGGAGTACCTGCAAACAAATCAGCCACGACGCATTTATGTTGAACCGGATGATTTTCTACAATGATCGAATGATAGATGAACGTAAACGTTTTTCACTCATGCATGAACTGGGTCATATTTTACTGAAACATGATACCTCTTCCCCAAATCGTGAAGCGGAAGCAAATGCGCTGGCCAGCAATATTCTTGCCCCACGGATGGCTATTCATTACGCCAGATGCAGAAATGCCGCTGAAGTTTCCGGGCGCTTTCATGTTTCGAGAGAGGCATCATTTTATATGTATGATGACTACCAGCGATGGTATCGTCATGTTTTCCGATATGGTATGAGCCCTCTTGATAAAGAATTGTATCAGCATTTTTACGATGAAAAATACAAGTGTTTTGTGTGGACTCGCAACAGATGCAGAATATGTGGTGCTGTCTGTGTGAATGAGAAGCATTATTGCGGAGAATGCCGCAGGGATGCTGTATGACATTTGAAAAATACATAAAAACCAAGACTTTTTGTGGGCTTTTGGGGTTGACAAAAGAAAAAAATCTCCATATAATAGGTTCCACATATGAAAAAGACCATGACGGAGACAGTATTCTGGTTTCAAAAGCGAAAGCGAGCCGGTGATGGTGGAAGCCCGGTGTGAGTAGAGCCAGAGGAACATCACTCCCAAGTTGCGCTCTGAACCATATTGCTGCAGTAGGAGTTGCCGGTTTCCCGCCGTTATCCGGGACGTATATCGGTGTATGTACCAGAGATACACCCGTATGTTGTAACAGGTGGTATAGCGAATGGTGGCGTTCGTCCTTTTACAGGGCGGACGCCTTTCTGTTTCAAAAAGAATCCATTTTGGAAAGGAGTTCATAATGTACAAAAAAGTTTCAACAGACTTAAATTTTGTTGATCGCGAAAAAGAAGTGGAAAAATTCTGGTCCGAAAATCATATTTTTGAAAAAAGCATGGAAAACCGCAAAGAAGGAGAAACCTACACTTTCTACGACGGACCGCCAACCGCAAACGGAAAACCGCACATCGGCCACGTACTGACCCGTGTTATCAAGGATATGATTCCAAGATACCGTACCATGAAGGGCTACATGGTGCCGCGAAAAGCCGGATGGGATACCCACGGTCTTCCGGTTGAGCTGGAAGTTGAGAAAAAGCTGGGCTTAAACGGAAAAGAACAGATCGAAGAATACGGCATGGAGCCGTTCATCAAGGAATGTAAGGAAAGTGTCTGGAAATACAAAGGCATGTGGGAGGACTTCTCCGGAACCGTAGGCTTCTGGGCCGATATGGACAATCCTTATGTCACCTATGATAATAACTTCATTGAGTCCGAGTGGTGGGCTTTAAAAGAAATCTGGGAAAAAGGCCTTCTGTACAAGGGATTCAAGATCGTACCCTACTGCCCGCGCTGCGGTACCCCTCTTTCCGCTCAGGAGGTGGCTCAGGGTTACAAGACTGTGAAAGAACGTTCCGCAATCGTCAGATTCAAAGTTGTCGATGAGAACGCATACTTCCTGGCATGGACTACCACACCCTGGACCCTTCCGTCCAACGTGGCTCTCTGTGTGAATCCGGAAGAGACCTACTGTAAAGTAAAAGCAGCAGACGGCTATACCTACTATATGGCCCAGGCACTGCTGGATACTGTTCTGGGCAAGCTGGCCGAGGAAGGACAGAGCGCTTATGAAATCCTGGAAACATACAAGGGAACGGATCTGGAGTACAGAGAGTATGAACCGCTCTTTGCGTGCACCGGAAAAGAAGCACAGCGCCAGAAGAAAAAAGGCCATTTTGTTGTATGTGATAACTACGTAACCATGTCTGACGGTACCGGTATTGTTCATATTGCACCGGCATTCGGTGAGGATGATAACCGTGTGGGCCGCAAATACAACCTGCCGTTTGTACAGTTTGTAGACGGCCAGGGTAATATGACAAAAGAAACTCCGTATGCAGGAACCTTTGTAAAAAATGCAGACAAACCGATACTTGTCGATTTGGAAAAAGAAGGAAAACTCTTCGATGCTCCGAAATTTGAGCATGATTATCCCCACTGCTGGAGATGCGATACACCGCTTATTTATTATGCACGTGAATCCTGGTTCATCAAGATGACCGCAGTTCGTGATGACCTGATCCGCAACAACAACACGATCAACTGGATTCCGGAAAGTATTGGTAAAGGTCGATTTGGCGACTGGCTGGAAAATGTTCAGGACTGGGGGCTGAGCCGTAACCGTTACTGGGGTACTCCCTTAAATATCTGGGAATGTGAATGCGGACATCAGCATGCCATCGGCAGTATCGCGGAACTGAAATCCATGTCTGACAACTGCCCGGATGACATCGAACTTCACCGTCCGTACATTGATGCAGTGACTATCAAGTGTCCGGTGTGCGGAAAGGAGATGCACCGTGTTCCGGAAGTTATTGACTGCTGGTTTGATTCCGGTTCCATGCCTTTTGCACAGCATCACTATCCGTTTGAAAATAAAGAGGTATTTGAGCAGCAGTTCCCGGCACAGTTCATTTCCGAGGCTGTTGACCAGACCAGAGGCTGGTTCTATTCCCTGCTGGCTATCTCAACGCTTTTATTTAACAAGGCACCTTACGAGAATGTTATTGTCCTGGGACATGTACAGGATGAAAATGGCCAGAAGATGAGTAAATCCAAAGGAAATGCAGTAGACCCGTTTGAAGCGCTGGAAACCTACGGTGCAGATGCGATCCGCTGGTATTTCTACAGCAACAGCGCACCCTGGCTGCCGAACCGTTTCCATGGAAAAGCAGTGGTGGAAGGCCAGCGTAAATTCATGGGAACCCTGTGGAATACCTACGCATTTTTCGTGCTGTATGCAAATATTGATGAATTTGACGCAACAAAATATACATTGGAATATGATAAGCTGTCCGTTATGGACAAATGGCTGCTGTCCCGCCTGAATTCCATGGTGAAGACCGTAGATCAGTGTCTGAATGACTACAAGATTCCGGAGACAGCCAGAGCGCTCCAGGACTTTGTTGATGATATGAGCAACTGGTATGTTCGCCGCAGCCGTGAACGTTTCTGGGCAAAAGGCATGGAGCAGGATAAGATCAATGCTTACATGACCCTTTACACAGCCCTTGTTACGGTATCTAAGGCAGCCGCTCCGATGATTCCGTTTATGACGGAGGAGATTTATCGCAATCTGGTATGTTCCATCGATGCAGCCGCTCCGGAAAGTGTACATCTGTGCGACTTCCCGAAGGTAAATGAGGAATGGATCGACAGAGAATTGGAAGAAAATATGGCTCATCTGCTGGAAATCGTTGTTATGGGCCGTGCCTGCAGAAATGCAGCGAATATCAAAAACCGTCAGCCGATCGCGCAGATGTTCGTAAAAGCGCCGTTTACTTTAAGCCAGTACTATGACGATATCATTCTGGATGAATTAAACGTAAAGAAATTAACTTTCACAGACGATGTGAGAAATTTTACATCATATAATTTTAAACCGCAGTTGAAGACAGTGGGACCGAAATATGGCAAGCTCTTAAATGGCATCCGCAAGTATTTAACGGAAATGGATGGCAATCAGGCCATGGATGAACTGAAAAGTACCGGAAGTTTGAAGCTTGACATCAATGGACAGCCTGTTGTATTATTGGAAAATGATTTGCTTATTGACACCGCTCAGATGGAGGGGTATGTATCAGAAAACGACAATGAGATTACGGTTGTCCTGGATACAAATCTGACTCCGGAACTGGTGGAAGAGGGCTTTGTTCGCGAAGTTATCAGCAAAATTCAGACCATGCGTAAGGAAGCCGGATTTGAAGTTATGGATAAGATCCGTGTATACGTAAAGGATAATCCGAAGATTCAGCAGGTCGTTGAGGCAAATAAAGAGCAGATTCAGGACGAAGTCCTGGCAGAACAGGTCATCTTTGGGGGCGCAGATGGCTATGTGAAAGAGTGGAGTATTAATTCTGAGAAAGTTACTATGGGAGTATCCAGAATATAGAAGGATGACTTAAGAAAACGATTGAGGAGGAGCTATGGCTAACAAACAGTTCAACAAAAAAGAATTTCAGGCAGCAGTGAGAGAAAATGCGAAATCACTGTTCCGTAAAACGATTGAGGAATGTGATAAGCAGCAGATCTTTCAGGCTGTGTCTTATGCAGTAAAAGATTATGTAATTGATAATTGGTTAAAATCTCAGGAAGCTTTTGAAAAACAGGAGCCGAAGATTGTATACTACCTGTCCATGGAGTTCCTTATGGGACGTGCACTGGGCAACAACCTGATCAACCTGACCTGTTATAAGGAGGTTCGGGAAGCTCTTGAGGAAATGGGATTTGACCTGAATGTGATTGAAGATCAGGAACCGGATCCGGCGTTGGGTAACGGCGGTCTTGGCCGTCTGGCTGCATGTTTCCTGGATTCTCTGGCAACACTGGGCTATTGTGCATATGGCTGCGGTATCCGCTACCGCTTCGGTATGTTCAAACAGAAAATTGAAAATGGCTACCAGGTTGAAGTGCCGGATAACTGGCTGAAAAACGGCTATCCTTTTGAACTGCGCCGTCCGGAGTATGCAAAAGAAGTTAAATTCGGCGGAACCATCCGTGTGGAGCATGATTATTCCACAGGAAGAAATAACTTTATTCATGAAAATTATCAGTCTGTACGTGCAGTACCGTATGATATGCCTATCGTAGGTTATGGCAATAATGTGGTTGATACTCTTCGTATCTGGGATGCGGAAGCAATTAATGACTTCCAGCTGGATTCCTTTGACAAAGGTGATTACCGCAAAGCAGTTGAGCAGGAAAACCTTGCCCGCAACATTGTCGAGGTACTTTACCCCAATGATAACCACTATGCAGGTAAAGAACTGCGTCTGAAACAGCAGTACTTCTTCATTTCCGCAAGCATTCAGGCCGCAGTGGAAAAATACAAAAAGAAATATGGCGATCTGCATAAACTCCATGAAAAAGTGGCATTTCAGTTAAATGATACCCATCCGACCGTAACCGTACCGGAGCTGATGCGTATCCTTATGGATGAAAACGGATTTGAGTGGGATGAGGCATGGGAAGTGACTACGAAGACATGTGCCTATACCAACCATACCATTATGGCTGAAGCACTGGAAAAATGGCCGATCGAGCTCTTCTCCAGACTGCTTCCGCGTATCTATCAGATCGTAGAGGAAATTAACCGTCGTTTCCTGATCGAGATCGAGCGGAAATATCCGGGTGATCAGAGAAAGAAAGACAGCATGGCAATCGTTCATAACGGCCAGGTTAAGATGGCAAACCTTGCTATCGTCGGCGGACACTCCGTAAATGGTGTTGCACAGCTCCATACAGAAATCCTGAAAAAGGATGTTCTGAAAGATTTCTATCAGATGATGCCGGAAAAATTCAATAACAAGACAAACGGTATCACCCAGAGACGTTTCCTGCTCCACGGAAACCCGCTTCTGGCAGACTGGATTACCGACCATATCGGTGATGAATGGATTACCGACCTGAGCAAGATCAGCAAACTGAAAATGTTTGTGGACGATAAGAAAGCTCAGTTCGAGTTCATGAACATCAAGTACCAGAACAAACAGCGTCTGGCAAAATATATTCTGGAGCACAACGGCATTGAAGTGGATCCGCGTTCTATCTTTGATGTACAGGTAAAACGTCTCCATGAATACAAACGTCAGCTGATGAACATTCTTCACGTTATGTACACATACAACCAGCTTAAGAGAAATCCGCAGATGGAATACTATCCGAGAACCTTCATCTTCGGTGCAAAAGCAGCTGCCGGCTATCGCCGTGCAAAACTGACCATCAAGCTGATCAATGCAGTGGCAGATGTGATCAACAACGACGAGTCCATCAGAGGAAAAATCAAAGTTGTATTTATTGAAAACTATCGTGTATCAAACGGTGAGATGATATTTGCAGCAGCGGATGTATCGGAACAGATTTCAACCGCAAGTAAAGAGGCATCCGGAACCGGTAACATGAAGTTTATGCTGAACGGTGCACCCACACTGGGAACCATGGATGGTGCAAATGTGGAGATCGTGGAAGAAGTAGGCGAGGAAAATGCATTTATCTTTGGTCTGTCTTCTGACGAAGTCATCAACTATGAGCAGAATGGCGGCTACTATCCGATGAACATCTTCAACAATGACTGGGAGATCCGGGAAGTGCTCATGCAGCTGATCAACGGAACCTACTCCTCCGATACAGAAATGTTCCGTGAGATTTATGATTCTCTGTTGAACACAAACAGAAGTGACCGTGCGGATACTTACTTCATTCTGGCAGATTTCAGATCCTATATTGAAGCTCAGAAGAGAGTAGAAGAAGCATACCGTGACGAGGAGAGATGGGCAAGAATGGCTATGATGAATACCGCATGCAGCGGTAAGTTTACATCAGACAGAACCATCCAGCAGTATGTAGATGATATCTGGGGACTTGAAAAAGTAGTTGTAAAATAAGCAGTGCTATAAAGGTAAAAAGAAGATTGCTGATTAATACAGATTTTTAGCATTTACATTTAAAATATGAATATCCCCGTCGGGATCCATGTTGTAACAGAGCGTTGAAAGCGCGGCAGCATGGAATTTCTCGGCGGGGATATTTTTATATTATGGGAAAGTTCTCTGACTTTCCCATAATATAAAAAGCCCTCCGGGCAGGATTCTTTCTTATTTCATTTTCATATATTCATTCAGTGCCCGTATAGCCTGTCCGGACATGGGGAGAAGTGCTGTCATGTTAAAGATGGTCATAAGCCCGACACCGATATCCCCCAGATCCCATACGAAAGTGTAGGTGGCGAGACCGCCGATAAACAGCATCATAAGCGCCAGAATTTTGTACGTGGTTTGAGATATCCAGTTGTCCCCGAACAGATATGCCACATTGGAACGGGCATAATACAGGATCCCGATAAAGGTAGAAAAACTGAACAGCCAGAGGGTGATCGCAATAAAAACGGATCCCGCGTACCCGAAATGATGTGTCATGGCTGTCTGCAGCAATTCCATGCCGCTAAGGCCTGCCAGAAGATCCTCCGGTGCCAGAAGCATGATCATGGCCGTGCAGCTGCAGATAACGATCGTGTCGATAAATACGCCAAAAGCCTGAAACAGACCGGATTTTGCCGGATGGCTCACATCCGCAGCTGCAGCAGCGCAGGGCGCGGAACCGGAACCGGCTTCGTTGGAGAACAGACCGCGTTTCACACCGTTCATAAGGGCGGCGCCGAAACCGCCGCCAACGATCTGTCGCATGCCGAAAGCCTCCTCAAAAATCCGCCGAAATACGCTTGGAAGCAGGCTGAAATTGTTGATGATCACAAAGAGTGTTATACCGAAATAGAAAACAGCCATAAAGGGAACGATAACATCCAGTACCTTTACGGTTGCATTTTTGCGCAGTACAATGATAGCCGCCAGCAAAACCAGAATGGAAGTGGAGATGATGGGCGGAATATCGAAAGCATTTTTAAATGCGGAGGAAACAGAATTGCTGATTACCTGGCTGACACCGCACCAGCAGAGCAGGCCGGACAGTGCAAAGAGAACCGCAATGATGCTCTTTTTCTTCCCTTTTGCAAAAAAATCATGAATATAGTAAGCAGGACCACCGCGGAATCCGCCGTAGAGAGGATCTTGCTGTTTATGAAGCTGAGCCAGTGTTGCCTCCACAAAAGCAGTGGAAGACCCGATCAGAGCCGTAACCCACATCCAGAATACCGCACCTGCGCCGCCAACGGAGATGGCAGCGACAACACCGACCATGTTTCCCATGCCCACACGGGTTGCTGTGGAGACAATGAGTGCCTGCAGGCCTGAAATAGCCCCTTTTTTGTCATCGGTCCGCTTTTCCACTGTTATACGAAGCATTTCCGGAAAGCAGCGGATAGGGAGAAATCTGGTTCGAATGGTGAAAAAGATACCGGCCGGAATAAGAAGCAATACCAAGAGGGAGATACCGATGGATGAGCCGCCTGGAAGGGGGATGGCAAAGAGATCGCCCCAGAGGAAGTTGTAGATTGCCGTAATAATACCCATATAATTTATTCTCCTTAAATCTTCTCAAATTAACACGAAACACGTGACCTTTTGTCTCTGCTATCATATAATAAAACCATACTTTTGTAAACGTGAAGGAGGGAAAAATGGTGGAATTCAGTCATGAGCTAATTATACCCAATGAAGATCTTCCTTTTAAAATGTTTTTATTTGAAGGAAAGAACGGGAACTATTATCGTGACAAACACTGGCATCGGTCTGTGGAGATTTTTGCCGTATTTGAAGGTGAAATGGACTTTTTTCTGAATGACGAGCGGCATCCGCTCCGCTCGGGTGAATTTATTCTGGTAAATTCCAATGAAATCCATTCCATTCAAGTGCCAAACCCCAATAAGACCGTGGTCCTTCAGATGCCGCTCAATACCTTTGAGGATTATTTTACCGGTGAAAGGTTTATCCGTTTTACGCACGATTCGAATCAGCAGGACAAAAAAGTGATGGAATTGATCCGCGATATGTACAGAACCTACGAGCAGAAGGCCTGCGGATATGACATGAAAGTAAAAGGGCTTTATTATATGCTGCTCTACCTGATGGTCACGGAATATCGTGAACTGGAAGCAACGGAAGATATGATTAAGCGCAACCGTAAGCTGACGCATCTGTCCATGATCACCGCGTACATAAAAGAACATTATACCTCGGAACTGACTCTGGAAGAGCTGGCAAAGATTTTCGGATATTCGCCCAGCTATCTCTCCAGAATGTTTCAGAAATATGCAGGTATTAATTATAAATCTTACCTCCAGAGTATTCGTGTGGAGCAGGCTTATAAAGAATTGGTAAATTCTGACCACACCATCAGTGAGATCGCTTTGAATAACGGTTTTCCGGACAGCCGTGCCATGGCGAAGGCTTTTTCCAGAAAATATGGGCTCTTGCCCAGTGAATACAGGAAAAAAGCGAATCAAAATAAAAAAACGGAATCCTGAAAAGAGGCTGATCCGTTTATAATAAAAAATGACAAAAAAGTGCTACGAATGAGATAAGTAACAGGTCGATAAGATCATAAGAAATTGTTATGATAATTCCAACAGAATGATGCGGACAAGAAGAAACGCGGACAAGAAAAAATGCGTACATGAAGGAACGCAGAAAGGAGTTATCATGGAAATAAAGAAAGTAACAGATCCTTCTTTCGGAAAATACGGCAAAGTGCTGAACGGATATGAAATTGCCGGAATCCGGAAAGTAATGGAGCATACGCCTTTACCGGGCGATGTAATCTATGTGCCGTCTGTGGAAGAGATGGAAGCCCTTGAAGAAGCGAAAGTATTTCAGAACAGTGCTTTTGGCGGGATGCCGATTCAGATCGGGTACTGCAACGGGAATAACAAAAAGCTGAATGCGCTGGAGTATCACCGCAATTCGGAAATCAATATTGCAGTTACCGATATGATTCTTCTGGTTGGTTCTCAGCAGGACATTCAGGAAGATTATACATATGATACATCGCTGGTGGAGGCATTTTTTGTACCTGCAGGTACAGTGGTGGAAATGTATGCCACAACCCTGCATTATGCACCTTGCACAGCGGCTGAGGGCGGTTTCCGCTGTGTGGTAATTCTGCCGAAAGGAACGAATACAGAGATTGATTTCCCGCTTGGCAAGATCGGAGAAGACAAGCTGATGACCGCAAGAAATAAGTGGCTGATCGCTCATCCGGAGGCTGGAATTGAGGGCGCGTTCTGCGGACTTGTTGGAGAGAATATTCAGATCCCGTGAGATGATAAAAATTCGTATACGCCTGCAGGAACGTAAATTTGTCGCCTTTTCGGAAATATTTTTTCCTGCGTAACTTGTAATAGAAAAAACTGAAAAAGTGTTTATTTATTATTGAAAGGACAGGTACATAATTATGAACAATATGCCGGAATTAAAAATTGGTATAGTAGCAGTGAGCAGAGACTGTTTCCCGGAGAGCTTATCCGTATCCAGGCGGGAAGCTCTGATAAAAGCTTACAAAGAGAAATACGGAGAAGAGGGAATCTATGAGTGCCCGATCTGCATCGTGGAGAGCGAGATCCATATGGTACAGGCGCTGGAAGATGTGAAAAAAGCAGGATGTAATGCGCTGGTCGTTTACCTGGGCAACTTCGGACCGGAAATCGCAGAGACTCTGCTGGCAAAACATTTTGATGGGCCGAAGATGTTCATTGCAGCAGCAGAAGAGCGCGGAGACAACCTGATCCAGGGCCGCGGTGACGCTTACTGCGGCATGCTGAATGCAAGCTACAATCTGAAACTGCGCGGTGTAAAAGCCTATATCCCGGAATATCCGGTTGGAACCGCAGAGGAATGTGCAGATATGATTCATGAGTTCATTCCGATTGCAAGAGCTATCGTGGGACTTAGCAGCTTGAAGATCATCAGCTTCGGTCCGCGTCCGCTGAACTTCCTGGCTTGTAATGCGCCGGTTCAGCAGCTTTACAATCTGGGTGTGGAAATTGAGGAAAACTCGGAGCTGGATCTTTTTGAAGCATTCCACAAACATGACGGCGACGAGCGTATTCCGTCAGTAGTGAAAGAAATGGAAGAAGAGCTGGGCTGCGGCAACAAAAAACCGGAAATTCTGGCAAAACTGGCTCAGTATGAACTGACCCTGAAGGATTGGGTAGAAGAACACAGAGGTTATCGCAAATATGTGGCAATTGCAGGAAAATGCTGGCCTGCATTCCAGACGCAGTTTGGCTTTGTGCCCTGCTATGTGAACAGCCGTCTGACTTCTCAGGGCATTCCGGTATCCTGTGAAGTCGATATCTACGGTGCCCTCAGCGAGTTCATCGGAACCGTTGTGAGCGAAGATATCGTGACACTTCTGGATATCAATAACAATGTGCCCGCTGATATGTATAAAGAAGATATTGAAGGCAAATTTGATTATACTCATAAAGACACATTTATGGGATTCCATTGCGGAAATACCTCTTCAAAGAAACTGTCCTTCTGTGAGATGAAATACCAGCTTATTATGGCAAGAAGCCTTCCGGAAGAAGTAACGCAGGGAACATTGGAAGGCGATATTATGCCGGGAGATATTACTTTCTTCCGTCTGCAGAGCACTGCTGACTGCAAGCTTCGCGCTTACATCGCACAGGGCGAGGTACTTCCGGTTGCCAGCCGTTCCTTCGGCGCAATTGGCGTATTTGCCATCCCGGAGATGGGAAGATTCTATCGTCATGTACTGATTGAGAAAAACTTCCCGCATCACGGAGCGGTTGCCTTTGGAAAAATTGGAAAGGCTCTGTTTGAAGTGTTTAAATATCTCGGTGTTCCGGTGGAAGAGATTGGCTATAACCAGCCAAAAGGAGTAAGATATCCGACTGAGAACCCGTGGGCATAGGATAAAACATCGTGTGGTGCCGGCCGGGACAAGCTTCGGCCGGCGCTCACTTCTTTGCAGTTAAACCCTGGGGTGCACGAAGTGTCCCGGGAGAAAAATCAGTGACTGGAAAAAACAGAGATAGAATATTTGGGAGATGTGGATATGCTATATATAGGAATTGACCTTGGTACATCAGCAGTCAAACTGCTGCTCATGGATCAGGATGGTAAAATTCATAAAATTGTCTCAAAAGAATACCCGCTGTATTTCCCGCGTCCGGGCTGGTCGGAGCAGAGACCGGAAGACTGGTGGGAACAGACCGTGGCAGGTATTCAGGAACTGACATCAGAGTGTGATAAGAGTCAGGTGGCAGGTATCGGCTTTGGCGGTCAGATGCATGGACTTGTGGCTCTGGACGATCAGGACCGGGTAATCCGGCCGGCGATTCTGTGGAACGACGGAAGAACAGTAAAAGAGACAGACTACTTAAATGAAGTGATCGGCAGAGACAAACTGTCTGAGTATACGGCAAATATCGCTTTTGCAGGATTTACGGCGCCAAAAATTCTGTGGATGAAAGAAAATGAACCGGAAAATTTTGAAAAAATACAGAAGATCATGCTGCCGAAAGACTATCTGGCATATAAGCTGAGCGGAACCTTCTGTACGGATTACTCCGACGCTTCCGGCATGCTGCTTCTGGATGTGAAAAATCGCTGCTGGTCCGGAGAAATGATGGCGATCTGCGGTGTAACGGAAGCGCAGCTTCCGAAGCTTTTCGAAAGCTATGAGGTGGTTGGAACACTGAAACCGGAACTGGCAGGAACATTTGGATTTACCGGAGAGGTAAAGATTGTGGCGGGAGCCGGGGATAACGCGGCGGCAGCTGTGGGAACCGGCACCGTTGGTGACGGCGGATGCAACATTTCCCTTGGAACATCCGGAACAATTTTTATTTCCAGTAAGGAATTTCGCGTGGATGATAATAATGCGCTGCATTCCTTTGATCATGCAGACGGCGGCTATCATCTGATGGGATGTATGCTAAGCGCTGCCTCCTGTAACAAATGGTGGATGGAAGAGATTCTGAAAACGGAAGACTTTGCGAAAGAGCAGGAAAACATTGTAAAACTGGGAGAAAATCAGGTATTTTACCTTCCATATCTCATGGGAGAGCGCTCTCCGCACAACGATCCCATGGCAAGAGCGATGTTTATCGGCATGTCCATGGATACCACCAGAGAAGAAATGACCCAGGCGGTTCTGGAAGGCGTGGCTTTTGGCCTGCGTGATTCTCTGGAAGTGGCCAGAAGCCTGAATATCCCCATCGAGCGCACGAAAATCTGCGGCGGCGGAGCAAAGAGCCCGCTGTGGAAAAAGATTATTGCCAATGTGATGAATCTGAAGGTGGATGTGATCGAGAGTGAGGAAGGTCCCGGATACGGCGGCGCCATTCTGGCGGCTGTGGGCTGCGGGGAATATGAAAGTGTTGAGGCAGCAGCGGCAAAACTGGTGAAAGTCGTTGATACGGTTGAACCGGAGAAAGAGCTGGCAGCAAAATATGAGGAGCGGTATCAGAAATTCCGCCGGATTTATCCGACGGTGAAGGAATTGTTCCGGTAAATGTAGAATAACGGGAAGACGTACCTGAAATACAGATGCGATCTTCCCGTTTGCAGTTTTTAAGGAGGAGACACGATTGGATTTTGAGAAAAAAGCGAGAGAGCTCGTAGGGAAAATGACACTTGCTGAAAAGATAGCGCAGATGAAATATGATGCACCGGCAATAGAGAGGCTTAATGTACCGGCCTACAACTGGTGGAATGAATGTCTGCATGGGGTCGGCCGTGCGGGAAGGGCAACTGTTTTTCCGCAGGCTATAGGAATGGCTGCCAGTTTTAATACAGATCTGATTTTTGATGTGGCAGACGCAATATCAGAAGAAGCAAGAGCAAATTATAATGAGTATAGAAAATTCGGAGAAACGGATATCTATCAGGGACTTACCTATTGGTCACCGAATATAAATATATTTCGCGATCCAAGATGGGGAAGAGGTCATGAAACTTATGGGGAAGACCCATATCTGACGGGAAGAATGGGTGCTTCTTTTATAAAAGGTCTGCAGGGTAAAGGGAAATACCGGAAAGTAGATGCTACGATCAAACATTATGCGGTACACAGCGGGCCTGAGAGCAAACGTCATTCCTTCGATGCGGTCGTTGATAAAAAAGACCTGTACGAAACATATCTGTGGGCGTTCAAATATTGCATCGATAATGCGGATCCCTCGGCTGTTATGGGAGCTTATAACCGCGTTAACGGCGAACCCTGCTGTGCAAGCAGGACGCTTCTGGGAGATATTCTGCGTGGCGAATTTGGCTTTAAAGGGTATGTTGTGTCAGACTGCGGTGCAATATGCGATATAAATCAGAATCATCATGTGACAAAAAATGAGGCTGAAAGTGCAGCATTGGCGGTAAATAACGGTTGTGAGTTAAACTGCGGAACGGCATATCAATGGTTAAAGACAGCGGCAGCCATGGGATTGATCGATGAAGAGACAATCACGGAAGCGGTTGTAAAATTGTTTACTGCCCGTTTCCGTCTGGGAATGTTTGCTGATGATTGCGAGTATGACAAGATTCCTTACAGCGTGGTGGAATGCAAAAAACATATGGAAATAAACCGGGCAATAGCCCGGGAAAGCATTGTGCTGCTTAAGAATAACGGAATACTCCCGCTTGGCAGAGATAAAAAAATTGCGGTCATAGGGCCGAATGCGGATTCTAAGACGGTTCTGTTGGGAAATTATAACGGAACACCGTCCAAATATTATACGATTTTGCAGGGGCTGCAGGAATATGCGGAAACCATTTATGCAAAAGGATGCCACCTCTTTGATGACAAGGCAAATATACACACTCTGGGAACAAGTGAAAAAGAAGCTGTTATTGCAGCAAATAATGCAGATGTTGTTATTATGTGCATGGGATTAGATCCTTCCCTGGAAGGTGAGGAGGGGGACGGATATAACAGCGATGCGAGTGGAGACAAGCATGATCTGGAACTTCCGCTTTCTCAGAAAAAATTATACCGTGCTGTCATGAAATTGGGAAAACCGGTCATTTTTATTAATATAAGCGGAAGCTGCATTAACCTGTCCGGTCAGAAAAAAGAATGTGATGCAATTTTACAATGTTTTTATCCGGGAGCGATGGGCGGTCTTGCCGTAGCAGATATCATCTTTGGAGAGGTGTCGCCCAGCGGCAGGCTTCCGGTTACATTTTATGAAAGCACATCCGATTTACCTGATTTCGAGGATTATTCTATGGAAAACAGGACGTACAAATTCTTCAAGGGGGAACCGGTATTTCCATTCGGGTATGGACTTACCTATGCGGATATATCCGAAAAATGGATTGATGAAAATACGGTTGAAGTGACAAATAATGGAGATAGAGACACGGAGTATTCAATATTGAAATTTGAATATATTCCCCATAAAAATTTGTGTGGATTTAAAAAAGTGTTTCTCCGCAATGGAGAGACTTTGAAAATAACTTTTAACTGAAATCTGCAGGTTCTTTACAAAGGATGATAGTTATACGGATCAGGTTCCGGTCTGAATTATAGTGACAGGGACAATATTTTTACATGGGTCATCGCTCCAGCTTGTTGAGGCTGAAAAGTTTATAAGGTTTATAAAATAGAAAAATATTTCGTTAGTTTTTGCTTTTTCTTTTTGTGCGGCGTGACATTGAGGAAAAACCCATAAAATCTGTGTTTTTGCTTGACATCTATGGGGTTAATTGGGTATTATAATACTTTGAATTATAGATTATAAAGAGGTGCATTGCCATGGAAGAAAAGAAAAACTTATTAACCTATGCAGGCCTGAAAAAATTGGAAGATGAATTACATGATCTTAAGGTCGTTCGCAGAAAAGAAGTATCACAGAAGATAAAAGAAGCAAGAGAACAGGGAGATTTGTCCGAAAATGCAGAATACGATGCCGCAAAAGATGAGCAGCGTGACATTGAGGCCCGTATTGAGCAGATCGAGAAGATTCTGAAAAATGCCGAAGTTGTGGTAGAGGATGAGGTTGATTCTGAAAAAATCAATGTAGGCTGCAAAGTTCTTGTTTATGATCTGGAATATGAAGAGGAAATGGAACTGAAACTGGTGGGTTCCACCGAGGCAAGCAGCCTTCAGGGAAAGATTTCCAACGAATCACCGGTTGGAAAAGCTCTGATTGGTGCCAAAGTAAATGATATTGTAGATGTAGAACTGCCCAATGGAACGATTCAGTATAAAGTATTAAAAATCGAGAGAAATGTTTAAGAGGTGACAAAATGGCAGAACAGCAGAAGAAAAGCCAGCAGGCTCAGGAACCTGATTTAAATCAGTTGCGAAAGGTCCGCAGAGAAAAGTTGAAAGAACTGCAGGATGCAGGGAAAGATCCTTTCGTTATTACCAAATATGATGTGACACACCACAGCGTGGAAATCAAAGAGAACTTTGAGGACCTGGAAGGAAAAGAAGTTACCATCGCCGGACGTATGATGTCCAAACGTGTAATGGGAAAAGCTTCTTTCTGCAATATCCAGGATAAACCGGGTTCCATTCAGTCTTACGTTGCCAGAGATAATGTGGGCGAAGAGTCCTACAAAGATTTTAAGAAAATGGATATCGGTGATCTGGTTGGCATTACCGGCACTGTTTTTAAAACAAAAACAGGTGAGATTTCCATCCATGCGACAAAGGTAGATCTGCTTGCAAAGAGTCTGCAGATTCTGCCGGAAAAATTCCACGGGCTGACGAACACAGATCTGCGCTATCGCCAGAGATACGTAGACCTGATCATGAATCCGGAAGTAAAGGATACCTTTATCAAACGTTCTCAGATCATCAGTACCATCCGTAAATATCTGGACGGACAGGGCTTCATCGAGGTGGAGACCCCCATGTTGGTTGCTAATGCCGGCGGTGCATCCGCAAGACCTTTTGTAACACATTCTAATGCTCTGAGCGAAGACTTCAAGCTCCGTATTTCGCTGGAGCTGTATCTGAAGAGACTGATCGTTGGCGGACTGGAGCGCGTATATGAGATTGGCCGTGTATTCCGCAATGAGGGTGTAGACACCCGTCACAATCCGGAATTTACCCTGATGGAACTGTATCAGGCATATACCGACTATCACGGTATGATGGATCTGACCGAAAACATGTACCGCTATGTGGCTCAGGAAGTTCTGGGAACCACAAAGATTGTTTACAACGGCATCGAGATGGACCTGGGCAAACCATTTGAGCGCATTACTATGGTAGATGCAGTGAAAAAATATGCAGACGTTGATTTCAATGAGGTCAAGACCCTTGAGGAAGCAAGAGCCCTTGCAGATGCTCACCATATCGAGTACGAGGCAAGACATAAAAAGGGCGATATTCTGAATCTGTTCTTCGAAGAGTATGTGGAAGAACATTTGATCCAGCCAACGTTTGTTATGGATCATCCGGTGGAGATCTCCCCGCTGACAAAGAAAAAACCGGAAAACCCGGATTATGTGGAGCGTTTTGAGTTCTTCATGAACGGTTGGGAAATGGCGAATGCCTACTCTGAGCTGAATGACCCCATTGACCAGAGAGAACGTTTCAAGGCGCAGGAAGAGCAGCTGGCGCAGGGCGATGAGGAAGCCAATACGACTGATGAAGACTTCATGAATGCGCTGGAAATCGGTATGCCGCCCACAGGCGGAATTGGATTCGGTATTGACAGGATGTGTATGCTGCTGACGGATTCGCAGGCGATCAGGGATGTGCTGTTGTTCCCGACAATGAAGCCCTTAGATTGACCGAAACGCGAAAAAGCCCGTAATATCAAGGGTTTTCGGACACAGGGGAAACGAAAAACCTTACGCCTTACACCAAACTTACACCAATCGATGTAGGAAAACGTGCAGAG
>JALENY010000040.1 GCA_022767285.1 Lachnospiraceae bacterium | reverse complement strand
TTGCCAAAGCATACATTCCTCTTAATTCCAGATCAGGATTAGAAAATCCCGATTGTAAAGTGAATGAAAACGGCATCCCTTGCTGTCCTAATGATGATTCACTTCCAATGAAACATGAAGGCACATCTACAAGGAAAAATGATTTGAAAAGATATAAGTTTGTCTGTCCTAAAATAAAGCATGTTAAGGATGCATCAACCGGAAAATATCATAGACATTGTATCTGCGATAATCCATGTACTACTTCTGAGTGTGGACGTATGATTTATGTTTATCCTGAAAAAGATCTTCGTGCATATCCCGGAACCATTCGTGGAACCGAAGAATGGGATAACACTTATAAAATCAGAACTGCAGTAGAAAGAGATATCAATCACATAAAAGAGAATCTCTGCCTTGCAGGACGTCGTACTCAGAATGAGAAAACATTGCATGCAGACTTAATTCTTGCTGGAATCACACAACTCATTACAGTTGTTCTTGCAGACAAAATTAAACATCATGAATACATACGAAGTCTGAAACCACTCATTGCTTAGGTCTTACCAACTTTATAAATTTATAAAGGCTAAGGCTTATTAAAGTGCGCCTGAAAGTCTGGTTATTCAACTTTTATCTTGGAATTTGTGCTTTGCACAAATTCTTCCTTGTTTGGATTCTAGATTGCGAACGAGCATCGCGAGTTTCGCAATTACCTATCTGTATCTATCAAATATAGCATTCCATTCGTCACACAGATAACTCGCATTACCGGATATCCAGCTGCGAATAATTTACAGTCCGCTTTTCACGGGAAATACCTCCTGACATATGATCGATAGGTGATTTCTGAAAAACAGCCCTTTTCACAGAATCAATTCCAAAACGGTCTCTTATCCGGTCAACGGCCCGATCCATATCCTCCAGTTTCTCATAATCAGTCTCATCGAAAAGACGGATCTGTCTCGGGCTGGTCTCCGGTACAATCCGGCTAGTGTGTACTCCCAGATGCCGAATGGGGGAACCGTCCCACAATTCATCAAACAATTGACAGCATGTCTGATGAATCTCTTTGGTTATATTTGTCGGAGAACTTAGAATCCGCTGATGAGAGGTGTGATGAAATTCACTGGTCTTTATTCCGATCGAAATGACCTCTGCCTTTACATGGTTCTGCCTCAAGCGCGCGGCCACTGTCTCAGTCAATGCCAGAAGCACCAATTTTGCTGTCTTATGATCTTTCACATCAAAAGCAATCGTTGTGGAATTTCCATATCCTTTGTTTGGTGCGGGCTGCGCTTCCACCACAGAAAAATCCAGGCCATTAGCAAAAGCCCAGATAATCTCCCCATGCTTTTTCATCCGTGCTTTCAAAAAAGACGGATCCGTCTGGGCCAGGCCACCTATGGTTCGAATTCCCATAGCGGACAGCTTTATGGCTGTGGCGTGCCCCACAAAAAACAGGTCTGTCACCGGAAGGGGCCACATTTTTTCTGCGATTTCTGATGGAAACAGGGTATGCGTTCGATCCGGTTTCTGAAAATCAGATGCCATTTTTGCCAGCAATTTGTTTTCGGACACGCCCACATTTACGGTAAACCCCAGTTCTTCGCGAATCGTATTCCTGACCAGATCCGCCGCTTCTTTCGGCGGCCCCCATAGTTTTTCTGTCCCTGTCATATCCATATAAGCCTCATCGATGGAAAAAGGTTCCACATCCGGTGTAAATCGACGCAAAATATCCAGGAATGCATTTGAGCACCGTTCATAGAGATTGTAATTCGGCGGAGTCAGATACAGATGAGGACATTTTTTCAGTGCCTCCGGAACGGACTCCCCGGTTTTAATCTGATATTTCTTTGCCGGAATGGATTTTGCCAGAATAATCCCGTGCCTTTTTTCTATGTCGCCGCCGATGGCCGAGGGGATCTCGCGCAGATCCAGTTCCGCCCCCAGGTGTCTCAGCCGATACACGGCCTCCCAGGATAAAAAAGCCGAATTTACATCAATATGAAAAATTATTTTTTTCTGCATCCGGATTCCTCCTCTCTATAAGTCATTTTCGGTTGAACATGCATACAGAAATAAATTCCAGAAGGCCGGAATCTATTCCATGCGCCCAGTCCCGGCTTGCGTCCGTTTTGTACGCCCGTTTTTTTCGAACATAAGTTTGTTTCTCTCATTATAGCGAACATGTGTTTGTTTTTCAAGAGGGTATTTGTGGAATTGGATCAGTAAAAAGAAAAGAAACTTAAATGAAAAAGAAAAATGCTGCAATCATGATCGGAGGTAAACCAAAAATACATGGATGATATACTGCAGCTTTTGAAGCAGTACGGAGAGCAAACATCAATATCTTTTTGCTCTCCGTTTTGTTTAATCAGGTTCTTCCAGATGAACCTTTCGTTCACTTCACGGGAAAATATGTTCCAGAACCGCGCGGTCCGCTGTGAACGGGCAATTGGCAAGTTTTGCCTGATTGGACAAAATTCCTTCCAGAGCACGTTCTTTCAGGTCAGCCGGAATCTCCACTTTACCCAAAACCTCCGACAAAAAGCCCCGGAATTCCTCCATGGAGTCCATCTGCAGAATATTCAGTATTTCTCCGCGAACCTCCGCATCCGCAGCTTCCAGATATCCGGGCAGAAAGACACCCACTGCTCTTCCGTGTGCCACACCGCGCTCATAAGTCAGATAATAACTGAGTCCGTGGGGAAGCGATGTTCCTGTATGCGAAATCGCCATACCTGCTATGGTAGACGCGTTCATCATGTCCGCATAGATCTTTTCATCCGCCTGCTTTGCACCGGTCAGTACTTCTTTGCATCTGCCCCAAATGCTCATGCCTGCACGACACAGCATAATACTGTACTCCGTTGCTTTTGTGTTCACCCTGCTTTCGATAAAATGTCCCAGCGCGTCCACCGCAGTGGCATTCAGAACACTTTGCGGTGCACTTTCCAGGTATTTTCCGTCAACAAATGCATATTTAGGAAAAATATGGTGCGGAAGACCGGATTTTGTACGTTTTGCATGTATCGTCAGAATAGAATAGGGTGTTGTCTCTGAACCGGTGCCGCAAGTAGTCGGTACTGCCGCCACCGGATAGGCATCATCGGCACCCTTTTCATATAGAAAATCTGCACTTTTCTTTGAATGCTTCATCATAAGAGCAATCGCCTTCGCTGCATCCATTGGCGAACCGCCGCCAATTCCGATCACAAAATCTGCCCCTTCTTTCAATCCGAATTCCCGGGCGTCCATCACAGTCTCTATAGATGGATTTTCTTCGATCTGATTATAAATCACATAGGGAACTCCATTTTGTTCCAATGCAGATTCCACATCCTGCAGAGACCCGTTTTTTCCTGAAGATTTTTTCCCCGTCACGATCAATGCTTTCGTTCCCAGAGAGCACAGCTCTTTTCCGTGGTTCTTCACACAATCTTTCTCACTGTAAACTCTTGTCGGCATATAAAAAAACATTATTTCGTCCCCTTTCGCGCTGCTTATCATAAATATATCAGTTTCTGTTTTTTATTGTACCAGAGGATTACTTCCGGAGACAATAATATTTCGAATCAAAGATTATAAATGCTGAAAATTTTAAACCCCTGTGAAATCTAACTTTGCACTGAAATTTAAAAATTCATGTCCGGATCAAAATTTCTGTGTATCCCAGCTGGTTATTCCTCCAGGGGTTTGGTATAATAGGAACACTCAAAGCATCGATCCAACAGCGAAAATGCGTTTAATAAAAGCAAATGCCTGGGTATTCAACGTACACAGCCGAATAATACCGCATGATTTCGGGCCCGGGCTGCTATATTTAATGTCAATAATCACAATACATCAGGAGCATATTAATTATGGAAAATTTTCTGTTTTGTCTGAACGCCACTATGCCTGTCTTCCTTCTTATGGTTCTCGGATTTTTCTTCCGCAGAATCAATCTGATCGACGATCATTTTGTTGCACAGGCCAATAAGTTTGTCTTTGCAGTACCTCTCCCTCTGCTTGTTTTTAAGGACCTGGCCGGTTCTGACTTTCATACCACCTGGGACGGACGCTTTGTGGCCTTTTGTTTTCTGGTCACTCTGGCCAGTATTTTGCTGGCTTTTGTTCTTTCGCTCTTTTTCCGAAAAAAAGTCAGTCAGGGCGAATTTATCCAGGCCTCTTACCGGAGCAGCGCTGCTATTCTCGGTGTTGCCCTTATCATGAATATTTACGGCGACGCAGATATGGGACCTCTGATGATCATCGGTTCCGTCCCACTGTACAATATTATGGCAGTGGTTGTGTTGGAATTTTTCAAACCCGGTCATGGAAAAATCACCATGGCTCTGATTTTTAAAGCACTGAAAGGTGTCATCACCAATCCAATCATCCTCGGTATTCTGGCCGGGCTGCTATGGTCTCTGCTGAGCATCCCGCAACCTGCTGTTATGAGCAAAACCATCGCTTATGTTTCAAATCTGGCAACACCCCTGGGACTGCTTTCCATGGGAGCATCTTTCGACCTGAAAAAATGCTCCGGAAGCCTTTTTCCTGCATTTGTCTGCAGTTTTATGAAGCTGGTGGGTTATGCCGCTCTGTTTTTGCCTCTGGCCGTGTCCCTTGGGTTCCGCGGCAGTCAGTTGGTTGCCATTCTGATCATGCTCGGCTCCGCCACAACCGTCAGCTGCTTTGTCATGGCAAAAAATATGGGACATGAGGCGACACTGACTTCCAGTGTTGTTATGATAACCACTCTGGGATGCGCCTTTACCCTGACCGGATGGTTGTATATTTTGAAAGTTTTTGCATTCATTTGATCTTACATCGGGTAACAATCTGATGTTATTGGTATCTCCCCGGCATTTCCGTTCCGCTGGACACACCACAGTGAAAAAAGGAGCATTCATCTGCTCCTTTTTCTTACTTTATTTCTCTACAATATCATTGTCAGCGCAATTCTCTTCTTTTTCTCATCCACGCTCAGCACTTTGACTTCCACAATGTCACCGACGCTGACCACTTCCAACGGATGTTTGATGAATTTTTCATTGGTGATCTGCGAGATATGCACCAAACCATCCTGATGGACACCGATATCCACAAAAGCGCCAAAATCAATCACGTTCCGCACAGTTCCCTTTAAGATCATGCCCTCTTTTAAATCTTTCATTTCCAGTACATCCGTGCGAAGGATCGGTTTGGGCATCTCGTCACGGGGATCACGGCCCGGTTTTTCCAACTCTTTTACTATATCGCGCAGAGTCGGCTCTCCGATTTCCAGTTCAGCCGCCATCTTTTTATAATCTCGCACCATCAGGGACAAACCGGTCAGACCTTTAGCTGTCACATCTTTTGTGGCAAAACCAAGTTTTTTCAGCAATCTTTCTGCCGCTTCGTAACTTTCCGGATGTACACTGGTGGCATCCAGCGGATTGTCGCCGCCCATGATGCGGGTAAATCCGGCGCATTGTTCAAAGGCTTTCGGTCCAAGTTTTTCCACCTTCAAAAGTTCCCGTCTGCTGTGGAAGGTTCCGTTGGCCTCACGGTAGGCCACAATATTTTTGGCTATCGTCTTGCTGATTCCGGAAATATATTCCAGCAGGGATGCGGACGCCGTATTTAAGTCTACCCCAACTTTGTTCACACTGTCTTCCACCACGCCATTTAAAGCCTCACCAAGACGCTTCTGGTTCATATCATGCTGATACTGGCCGACACCGATGGACTTTGGATCAATTTTTACCAATTCAGCCAGCGGATCCTGCACCCGGCGGGCAATGGAAGCCGCGCTTCGCTGTCCCACATCAAAATTCGGGAATTCTTCCGTTGCCAGTTTGCTGGCTGAATAGACAGAGGCTCCCGCTTCATTTGTAATCACGTACCGAACCGGCTCTTTGATTTCCTTTAAAAGCTCCACAATAATCTGCTCCGATTCACGGGATGCGGTTCCGTTTCCCACGGAAATCAGGGTAATGTGGTATTTTTTAATCAGTTTTTTCAGTGTATCTTTTGCTGCCGCGATTTTTGCCGGTGTAGTGGGCGCAGTAGGATAAATAACGGTTGTATCCAGCACCTTTCCGGTCTGGTCTACCACGGCCAGTTTACATCCGGTACGGAAAGCCGGATCCCATCCCAGCACCACCTGTCCGCTGATGGGCGGCTGCATGAGAAGCTGTTCCAGATTTTTACCGAAAACTCTGATCGCCCCTTCTTCCGCTTTCTCGGTCATGTCGTTTCGAATTTCCCGCTCAATGGCCGGTGCGATCAGACGCTTATAGCTGTCTTCCACCACCTCTGTCAGAATCGGTGTTGTATATGGGTTCTGTTTTGTAATCACCTGTTTGCGCAGATAACGAAGAATGTCTTCCTCAGGTGCTTCGATTTTCACGGTCAGAATTTTTTCCTTTTCTCCGCGATTCAGTGCCAGCGTGCGATGGCCAGCGACTTTGCCCACCGGCTCCTCATAATTATAATACATCTCATATACGGACTGAGTCTTTTCGTCTTTTGCCGCAGATACGACTTTTCCTGATTTTGCAGTCAGCTTTCGAATATAGATCCGGTAATCCGCTTCATCCGAAACGCGCTCCGCAAGAATGTCCTTTGCTCCATTTATGGCATCTGCAACTGTTGTGACTTCTTTTTCTTCATTTAAAAATGCTTCCGCTTCCGCTTCAATGGGCTTATTCGTCATCTGAAGAGCAATTATATCGGCCAGGGGTTCCAGCCCTTTTTCTTTTGCTATGGTCGCTCTGGTCCGCCGTTTGGGCCGGTAAGGGCGATATAGATCTTCCACCACGACCAGCGTCTGAGCAGCCTCGATCTGAGCGCGCAGCTCTTTCGTCAGTTTTCCCTGTTCCTCTATACTTGCCAGGACACTTGCCTTTTTCTCTTCCAGATTGCGAAGATACAAAAGCCTCTCATGGAGATTGCGAAGCTGTTCATCATTCAGAGAGCCGGTAGCTTCCTTTCGATAACGTGAAATAAACGGAATGGTATTCCCCTCGTCAATCAATCCCACAGCAGCTTCCACTTGCCATTTCTTTACCTGTAATTCTTCTGTTATTTTCTGTAAAATGTCCATAAAACCTCCTACTATTAAAAAGAGTCTCTTCTTCGGACTCCTTTCCAACATTATACTATTTCCGTTCTTTTATGGCAACACGAACCGAATCACTGTTCTTAGCGAATCATGTCTTGGGTTTTTCTATGTTTCGGCCAATTTCACCAGTGGTATTCCACACGCTCTTGTAGCCCATAAAAAGGTGTGCTATACTAAGTAAATAAACACAGAAACGGAGGCCGCCTATGGATCCAAACGATTATTATTCAAATCGCAATGATTCTGATAATTCCACCAGCAATCACAACGATAATTATAACAGTGATTACAACCGTAATTACGATAACCATTATAACAGCACTTGTAATGACAATTACAATAATGATTATAATAACTACTCCAACAACAGAAATTACAATTACACCGATCCGAACAGTCAAAACAACGGATACCATCCATCGGCTGCAAACGGCATGTCCGTCGCATCCCTGGTACTGGGAATCGCTTCTATTGTATCTCTTTGCTGCGGTGGTTTCGGAATACCGATCGGCGCCCTGGGCATTATTTTCGCCCTTTTGTCACGACGAGGAAGACATATGAATATACAGGCAAAAGTCGGTATGGGACTCTCCATCGGCAGCCTCGCACTGACTGCCATTTTCCTGATTGTATGTGTTGTCTTTGCATTTTCCTCCGGTATCATGAGTGATATGCTGAATATCATGAAAAATTATGATATAAGCACCGAATCCGGTCTGGAAGAATTTATGGAAGAGTGGGAAGATTATCTGTATAAGGGTGATTATTATAATAACTCCCAGTATGAAGATGATTACTACGATGATTATCTTTATGACAATGGTCCCTACAATGACTATTTCCGTGGAGATGACCACTATGAGGACTATTTCTATGGAGATGATCCCTACGACGATTATCTCCATGAATATATTCACGAAACCCCATCAGACAATTATATCTGATTGGTTTATTGCAAAAGATGTATACCGCATAACAAGATGAACAGATTTTTTACAGTCCAGTTAATCAGAACCAGGCCAAGTGCACCATACAGGTAAACATCCCGGTAACGCATTCCCACCGGATATTTCCCTTTTGACACCAGTTCGACCGTATGGCTGATCAGATACCAGCCACCAAGAACAGCTGTGTAGGGAACCAGCGGATGATACAGGAGCGATTTGATCAACTGTCCCTGCAGCAGGAAGCGGATGGCTCTGGTTCCGCCGCACCCGGGACAATACAGGCCGGTCAGACTCAGGAAAAGGCATGGCGGCATAAAATCGTACAAATGCTTTCCTGTAACCTTTTCTGCTATAAATATCAAGACAGCTGTAAGAAGCAGTATGAGCGCAGCCCAATATAAGATTCTTTCTTCTTTTTTTGAGAGACTCGGACGCATAAAAAACCTTTCTATGAATGATTGGAGTGATAATAATATGAAACACAGCAGTGCAGAACTGAAAGAAATGGCCCGCAATAATCTGGCCGGAAAATGGGGTATTGCCGTAGGATTTTCTGTTTTGGAAATTCTGATTTTAATACTTTTATCCTGTGCCACGGTACCCTTAGCCCGCGCATATACACCTTTCGGCATAATCATTTATCTGATTGCCTCATTGATCGTAGGATTGATCGGAAGTCTTTTTTCAGCCGGCAGTGCTTACTTTTTCCTGAATATCTGCCGCGGCCGCGAATATCGGATCAGCGATCTTTTTGCTGCATTCAAAATGCATCCTGACCGGTTTTTGATCGTGGCTCTGATTCTCACTCTGATTGAAACAGTTTTTCAGTTTCCTTCACTGATGCTTTCATTCTCTTCAACAACAGAGAACTTCTCTTATTCTATCATAATCAGCAGTCTCTGTACACTTGTCGGGAGTGTTGTTTCATTAATATTGTCACTGTTTTTCGCCCTGAGCACCTATCTGCTGCTTGATTTTACGGAAATGGGCGCAATTGCCTCCATGAAGCTCAGTGCCAGACTCATGCGAGGAAATAAGGGACGCTATTTTTATATTAATCTGTCGTTCCTTGGGTGGATCTTCCTTGGTTCGTTAAGTTTCGGAATCGGATTGTTATGGATTCAGCCATATATCAATATGACGATGGCCTATTTTTACACAGATGTGCTGCATCAACTGGACAGACGCGATCCGGAAATGTCTATTAATTTTAAGGCTTCGTGCTGATTTTCAGACAGATGAGTATTTCTTCTGTGATATGCCTTTGGAGTATGAATTCCGTTTTTATCACAAGATATATGATGGGAGTGTCGCAAAATAACTGATTCGTCAGTTGCGGAGCGAGGCTCCCTCGTTTTTTATCAAAAATGGAGCGCTACTCCATAGCTGATTACTCATCTATTTTGCAACGCCCTTATTTATTCTCTATTCGTTTATCTTTCACCGTTTTTAACCGGCATCCCCAATATAATGAAAGTCTATCGTCTCACACGTCTTCCATTTTACTGCTGCACATCATGAATAACATACTTCTCACTGGGCGCAACAGCCATCTGGTATAAGACCACCAAAACGCCCAAAATAGTCCCGGATACCATACATCCCATATTAGCCGTTCCAAAAATCAGGCCAACAACTCCAACCGATACCAGCACTAAGGCCAGGGCGGAGAGCATCCGCATGATCCAAGCAAGCACTTTTTTTATATTAAATGGCCGTAACAACGGCTGATGAAATTCCTCATAATAGGCATTGGCCAATTCCCGCGGTCTGCCCATCTCCCGCAGCACTGCGCGAACATCCGAGTTTGTCGGTCTGTGACCATCTGTATACTCTTCCAGATTCATGTGGATCATCCCGTTAATCACTGTTCTCGCTTTTCGGCGGTCACGAAGCGGCAAATATTCTACAACTTTATCTATATATCGTTTTGTCATTTTATTATGCATCTTAGTCCCCATTTCATCGCTTTTGTCCAACGGCGCAAATAGTAATGAAAATCTGTTTATTTCAGCTTAGCCCTCCAGCAGTTTTTCCATATGCTCCGTCGACAGTTTCCACTGTCTTTTCAGTTCCTCGTACACTTCCCGGCCAAAATCTGTAATCACATAGTATTTTCGCGGTTTGGCTCCGCCGGTTTCCCAGGAACTCTGAAGAAGCCCCTGTTTCTCTAATCTGCGCAGCAGCGGATACAACGTATTTGTCTCCATCGGGATTCCGCTTCCCGATAAAACATTCACCAGACTGTATCCATACGTCGGTTCATTCAGTTGGCTCAGTACGCACAGAACAATCGTCCCCCGACGCAGCTCCATGGTCAGGCCCGAAACAATCTCCTCTTTTTGACCCATGTGCACTCCCCCCGGTCACCGTATACCCTTATACTGTGTACCGCACACTATTTTAAATAATATATTATTATATTATATAAATTATAGTAAAAATATTATTATATAAAATTATTGATTATATTATTATATATGTTATTTAATATTTAATTTTATTTTGATATTTATTTTATTTTATATTTTCTATCATTATTTTATAAATTATATCGTGTATCACACACTAAGTCAACAAAAAATACGGCAAAATGCTGAAAAAACAACATTTTGCCGTATTTTGAAATACCCATATTCAGCTGAAACTGCATTGCCTTATCACATAGATTATAATGCGATCCACCCCACCCGAAGGACATATATTATAGCATGCCCGGATGGGTGCGCATTAAAGCTTTACTGAATTCCCTCCAGCTTCGGTATTCCCTCAAATCCTTTCTGCAGATCCTCATCCGTCGGGATGTAATCACTCATAGTTCCCGCATTATAGGACATATACGCAGCCAAATCAAAATAACCCGTTCCGGTCAGACCAAAAAGAATGGTCTTTGCTTCGCCTGTCTCTTTGCATTTCAGAGCCTCATCAATGGCTACACGAATTGCATGGGAAGATTCCGGTGCCGGAAGTGTTCCTTCCACCTTTGCAAACAATTTGGCAGCTTCAAATACAGAAGTCTGTTCCACAGCTCTCGCTTCATCCAGGTAACCGTCATGATACAGCTGGGACAGGATCGGACTCATGCCATGGTAACGCAGACCGCCGGAGTGATTCGGTGATGGAATAAAGCCACTGCCCAGGGTATACATTTTCGCCAGCGGCGTTACTTTTCCCGTATCGCAGTAATCGTAAGCAAATTTTCCTCTTGTCAGAGACGGGCAGGAAGCCGGTTCAACCGCAATGAAATGCGGAGCATGTTTTCCGGCCAGACGGTCTGCCATAAACGGTGCCATCAGACCGCCAAGATTGGATCCTCCTCCGGCACAACCGATCACAATATCCGGATAGCAGTCATATTTTTCCAGGGCCATCTTTGCTTCCTGGCCGATAATCGTCTGATGTAAAAGCACCTGATTCAAAACGCTTCCAAGAACATAACGGGTGCCTTCTGTGCTGACAGCCACTTCGACAGCCTCTGAGATGGCGGTGCCAAGACTTCCGCTGCTGTCTGGATTCATGGCAAGCATTCTGCGGCCCACTTCGGTTGTATCGGAAGGAGATGGAATAACCTGTGCGCCATACGTCTCAATAACAGCTTTTCGGTAAGGTTTCTGCATGGCTGAACATTTTACCATATATACCTTCAGATTTAATCCAAAAAATCCGCAGGCCATAGCCAACGCCGTTCCCCACTGGCCTGCGCCGGTTTCCGTAGTCAGAGATGTCAGCCCCTGCTCTTTTGCATAGTAGGCCTGGGCAATGGCAGAATTCAGTTTATGACTTCCGCTCGTGTTGTTTCCTTCAAATTTATAGAAAATCTTTGCTGGTGTACCAAGCGCCTTCTCCAGGAAATGCGCACGTACCAGCGGGCCGGGGCGATACATTTTATAAAAATTGCGGACCTCTTCCGGAATCTCAATAAAGCGATCCGTTGCATTCAGTTCCTGTTTTGCCAGTTCTGTACAGAATACCGGCTCCAGATCTTCCACAGTCACCGGTTTTAATGTTTGGGGATTCAGAATCGGACAATGATCCGTTTTCATATCCGCACGAACATTGTACCAGTATCTTGGCAGTTCCTCTTCTTTTAAATAAATCTTGTATGGGATTTCTTTGCTCATATGCGCCTCCTCCTCATATATTTATTTTTATCAAAAGCATTTCTCTGATCCGAAAATGCTGCAGGCAAAAATAGTTTTTCCTGACATCTTCAGGCTGCTGCTCACATTGATCTCTTGCTGTTCTGACCGTATCAGATTTTGCTTAGGCTCTGCTCAATGTCTTCGATAATATCTTCAATATTTTCCAACCCTACGGAAAAACGAATCATACCCGGATTGACACCTGCTGCCACCAGCTGTTCATCGGTCAGCTGGCGATGGGTCGCACTGGCCGGATGCAGAACACAGGTACGGATATCGGCCACATGTACTTCGTTGGAAGCCAGTTTCAGGCCGTCCATAAATTTAATTGCCGCCTGCTTTCCTCCTTTTATTACAATGGAAACAACTCCGCTTGCCTTGCCTCCCAGATATTTCTGGCAAAGGTCATAGAATTTGTCGCTTTTTAGTCCTGCATAATGAACAGATTCAATTTTATCGCTCGCCTCAAAGTATTCCGCCACCTTCTGCCCGTTTTCGCAGTAACGTTCCATACGAACAGCCAGAGTTTCAAGCCCCAGATTCAGCAGAAATGCGGAGTGGGCTGCCGGATAACATCCAAAATCTCTCATCAGCTGCATTCTTGCCTTAACAATATAGGCCTGATTGCCGAATTCTTCGGTGTAAACAATACCGTGATAAGATTCGTCCGGTTCCGTAAATTCCGGATAATTTCCGTTGCACCAGTCAAATTTTCCGCTGTCTACGATCACACCGCCGCACTGCAGCGCATGTCCATCCATATATTTGGATGTGGAATGAACCACAATATCTGCGCCAAAGTCAAAGGGCTTACAGAGGATTGGGGTTGCAAAGGTGTTGTCCACAATAAGCGGAACCTTGTGGGCGTGCGCAATCTCTGCCAATTTGGAAATGTCACACACGTCCAGTGCCGGATTTGCCACAGTCTCACAGAAAAAAGCTTTTGTGTTCGGCTTAAATGCATTCGAGATATTTTCCGGCGTATCGTCAGCGTCCACGAAAATGCATTCGATACCCAGCTTTTTTAAAGTTACGGCAAACAGATTCACCGTGCCGCCGTAAATCGTTCCGGTGCTCACCAGACTGTCCCCTGCACTGCAAAGATTCAATACCGAAAGCAGGCTTGCTGCCTGACCGGAAGAAGTACACATGGCACCTACGCCGCCTTCCAGATCCGCAATTTTTTTCTCGACTGCGTCCACCGTCGGATTTGCAAAGCGGGAGTACATATACTCCGTCGGTTTATTAAACAGGTCGCCAATATGTTCTGTAGAATCAAAACGATATGTCGTGCTCTGTACGATCGGCATTACACCCGGTCCTCCATTCTCCGGTGTATAGCCGGAATGCAGGCATTTTGTTTCGTCTCTCATAGTTCTTACGTCCTTTCTTCACTTTCATGCGATAAAATAAGTGTATCGCAGTGCCGGAAAAAAAGCAAGTATGTTCCTGCCATAAGGAGTTTTTCCTATCCGAAAAGAAGGAGATCGGCTTGTAGAGTAGGTCAGAGGACTTTCCTAATAATACCAAAAAACTGCCCGAACTATTTTCGGGCAGCAAAAAAGCGGGTGATGGGAATCGAACCCACGTGTCCAGCTTGGAAGGCTGGTGTTCTACCATTGAACTACACCCGCGAACAAATAATATAATACCGCAACTATCTGTTTTTGTCAAGAAAATTTATTAAAAAAGGGATGCTTTTTTTCAGCATCCCCCTTCTCTTATTCTTCTGCTGTTACCGTTTCCTCGGTAAGCTCTGCATGATCAATAATAAAATTCATAACACAATTATATTTTGTAACAAAATCCATGTTCCATTCCGGAACGCCATCTGCCAGAGCGTCTTCTTTACTCTCGTAGCTTGCCTCACTCAACAGTTCCTTCAGCTGTTCCTGATAGGTTTCGCTGTCCTCGGTCATCTCTTCCTTGGTGCAGATGTATTCCAAGATCAGAGCATTACGAACCATATTTTTTGCCGCTGCAGTGAGATCATCTTCTGTAATGCCCATTGCTTCCATAAAATCATCGTATTCCATGCCGTACATTGCCGCATAGGATTCATAGGAAGCTCTCTGCTGTCCCATACACTCATCCATCAGGTCCTGAGGATACTCGTTAAATCTGGCTGTATCTGCCACAGCTGTCCATGCATCATCCCACAGCGTATTTTCCGAAGTTGCTGCATTATTTTCCTCAATCTGGCTCCTTACACCGGCACGATATTCATCTATGGTCTTGTATGTGGTGTTCGCAGTCAGCCATTCCTCCGTAGGCTCGTCCAAAATGCGGCCAATCTTATTGATGGTAACGGTAAACACCGCATCTTTTCCCTGCAATTCGGTATTATTTTGATAATCCTCGGGGAACGTAACATTTACCTCACCGGTTTCCCCGGTCTTCCAGCCAATCAGCTGCTCCTCAAAGTCATCAATAAAACTTCCGCTTCCGATCGTCAGGTCATAGCTGTCTGCACTTCCGCCGTCAAAGACTTCACCGTCAACTTTTCCCTCGAATTTGATATTGACAACATCGCCCAGCGCAACGGTTGCCTCCGGATCTGTGAGTTCCAGCGGAGTGGTGGACAATTCTGTCTGAATCTGGTTATCAATATCACTTTCCGTTACTTCATAAAGCAATTTGGTCAGCTTAATTCCCTTGTACTCACCCAAAGCCATAAAGTAATCGATACCTTCTTCTTCTATGGTTTTATCAGTAATCGGTGTTGTATCTTCTTCTTCTTCGGATTCGCTGCCCGGCCCTTCTTCCTCAGTGCCGGTCTCCTCAGCCTTTTGTTCTGTTGAAGCAGCATCACTTGATGTTTCTTCCTTTTTTCCGCAGGCTCCAAGCACCATACAGCCTGCCAGCAGCAGCATAAATAACTTTTTCTTCATAATACACTCCCTCTGTGCTATTTGTTTTCGAAATACCCCCTTATCATACCACAGTTTCTGCCGGAAATGTGTGAAATTTTTATGAAATACAGCCTAACATCTCATATTTAAGAAAAACAGGGCATGTATCATCTTTCAGACACATACCCCATCCTTTTATTTCCTATTTTATTAGGCCAAAGGTCACTGTAACCTTAAATAAATCTCCATCCAGGTAAATATCAAACTCACCCTTCTGCAATGTAGTCAGATTTTTTGCTATGGAAAGTCCAAGCCCGCTGCCTTCTGTGCTTCTGGATACATCACCTCGGATAAATCGCTCCGTCAATTCATCCGCATTGATATTCAGCGGATTTTCCGAAATATTTTTTATGGTGAAAACCATGTTTCTTCCTTTTTGTGCCGCTTCCACATAAACTCTCGTATCCGGCAGGGCGTATTTCACCACATTCTGGAACAGGTTTTCCAGGATTCTCCATATTCGTCGGCCATCTGCCAAAATAACCAGGGGCGTATCAGGCAGTTTTACGATGGTTTTCAGGCCGCGATTCTGAAAACGTTCCTCAAACTCACCCAGGGCCTGCTGCAGGATTTCATTAAAGTCCATCTGCACCAGCTCCAGAGTCACATTTCCCGAACTGATTTTGGAAGCTTCCACCAGGTCTTCCGTCAGATGTTTTAATCGCTGTGACTTCTGATCCAGAATATCTATATAGCCTTTTGCCTTTTCATTCTGAATATTTTCACGTTTCAGCAGATCCACATAATTGATGATTGAGGTAAGCGGTGTCTTGATGTCGTGGGAGACATTCGTGATCAGATCCGTCTTCATGCGTTCGTTTCGCAGGCTCTGCTCCACGGCCGCTTCCAGACCTGTGCCCACCTGATTGATCTGTTCCGCCATGTCAAGATGCAGTATATTCATATCATCCAGATTAATTTTATAATCCAGTTCTCCTCCGGATATCCGCTCAAGACCATTCATGATTTTCTGCCGTGCAAAGGCATCCTTCACGATCACCCATGCGACAAAAGCATTAAGAATCAGTCCAAGAAAAAGTCCGAATCCGCCGCCGATCAGAATGCACACGCACGTAAACAGCAGGTACAGGCCAAACGCCGTCATCAATTTTGCAGATACTTTTACACCCTGAATAATTGTTTTTATCATGCCCGCCAGCAAATGGCAGTAACTGTTTTCCCACAGCTGTTTTGCCTTGATCCTGCGCACAAAACTCAGATAACCGGTGAGAAAGAGCGCCGCTCCCGCTGCCACTGTCAGAAAAACTAAAATGGCATAAAGCACACTGGCGGCCTCATAATACTTGTATGACCAAAGAAGCGTATCCGCATACCAGTCCCCGGTAAGTATAATAGCAAGAACCACGAATGTTCCGATAAATCCCCAGGCCAAAACCGCCAGTTCCAGTTTCGGGAGATCAACCCAGCAGAGAGCGATCTCTTCCTTTCCATTTACATGGCCGGAAACTATGGTGAGGTAAATCAGCGATACGACCGTTCCGATAAGTCCTGCCAACAGCCCCGCAAACATGATTCCGACTTTTCCCACCAAATAATTGTAAGAATTTGCATTTTCCCAGAACTGGTCCTCAACCGGATAATCCGTATTTACGTAAGCCTCAATTTCATATTCATTGATATACGCAAAGGTACTGTCGGATTTTTTGCATTGTTCGCCTTCCGGGATATTGGTGGATACTATTTTATCGGATCCGTCAGCTTTTGCCGTATAACGCAGGTTTGTGTTATCCGGATCCAATCGTTCCAGACTGTCTTTATACATGGCAATACTATACTGAAATGATGCCAGAGTTTCATACAGTGCTTCATAGCAGGACTCCAGAGGCACATTTGTTTCAACGCTGTAATCCTTAAGAGAATCATATCCTTTTGGAGCATACTGTTCACGGAAAACCAGTCCGTCAGACAGGATCAGAGAACCGTCCTTGTTAAATCGCCAGAAATCCGTATTGTCCGCATCATCCTCGGTCGCGGCGGTATTTCCCTCTTCCTGCAGTGCTGCATCCACCGGTTCTTCGGTTACTTCTGTTCTTTCCAAATAATCATCGTATGCTTCATCATAGCCCGAATAATAGAAATACTGGAAATCTTCTCCATAGTAACTGAGAATATTCCGAAACTCCGCAGAACCACTCCAGTTCTTAAGTTCCTCCACCGTATACTCCAGTGGCTCTATTTGATCAGAACTCTGATAATCACTTCCGGAAAAAGACAGCGCATCCACATTCTTTTTAAGATCAAAAGTTCCGTTCGTCTCAAAATATTCCTGTTGCCACAAATAATCACCGACATCGCAAGAGGCCGTATAGAGCAGATCCTGCTGAAGAGCGGAGGACGTTTCATATGTCCTGTTTCCTAATATCGCACTTAGGTCGCCTCCGCAGGCATGCAAAAGAACCGCTCCTGCGATCAGACTCACGGCCAGAATGGATACGGAAATTATATTTATGGCAAGCCCAATTCCTTTCCAGGTTTTTGTATATCTGTTTTTTTCCATATTCTTCATTCCTTACTGTTTATTTTATCAATTTTATAACCGATTCCCCATACTACTTTCAGATATCTCGGTTCTTTCGGATTAATTTCGATTTTTTCCCGAATATGACGGATGTGGACCGCAACGGTATTTTCCGCTGCCAGTGCTTCCTCATTCCAGATGCTCTCATAAATCTGTTTGATAGAAAACACACGTCCCGGATTTTTGATCAGCAAAAGAAGTATATTGTACTCAATTGGCGTCAGTTTTACCTCTTCACCGTCCACCAGCACTTGTTTTCTCTCATCATTCACTTCCAGACCGCCGATTCGGAATATGTTCTGACTGTTACCGGCAATGTTGCCCAGTTTGGTGTAACGTCTCATCTGAGATTTTACCCTGGCCACCAGTTCCAGCGGATTAAAAGGCTTCGTCACATAGTCATCCGCCCCTATGTTCAGGCCAAGGATTTTATCCGCATCTTCTGATTTTGCAGAGAGAATAATAATCGGAATACTGCTCTTTTCCCGTATTTTCAAAGTTGCCCGGATTCCATCCAGCCTCGGCATCATCACATCGATAATCAAAAGCTGTATATCCTCTTTTTCCAGAAGTTCCACTGCCTGCTGCCCGTCGAAAGCCTTCCACACGAAATACCCTTCCTGTGTCAGATAGATTTCTATTGCATCTACGATTTCTTTATCATCATCACATACCAGTATGTTCATCATATCGATCACCTCACTTCCCCATCATAGCACGCCGCGCCTTTATTTGCTACCTCATGTTCTAAATAATAACAAGGGGTTTTTAAAATGAAATAAGGAAAAATCTTAAAACTTTCTTAACTCCTGTTCTTTTCTTCATCCCTATGCGGCAATGGCCTTACGTGGTGCTGAGATCATGCCTTTTTCAATGTTAAAAAGCAGGGAAGAGATGATCGTAAGGATCAAAAAAGCAGCACGCTAAAATCGTGCTGCTTTTCGTTCAAACCAATGGCTCATTTGGATACATCTGCCGCTCCGTACGCATAGTTCTCACATTCATACCATTCACTTCGATATGATCATCCACCACAATAACGAGGCACTGTTTCCCGTCGATCACCCTCGTTTCGATCAGATCGGTCCGTTCCGGATTTACCTTAATTACAATGTCCGGTGTTTTTATGCTGAAATTTCTTGTATCTGCAATATTGGCAGCCAAAAGCTGCGTACCGGGCTCGATTACTTCATCATATTCTTTCGTAATTTCCTCGATTTTCTCATCCTCAACACCGCTTTCTTCCAAAATATGCCGAACATCACACTTTGCAAGCATAACAGGATCCGGATTATCTTTGTTGCTCTCAATGATTTCATTCAGATTTTCGTGAATGCTGCGCACCGTTTCATAATCACAGGCCTCACCCAGATTTTCTGTGATCAACGACTGGAAGGTCTCCTTTTGCCCGGTTGCAGACAATGGAACCACACACCCCAGAACCTGATCTACGAAATCCTGCTGCAGTTCTTCCGGATTTTTTGAGTAGTACAAAATACCATGTATATCCATATTTCGGTCATTAAAAGCCGGGAACAGAAACCCCTTCGCCGGCATATCCACCACCCAGTCCCGGATCCGGTCCTCAATACTGTTTTTTTCTATATTATAGTATAATCCTGCCTTGGACAGATTCACAGGGCAAATACTGCAAAGAATAAAATCATACACATTGTCCGAGGCATCAAACATCTCGGATCCATCCGTGGCCTTTCCCGGAATATCATACGCGCCATGAATCAGAATTATGTAATAATTTTCACCGTAAATATAGTGTTCCATGACCTTCTGATAAAACGCATTCAAAACTTCTTCATCTTCCAGTCTGCTGTTTTTCAGTTTCAGCAAAAATTCCTGTGTTCCGCCTTCATACTCCTGTTCCAGCGGGAACTCCATATTCATAAGATTTTTTCCGATGGTTCCGGACAACGTCTTCCGAAAAATCTCATAGTATTTAAAGGCCTCATCCTCTGACAAAGACCCGAAAGCCTCCTTAAAAGTCAGCTTTACATTCTTGTCTCCGTCCACATAGCAGCCGCAGATGCGGGTAATCGCACTGTTATCCGGTTTAAACTGCTTTCGTATCTCCAAAATTTCTTTCTTGTTCATGTTTTTTCTATCCTTTTAATTGTTTTTCTGCTGCTCCACGCCCATGAAAGGAATCGGGACCATTACATCACCTGCAACAGTCCCGAATATTTCTCATTTTTTAATCCTTTTATGGCTCAAAGTGCTTCCATGCATGCAGGCATGTCTGCGGGTAACCCTTATCGCGCAAAGTGCCCCGGCCCTGCGGATATACTTTTCAGCAGTACTCCGCTCTTGGGCCCCATTTCAATCTTCAAAATTCCGGCAACCACCTGAAATTTCTTTTTCTCTTTGCTGTAGCCATCTGCCGTGGTGCAGAATATCTGCTCAAGATCGGTAACCACAGTCCTTGATACGCCTACAACCCACACAGGCAATTCCAGAGTCAGCGGTTCATTCCCCTTGTTAATAATTGTTATCATCTGCTCATCATTGGAGAAACGGCCAAAAGAAATATAGTTCTTCCCCTGTTCAATTCCGATCAGTGAGCCTGTCTTTAATACTTTGTTTTCTTTGTGAATGCGAATAATATCCTTGTGGAACTGTAAAAGATCCATGTCTTCCTTTCCCCAGGGATATGTTCTGCGGTTATCCGGATCCGTAAACCCGCATACGCCCACTTCGTCTCCATAGTAAATGGTCGGTGCACCGGGAAATGTCATCTGGATCAGCACCGCAAGCCTCATGATCGCTTTATCCACATTTTCTTCCGCTGCCTGAGGACCAAGCTGACCCACACGGCCTACTTTATGATTGGTTCTTGTAAGGAACCGGGAATGGTCATGGTTCGACAGTTCATTCATGGCACACTGGATCGATGGGCCCGCGAAACTGCACATATGATAGCGCAGAGCATCGGCAAAAGACTTTCCGTTTCCTTCCAGATCCGGGCGGTATTCATCGCTGTGTTTTTCCATTCCGGTCAAAAACCAGGTTACCGGTTCCATGAATGCATCATAGTTCATGACCGTATCCCACTCATTGCCCTGAAGCCACGGCGTGGGATCGCCATAATGCTCGGCAATAATGATAGCATTGGGATTGGCTTCTTTTACATTTTTGCGGAATTCCTTCCAGAACTTGTGATTATATTCCTGACTGAATCCCAAATCAGCCGCAACATCAAGGCGCCATCCGTCCACATTATAAGGCGGCGAAACCCATTTTCTGGCAATTCCCATAATGTACTGATACAGCTTATCCGAAGCTTCATAATTCAGTTTTGGTAGTGTATTATGTCCCCACCAGCCATCATAAAATTCATTGTACGGCCAGTCATGTTCATTATTAAATTTGAAGAACGTATGATAGGGACTGTCTTTTGTAATGTAAGCACCTTTTTCATAACCCTCCTGATTTTCATAGACCCGTTCCCGATCCAGCCATTTATTAAAAGAACCGCAGTGATTAAACACACCGTCCAGAATCAGTTTCATTCCACGGCTGTGCAGTTCTTCCACCAGTTTGATCAACAGCTGATTGCTGGCTTCCAGGTTCGCCACACCGGTCACACGCTTGATATATCGGCTGGCATTCTGGTTGTTGTAATCTCCCGGATTCAACAGATTGCCTTCATCCTCAACAATTTTTCCGTAATGAGGATCTACGTAATCATAATCCTGAATATCATACTTATGGTTGGATGGAGAAACAAAAATCGGGTTCAGGTACAGAACATCGATTCCCAAATCCTGCAGGTAATCCAGTTTATCGATAATTCCCTGCAGGTCTCCACCGTAAAATTCCCGCACCCCCATCGTTGCCGGCGGTTTGTTCCAGTCTTCGACCTTCACACTGTAATCGTTGATATAACTGTACTCTCTGGTCTCAACATCGTTGGTTTTATCACCGTTACAGAAACGGTCCACAAAAACCTGATACATGACTGCACCTCTGGCCCATTCCGGCACAGAAAATCCCGGAAAAATCACAAAAGAATGGTATTCTTTCAGATCCCGGCTGACGCCCAACTGGTTATAATAACATTTGGACTGATCAATCTGCAATTCAAAATAATAATGTATGATCTCATTTTCCACATGAAGTGTGGTCACATAATAATCAAATCCTCCGCGGCTCTCTTCCAATTCCATTTCCTGTCTCAGAGCGCCGCTGATCAGATACACTTTATCTACATTGTTTTTCAGCGTTCGTATGCGTATTTTAACATCGTCACCGGCTTTAGGCTGGAACGGAGTGCGGTACTGTTCTGACTCATCACTGAAAACTCCACGTTTATTAAAAATCGGGCGCATATGTGATACATATTCCTGCCTTTTCAAAACGTCGGCATATTTTTCTGGCATTGTTTCAATCTTCCTCTCCTCGGCTTCACGCATTCTTCTCAAACAATGCTTCAAACTCTTCCCGTCCGATCTTTTCTCGTTCCATGAGAAGAGCCGCACACTGTTCCAGAACATCCCGGTGAGCCATGATGATTTCTTTTGCTTTTGTATAGCACTCATCGATGATCCGTTTTACCTCTTCATCTATGATGCCGGCTACTGCCTCGCTGTACTCTCTCGTATGCCCCCAGTCGCGTCCGATAAAAACTTCATTTTCATCATCGCCGTAACTGATCATACCCACTTTGGCAGACATACCATACCGGGTAACCATAGCGCGGGCTGTTTGAGTTGCCACTTTGATATCCTGAGATGCTCCCGTGGTAATATCGTCAAATACCAGCTCTTCCGCCACGCGGCCGCCAAAATCAACAATAATATTCTGCAGCATTTTCCCCTTGGTATTAAACATCTCATCTTTTTCCGGAAGCGGCATCGTGTATCCGGCAGCGCCGATTCCGGTGGGAATAATGGAAATGGTATGAACCGGGCCAACATCCGGAAGAACATGAAACAGAATCGCATGTCCCGCTTCATGATAAGCCGTGATCCTTTTTTCTTTCTCACTGATCACGCGGCTCTTTTTCTCTGCACCGATACCGACTTTGACGAAAGCAAGGTTGATATCATTCTGCATCACATAATTACGGCCTTCTTTTGCCGCACCGATGGCAGCTTCATTCAGCAGATTTTCCAGATCGGCCCCCGTAAATCCGGCCGTAGTCTGGGCCACTTGTCTCAAATCCACATCTTCGGCAAGCGGTTTGTCCTTGGAATGAACCTTTAAGATAGCCTCTCTGCCTCTCACATCCGGTTTTCCCACGGCAACTTTCCGGTCAAAACGTCCGGGACGCAAAATCGCCGGGTCCAGAATATCCACACGGTTGGTAGCTGCCATGACAATGATGCCCTCATTTACACCAAATCCGTCCATTTCCACCAGCAGCTGATTCAGGGTCTGCTCACGTTCATCGTGACCGCCGCCCATACCGGTTCCTCTTCTTCTCGCAACCGCGTCAATCTCGTCAATAAAAACAATGCAAGGGTGGTTTTTCTTGGCATCTTCAAACAGGTCGCGCACACGGGAAGCACCCACACCCACAAACATTTCCACAAAATCAGAACCGGAAATGCTGAAAAACGGCACGCCGGCCTCTCCGGCAACTGCCTTCGCGATCAGTGTCTTACCGGTACCGGGAGGTCCCACGAGCAATACACCTTTGGGGATTCTGGCCCCCACTTTAGTGTACTTCTGAGGATTTTTCAAAAAATCTACCACTTCCACCAGGTCTTCTTTTTCCTCATCAAGACCGGCCACATCCCTGAAAGTCACCTTTTTATCCGCATCGGTGCTGAGATGCGCCCGGCTTTTTCCGAAATTCATCATTTTGGAATTGGAGCCGCCGCTCATCTGCCGGCTCATCATAGAAAACATAAAGATTACCAGCACGACCATCAGAATCATGGGCAGGACTGTAGACAAAAATGTGTTATCCGCAGGGATATCATACACCACCGGGTCCACTCCATGTTCCTGAGCGATCTTCTGAATTTCTTTTACATCTACAACATAAAACTGCTTATCCGTTCCATCGGTCAGTTCCACATACACCTGTCCGGTATCATTTCCTTCATTCGGACGGATGGAAACACGCTCAACTTTCTCCTTTTCCAAAGCTGAAACAAACTGCTCATACGAATACTGGTCATCCATATTTATCTGGCTGAAGAAGTAACGGTAACCCAGCAGCAGAATGAGCACAATAACCACATAAATAGCAATACCTCGATACTGTTTTTTCACAATCGTCTCCTTATTATAATTCTACTACTCCTATGTAGGGCAGATTTCTATATTTCTGGGCATAATCCAATCCATAGCCCACCACAAACTCATCCGGGATCTCGAAGCAGGTGTAATCTACTTTTACATCTCTCACACGACGATCCGGTTTATCCAGCAGTGTACAGAGTTTTAAGCTGGCCGGATTGCGCTGCTTGAGTATCTCCAGCAGATAGCTTAAGGTACGTCCGGAGTCGATGATATCTTCCACCACGATGACATCTTTTCCCTCCAGAGACTGATCCAGATCTTTCACAATTCGAACCACACCGCTGCTCTTGGTGTCGTCGCCATAACTGGAAACAGACATAAAATCAACGCTTACCGGAAGGCTGATCCTTTTTGCCAGTTCACACATAAAAAAGACACCACCCTTTAAAACGCAGATCATGTGGATGGATTTTCCTTTATAGTCTTCATTAATTTTTTCTGCAATTTCCAGAATTCTTTCATTTACTTTCTGTTCCGAGATCAATACTCTGATTTCCTCACTCATGAACGTTTCCTCCTTGTATTTGTATTTTTAAAATCATTTCTGTATCTTCATATACTTTATAGGCCTCGCTGATTCGATAGCCACACACCCAAAGTACTTCACTTTCCACACATAAAAGCAAAACGTGATCTCTCTCTTCTCTCGGAATCTTTTGGTCGATCAGATAATCTTTCAGTTTTTTCCGTCCGCCGTTTTGATTTATCACCAGGTAATCTCCCGGTCTTCTGGTCCTGAGCACAATGGTACCTTTTATTTTATCATAATTCAGCCATTTCGTATACGATTTTTCCGGAATTATCTTCCGGTTATTTTTTTCAAGTGAGCAAAAAATCTGCATTCCGTCCACGCTGCATACACCCGGTATCTTTGGTTCCACCCAAATATTTTCCGCTTTCACCGCACTTTCCCGGACAGTCCGTTTTTTCTGACAGAAAAGGCTGATTCCCGCGTACTGCTTCTTTGCAGTCAGTCCGTCCGGAAGATCCACAGTTTTCCCTACCGTTTTTCCGCTTAGGTCCCGCACCTGATTCAAATGGACTCTGGTAATATCCTTCAGACTTCCTGTCAATTCCAAAATACACCGCCGGATCACCTGATTCTGTAAGAATCCAGGTACATCCGGTTCAAACAGTTCCATCGAAAGCAACTGTCCCTGCCCGTTTCCATTTACCAGTCTCAGGTACAGCTCGTTTGCCTGCTTTTCCAGATAATCCTGCACCTCGCCAATCTCTGCTGCCGTTTTCGCCATGTGCTCCACCGCCCGGGTGTTTACCTTTTCTTCCAGATATTCCACCACATGGTGACGGATGCGGTTTCTGGTGTATTCGTCCTGCGCATTCGTACTGTCTGTAACATACTTTATGTGATTTTCATTTAAATAATGCTCAATTTCCTGCCGTTTCATACATAGAAGCGGGCGAATTATTTTTCCTCGTTTCGGCAAAATACCGGTCAGACCTTTCATCCCGGTTCCGCGTGCCAGATGATAGATCATCGTCTCAGCAAGGTCATTCTGGTGATGCGCCAATGCAATTTTCGTTCCTCCCTGCTCCTCACAGAAGCGCTCAAATACCTCATATCTTGCCAGCCGTCCGGCCTCCTCCGTGCTGATTTTTTCTCTGGCTGCCCGCTCCTTCACATCCACCGAAATCAGGGTAAACGGAAGACTTCGTTCCAGGCAGAGTTCCCGAACGTACTGCGCATCCCGATCTGCCTCGGCTCCCCGCAAGTTATGATGAACATGAATGACACTGATTTTAAATTTCTGTTCTTCCTGATACGCAAGCAGCACAAAAAGGAGGTATACGGAATCCGCTCCTCCTGACACACCTGCGACCACATGATCGCCCTCTTTGATCAGTTCCTGCTGTCTGATAAATTCCAGAACCTGTTTCATCACTTTGTATCCCCATTAAGAATTGTTCCACATACCGGCCACCAGAACCGTCATATCATCCATGGCTCTGTAATGATTAAAGCTCATGACCCGTTCCAGGATGATCCGGCCCATTTCTTTCGGATTCCGGTTTCTGGTGGTCATGATGATCTCTTTCATGGTCTCTTCCTCCTGTTCAAAGGGCAGCGCATCCAGCACACCGTCTGTCACCATGATCAGATAATCACCGGGGTACAGTTTTTTCGCCAGGACTTCATAGTCGGTCTGCTGCAGCAGTCCCACTGCAAGACTTGTGGACGTAATCGTTTCCACCCATTCGCTTCGCTTGATAAAGGTGGTGGCGGCACCGGCTTTCAAAAATTCGCAGACACCGGTATATAGATTCAGCGAACATACATCTACCGTAGAGAACATATCGCCATCCTGTCCCAGAACCAGCGCCGAATTGATCATTTTCGCCGCTGTTTCCTTGGAAAAACCGGAATCCAAAAACTGTTCCAGCAAGTCCACTACCTGTTCGCTCTCCCGACAGGCAGAGAGACCCGTTCCCATACCATCCGCCAGACACAGAATAAATTCTCCCTCCCGCTGAGTCATACATGCAAAATTGTCGCCCGATATGTTGGAGCTGTCCCGGGCTGCCCGGGCTACCCCATACACCACACGGAAATTGACCTGTTGTGCAAACCTCAGGATGTTTTCCCGTTCATTGATGATTCTCCGGTTTTCCTCCACCGGCATCATCTTTTTTCCGGACACGTCGCTTAAAATCTGTGTGACTTCGCTTATGGGCAAGCAGCGTCCGCCTTTTGTACATACATTTAAGATAATCTGCTCATTTCCGTCCGGATACACGATCCGCCAGGCCTGTTTGAGCAAAATGTGCCGTTTTTTCATGGTACGCATCAGCTGATCATAGAGATCAACGGGCAGAGATGTGATATTGTAGAACTCTTCCGCCATTTTTTTCAGAATATGACCCACTTCGTCCAACTGTTCCGCCACCGCGATCTGATTCAGACCGGAACTGTTCGTCATCCGGTAAAAGCTCTCCGCAAGCTTCTCAAATGATTCCGCATATTTCTCCATTTTCATCTTCTGTGGGTGATTATCATAGATCGTCTCCACATGGGTGGTTTTTCTTCCGGATGAAATAATTTTTGCCATGTCCCGAATAAGCAATAACGCGCTGATTCCGAGCATGGCAAGTATCCACTCTCGCATCCATTCTCCCCCTTACCAGAAATCTGTCAGGAGAGTATTATAGATGACTCCATATAAAATCTTTGTCAAACCGGCAGAAATGATCGCAAAAACTTTTCGACAAGTCTGCTATTTTTCCGCCTTGAAAATAATCTCGTTTTCTTTCACCAGACCAAGTTTTTCCTGTGCCGCACTTTCAATATACTCATCGGTCTGCATATATGCTTCCAGCTCGCCGATTTCTTTTGTCCGCTGTTTTTCTTTTTCAATCTGATTTGCCAGCTGATCCTGTTTTTCATCATTGGCAATGATCCTCTGCTGAAGGCCATGGCCCTCATATATCAATACGCCAAAAAGCATACATACAACCAACGTGATACCGATCATGGTATACTTATTCCGTCTCGCCTGTACGTTTGCCCCGGCTTTTCTTTTCTTCTTTTTTAAAGCTTTCCCCATTATTTAAAATCCCCGTAAATAATCTCACATGCCACACTTTGCATATCATGATTTTAACCCATGAAAATAGCATTTTCAACCTTTTTATCAAAAAAGATACAATTTTGACCGTCCAGGGACTTATTGTTCCATAATATGCCAGCATCCCCGAGAGGATCCCCCAAAAAAAGTAGCCTCTTAAGATTCCTCCGTTTGCTGCATACAGTCTTGAAAATAAAAAAATACCAATTCCAATCCAGAACATAAAATCCTCGACTGCAATCAGTATCTTCCCATGCCGGAACACATTTCGCACACTTCGAATCAGATCATAGAGAAATAAAATTACCACGCCATAGACGATGGACCATATAAAAAGCTGAAATTCTCCGCTCATAAAGTCATTTAAACAGCCGCGCCAGCATGTTTTTGCCTCTTTGAGCCTGTGTAGTACCGTCTTTTGTATAGACAATACTGTCCACTCTTCCGCCTATATCCACCTCTCCTTTTTCCAGATTCAACCGGGTAAGGGTCAGCTCACTTCCTTTTACAGTCACCATTCCGGCTTTGGTTTCCAGGAAAATCTCTTTTTCATCAAAAGCTTTCACATCGGTCACCCCGGTCATCATTCCTTTTTTTCTGTTATCCAGATGAAGTTTATGTGCGGAAATCGTTTTATTTTCTTCCATCAAAGATCCTCAAAATCTGTCCTTAAGAAATTATATGTCCATCCGGTTTATTTATGCCCCATGCTTTTTCACGCAGATATTACTGTTAAATGTCTCTGTTTCCACTTTTCTCCCGGTTCCCGCTGCCAATACGCAAAAATTAAGAATAAGTCAAAATATCGTTATAAAAGTGCAGAATTGCGCATTACAAATACAGTCAGGAATGATATAATGACTACGCTGTCAATGCATTGTTCTCACATAGTTTCATCAGTGCATCCCCGTGTCCGGCGCCGGACGGGATGGAACCATGAATTCTGATGCCGGAACCATACTTTATCAGAGGAGATACTTCCATGAGATTTCAATACAAGCACACCATTTACGCAAGTTTTATCGGATACATCGTTCAGGCTATCGTAAATAATTTTGTCCCCCTGCTGTTTCTGACCTTTCAGTCAGAATATGGTATTTCTCTGGACAAAATTGCACTTCTGACCGGCATGAATTTTGGCGTACAGCTGGCTGTGGATCTGATTTCCGCCAAATTTGCGGATCGTATCGGTTACCGCAGGTGCATAATCGCAGCTCATATATTCTCTGCAGCCGGTCTGATCGGACTGACCGTTTTACCGGACTTTCTTCCCGATCCCTACCTGGGCATCTGTCTGGCAGTCGGCACTTACGCCATTGGCGGCGGACTGATCGAAGTTCTCATCAGTCCCATTGTAGAGGCCTGCCCGGGGAAGAAAAAAGAAAAGGCCATGAGTCTGCTCCACTCGTTCTACTGTTGGGGACATGTGGGGGTGGTTCTTCTGTCCAGTCTCTTTTTCCTGATATTCGGCATCAGGAATTGGCGCTATATGGCCATCATATGGGCTGTTATTCCCTTGCTCAACATTTCTCTGTTTGCAAAAGTTCCCATTGCTTCTCTGATCAAAGAAGGCGAAACGGGATATAGCATCGGAGAGTTATTTACCAAAAGAGCATTCTGGATCTTTATGCTTCTTATGGTCTGTGCCGGTTCCTGCGAGCAGGCCGTAAGCCAATGGGCCAGTGCCTACGCAGAAAGCGGCCTTCATGTATCAAAAGCCATCGGTGATCTGGCCGGTCCTCTTCTCTTTGCTGTCACCATGGGAAGCGCCCGCCTCTTTTATGGAAAGTTCGGTGAAAAAATCGAATTGCAAAAATTTATGGTGCTCAGCGGGATTCTCTGCCTGTGCAGCTACCTGATGATCGGATTCGCTCCCATTCCGCTCCTTGGCTTTCTGGGATGTGCTCTGTGTGGTCTGTCCGTCGGTATCCTGTGGCCCGGCACCTTCAGCCTGGCTGCAAAAGGCATCCCAAGAGGCGGCACGGCCATGTTTGCTTTTTTCGCTCTGGCCGGTGATCTTGGCTGCGGCAGCGGCCCCACTTATGTGGGGATCCTGGCAGATGCCTTCGGCGGAAAACTGAATATGGGCATACTGGCAGCTGTTATTTTCCCGATTCTTCTGTTGATCGGATTGGTTCTTAATGCAAAAATGGTATCGGAAATGCCTTCATAGCTTTTCCGATACCATTTTTCACGTTCCTTCCCGATCAAAGATAGCGGTACAGATCGGCCGCCTCCTCTTTTTTTACAGTCTCCTGCACATTCAGGACTTCTACTTTAACTGTTTTTTCACCAAATTGAATATCTATCGTGTCGCCGACTTTCACCTGTACCGAAGCCTTGGCAGGTTTTCCGTTAACCATGACACGGCCTGCATCGCAGGCTTCGTTGGCCACGGTGCGGCGTTTGATTAATCTTGAAATTTTTAAAAATTTATCTAATCTCATGACAGCCTCCTGTTTTTTCATTCAATATAAACCTTGCAAAAGGGGCAGCTCTTCCTCTATGCACCAATACCTGATATCATATCCCCCGTTCGACACGTCAGCCTTCCCACGAGGATACTCGCCGGAACATTTCGAAGACGCTCATCTTCTTATCAAAGCCACCGCCACATCATTTACATTGGTTCCGGTGGCGCCGGTCATAATCAGTCCCCCGGTTTTCTTCAGAGCATGATAGGCATCGTTCTGTTTCAGTACCTGGTAAATGTTGATTCCTTCTTTGGCAAGGAGATCTTTCGCAGAGCCGTCCACATATCCGCCTGCCGCATCTGTCGGTCCGTCTGTCCCATCACTTCCTACGCTGAACACAGCCACGTTTTCCAGACCCGCGATTCCTTCCGCCGCTGCCAGAGCCAACTCCTGGTTTCTGCCTCCAAGGCCATTTCCGGACAGATGCACCACCGTCTCACCGCCAGCAATAAACGCCAGGCTCTTTTCGCTGTCCTGATGGCTTTTGGCGATCGCTGCCAGAAAAGCACCGGCTTCTTTTGCCTCGCAGGACAGCTGATCGGTCAGGAATATCGGATCATAGCCCAGGGTACGGGCAGCTTCCGCAGCCGCCTTACACAGATTTTTTACGCTCCCTGTAACTACCGTCTCCACATTATCCAGTTTTTTCGGAGTCTCCTCACGAAGCAGGTTTAATGCACGCTCACTCAGTTTCAGCCCATACTTATCCACAATTTCCAGTGCTTTTTCACAGGTCGCAGAATCCGGATAGGCCGGGCCGGAAGCAATCATATCCAACGGATCGCCAAGGATATCGCTCAGTACGATGCTGTACACCTGCGCCGGTTCACAGATTTTTGCAAATTTTCCCCCTTTTACCCCGGAAATGCGCTTGCGGATCGTATTGATCTCCACAATATCCGCTCCACAGGCCAGCAGTTGTTTCGTAATATCTTTTAATTCATCCTCAGGTATCAATGGTTTTTCAAAAAGTGCACTTCCGCCTCCGGACAGGAGGAAAAGAACCGTATCTTCCTCATGCAGATCCGCCACCAGATCAAGGGCTGCCTGGGTGCCTGCAAAAGAATTTTCATCCGGCACCGGATGGCCCGCCTCAAAACAGGTCATTTTGGGGATGTCTCCTTTCACATGATCATATTTTGTCACAACCACACCGGCTTCTATCCGATTTCCCATAAGCTCCGCAGCAGCATTTGCCATCTGCCATGCAGCCTTTCCTGCCGCAACCACATAGAGCTTCCCCTTTGCAAACGTTTTCCCGGTCAATGCCAGGGCAACCGCCTCATCCGGAAGCACTTTTCGGATAGATTCACTGATAATATAATCTGCATCTTCTCTTAAGTTCATAATGAACACCACCCTCTTTTCAATTTGTCACAGCAGCATCTTTTCTGCCATTTATTGTTTTCTGCATTCAGGCAGTCACCTTAATACGTTCCGAAAATATTGCCCTTGATCTCAACGCCGCCCACTTCCGCCAGACGCATAACACCTTCAATAGCCAGCGATACCGTGGACTCTACATGAATAAAATCTGTCACGCTGTAATCAAAAAGAATATTTCCCTGGGCTTCAAACTCATCGTCTTTATCCCAAAAGAGATACTGCATAGGAATGCAGTCAAAACATTTTAAAATATAACCTGCATCTCCCTGGGGCACCCGAATACCGCCCATTTTTTCCGCAGCCTCACACAGTTCGTTCGTTTTTCCCGAAAACGTCAGTGCGAAAGGAATCAGCACATGTTTCTTATAAGCAGAATCAAATTGACCCGCTGCCTTCACATCACGAAACGGGACCCAGCGATTCTGCAAAAAAGCCCCTTCTTTTGAATAGTAAAACAGATTATACAGATTCAGTTTTACATCATTGGAAACCGGTCTGTCGTCCTCCGGGGCCACGATCTGCCCTGTCTCTCTGTGAATACCATATTTTCTCGCAAAGTGCCGGATGGTGAGATATTCACCCTCGACTCGTATCTCCGGCAGTTTTTGAAGCAGTCGTTCCTGATCCATAGACAGAAACTTCAGGCGCCAGGCTTCACACAATCTGGCATAGTTCGATTCCCGGATTTCCTCCCGCTCGATCATAACCTTTCCTCCATATCAAAATTATCGCCGAGCATATTCTCTGGCATCTTCCTGTACTCTTCTTACAATTTTACAAGCATGGCTGCTTTTTGGCAACTTTTATCTTTTACTTGCAGAACACACCATAATACTTTTCCATACAGTCAGAGCGCTGCGTCTCATAAGCTATACTCAAGTATACACTATCAAAAAAAGAGAGACTCAGAAGAGTCCCTCGCACAATCATCTTGCATTATTTTTCGTTAACGATATCTTTTAATGCTTTTCCGGCTTTGAATCTTGGAGCCTTGGAAGCCTCGATGGTCATTGTTTCGCCGGTCTGCGGATTTCTTCCTTCTCTTGCTGCTCTTTCGGATACTTCAAATGTACCGAATCCTACTAACTGAACTTTTTCACCCTTTTTTAATTCATTAGCCACTACATCTACAAAAGCTTTAACTGCAGCTTCAGCATCTTTTCTGGACAATTCTGTTTCTTTAGCAATCGCTGCTACTAATTCTGTTTTGTTCATGATACTCCTCCTAAAAAATGTTCTCTAAAATAACAGGTTCCCGTTTTTGCGGAAACTATGTATTAGTTATATAACGTTTAGGTATAATTGTCAAGGTTTTTCAGTGCATTATGCTGGTTTTCATACCTTATGGCGCGAATCATATCCATCCAAAGTACTGTGCCAAGACATGTCCTATGGATATCGCTTTTTATCACTTTTATGCTTAATTTGCAACTTGCCGCATTTTTCCATTCTTTTGATCTCTTCCCAGGTCAAAAGCACTTCTTCGGCTGAATCCGCTGTTCCGCTGCCGAAGACATGAGGATGTCTCCGGATCATTTTCTCTGATATCCCTTGGATCACATCATCGAGCGTAAAAATGCCTTCCTCTTTTGCAATCTCACACTGAAGCAGTATGTTCATTAATACATCGCCCAGTTCTTCACACAGATTGTCCCAGTCACCGGTATGTTCATAAATATCGATGCCTTCCAGCACCTCTTCTGCTTCATCCAGCAGACATTTCTTAAGCGAGCCATGGGTCTGCTCCCTGTCCCAGGGGCAGCCATGGTCACTTCTCAATTCCGCTATAATGTTTACCAAATCCTCAAACGTATATTTTCGTTCCATTTTTTCACCATTCTCTTGTCTGTTCAAAATATAAGATGCCGCTCTTTTCTCTTTAAATGCTCTGCTGTTTTTCGGATTTTGGAAGCGCAAAGCGCGGAAAAATCCAAAGGCATCATGGGGTCAAATGCTTTTGACCTCAACATCATTATATAGGATTATCCGGAAAAAGTGAATTGCCGAAAAGCGAATTCATAAATTCCTGCCACAAAGTTTCCTGTCTCAGCAAATTCACCATTTTTTCCTGATGACGCGAAGATAAAAAAGCTTTATTGTTGTTATAGTAAAAGCTGGTAACCTTCCAGAATTTCTCAGGATAAGACAGACGGATAGCCAGACAGTTCCACTCCTCATGGGAAAGAGGCCGCACGGAACTGTAGGCCTCGAGCATATCCTCTGCCAGCCCCTTGTTCCATCCATGCTTTTCCATCATTTTCCGCATAAACTGTGCGATGTCCGCAGTCTGATCTTCAAATCGGAAATGGTCAAAATTCACAGCTGCAATCTGCTCTCCGCGCATCAGAATATTGTGTTGGTTGTACTCTCCATGGCAGGCTGTCCCATTCTCCCAACATTGCCAGCGCATCTCCGAATAGCCGGAATGTTCCAGCTGCTCCAGAGCCCTGGTCCCATACGAAAGATAGCGTTCCACATGTTTCAGAAAAAGATACTCAAAATCATTCTTCTGCCGCCGTCTGCGAACATAAGAACGTATTTTTTTCATCCCCTGATTGTGCTTTTGGTACGTTTCAATCAGATTTTCCGGATTTTCTCCCTGCTCCGTTTTCAAAAACATGTCCTTGTGCAGCCGGGCCAACTGCTGCATTCCCCGACATACATCTTCCTGGTTTTTGACATCACATTCACGCCCGTCCCACCAGTTTTTTACAAGATACGTATATCCCTCTTTATCTGTGGAGGTCAGACTCCCCTCCTCATTCCTGAGAATGATGTCCAGATGCTCATGTCCGCATGCCTGCAGATGTTCCAGTAACTGATTCTGCCGTTCCAACCGTTTTGCCGACCCCTCAAAGGGCTTTATCTGTTTCAGCCCTGCCTGCGTTTCACAGATAAGGGCGCCCCTTCCACGATATGTAGCCTGACTTGTCAGTCCGTACCGTTCCAGCACGCTCAATCCCTTATCATACATAAAAGCAGTCCCCCTCACATCACACACTTCCTTCTAGTGTATGTGAGGGGGAGTTAAAATATACCCAAAGGGCACACCGTAATACATGCCCTTCGGGCGGAATATTCAAGGTATACCCAAAGGGCACACCGTTATACATGCTGTTTATCCTCTCCATCGTTTCGCATGTTCGGCCGCCGCGAAATTCATCAAATATGCCTTATTATTCAGAGATGGATTCTCCAGTACCAACTGCAGCGCCAAATCCAGCAATTCACCGATTTCTTTGCCCGGCTCAATGCCCAGGCGAATCAGATCTTTTCCGGATATAGCCAGGTTTTTCAAAGAAAAACACTCCTGTCTGCGGATGATCTCCTGATATTCTGCCTCAATACGGTCTATACGCTCCAGCTTGTCGTTTCGCAAATAGCCGCTCTGTGCCATGGTATCTGCCCGGCGTACTGCCAGATACATGGGAAACAGATCCTCTCCGATCTGATACAGCAGATGCCGCACCTGTTTTGATGTAGGTTCCGGTCTTGTATCATGAAAACGAATCAGTTTTGTTACTTTTGCAACAGTATCGTTATCAAAACGAAGCCGGTGCAGAATCTTCCGGGCCATCTCCTCACTGACTTTTGCATGCCCGTAGAAATGGTCTCTTCCTTTTTCGTCTGTCACCTTGCTCTTCGGTTTCCCAATGTCATGGAGCAGCATGGTCAGACGCAGGATCTTATCCGCCGGGACACCTTCCATCGACCACAAAATATGTTCTCCCACACAATAACAATGGTGTGGAGTCATCTGAGGCGTCATCATGCAGACATCAAATTCCGGCATGATGATTCTGGTAATGCCAAGGGTGTAACATGCTTCCCACATACCCGGGTGATTGGAGGTAAGCAGTTTGACGATTTCCGTCTGAATGCGTTCCGCACTGATTCGTTCCAGAGTATCCGCCAGTTCCCGTATGGCCTGCGCCGTGTTTGGATCAATGGAAAAACCAAGCTGTGCTGCAAACCGCACGGCACGCAGCATACGCAGCGCATCCTCACAAAACCGCTCTTTGGGATCGCCCACACAGCGGATCACCTTATGCTGCAGATCGTGCATGCCTCCGTAGAGATCCACCAGACCGGTCCGATCATTATAGGCCATGGCATTTATGGTAAAATCACGACGTTTCAGGTCTTCTTCCAGACTAGCGGTAAAAGTCACTTCCTTCGGATGGCGGCTGTCCTCATATTTGCCATCAATCCGGTAGGTAGTAACCTCAAACATATCTTTTTCCAAAAGCACCGTCACTGTACCATGGGCAATCCCCGTATCAATAGTCCTTCTGAAAATCTGTTTTACCTGAGCAGGCGTTGCCGAGGTGGTAATATCCCAGTCTCCCGGTGTCCGTGCCAATATGGAATCCCGGACGCATCCGCCCACCACATAGGCTTCAAACCCGTGACTTTCCAGCGTTTCAATAATATAAATTACTTTTTCCGGTAGCTTTAGTTTCATCTTCCTATAGTCTGCCTCTTAATATGCCTTGCCCCAGTAAACCAGTTTTTTTGCCGGTTTTCCGCAGCAAACGCAGGTCGCACCTTCTACAGCTTCTCCCCCAACCAGAGGAATGCAGCGTGAAGTTGCCGTTGTATCTTCCTTGATCTTATCTTCGCATTCCTGACATCCGCACCACGGAGCCTTTACAAATCCCGGTTTTTCATCGATTGTCTGTTTAAATGTTTCATAGTCAGATGCTTCATATGTGTGGGCTTCCCGATGCGCCAGTGCACGATCAAACATATCCTGCTGGATCGCATCCAACAGCTCGTTTGCCTTTGCAGCCAGATTTTCCAGGGAAACTACTACTTTTTCACGGGTATCACGGCGTACCAGAACAGCCTGATTATTCTCAATGTCTTTTGGTCCGATTTCCACACGAAGAGGGATACCGCGCATTTCCTGTTCGGAGAATTTCCATCCCGGACTCTTGTCACTGTCATCCAGTTTTGCACGGATTCCAGCCTCTTTCAGGACAGCCAGAAGCTCTTCGGATTTTTCCAGAACGCCTTCTTTTCTCTGCTGGATCGGAATTACCATAACCTGGACCGGAGCGATTCTCGGCGGCAGTTTCAGTCCGCTGTCATCACCATGTACCATAATGATAGCGCCGATCATACGGGTGGTCATTCCCCAGGAAGTCTGATGTACATATTTTAAAGTATTGTCTTTGTCGGTATACTGAATACCGAATGCCTTTGCAAACCCGTCGCCAAAATTGTGGCTGGTACCGGACTGAAGAGCTTTTCCATCATGCATCAGAGACTCAATGGTGTATGTAGCCTCTGCGCCTGCAAATTTTTCTTTATCGGTTTTTCTTCCTTTTATAACCGGAATAGCAAGAACCTGTTCGCAGAAATCAGCGTACACATTCAGCATCTGAATGGTTCTTGCCTCAGCCTCTTCCGCTGTGGCATGTGCTGTGTGACCTTCCTGCCACAAAAACTCTCTGGAACGAAGGAACGGTCTGGTCGTCTTTTCCCAACGGACAACCGAACACCACTGGTTATATACTTTCGGAAGATCTCTGTGGGAATGAATCTCTTTTGCATAAAAATCGCAGAACAGAGTCTCAGAAGTCGGTCTCACACACATTCTTTCCTGAAGAGGTTCCAGACCGCCATGAGTCACCCATGCAACTTCTGGTGCAAATCCTTCCACGTGATCCTTTTCCTTCTGCAGAAGACTTTCCGGAATAAACATAGGAAGATATACGTTTTCCACACCGGTCTCCTTAAATCTGCGATCCAGTTCATGCTGAATGTTTTCCCAGATAGCATAACCGTAAGGTTTGATTACCATACACCCTTTCACGCTGGTGTAATCGGTCAATTCCGCCTTTTTCACAACGTCGGTATACCACTGGGCAAAATCTTCCTCCATGGAAGTAATTGCCTCAACGAGTTTCTTTTCTTTTGCCATAATATCTATCTCCTCCAGATTCTAATCACATGGTCAATCCCATTTTTCCTGTATTGCATTTTATCAGAGGCAAAGCTCTCTGGCAAAGCAAAATCCGATTGCCATTTTCTTTTCATTCAAACGGTAAATTTTATTTCCCGGTTTGTTCTTGCATATTTGTAGTAACGAACGCCTGCCGCATCCAGCATACGTTTGGATGCAATGGTTGCCGGCGCATCCGCATACTTGTCAGAGTCATAAATGATTGTTTTTATTCCACACTGAATGATCGCCTTGGCACATTCGTTGCACGGGAAAAGGGAAACGTAGATCTTTGCCCCTTCCAGACTGCCGCCGCGATAATTTAATATGGCATTCAGTTCACTGTGTGTAGAATAGAAGTATTTATTGTTAAGCGGATCATCTCCGTCTCTGTTCCATGGAAATACATCATCATCGCAGCCTTTTGGGAAACCATTGTATCCCATGGACAGAATCTTATTGTCCTGGCTTACGATACAGGCCCCAACCTGTGTGTTGGGATCCTTGGAACGCATGCCGGACATGATTGCAACACCCATAAAATACTCATCCCAACTGATGTAATCCGTCCTTTTATGACTCATATTCCTGTCCTCCCTGCGGATTTTTTCTTATTTTGTACCAAAAATCCGGTCACCTGCATCGCCCAGACCCGGAAGAATATATCCGTGATCATTCAGTTTTTCATCCAGTGCACCGATATAAATATCAACATCCGGATGATTTTCCTGCATTGCCTTAATTCCTTCCGGAGCAGCAATGATGCACATAAAGCGGATGTTCTTCACGCCTTTTTCTTTCAGCATGGTGATCGCAGCCACAGCAGATCCGCCGGTTGCCAGCATGGGATCCACAACGATTACTTCACGCTCGCTGCAGTCTGCCGGAAGTTTACAGTAATACTCCACCGGTTTTAAGGTTTCCGGATCACGATACAGACCAATATGTCCTACTTTTGCGGCAGGAACCATAGCTACCATACCTTCCACCATGCCAAGGCCGGCACGCAGAATCGGCACTACCGCCATTTTTTTGCCGGCCAGTCTTTTTACTTTGGTCTTGCACAGAGGGGTTTCGATCTCCACATCTTCCAGTTTCAGATCACGGGTTGCCTCATAGCACATAAACATGGCAACTTCACTGATCAGTTCACGGAATTCTTTTGAGCTGACATCTTTTTCCCTGACGATCCCAATCTTATGCTGAATCAACGGATGGTCCATAATAATTGTTCTTCCCATAGTCTTTTTCTCCTTATACGTCTATTATTTGATGGCCTGCTGCTTTTAATAATCGATTCATGATCGCCATTCCAAGCTTCGGAGTCTCAAAAGATTCCGAATAGATACAGTCCACATCTTCCTCATCAAAGTCACGCAGAATGCCATACAGGTGCTGCGCGATGGTCTCTTCCTCGCGGCGGCTTCCGATACTTTTTATTATACCACGTTTATACTGATCTAACGTCTCATCCGTGGAAATAATTCCGACTTTTTTCCCCGCTTTGGTCTTCTCTTTTGTCAATTCATTAATTTTTTGAACAACAGCCTCCGTACTGCCCTCTACAATGGTAAGCTGCGCCTTCGGCGCATAATGCTTGTAGCGCATGCCCGGTGCTTTCGGGCGGATGTGCTCATTTTCCGCATCCAGGCCCGGATCCAGACGAACCTCGCCCAGAATTTCCCGAAGCATCTCCCGGTTAATTGCTCCCGGCCGCAGGATCGTTGGAATTTCTTCCGTGAAATCCACGATTGTCGATTCGAGTCCAATTCCCACACTGCCACCGTCCAGGATCATGGCGATCTTTCCGTCCAGATCTTCCGCCACATGTTTCGCTTCCGTGGGGCTTGGTCTGCCGGAAGTGTTGGCACTGGGAGCTGCCACATAGCCGCCGCCCTGGCGGATCAGTTCCAAAGCAACCGGATGACTCGGCATACGCACCGCCACACTATCCAGGCCGCCGGTAGTCTCGATGGGCACCAGGTCGCTTTTGGGAAATATCATGGTAAGCGGCCCCGGCCAGTAAGCATCCGCCAGCTTTTTGGCACCCTCCGGAATCTGCGCAGTGATCTTTGAAAGGCTGTCCCAATCAGCGATATGAACAATCAGCGGATTATCCGACGGTCGGCCTTTAGCCGCATAGATTTTCCGGGAGGCCGACGCATCCAGCGCATTCCCCCCCAGTCCATAGACTGTCTCCGTCGGAAAAGCCACCAGTTCCCCGGCCAGCAAAAGCAGCCCGGCCTCTCGCAGTTTTTCTCTGTCAATTCTATTTTTATCAATTTGATATAGTTTTGTCCTCATAATTTTTATCTAAGCGTCCAAATATACATTCAGACTGCATTCATGATTCACCTTTACTCCGTTCAGTGCTCCTATTATACCATCGTTATGCCATATTGTGAAACCTTTTTTCACGATTCTTTTCGGAAAAAGCCTAAGAATTCCCCAAAGTTATACTTGTTTTTCTCCATTTACATACATGTTAATTCCCCGGCAGATTGCCTTTGCCATCTTCTCCTGATAAATTTCATCCGCCAGCAATTTTGCCTCCACCGGATTTGTAATAAAACCGCATTCGACGATTGCCGTAACGGATGTACTGCGTTTCAGAATGTAATACGTGCTGTTTTCTTTTTGAATCCGGGGTTTTTCAATAGCCAGGTCCTCATTGATGCAATTCTGCAGGATCGTCGCCAGGTGCTCTGCCTTCTGAGAATGCGTATAGTAAAAAACCTGAGGGCCGCAGACCGCCGGATCAGTATAACTGTTCTGGTGAATGCTGACTGTGCAGACCGGTTTTGCCTCCTCAATCATCTTACACCGATTTTGCATATCCTGCGCTTTCTTATTTGATGTTCCTTCCTCATAAAGCCCCACATCCGAATCCCGCGTCATCACAACCCGAAATCCGGCATTTTCCAGCTGGGTCTTCAATTGTTTTCCGATCTGCAGATTCAAATCCTTTTCCAGAACTCCGCCTATGCCAACCTTACCGGGATCTATTCCTCCGTGTCCCACATCGATCACAATCGTTTTGGCTTCTCCCATCCCGCTGCTGGCCAGACTCACTGCCCTCTTCGACGCAAAAAAAGCAGCGATCAGCATCAACAGCATCATAACCAGCTCGACTCTCTTTTTACCCATACAGAACCCGACCTGTCGTTTTGTAAATAATTATGTTTTTTCTTTTATATGTAGAACTCGGGAAAAATCTGAACAAACCATAAAAAGCGTCAATATACAGAGGTATAGTCCCCCGCATATTGACGCTATACTTACGTACCTGTATCACTACTCCCGGTTGTCCTGGCCATCAGCATCGTCTTCAACGCTGTCTGTTCCCGGATTCTCCGCTGTGTCTGCATCAGCAGATATTTTCTCTTCATCTGCCGCACCTTCAGCCGAGATATCCGTCTCGTCTGCCTCAGCCTTCCCATTTTCAAAAGGATCCGCCTCGTCTGCAAGATTCTTCTCTTCGAAATCATCCGCGTCCCCGAAAGTATCCATATCTTCAAAGGAATCTATGTCATCAAAAGCGTCCGCCTCATCAAAACCGTCAATCTCGTCGAAACCGGAATCCTCATCCTCGATTTCCCGCAAAGAACCGGGCATGGTCTTGATAATATTGTGGACTTCCTTGTAGGAAGTCATAAAACGGCGCTGGGCCTGATTGATCAGCTCCACGATTTCATTCAGTTCTTCCTGAACGGCAATGTATTTTTTCTTTCCTTCCGCAAGCTTTTCATTTACTTCGCGCTGTACTTCATCATCTCTCTGTGCAGCGACCCGTTCCGCTTCTTCCAGTATCTTATCGGCTTTTTCCTGAGCCTCTGCCAACAGCTTATCGGCCCGTGCCTGAGCTGCTGCCTCAATCTCATCCGCCCTGATCTGAGCTTCATAAACCAGTTTTCCGATGCGGTCATAATTCTCAATATATTTTTTATACTTCTGTTCAATCTCCAGCTCAAGACGGTCCTTCTGTTCGTCTTTCAGATTAATACGCTTTTTCAGTTCCTCGATTTTCGCATCTTTCAGCTTCAGTTCCTGCTTAAACTCGGATTCTTTTGCATATGCATCTCCTTCCATCTTCTGGATGTATGCAAGAACCTCATCTTTGTCGAACCCCTTCATCAACGTTGTTTTAAACATCTGATAATCTACCATACTTTCAACCCCTTTTCTTTTGGCTTGCGCCTCCCTGATTCTCACGTTTTTCTTCTGCAGACATCAGGCAGGCTTTCCCGTCAATTATAATCAATCTATGTTTCTTGTTCTTTGTTACCCTTCATCTGCAGGGCCCGACCGTTTTCTCCGCACATGATACGGACCGCTTTCTGCCTACATTGCATTTTCGGCGGGATACCTCTGTTCCGATTACAGATAATCTTCAATAATCTCCCATATCTGCGGCTGTTCAAAACCAAGCTTCCATTCAGCGACACCGCCCAGGCCATAGTTTTGAATCAGTTTCATTTTTTCTTCAATGGATGCCGCATCTTCCAGCCATATCTGGTAATAACCATCCTCGTTCTGCAGTTCCGCATAATTCTGGCTGGTCTCTTTATCCCAATATGTTTCCAGACTGTTGTCTGCAAGAAATGCTTCTGCCTCATCCATGCCGCAGGCTGTGCTGCTCACCATACCGCTGTTGTCCGTAAGCCATATTCTTGTGTAAAAAGGTATAGCATTGATGATTTTTTCCGCCGGCACTTCTTCCAGTGTGCGGATGATTCCTTCCTCCACAAAAGGAAGGGATGCTACGGAACCTGCCTCATCAGAGCCGCTAAAATGCTCATCGTATCCCATGATCACAACGTAATCCGCCACGATGCCCTGTTCTTTCCGGTTAAAATATGCAGAGTACTCTCTCGGCACATAATTGTCCACCGAAAGGACAATTCCGTTATTTCTGCAGGATACCGATAATTCCCGTATAAACTGCAGATAATGAGGTGCACACTCTTCTGATACCTTTTCAATATCCACATTCACACCGTCAATACCGCTGGCAAGAATGGAATCCATCAATGTGCGGATGATTTTTCTGCGGCTTTCCGTATTTTTCAAAACCGTATAGGTCTCTTCTCTGGAAGCAATGCCCCCGTCGAAATCATTCAGTACCGCCCAGACTTCCATACCCATATTGTGTACCGTTTCCACATATACACTGCTGGACAGGTCATAAAGACTGCCGCTGGTATCATCAATAAAATACCAGGTAGGAGCGATCACATTGACACCGCTCACCTGCTCCAGCATCACATCGACCGCCTCATTTGCCGCCTGGCTGGTAGTCTGGTGAAATGCCATGTTAATTTTATAATCGCGGGCTGAACCGCTGTATTCCGGTGCCTGACTGACGTGCTCGTTTGGCCTGTCCGTAATCTCTCCTGCATCCGAAGTTTCTATGTAGCCCGTATATCCGTCCTCTGTTGTAACGCCGATCCAGTCACCCAGCGACTCATCCAGCACCCAAAGGCTGGTTCCTGCTGCAATCTCCGTTAAAATCGGGCTCTTAATGCCCCCGCGATAGCGCACTGCCACATCCCGGGATACCGTTGTCTGACGAATTTCATCCCACCGGTTCTGTATCACGACACGATTCGGACTATCCAGGACCGTACAGTCCATATCCGTATAGTTCCGTACCAGGTCGATGGACAAATACACCTGTCCGTCCACCATATGGTAATCTGCGCTGTCCTGACTTAAATCAGCCTCCACGATTTCCGTGGGCAGCGCATAGATCATCATCTGATTTTCCTGATCCCAATAGAATCTGGGATTAATATAATTACTCACAGTATCATAATCTATATAAACAACTCCGTCGATCATCTTTCCCTGCGTCTCGCTGACATATCCGTTAATAACCAGCGCGACCTGATCCTCGGCGGTAATTCCGTAATATTCATTTTTATCCATATGTTCTTTTGTTGGTGTATGCCTCTTCACCAGAAACGTGATGCCGCCTGCTGCCGCCACAAGAAAAATAAGCACCAGAACGACCAGCACCGGTAAACCCTTTTTATCTCTCATAATATCCCTCCACTGTTTCTCATTATAGCAAGGAAAAACAGGTTCGTCATTATCTAATTCGACATTTTATGATTTTTTTAGAGAAACACCCGTCCTTAAATTGCTGTGCACAGGGACTCTTTGTCAGATTTTGACGGATGTTTCTCCGTTCTTTCTTTTACCGATTGGTCACATAATCAAACTGGATGCACTCCACCTCCCCACTCTCATTGCGGATATAGTCCCGCATATAGGTACCTTCTTCCGCGATAAAGCATGCTTTGCTGATTGATTTCGGTGTGCTGGGCTGACCATCAAGCCGCAGTTCCACCCCCTGCCGACGATAGATTTCCAATTCACTTCGCAGGGCACAAGTTTCTTTTTTGTTTTTCTTTTTCATGGGTCAAAAACATGAGACTCCTTTCTGCACAGGTAAGATACCCGATAAAAAATTGTTTCCCGAAGTGCTCATATGCCGGATACCCTTCGGGTGTTTCCTTGTGTTTAAGAAAGGGCAATGGCGCAATAATACATTTGTGTAAAAAAATTGTATGCTTAAATTAAAAAAATGGAAAATTTCGGCGAACTGCCGTATGAATAGGTAGATATAACAGATTTTTCCCAGGATCTGCGAAAATGACAGCCTCACTTCCTTTCTATTATGGAATCCGGCTCATCACCCTCTCTTATTTCATATTATATAGAAGAAGCCGATTTTTTCAAGTAGAAAAAATATGAAATAATTCTTAACTCCTTTACATTGTCTTTCTTTGTGTTATATAATATTGTTGTAAAAGAGTATTTACTGGGAGTAGGATTAAATTGATCTTGACAACAGAGGGATGTGATCATTATGAAAATAGAAAAAATCAATGACAATCAGATACGTTGTACATTAACCAGTGATGATTTGGCTAAACGTCAGATTCGTATCAGCGAACTGGCTTATGGTACAGAAAAGGCCAAAAACCTTTTTCGTGATATGATGCAGCAGGCACACTACCAATTTGGTTTCGATGCAGATAATATTCCGCTTATGATAGAAGCAATTCCAGTTTCACCGGACAGCATCGTCCTGATTATTACCAAGGTGGAAGATCCGGAAGAACTGGATACCAGATTTTCCAAATTTGCTCCTCTGAACGATTCTGCCCAGGACGTTCCGGAAGAACAGCATGCCGTAGGTGCTGACGATATTCTGGATCTGTTCAAACGAATCTGTGATCTGAAAAAATCAGCACAGGAGCGAAAAAAAGAGGCCGAGGAGTCTTCCGATCAGGAAGCAAAGGCGAACGATTCTGAAAAAGTAGTTTCACCTGCCGTGGATCTTATCCGGTTATATGAGTTTCCGGCTCTGGACGCAGTCATCAGCGCTGTCTCTGTTCTGAATCATTTTTATAACGGAGAAAACTCGCTGTACAAAGATGAAAAACAGAATTCTTATCTTCTTGTTCTTCATCAGTCCGGCCACACACCGGAAGAATTTAACAAGGTCTGCAACGTGCTGTCCGAGTATGCCGGCGGTTCCACCTACTCCGTCGCCAGCGAAGCTTATCTGCAGGAGCACAAGGATACCATCATTGCCAAAAATGCGGTTCAACAGTTATCTGAATTAAATTAAAAATCGGGAGCCCACACGCGGCTCCCGATTTTTTATTCCTGACCAGCCAGGAAATCATTAATCTGTTTTTCAATCACATCTGCATCCATGCCATGAACCATAGCTGCCTCTTCCAGGGACTCAGCCTGTGCGGACGGACATCCGAGACAGTGCATTCCCATTCTCATCAGAATCGGTGCAATATTAGGATCAACGGCAAGAAGCTGGCCGATCGTCATTTTTTTCGTAATCTGTGCCATTTGATTTTCCTCCTTTTTTCGATGCTCCTATTATAATACGGACACCATCAGGAATCAAGGCGGAAATTTCATTTACTATAAAAGTCCCGGACAGCAGCCATGTGGTGTAGCATGCTTGCATGCGCAGGCACATGGATATTGGACGAGCTAACCTGTATGAGCAAGTAGGCCGACAGGCTGGATTGCGAATACAGGTTGTGATTGCGGGAGCATGTAATGCGAAGCAATCAACTTTTATTTATGGTGATGTCTGCGTCAGCAGACATGTCCGTTTAGA
>JALENY010000002.1 GCA_022767285.1 Lachnospiraceae bacterium | reverse complement strand
AAAGAAGGAGAACGATCATGATTATTACATTGAAAGACGGATCCCAAAAAGATTATGAACAGTCCATGTCTGTCTATGATATTGCCAAAGATATCAGTGAAGGACTGGCAAGAGCAGCCTGTGCAGGTGAAGTAGACGGCGAAGTAGTTGACCTTCGTACCATTGTTGACAAAGACTGCGCATTGAATATCCTTACCTTTAATGACGAAGCAGGAAAAGCTGCTTACCGCCATACAACCTCCCACGTTCTGGCTGAGGCAGTAAAAAGACTGTATCCGGATGCCAAACTGGCTATCGGACCTTCCATTGAATCCGGGTTTTATTATGATTTCGATTGCGAAAGCTTCAGCAGAGAAGCTCTTGATAAAATCGAAGCTGAAATGAAGAAAATTATCAAAGAAGGACACGAAATCAAACGATTTACACTGCCCCGTGAAGAAGCGATCCAGTTTATGAAAGAACGTAATGAACCTTATAAAGTGGAACTGATTGAAGATCTTCCGGAAGGCTCTGAGATTTCTTTCTATGATCAGGGCGGTTTTGTTGATCTGTGTGCGGGACCACATCTGATGTCCACCAAAGGAATTAAGGCTTTCAAACTGACTTCTTCCTCTATGGCTTACTGGAGAGGGGATTCCAATAAAGCTCGTCTTCAGAGAATTTACGGTACAGCCTACAATAAAAAAGATGACCTGAAAGCCCATCTGGAACGCATGGAAGATGCAAAACGCCGGGATCACAACCGACTGGGACGCGAGATGGAATTGTTTACCACTGTTGATGTTGTTGGACAGGGACTTCCGCTGTTTACTCCAAAGGGTACAAAGATGATCATGAAGCTGCAGCGCTGGATCGAGGATCTGGAAGATAATGAGTGGGGCTATGTCCGCACCAGAACTCCTCTGATGGCCAAAAGTGATCTGTACAAAATTTCCGGTCACTGGGATCACTACAAAGACGGAATGTTTGTTCTGGGCGACGAAGAAAAAGACAAAGAAGTATTTGCGCTGCGTCCGATGACCTGCCCGTTCCAATATTACGTATACAAAAACACACAGAAATCTTACCGTGATCTTCCTTACCGTATGGGTGAAACTTCTACTCTGTTCCGTGCTGAGGATTCCGGAGAAATGCATGGTCTGACCCGTGTCCGTCAATTCACCATCTCCGAAGGTCATCTGGTGATCCGTCCGGATCAGGCGGAAGAAGAATTAAAGAGCTGTCTGGATCTGGCTTACTATGTTCTGGATACCCTGGGGCTGGCAGATGATGTAACCTTCCGTCTCTCCAAATGGGATCCCAACAACAAGAAAAAATATCTGGGTGATGACAATTACTGGGAATCCACACAGAATGCGCTGCGTGAAGTGTTGAAAGAAAAGAATCTTCCATTCACCGAAGCAGAAGGAGAAGCTGCTTTTTATGGTCCGAAGATTGATATTCAGGCAAAAAATGTATATGGAAAAGAAGATACCATGATCACCATCCAACTTGACTGTGCCATTGCTGAAAACTTTGACATGACCTACATCGATCAGAACGGGGACAAGGTACGTCCATATATTATCCACAGAACATCTCTTGGATGCTATGAGAGAACACTGGCATGGCTGATTGAAAAATACGCCGGAAAATTCCCAACCTGGCTGTGTCCGGAACAGGTACGTATTCTGCCGATTTCTGATAAGTTTAAAGATTATGCGGAACAGGTTCTTTCACAGTTAAAAGCAGCCGGTATTCGTGCATCTGTTGATTCCCGTTCAGAAAAGATCGGATATAAGATCCGTCAGAGCCGTCTGGAGAAAGTACCATACATGCTTGTGGTAGGTGCAAAAGAACAGGAAGAGGGATCTGTATCGGTGAGAAGCCGTTTCCTGGGAGATGAGGGTTCCAAGAATCTGGACGAGTTTATCGCTGCAATTAAAAAAGAGATCGATACAAAAGAAATCAGAAAAGTAGAAGTTGAGGAATAAAAAGCAGCCCGGATACACATACTATCTTCGAATAAAAAAGGAGGTAGTCAAAATGACAAAACTGGACTGTACTGCTACACATTGTGTGTACAACAAAGATAAGGTATGCAGCAAAGATCACGTACTGGTAAGCGGAGAAAAAGCGCATGAATCGGATGAAACATGCTGTGAAAGCTTCAAACCCCATGGCTGTGGCTGCTAAGTAGAGACAGAGTTATACAATAAAAAGAGACCGGTCTCCGTCAAAATCGCGGAGACCGGTTTTTAAGCGTCGTGCGCCCGGCGGGAGCACGTTCTTTTTTATTTTTTGGAATGATTTCGGAAGATCGGTTCGATTTGTTTGTGACTTATTCTTTTATATTTTCGGCTTTAAAAGAATATTCGGCATTTTCGCCCAGATCAAAATCCGTGTAATACAGAGTAACATCGGCATTTTTGCCCGGAATGGAAAATGCAATACTGGTGGTGCAGGATGCCCCGATTTCTGCAGGCATGTTTTCAGAATTGATGTTATTCAGGGTGTATGCAGAACATGCAAGACCATCTTTGTCAGCCATATGAAAGCGTGAACGGTCAATAAAAAGGGAAGATCCAAGACCATAATTTTCATAAGTAAATGTGACGATCATAACCTGGTCGGCCGGAGCTTCATCGGGATTTCGTTCATCGGTCAGCTCCATTTTGTCGATGGTGAGACGATACATATCCTGACCATTTTGTTTCAATACAATCGTATTGTCAGCTGCCTCAGTGGAATTGGCTGCCGGTATGACTTTTGTACCGGGTTCGAAGGCCGTGATTTCCTCTCCAACGGCATCTTCGTTTGGCGCAAATGTTATTTCCGGATTATCATAAGACTGGCCCGGTTCCGTTGGCGGTCCGGTAAGTTCTTCTGCCGGTGCATTTTCAGGTGTCTCCGTGGGTGTTTCTTCGGCAGTAACATCGGCTTTTGTATCCTGTTGTTTATCCGATTCCTCATCTTTTTTACAACCGGAGAATAAAAGGCCGGCAGTTAGTGTCAGTGCTATAAAAAAGGTTATTTTTTTCTTCATGTTTATACTCCTCCTGATGAATGATGTTGCTGTCCTGACCTGTGAATCGCAAATATCTGTGTGGACACCAAATGATAGACGGTGCAGATTGATCTATACACATATCATTGATGACAGGTGGTTGTCTCCCTTATCATATCACAATTATATAAGAAAAAAAACGTTGAAGTGAAAAGTTTATTTTCTCTTTAAAAATGCATCAGAAAGAAGCAGGTCGGAAATGGCAATCAGAAAAAAAGAAAAAGATATTCGAAAATACTTGACGAACCAGGGAATACGTGATAAAGTATAGAAGTTCGAAAAACAAAGCAGAGTATCCGCTCTCACCTTAGCATTTAAGATGACTAAGTGTTAATATTAGCAGAAGATTTTTTCTGGTGCGCGTATTAGGTGGATAGTCTTGCTATTTACCTATTTTTTATTTCGTTTTTATGATGGAGGGTACAACAATTAGCGATTTAATGATTAACGAACAGATTCGTGACAGGGAAGTGCGCCTTGTTGGTGCAGATGGAGAACAGTTGGGTATCATGTCATCCAGAGAGGCTTATCAGAAAGCACAGGAAGCCGGACTGGACCTGGTTAAGATTGCACCGAAAGCTCAGCCGCCGGTATGTAAGATCATTGACTACGGCAAATACAAATATGAGCAGACCAGAAAAGAAAAAGAAGCAAGAAAAAAACAGAAGATCATTGAAGTGAAAGAAGTGCGTATGTCACCGAACATTGATCAGAATGATTTTAATACAAAGGTGAATGCCGCACGGAAGTTCCTTTCCAAAGGTGATAAAGTTAAGGTCAGCATCCGTTTCCGCGGGCGTGAGATGGCACATACGCAGGCAAGCAAACCGATGTTGGATGAGTTTGCGGCAAAACTTGCAGATGTGGCGAATGTTGAAAAACCGCCGAAGATGGAAGGAAGATTCATGACCATGTTTTTAACTGAAAAACGTTAAAATAGATTATTTTCAATAAGAGAGGAGAACATCAAAATGCCAAAAATGAAAACAAGCAGAGCAGCTGCAAAGCGCTTTAAAAAAACAGGTACCGGAAAATTAAAAAGAATGAAAGCTTACAAGAGCCATATCTTAACGAAAAAATCCAGAAAAACTAAGAGAAATCTTAGAAAAGCAGCTATGACAGATGCAACGAATACAAGAGTAATGAAGAAGATTTTACCGTACTTATAATAGATCAGGAGGAGTAAGAAATGGCAAGAATTAAAGGCGGATTAAACGCTAAGAAAAGACACAATCGCGTATTAAAGCTGGCGAAAGGTTACAGAGGAGCCAGATCAAAACAGTATAGAGTTGCAAAACAGTCTGTAATGAGAGCTTTAACAAGCGCTTATGCAGGAAGAAAACAGAGAAAACGTCAGATGAGACAGCTTTGGATCGCACGTATCAATGCTGCAGCAAGAATGAACGGTCTGTCCTACAGCAAATTTATGTATGGTCTGAAACTGGCAGAAGTTGATATCAACAGAAAAATGTTGGCTGATATGGCTGTAAATGATAAAGAAGGATTTGCTACACTGGCTGAAGTAGCAAAAGCGAAATTGGCTTAAGTGAATGATTGACATATGGAGCACCGGTAGAGATACCGGTGCTTTTTATATAGCCCACAATCGCTCGAGATTGCTGGAAAAGGATTGATCTGCTCTAAAAATATTGAAAAAAACTAGTAAATAATTTAGAAAAATGGAGAAATGAGGTCTCGCTTTGCATTTTATAGATGAAAATGATAAAGATTCTTTTACAAATTCTGAATAAAAGGAAATACTTTTTTGTAGATTTTTTTTATACTTATCTCATCATAAAAAACGTGAAAAACTGTTTCGAAGTTGAAAGGAGATAAGATTATGGAATTAAAAGAACTCTCATTAGCAGTTGAAAAAGGCAAAGTAAAACTGGTAAAGGAACTGGTAAATCAGGCTTTAGCTGAAGGGATCCCGGTGGATGAAATTTTGAATGATGGCTTGATTTCAGCCATGGGTGTAGTTGGCGATAAGTTCCGCGAAAACAAGATCTATGTGCCGGAGATGTTGGTAGCATCCAGAGCTATGTCAGCAGGTCTTAAGATTCTTGAACCGCTGATGAGCCAGACCGGTTATGAACCTATCGGAAAGGTTGTAATCGGAACCGTAAAAGGTGACCTGCATGACATCGGTAAAAATCTGGTAGCCATGATGATGAAAGGAATCGGCGCAACTGTTTATGATGTAGGCGTGGATGTTGAAGATCCTGTTTTCCTGAAAAAGGCAGAAGAAGTAGGCGCAGATGTTGTGTGTCTGTCCGCTCTGTTGACAACTACTATGCCGGCGATCGGTGATGTTATTAACGAATTCAAGAAAGCAGGAGTTCGGGATAAATATTATATCATGATCGGTGGAGCACCGGTAAGCCAGCAGTTTGCTGATCAGGTAGGAGCAGATGCATATACCTCTAATGCAGCAGATGCAGCAACAGTCGCTAAACAGTATATGGAAAGCAAAAGATAGGTAGGAGGAGCATATGAGTATTCAATTTACAAAACTGGCATATGATTCGATAGACGATTTTGTCTATGGCTCCTGTCCGAATCCTGTTACGCTGAAAAATGGCATGGTAATCGGCGGTGGCATGATTTATCCGGAAGTAAATTTTACATTGCCCGCCATGAATGCAACGGAAGAAACTTTGCCGGAAGCAAAACGAATTTACAAAGAAATTATTGATGGAGTATTGAAAAAAGCTTATGAGCTGCATGCTCCCGGACTGGTAATCGAATTTGAAACACTGCCTCAGTATACAGAGCATCCGGAATGGGGTATCGAAATCCATAAAATACTTCGTGACAGCATGTATGAATTCGAAGCAAAATACGGTCTGAAGAGTGCAATCCGCATGACCCCCAACGACCTGCGTGAAATGAGCAGACCTCCTATTATGAGAAGCGGAAAATACTGGGATTCTATGCTTCGGGTATTTGAGCAGACTGCAAAAGACGGAGCAGATATTTTGGCAATTGAATCTACCGGCGGAAAAGAAATCAATGATGAAGCAATTGTGAATGCGGATCTTCGTACTTCTGTCTTTGCGTTGGGATGCCTGGGAGCCAGAGATATGAGATGGCTGTGGAGCAACATTACCCAGATCGCTAACGAAAACGGAGCTATTTCCGGTGGCGATTCCTCCTGCGGTTTTGCGAATACTTCCATGGTTTTGGCTGAACAGGGATTTATTCCGAAGGTATATGCAGCAGTAATGCGTGCTATGGTAACACCGAGAGCGCTGGTAGCAATTGAAAATGGTGCGGTTGGCCCTGGAAAAGACTGTGCATATGAAAACGTATATTTAAAAGCAATTACCGGTACCCCGATTGCTCTGGAAGGAAAAAGTGCAGCATGTGCACACTTTAGTCCAATCGGTAATATTTCAGCTGCAGTGGCAGATCTGTGGAGTAATGAATCCGTACAGCAGGTAAAACTGTTAAGTGGTTTTGCTCCGGTGGTATCAACAGAACAGCTTATCTATGACTGCCGACTGATGAATACCGCAACAGAAAAAGGTCAGCGCAAGCTGATGCGTGATCTTCTGATTGAATCTGACTGTTATCTGGATCCGCAGGCATATGTATTGAAACCGGAAAATGTATTTAAGATTGCAGAGGAGATCGTGAAGACTCAGGATCCGTTCCTTCGCACTCTGAATACAGGAAAAACCACCTTGGATATTATACAGCAAGGTGTGGATCGTGGCGATCTGTCTATGGAAGAGAGAGAGATTGACTGGATCGACCGTCTGCGTGATCAGTTGGATGAAATCCCGGAAGATGAAGAAGCTTTTATTGATGAGATGAAGGATGAACTGGATGATACAAAATACAACATCCATGAGTACGGACTGTAAAAAAACGGTAAAAGTCGATCTGGTTTGTGGTTTCCGTGGATCCGGGAAAACAACTCTGATAAAAAAACTGGCAGAAAAAGTCTGGGTGGGAGAGCGCATTGTTTTTTTACAAAATGAATTTGGCAGAGAAACGCTTTCCCGGATGCCGCTGCAATCCGGCTGGTATGTGAAGATGGCACAAAATGGCTGCCTTTGCTGCAGTGGTGCCGGGTTGCTGGCACGGACTTTTCTGGAGATCATCGAAGAATGTCAGCCGGATCGGATCGTCATGGAGGCAGCGGAAACGGCGCGAATCGAGAGCCTCCGAACGATGTTTTTGCAGGAACTGGCCGGAATCTGTCTGCCGGAACACACGCTTTATATCTGCAATATGAAAACATATCGTAAAAAAATGCTGATTTCCGGGCAGTTTTTTGAAAATGAGCTAAAACAGGCCCCGGTTATTTTCCTGAATCATTGTGAAGAATTGCCGGAGGATGATCGAAACAGGATTATACAGTCTTTGCAGGAAATCAGTCCCGGAAGCATGGTTCTGGAAAAAGACTGGAATTCCATGGAGCCGGGAGAATTGCAAATGGCGTATAAGAGAGGCAGAAGAACGCCTGCTCATATGGCGAATGTTTTACCTGGATTTGGTGAATTTGTCTACAAAGGCTGCCGCTTACAGACAGGAACGGGAAATTATAGGAAAAAATCAATATATATATATAATTATTAGGAAAAGCATCTGCGTTCGTAGGGTACGAATGCAGATGCTTTTATGCGTATAGAATATAAAATATTATAGAGAGTGACGGAATTGTTTCGGCGTTTTACCGGTGTATTTTTTAAAAACATTCGAAAAATAGCTTTGACTCTGAAAGCCCAGTGTTCCGGCAATTTCGATGATCGAAGCATTGCTGTTCTGCAGAAGAAATTTTGCCTGCGTGATCCGTTTGTCCGTAATATAATCGGAAAAATTAACCTCCATTTCCTTTTTGAACAGGCTGGACAGGTAAGCCGGATTCAGACCGGCATGGTCGGCCACATCCTGCAGAGTGATGTCGGAACAGTAATTATCGTTAATATATTCCAGAGCTGACTGCAATGCCGGTGTATCCGGTGTTTTGTATTTTGTAAATGCCAGAGAAATGAAATTGTGAAGAATCTCCAGCAAAGACATGGATAAATCTGTTAAATCTTTTGTGCTTGTCAGTTTATGCAAAAAGGTATCGGTCAGTTGATAGATATCTTTTTCATTTCCGCCGTTTTCGATGATGGCCCGGGAAAGGAGAGCAGTCAGTTCGATGCAGTGGGTTCGGATGATTTCAATGTTATTGCCGGAAGCAAAATAAATTCGGCCCAGCATTTCATTTAATAAAGCACTGGCGTGTTCACGATTTCCGTTTAAGACATCTTCAATCAGCTGCTTTTCCATGTCGTATGGGGTGGCGGGCATTGTTGATGTATTTTTGGCAATCTGAATAAACTCGCTTATTTTGGACTGCTGTTCATTTTGGGCAGACTGATACGCCTGAAGTCCCGAGTAAGAAGATGTCAGGTTGGAGATCAGTGAAAACAGCAGTTTACATAAATATCTGGCCCGGTGAGGTTCAATCAGCGGTGCATTGGAATAGGTACTGTATAATTTGCTTCGGTACTCCAAGGACAGACCGTATTTCTGAATGGTTTCATCGATTAAATCCATGTCCGGATAATCCAGCGCAATAGGACCTGCCAGCACATTGGCCATCAGGTGATTGTCTTTGAATACCGGAATTGCAAAAAGAATATAGCCGGCCGGACAGGAAAAAATATAGCCGTCCCCAAGCCGATCCGCTTCTTTACAGGCATGCATGTGAGATTTGGCGCATGGACAGTATTTGCCGCAGGCTTCCTGAAAGAGACTGCAGTAGGGATAACTGGGGCCAAATGTTTCCAGCAGTTCATTTTCCGGACTATAAAGAGTCAGAGATACATTTGTAGCATAGTGATATGTATATAGGTGATCAGATAACTGATACAGCAGGTTCATAAACGCATCCTACCTTTCGCGTGTTGTGCTGGTACAAAGTAATCCAGTGTATAAATGAAGAGTCCTTATGGAAGATATTATAATATATTTGTCTCAAAAAATAATATAAAAATTATATCGAAATTTGAAATTTTTTTGGAATTAGAGCTGTGTGCTGACTGAGAGTATGGCTGTTTTTAAAAGACATAACAAACAAGCAGCATCGCATATTTTAGCTTAAGACGTTCAGGAAAGTGGTAGTTTTTTGTCTGATAAATACGGTACCGTACTTCTTTTTTATACAGGAATTGTGGTTCTGGTACTTCTGATGGCTTCTGGAATTGAACGATATCAGAATCGATTCAGTTCGGTTAATCAGAATATCGATACGCAGCCGGAATCGGACATATCGATACAGCAAAACGTGAATGTTCAGCCAAAACAGGATTACTCGGTGAATCAAAAAATCGATACACAGTTGGATCAGCATATTCCCCGGATCGCATTGACATTCGATGACGGTCCCAGCTATTATACGGAAGAACTTTTGGATGGACTGAAAGAGCGTGATGTACCCGCCAGTTTTTTCCTTGTAGGCAGCAACATCGATGGAAGAGATCGTATTGTCGTGCGAATGTATGAGGAAGGTCATTTAATCGGAAATCATACATATGATCACGTGCAGCTGACTGCGCTGCCCGAAAAAGTGGCCTGTGAGCAGGTTACAAAAACGCAGGAGCGGATTCGGGAGATAACCGGCTACAGTACTGTATTTGTGCGTCCGCCCTATGGGCTCTGGCCAAAGAAAATGGAATATTGTGTGACAATGATTCCGGTACTGTGGAATATTGACTCTCAGGACTGGACCACTTCTAATGTGGACGGAATTGTAAATAAAGTAGTGGATTCCGCACGGGATGGTGGTATAATACTTATGCATGATTGCTACGATTCATCCGTTCAGGCAGCTTTGCAAATCGTGGATAAACTGAAAACCCAGGGCTATCGTTTTGTGACAGTGGATGAACTGCTGTGTGAGTGATAGACGTGATTGAAAGAGGAAACATATGAATTTATTTGACTATATGAAAGAAAAGACTCTGGAAAAAGAGTCTCCTTTGGCTTCCAGGCTCCGCCCTTCCGCTCTGGATGAAGTGGTGGGGCAGGAACACATTATCGGAAAGGACAAACTGCTGTATCGAGCCATCGCTGCGGATAAGATCAGCTCCGTTATTTTTTACGGCCCGCCCGGAACTGGAAAAACCACCCTGGCAAAAGTAATTGCCAATACCACCAGCGCTAAATTTGTTCAGTTAAACGCCACTATGGCAGGGAAAAAGGATATGGAAGAAGTGGTAGAAGGGGCGAAGCAGACGCTTGGCATGTATCAGCAGAAGACCATACTGTTTGTGGATGAAATACATCGATTCAACAAGAGCCAGCAGGACTATCTGCTTCCTTTTGTAGAGGACGGTACATTGATTCTGATCGGCGCGACTACAGAAAATCCATATTTTGAAGTGAACAGCGCTCTTATTTCCAGATCGATCATTTTCGAACTGAAGCCCTTGTCAAAAGAAAATGTGAAAACCCTGATTGACCGTGCGTTAACGGACGTGGAAAAGGGAATGGGCAGTTACCGCGCTGTAATCGATGAGGATGCGAAGGATTTTCTGGCAGATATTGCCGGGGGTGATGCCCGTTCCGCTTTGAATGCGGTTGAACTGGGCGTACTGACTACGAAACGCAGTGAGGATGGACTGATCCATATTACGCTGGACATTGCTTCCGAATGCATTCAGAAGCGGGTGGTTCGTTATGATAAGGACGGCGATCAGCATTACGATACGATTTCTGCATTTATAAAGAGCATGCGCGGTTCTGATCCGGATGCGGCGGTTTACTATCTGGCAAAAATGCTGAATGCCGGGGAAGATATTAAGTTTATCGCCCGTCGGATTATGATCTGTGCATCGGAGGATGTGGGAAATGCAGACCCAATGGCCATTACAGTGGCTGTCTCTGCGGCTCAGGCAGTGGAGCGGGTCGGTATGCCGGAGTCCCAGCTCATTCTGGCTCAGGCAGCAATATACGTGGCTTCTGCCCCGAAGAGCAATTCCTGCACCAATGCGATCTTCGCGGCGAATCAGTCCGTGCGCAGCAAAAAAACAACAGTTCCGGCACATTTGCAGGACGCTCATTACAAAGGATCTTCCAGCTTAGGGCGTGGCATCGGCTATAAATATGCTCATGATTTTCCAAACCACTATGTGCAACAGCAGTATCTTCCGGATGAGATAAAAAATGAAAGGTTCTATGAGCCGACTGAAAACGGATATGAAGCAAACATTCGGGAATACTTCCGGAAAATCGGGCGGGATGAGTAGGAAAACAAGGTGATATCTATCTATTTAGCCTTGAAGAAAGATAAAAAAAACAGGGGCTGGTCAATTGATGACAGCCCCTTATGTTATAATAGTGTCTCAAGAATGTGCATATACAGCTTTTGAGATTTTTCCGGCCAGTGACGGCATACGGCTTTTGCCTCTTCCTCTGTCGGTACGGTGAAATTCAGCTCGATGAGTATCGAATTCCCCTCCCTTACGCGGCAGCGTACACAGTAATCGCCTTCCGGTGTTCGGTCATAATCGGAAAGGGTCGATACCTCATTGCGAAGCTCAAAAGCATTTTCTTTCAAAAAATGATCAATATCTTCCCGTATCTGGTTCGAAATATCATTTTTAAAATAAGAGAGAGTACGGGCGCCTTCTTCTGTTGTTTTCAGATAGGAGGCATTCCGGATGGTCTCGGTTGTGATCAGATTACTTTCCACCAGTTCGGAAATCGCCTGTTGAACATGAAAATAGTCCGTATATCCCTGATCCAGAATAAATCCCGTTATCTGATTGTTTGTCAGCGGAAAATTCACTTTTTCCAGCATATACAGTATCATGAGTTTGTATAAAGTTAATCCGGTTGATGACATAATAATCTCCCCTGATAAGCACCGCGCTGTTTCATTTCGTGGTGCAGTGAGTTTAATACGGTTCGTTTTGCGCTGCTCCATGTGGGGGCGATCAGCAGATCCTTCGGCCCGTCACCGGTGACACGGTGAACAACGATATCCGGTCGGAGATGCTCCAGACAGTCAATCAGAATATCCAGGTATTCTTCCATAGAAAGGACGGAAAATCTTCCGGATTCGTAATCAACAGCCAAATCGGTGTTTTTCAATACGTGAAGCAGCTGAAGCTTAATTCCCTGAATATGCTGCCGGTTCAGATAATCGATGGTCTGCAGCATCATTTTTCGATCCTCACCGGGCAGTCCCAGTATAGTATGCACGATAATTTCCAGACCTGCCTGATGCAGTTCCCGGACGGCTTTTTCGAAACAGGAAAGCGGATAGCCGCGGCGGATATAGGCGGCTGTGCACGGATGGATCGTCTGAAGACCAAGTTCCACCCACACCGGTTTGATGTGGTTCAGTCTTGTAAGCAGGGCGACTGTTTCCGGCGGCAGGCAGTCCGGCCTGGTTCCGATGGAAAGGGCAACGATCTTTTCGTGCCGGATGGCTTCTGTAAAAATCTGCTCCAGATAAGAGACGGGCGCATAGGTATTGGTATAAGCCTGAAAGTAGGCAATATATTTTTGTACCGGTCGTTTCGCAGAAATATTTGAAATCTGCGCGTCAATCTGTTCCCGCACAGGCAAACGGGCATCGGAGGCGAAATCGCCGCTGCCGCCTGCGCTGCAGAAGATACAGCCCCGGGAACCCAGGGTTCCGTCACGGTTGGGACAGGTCATGCCTCCGTTTAATGCCACTTTATATACTTTTTCGCCAAATCGTTCTTCCAGCATGGCGCTGAAGGAATAGTAAGGTTTTTCTTTCCAGTTCATTTATCGAATGTGATCTTTAACCGCTTTGCTGACCGCTTCTGCAACACGCGGGTCGAACGCTTCCGGCATGATGTATTCTTCATTCAGTTCATCGTCCGGAACAAGGTTGGCCAGGGCGAGAGCTGCAGCCAGTTTCATTTCTTCTGTGATCTGAGAAGCTCTTCCTTCCAGTGCACCTTTGAAAATGCCCGGGAATGCCACTACGTTGTTGATCTGATTCGGGAAGTCAGAACGGCCTGTGCCGATGATTCTGGCTCCGGCTGCTTTTGCAACATCCGGCATAATTTCCGGTACCGGATTTGCCATTGCGAAAATGATCGGATCTGGATTCATTGATTTAACCATCTCAGCGGTAACAATTCCAGGAGCGGATACACCGATGAAAATGTCTGCGCCTACCAGTGCATCGGCCAGAGTACCCTGACGATTTTCCAGATTGGTTACTTCCAGCATCTCTCGCTGAGCCCAGTTGATCCGCGGATTGTCCTTACTGATGATACCTTTGCTTCCGCACATGATAATGGACTTGAAGCCGTAGCTCAGCAAAAGTTTTGCAATAGCGATTCCGGCAGCACCGGCACCACTGATGACGATCCTGCATTCTTCCTTCTTTTTGCCTGTGATCTTCAGAGCGTTGATAATACCGGAGAGAACCACGATTGCCGTGCCGTGCTGGTCATCGTGGAATACCGGAATGTCCAGGAGCTCTTTCAGACGGTTTTCAATCTCGAAACAGCGGGGAGCGGAAATATCTTCCAGATTGATTCCGCCGAACGCCGGTGCAATATTGACAACGGTTTTGATGATTTCTTCCGTATCCTGGGTATCCAGACAGATCGGAAATGCATTTACCCCACCGAATTCTTTAAACAGTACGGATTTTCCTTCCATAACCGGCATAGCAGCTTTGGCTCCGATGTTGCCGAGTCCGAGAACAGCGCTTCCGTCGGAAACAACAGCTACCGTGTTCTGTTTAATTGTATAGGTGTAAGCTGCTTCGGGATCTTTAGCAATCACTTTACAGGGTTCTGCTACGCCCGGAGTATATGCGAGGGCCAGATCTTCACGGCTTTTGAGAGATGCCTTTGATTCTGTGCTGATTTTTCCCTTCCATTCTTCATGCAGCTGTAATGCTTTTTCATTTGTTGTCATGTATTTATACCTTGCCTTTCTTAATACTATATTCTAACCAATTACTCATAATAATACCATTCCGAACTGCCCAATTCAAGTGAAGAAAAGCTGAAAAATTTATCCCTGAATATTTTTCCACATATGGCACATACTGTATTAGAAACTGTAATAAAATATGTGAAATATGACAGGGAAAAGGAGCGTTTATTATGGATATTTCGTTTCGGGACAGTGAAACAAAAGATAATCTGATGCGGGCATTTGCGGGAGAAAGCCAGGCGAGAAACCGATATACTTTTGCGGCAGCTCAGGCAAGACAGCAGAAAGAAGAAGTGCTCGCACAGCTTTTTGAGTATACTGCCAATCAGGAAAAAGAACATGCGGAAATTTTTTATAATCTATTGAAAGAAATGGCGGGCGAAAACGTTCATGTGGACGGAGGGTATCCGGTTGATATCACGGAAGATTTGGGCGAATTGCTGAGAAAAGCGGAGCATAATGAGTATGAAGAGGCAGATTCGGTTTATCAGGCATTTGGTGATAAGGCAAAAGAAGAAGGGTTTATGGAAGTGGCATCCAGGTTCTATATGATTGCCAGGATTGAAAAGATTCATGGGGAACGATTTGGAAGATTTGCAGGATGGGTGGAAGAACAAAAACTGCATAGGTCAGAGCGGAAGCGATATTGGATGTGTCTGAACTGCGGATTTGTGCATGAAGATGAAGAAGCTCCGGCGGCCTGCCCGGTGTGTCAGCATGACCAGGGGTATTTTATCCGGATGGAGCAGAGTCCGTTTATGTAAGAAACGGTTTAAAAAGGCGGCACTTACGAAAGAAAAGCGCCGCCGGATATTTTGTCTGATTTTTTATCTCAGGACAATCAATCAGTATCTTTATGAAACTGTGGTCTGTTTGATCTGATTTAAAGCTTTTGACACGGCCGGAATACACAAAACAATAATTGTGATGATTCCTTCAGCCAGAATATAACTGTAGTTATACACAATCGGATAGATCGCCGACAGAGATTTCGGGAAGTTTTCCGGCATATATGACATCCAAAAGAGATACCCGCCAATGGTGTGGAAAACACCGCGCCCGATAATTCCGGCGATATAGCCTTTGATCAGGCCGTGTTTCCGGTTGCGGAAGAAGCCGGAAATACCAAGCGCTGCAAAAGCCAGGACATAATCACAGCATACCTGAACGAAATTCAGCACGTAGGGCTCCTGCAAAAACTGGAGAATACCGTAAGCCAGACCGGCAAGAATGCCGACTTTCGGACCGTACCAGTAGCCGATCAGCACGATGAACAGCATGGAAAACAGAGTGACGGATCCGCCAAATGGCAGCTTGAAAATGTGTACATAGGAACACACATAGGCAAGTGCGATTGCCACGGCGCAGAATACAATCTGCTTCGTGGTCATTTTACTGGCAGAACTGCTCTTTTTCAAAAGTACAAATGCGGCAATCAGCAGAATTACAACTGCTGCGACAGATACCGCGTAACCTGCGGTGGTCAGACCACCTTCTGCATTAACAAATAATGACATAAAAAACCTCCTTTTATAAATGCGCGGGAGGTACTCATTACAGAGGAATATTTGTGTAATCGTGTAAGGATCATATGCCGTAAACACGGGTTATGATGAATTCGATCGTTACAAATAGTCAGCTTTCCTACGCCGGTATTAACCGGATCAGGTAATGAGGGTCAGCAGGCGTGTTATCCTGCACTCTCAGCCGTAATGGCTCCCCTAGCGCTTTTTATCAAAATCAGTATACGAAAGCTGTCTGGTATTGTCAAGAATTTTGTGCTAAGATAAGTGAGATCCATATTGCAGACCGATAATTATCCCGGTACAACACCAGCCAGTATGATATTTGGAAATGAATGATAACAAGGTAAGACAGGCTGAGTATTAACTGGCTGTCAGGAACAATAACCATTAATATATTACCGAAGACTGGAGAAAATCATTATGAAATACGTTTTAGATGTACATACACACACAATTGCCAGCGGCCATGCCTATTCAACCATGCGTGAAATGGCCCGTGCGGCAAAAGAAAAAGGACTGGAACTGCTGGGAATCACAGAACATGGAACGACAATGCCAGGGACATGTTTCGATTATTATTTCAAAAACCTGAAAATGGTGGATCGCCATATGGAAGGAATTGAATTGCTGCTTGGAGTTGAATTGAACATTATCGATCTGGATGGGAATGTTGATATGGAAGAAGAGACTTTATCCGAGATGGACGTTGCCATTGCCAGTATGCACATTCCCTGCCTGAAATCAGGAACGAAAGAAGAAAATACACGGGCCTATCAAAAAGTAATGCGAAATCCTTCGGTTGACATAATTGGACATCCGGATGATGCGCGGTTTCCGGTGGACTTTAAACAGTTAGTTGAAAGCGCAAAAGAATACGGCAAACTCCTGGAAGTAAACAACAATTCGCTTGATCCCAGATGCAACCGGGAAAATGGGCGTGAGAATTACATTATTATGCTGAACTATTGTAAAGAATACCGGGTGCCAATTGTGGTAAACAGTGATTCTCATGTGGATCAACTGGTGGGAAGACATGAGGAGGCGTATGACCTTTTGGAAGAAATTGATTTTCCGAAGGAACTGGTAGTAAACCGTTCGGCTGAAGAACTGAAAAAGCATCTGCATCGATTTAAGTAAAAGTATAATTATAAACATTTTAGAAATTAACTGTGAAATTACGGCAAAGTTTCTTTACTTTAAAATTTTACTGTGATAAAATGAGCTTATGAGCGACGTATGCGGAACTGATAGTTATGCGAGCATTCGAAGCGTAAGCAGGACCTTAGAAAATGGTGACTGCACCAAATAATTCGACTAAAATGTGCATTGGTGCATTGGGTGTGAATAAGGAGGAAACATGAATAAGAAAATCCGTACGGAAGCAGTAGATCGACTGTTTGAAGCTATTTTGTGTTTGAAAGACAAAGAAGAATGTTATACATTCTTTGAGGATGTCTGCACCATTAATGAGATCTTATCCCTTTCACAGCGTTTCGAAGTGGCTGAAATGCTCTGTGAAAAGAAGACATATCTTGACATTTCTGAGAAGACCGGCGCTTCGACCGCGACCATCAGTCGTGTGAACCGTTCTTTGAATTATGGAAATGATGGTTATGCCATGGTCTTTGACCGCATGGAGAAACGGCAGAAATAAAAATTAATACTGACTTAAAAGCCAATGATAAGCGCGTGGATCATAAGAATCACGCGTTTTATCATTGGCTTTTCTCATCTTGGGTAAATACAATTATTTTTCTTTCTTTTCTTTTTTCTCTTTATCATGCATGTCCTCATTGTTTTTGGCAGACATCTGATCGATCAGTTTTTCGATGATCTGCTTTTTCACATATACATCAAAACTAAGCATGCAAATAAAAGCAAACTGGTGAAGAAATTCCTGTTCCTCTTCCGGAACATTCAGGAACGTTTTCTCTGAAATCTCATACTGACGTATGATATCTTTTACCATGTGGTCTACCTGACCTTTTTCCAGACGGAACACTTCCTGATACAGATCGGTCAGATCCAGCTTTTCGGAACCGGAAAAGTATCGCTCATTGATAGGCGTTAAAAGGGTCTGGATATCACTTATGGATAAGATGCTCTTAAAATAGTATACAAAAATCAGGATCAGCAAGTGCTCTTTGGAATATTTTTTCTTAACCGGCGGTGGGATCAGGTCATTTTTAGCATAATTATTAATCATGGTTTTTGTCAGGATCTTGTCACCATCGTACCGTTTGGATGATGCGAGCTGCGCGTCCATGAAAGTAGTTACCTGATCCATATAAAGAGGAATATTGGGAATGTCCTCCGGCTTGATATAATCAATCCTGGACATGCTCTCCAGGATGCTTTTCAGTATATTTTTCGAATCAATTGTCATAATCAACACCTCTAACATACAGTATATAGTTTTTAAAACCACTTGTAAAGAAAAAAGTGAAAAAACAATTACAGTAAAACAATTACAGGTTTTGCAGCGCTGGGGACTGCGGAGAATGCGCGGATGACATTTGACGAAGGTACGTGAACTGTGGTAGAATCATGCCAGATTCTCAAGTAGGAAAGGAGTACAGGATCGGTTTCAGAAAAAGTGCAGGCAGTATGATGGCATTTTGAATGAAACAGATTGTATTATAATATTATGCATATATATGAGGGATTGAATCCGCAGCAGCAGGAAGCTGTTTTACATACGGAAGGGCCGCTTCTGATCCTTGCCGGTGCAGGGAGCGGAAAAACCAGAGTACTGACACACCGTATTGCGTATCTGATCAAAGAAAAAGGGGTAAACCCATGGAATATTATGGCCATCACTTTTACCAACAAGGCTGCCGGTGAGATGCGGGAGCGTGTGGACAGGATTGTCGAAATGGGAGCGGAAAGTGTATGGGTATCTACGTTTCATTCGAGCTGCGTTCGGATTTTAAGAAGATATATCGACAGAATCGGATATGAAAACAACTTCAGTATTTATGATGCAGATGACCAGAAAACAATCATGAAGGATATCTGCAAGCGGTTGAACATAGATACGAAAATCACAAAAGAAAAGATGCTTCTGGGCGCCATTTCCAAGGCAAAAGACGAAGGAATCAGTCCGGAGGAATATCAGCTGAACGCTATGGGAGACTATAAACTGCAGAAAGTTGCGGAAGTTTACACAGAGTACCAGAATCAGCTCAAAAGGAACAATGCTCTTGATTTTGACGATCTGCTGGTAAAAACCGTGGAACTTTTTAAATCCTGCCCGGAAGTGCTGGACTCCTACCAGGAACGGCTGCGCTATATCATGGTGGATGAGTATCAGGATACAAACACGATTCAGTTTCAGTTTGTGAGCCTTCTGGCCGGGAAGTATCGGAATCTGTGTGTAGTTGGTGATGATGACCAGTCCATCTATAAGTTCCGGGGAGCAAATATCGGCAACATACTGAACTTTGAAGAGGTGTTCCCGGATGCAAAGGTCATCAAACTGGAACAGAATTATCGTTCAACACAGAATATTCTGGATTGTGCCAACGAAGTGATCCGCAATAATCAGGGCCGAAAGGAGAAAAAGCTCTGGACGGAAAACAAAGCCGGAGAGCTGATCCATTTCCGCCAGTTTTTAAATGGGTATGAGGAGGCTGAATTCATAGCCGGTGACATTCAGGACAAAGTTCGAAGAGCAGAAAATAACTACAAAGATTTTGCGATTCTGTACCGCACCAATGCTCAGTCCCGTCTGTTTGAGGAAAAATTTTTACTGGCTAATATTCCCTATAAACTGGTGGGCGGTGTAAACTTCTATGCGAGAAAAGAGATTAAGGATATTCTGGCTTATCTGAAAACCGTGGACAATGCCCGGGATGACATTGCTGTCAAACGTATTATCAATGTGCCGAAACGCGGCATCGGCGCAGCCAGCATCAATAAGATTCAGGATTATGCGAACAAAGAGGAAATCAGCTTTTACGAAGCTGCAAAGATAGCTGAAGAAATACCGGGAATGGGGCGAAGCGCAGCAAAGGTAAAACCCTTTGTGACGTTTATCCAGTCACTTCGCAGCCGGCTGGAATACCTGTCCATCCGTGAACTCTTTAAAGAAATCATTGAAGAAACCGGATATGTGAAAGAACTGGAGGCGGAAGAGACCGAAGAGGCCAATGCGCGTATTGAAAACATCGATGAGCTTTTTTCTAAGATCGTTACCTATGAGGAAGAGAGTGAACATCCTACTTTAGACGGCTTCCTGGAAGAAGTGGCATTGATCGCAGATATTGACACGGTGGAGGAAAGTGATGACAGAGTTCTTTTAATGACTCTGCACAGTGCAAAAGGTCTTGAGTTTCCTAATGTTTATCTGGCCGGAATGGAGGATGGAATCTTTCCAAGCTATATGACGATCACATCCGATGACCGGGATGAACTGGAAGAAGAACGCAGACTATGTTATGTGGGAATGACGAGGGCCATGCAGCATCTTACCCTGACCTGTGCGCAGATGCGCATGATCCGCGGTGAGACCCAATACAATAAAGTATCCCGTTTCGTCCGGGAGATTCCTCGCGAACTGGTGGATATGGGCCGGACCGTACCGGAGAAAAAAACTCCGGAGGTGAAACTGGCAAACACTTACGAACAGATGCGCCAGGCTTTTCTGACAAAAGCATTTGAGCCGAAACAGTTCACCGTGACGAAATCAGATGGGCTCGATTATGGTATTGGCGATACGGTCAAACATGTGAAATTCGGTATCGGAACCGTAACTGCGATCACAGAGGGCGGCCGTGACTATGAGGTTACGGTGGATTTTGACCGTGTTGGTGTAAAAAAGATGTTTGCATCGTTTGCAAAATTGAAGAGAATTTGATAAAATGTAGAAAAGTTTTATAAAATTATGGTAAAACATATGAGCAGGTGGTATAATAATTTTATTCAACAGAGAGGATGGTGCAATGTGAATATGAATAAACTTGATGAAATATTAGCTCAGTTAAGAAAACAGGAATTAAAAGAAGAAAAATCTAAGAATGTGATTCTTTGGGTACTGGCTATCATTGGATGTGTTGCAGCAGTCGCAGGCATCGCTTATGCAGTATATCGTTTCTTTACACCTGATTATCTGGAAGATTTCGAAGACGATTTCGATGAAGATTTTGATGATTATTTCGAAGATGAGGATGCGGAAGAGTAAACAGGTAATGAATGGCTCCGGTATGAAAAAAGTACCGGAGCTGTTTTTTTGAGGAAATTGGAAATGCAGACATGCTTGCCATATGATGCATATCGTGTCTGCATATGGTGGAATGGCGATACGGAAATAATATTTTCGTGTTATTTGTGCCGTGGCAATGCGGTGGAATGGAGATTATTGTTATGAAAAAAGGTGATATTTTAGAGGGTGTGATCGGTAAAATTGATTTTCCGAACAAGGGGAAAATATGTCTGGAAGACCATGTGATCACAGTGAAAAACGGTATTCCCGGTCAGAAAGTGCGGTTTGTGATCAACAAAAAGCGTGGTGGCCGTATGGAGGGCAGACTGTTGGACGTGCTGGAAAAATCCCCCCTGGAGATGAGAAATCCGGTTTGCAGCGTTTTCCCGGAATGCGGAGGCTGCATGTACCAGACCATGCCTTATGAAGAACAATTAAAAATGAAAAGTACCCAGGTACGGGAGTTGATCGAAGCCGCGCTGGTGGAAGGCCGCCAGTTGGATGCAGAGGGAAAGCCGGACTACATTTTTGATGGAATCAAAGGAAGTCCACAGGAATTCGGCTATCGAAATAAAATGGAATTTTCGTTTGGTGATGAATACAAGGACGGCCCGCTGGCTTTGGGACTTCATAAAAAAGGAAGTACCTATGATGTAGTAAATATCACAGACTGTCAGCTGGTTCACGAAGATTTTAACCGGATCGTGAAAGCTGTTCTGGAATACTGCAAAGAGCAGGGCTTTTCCTACTATCATAAGGTGCGTCACGAAGGCTTTCTGCGTCACCTGCTGGTTCGGCGCGCTCAGACCACAGGGGAGATTCTGGTAAATCTGGTAACAACCGGGGAACAGGATCATGACTGGACGGCTCTCGGGCAGCGTCTGAAAACCCTGGAACTGGAAGGAAAAATCGTCGGCTTTTTGCATATCCGCAATGACTCTCTGGCAGATGTGGTGCGAAGTGATGAGACAACGGTCATCTGGGGGCAGGATTATTTTTATGAAACTATTCTGAGTCTGAAATTCAAAATCAGCCCATTTTCGTTCTTCCAGACGAATTCCCAGGGAGCGGAAGTCCTCTACGGAACCGCACGGGATTATATCGGAAGCACAAAGAATATGACGGTCTTTGACCTGTACAGCGGGACCGGAACGATTGCTCAGATGGTAGCGCCCATTGCCAAAAAAGTTATTGGTGTGGAAATCGTGGAGGAAGCCGTAGAGGCGGCAAAGGAAAATGCTGCTTTGAACGGACTGCATAACTGTGAGTTTATTGCAGGTGATGTGTTGAAAGTCATCGATGAGATAGAAGAAAAGCCGGATTTTATTATTCTGGATCCGCCCCGGGACGGAATCCATCCGAAGGCTTTGCCGAAGATCATTGAATACGGTGTGGATCGTATGGTCTACATTTCCTGCAAACCTACCAGCCTGGCAAGGGATATCCGCGTTTTTCTGGAAAATGGATATCGGGTGGAAAGATTGACATGCGTCGATATGTTCTGCGAAACGGTGCATGTGGAGACGGTTTGTTTACTCTCTAAGAAATGCCCAATTTAGGCGGGTTTGAGGGGTGTTTTGAAGAAAACATATCTACAAAATAGTGCTGAAAATTATGTGCATGAAACCAGAAAATAGAATAGGGTGTTAAAAATAAATACCTTTTGGCGAGGTTAGAGGACTGTTCGCTGAAAGGTATTTTTTGTTGGAAGGAGTGCGCGGTGAGGTAGTGGGTTGTACGCCGAAATTTATGCAGAATTTTGTTGATATTCGGCGTTTCAACGCTTATAATATTAGTATGGTAAAATGGTTACTTTTGTATGATTCGATGGAGTGAATAATATGGAGTATATGACAATCAAAGAAGCATCAGAAAAATGGAATCTTTCAGTGAGAAGAGTGCAGACCATCTGTAATGAGGGAATGGTGCCGGGAGTAATGAAATTTGGGCATTCGTGGGCGATACCGAAAGATGCGGAGAAACCGGTTGATAAAAGAATTAAGTCCGGGAAGTATATAAAGTCCTGATTTTGGGACTACATTTATGAGAGGATGATAATGAAATAATTATGCCTTCATATATGCTTATAGTAAGGGAGGAGGTCGTTTAATGTTCGATTTTGGAAATGCTAATGACGGACAGAAACTTGCTATATCCACTTCGGATGGGCCAGTGCTTATTACAGCAGGCCCCGGTACAGGCAAGACTTTTACACTGGTACAGAGAGCTATTTATCTGATTCA
>JALENY010000012.1 GCA_022767285.1 Lachnospiraceae bacterium | reverse complement strand
CAGAGACGAGCAGGAAATTGCAGGATATCGAGATGTGCTTTCCATTATTCACGAAAGCTACGATGCCATTCCTCTGTCAAAGAACTATATCCTGCAGCTTCATAAGATTATGTACAGCCATATGAATAACCCAATGGCCGGGCAGACGAAAAATGTACAGAATTATATCAGCGCGACTTTTCCTGACGGTCATACCGAAATTCTTTTCACACCCTTGGCCCCGTTTGAGACGCCGGAAGCCTTGGATCGGATCTGTGAGGAGTACAACAAGGTGATCGGCAACATGGAATTGGAGCCCTTAATTGCGATTCCAATCTTCATCCACGATTTCCTGTGTATTCATCCGTTTAACGACGGCAATGGCAGAATGAGTCGCTTGCTGACGACGCTGCTTTTGTATCGCAGCGGGTTCTATGTTGGAAAATATATCTCCCTGGAGGCAAAGATCGCTAAAAGCAAGGATTTGTATTATGACGCCCTGAACCGTGCACAGCATGGCAGGCATGAAGGAACCGGGGATGCCATTCCGTTCATTAAATATCTGCTGGGTACCATTCTGGCTGCGTATAAAGACTTCGGGGACAGATTTGCCATCGTGGAAGAGAAGCTTCCTGCTATTGATATGGTTCGCTAGGCTGCTCTGAATAAAATCGGTCGTTTCACGAAGCAGGATATCAGGGAGCAGTGTCCTTCGCTGAGCCTTAGTTCTGTTGAAGGTGCGCTGCGGAAAATGGTTGCATCCGGCGAACTGAAACGTGAAGGAGCCGGAAAAACAACCTGCTATATTCGCTTGAAATAGTGTATAAGAGTTATGAAAATTTGAATTTGTAAAGTTCTATAATTTAGTTCGAGGAAAGAAAATGAATGAAACAAAACAGGCAATCCGGTTATCGTTTATCAAAATATATGAACATAAGCCATATGAAAAAATAAGCATAAAAGAGATTTGTATCAATGCTCCAGTGGCAAGAACAACATTCTATGAATATTATGAAAATCTGGCAGAACTGAAAGCAGAGATAGAAGATACTCTTATAAAGGGAATTCTTCAATTATCTGATGAAAATGGGCAGAATAACACTGATACGATTGAACTGACAGAATATTTTTCAAAGGTGCTTCATTATATACAAAAAAACTGGGATGTCAACTATGCTTTTCTTGTAAAGCAGCCGAATTATGAATACATAGAAAAATGGAAATCTGCTATAAAATATCATTTTAAATGTCGTTTTCCAGAAAAATAACAATTCCAAATTATAATGTAATAGTTGAAGTTATCGCTTCTGGAGTAATTGGAGCTTATGTATATTGGATGAAACATCCAGAAGAAGTTGACTCATCTAAAATTAGCGAGCTTAGTGCAAAAGTGTTAAACACACTCATGAATATCATATTAAAAAGTCCGTACACAATTTTTATTTGTGTAGTGGAAGACAGAACCTTCTGCAGATAAAATGGAATCATCAAAAGATGATACTAATATTTGCAGGAGTTTTTTTATGTCTGAAGTAAAAATTTATGTTTTTCATGCGGGGATGGTCTGCGTGGCTCCTGAGCTGCCCTTTGGTGGAGAACATTGCAATCCAATTAAAGCAAGTGGTGTATTTGGAAAAAGGGATGAAAGACTGTGGCTACCAGTTTCTGCATATTTAATTGAGTGCAAACATGGGAAAATTCTTTTTGACTGCGGCTGGCATAGAGAAATGAGTCCGAATAGCAAATTTGACAAGGCAGCTCAGATAAAATCACTGGGAGGATTTGCTCTTTATAAAACAAATCAAGGAGTTCTTCCAATGGGGGAGGCTATTGATGAGCAGCTTGCCGAACTGGGGGTGCAACCTGCTGATTTGGATATAGTATTACTTTCTCATTTGGATTGTGATCATGCGAACGGATTGAAACTGGTGAAAGATGCCAAAAGAATACTTGTGGCAAATGATGAAATCAGATTTGCAGAAAATGGAAGTCTGATAAACAAAATACGCTACAACAATGACTGGTGGAACGGAACAAAACTGGAAGGATTTGAATGGAACGCAACAGATGGACCTGTGCAGAAATCGTATGATGTATTTGGTGACGGAAGTCTGATAATGGTAAATATTCCGGGACATTGTGAAGGTTTATGTGCTTTGAAAATCACAAATGAAAATGGAAAGTATGTATTGCTCTTCTCAGATGGCGGTTATGCAAAAAAATCCTGGGAGGAACAAATTACATCAGTGATAGCGGATGACAAAGAACAGCAGAAAAAATCGCTGGCATGGATTCGTGAACAAAGTCTGAACCCTGATTGCTTAGAATCATTGGCGAATCATGATCCTGATATTGAGCCACATTTAATCAAATTATAAGGAGAATCAATTATGAGTCAGACGGTATTGATTACAGGCGCTTCTGGGGGATTAGGTCTTGAATTTGCCAAAATTTTTTCAAGAGAGGGATACAATCTGCTCATTGTAGCCAGACGAGAAGGTATGTGGTTCCGCGCAGACAGAGGAAGAAAACATCCGTGAATATGTCAGCCTTCCTGTTTCCCTTTTCGGGAATGGCCGGTACTATATTCTGGAGGCTTCCGGTGATTCCATGGTTGATGCGGGTATCGATAGCGGAGATCTGGTCGTTATCAGGACAGATTGCAATGCTGAGATTGGCGATATCGTTGTCGCCCTTACCGGGTACAGCGAAAGCACGCTGAAGGTTTATGCCGGAATCGATGAAGATACCCAGGAAGCCATTCTTGAGTATCGGAATCAGGCAAAATATCCGGACGAAGAGATCCGCGTGAAGCAGCTGATCGTTCAGGGCGTAGCCAAGCATGTAATCAAAGCGTTATAAAAGGATTTTGTTATCACCGGAGGTGAAGTACGAGATTATGAATACATATGATGTGAAATGCCCGGTATGCGGCGTAGTCAATCACAGCCTGTTTCTCGAAGAAACAGATGGCTGGATGGAATGCGAGCACTGCGGCCATGCGGCAAAATACTGCTGGGAACCGCAGACAAAAAAGCAGATTCCGGTATTTGTAATCCGAAATCTGCAGGCGCTGTCAACGCCGAAAAGTTTTGACCCAAAAACGCCGGTCAAAAATGACCGAAATCGCCGGGTTCCTGAGCGCCGGTGTTCTTACCGCCGGGTGCACTTAACGCCGGGCTGAACGCACCGGCTGAAAGCCGATCCTTAAGGCGGTAGGACTGCCCGCGGATGTTGATCACGTGGGCGTGATGGAGGAGCCGGTCCAGAAGGGCTGTCGCGATGACGCTGTCGCTCAGCAGCTCGCCCCAGTCACTGAAATACTTGTTGCTTGTAAAGATGATGCTCCCTTTTTCGTACCGGTCAGCTACGATACGGAACAGGATCTCTGCCTGACCGCGGTCAAGCTGCATATATCCAACTTCATCGATGATCAGCAGAGACGGCTTGCTGTAAGTGCTCCAACGGCGGCTGAGCGTGCCGCGTGACGCAGAACGCTCCAGATCCGTGATCATGTGGGCAAGCGTCGTAAAGTTTACACTCATACCGGCGTCCAGCGCCTTCATGGCAAAGCCGACAGCCAGATGTGTCTTCCCTACCCCGGGAGGGCCGAGAAGGACGATGTTCTCAGCCCTCTGCGCAAACGCGGTTGTCGCCAGTTCGTCAACGAGACGTTTGTCGATGCTCGGCTGGAAAGAGAAATCGTACTCCTCGATCCGCCGAACATACGGCAGATGAGCACGGCGGATCCGGAAATCAAGGTTCCTGCGGTCACGTTCCTGTTTTTCGGAAGTAAGGAGCCCATCCAGGAACTGCACATAGGTATCATGGCTGCCGGTGGACCGCTCGATCTGCGCGTCCAGGAGCTGTGCGCTCATCGTAAGGCCCATATCGGAAAGCAGGGTACGTGCATGTTCGAGCTCAATCATGGGCGGCACCTCCGATCAGCTGGTCATATACGAAGATGTCCCGTATCTCTACCGGGGAGGGGCCTTTGATCGCTGCCGGATACGGATAAGCGATTCCCTTGTGCTCCATCAGGCCTTTATACTGTCCGGGCAGGTACAGGATACGGCTCGTGGAATGCCGGGCGTCATGGTCCGCGATCATGACGTTCCCGTCATAGATCTCGATCTTACCACTGATCAGCCGTACCTGGACTTCCCTTCCGGAGTACTGCCAGGGCACTCCGTAGCGGATGCCGTCGAAGCTGACGAGTCCTTCACGGGACACGCGCCGTGTCTCAAAACGGTACCGGTCAAGGAGCGCTTTATCCGGAAGAGGCTGAAGCTGTTCACCGGCGATCGCCTGAAGGGGGATCTTCCCGGTCGTTCCATTCGGCTTTGCGTCGACCTTCCGGCACCATTCGATGGCCTGATGGTTCAGGTCTTCGATATCCCGGAAGTACCGGCCGGGGAAGAAGTTGTCCTTCACATACCGGACGAGGCGCTCGACCTTTCCCTTGGTCTGGGGACGGTATGGCTGGCATACTTTCGGAGCGAAGCCCATATCCAGGGCAAAAGTCTCGAACTGCGGGTTCCAGACGGGCTTCCCGTCCTCCCTGCCGATGATGACGGTCTTCATGTTGTCCGTCAGGATTTCTTTCGGGACGCCGCCGTAGTAGAGGAATGCGTTCATCATACAGCGCATGAGGGAACGGAGGTCACAGCGACTGGCGAACTCGACATACTTCGCCCGGGACTTGCCAAGGATCATCGTGAAAGCCGGGACCTTATGGGAGGTGTTACTATCATCGGTGTAGATACAGATGCCCCAGTCCATCTGGGCCTGACGTCCGTCATCGGTCTCGTAGCGCCGGACAGCAGGAGCGGCTTTCGGCGGTCTTCTGGGATGGACATACTCTTTAAGGATGCTGATGCCGCCGTCATAACCGGCAGCCTGGA
>JALENY010000039.1 GCA_022767285.1 Lachnospiraceae bacterium | reverse complement strand
GTGCGGCTGCGGGTACACCGGCTATCCCGATCGCAGGAACAACCATGATCTTTACGGTTCTCTCCGGTATGGGTTGGACAACAGATGTTTGTCTTCTTGGATATGCACTGGTTGTTGCAATCAACAGACCGGTTGAGATGTCTCTGCTTCCGCTGAACGTTATCGGTGATGCGGCAGTAAACGTGATTGTAAATGCATCCGAAGGTCAGTTGGATAAAGACGTTTACAATTCTTAAAATAAAATGATTACAGTGTCAAAAGGTATGTTCCACGTCATGCTTGCATGTAAGTGGAGCGATACCTTATTGACACGCCCACACATGAGCAAGAAGTGGGGCGGGGGCCCCATGGATTGCGAATGCGGGGCAGGATTGTGGAAGTGCGTAGCACGAAACAATCCGTAATCAAGGTTTTGACACCTAAATCTAAAATGAAAAAACCGATCAAGTTGTCAAAAGTATGATCCTATATAATATCAATCGGGGACTTTCGATATCTTAATCAGGTTAAAATTTCAAAATAGAGTTACGGACAGGATGGAGGACGAAAAAGATGTTTAAGATTAACGACAACTATTTAAAATTACCGGGCAGTTATCTTTTTTCCACGATAGCAAAAAAAGTGGCAGCTTTCAGTGAGGCAAATCCGGATAAGAACATTATCCGCCTTGGAATCGGCGATGTGACACAGCCGCTGGCTCCGGCTATCATCCATTCTCTGCATAAAGCGGTGGATGAGATGGCAGTGAAAGAGACTTTTCGCGGCTATGCCCCGGATCTCGGTTATGAATTCCTGCGCAGTGCCATTGCAAAAAATGATTACCAGGACAGAGGCTGTGAGATTGCTGCGGATGAGATCTTTGTATCAGACGGCGCAAAATGCGATTCCGGAAATATTCAGGAAATTTTTTCGATTGATAATCGAATCGCTGTTTGTGATCCGGTTTACCCGGTATATGTCGATACAAATGTGATGGCCGGCCGTGCCGGAACTTACGATCCGAAAGCGGAAACCTGGAGTGATGTGATTTACATGCCCTGTACAGCGGAAAACAATTTTGCTCCGGACCTTCCGAAAGAGACTCCGGATATCATATATCTTTGTTTCCCGAACAATCCAACCGGTTCCACGATCACAAAATCACAGCTTCAGGACTGGGTGGACTACGCCAATAAAGTAGGTGCGGTTATAATTTATGATGCTGCTTACGAAGCTTATATTTCCGAAGAAGATGTGCCCCACACCATCTATGAATGTGAGGGCGCGAGAACCTGTGCAATCGAGCTCCGCAGCTTTTCCAAAAATGCCGGATTTACCGGAACACGTCTTGGATTTACCGTTATTCCGAAGGAGTTAAAATGCGGTGATGTTTCGCTACATTCACTGTGGGCGAGACGCCATGGCACAAAATATAACGGCGCTCCTTACATTATCCAGCGAGCAGGTGAGGCTGTTTACACACCGGAAGGCAAGGCCCAGTTAAAAGAACAGATCGCTTATTACATGAAAAATGCGAAAGTCATTTATGAGGGCCTGAAAGATATGGGCTATACTGTGTCCGGCGGTGTGAATGCACCGTATATCTGGTTGAAAACCCCGGATAATATGACATCCTGGGAATTCTTTGATTATCTTCTTGAGAAAGCCAATGTGGTTGGAACACCGGGCTCAGGATTCGGACCCAGCGGTGAGGGATATTTCCGTCTGACTGCCTTTGGAACGTATGAGAATACGGTAGCGGCCGTTGAACGCATGAAAAAACTGTAAATCATATCGGTAAGCATAGTCGGACCAGATAAGTAAAAGAAAATGGATTATTTCCTGTGGGCCATACCGGCATTGGCGGGCAGACCGGGGATGTCCCGGTGCATTGACCCGGAAGATAATGGATGAATGATGAACTATATAATACGAGGACAAAATATATGAGACGAAATGACAGAGAGCTGAAAGACATGAACGATATAATTCGGGTAATGGAAAAATGTGATGTGTGCCGCCTGGCACTCAACGATGAAGATTATCCCTATATTTTGCCGCTTAATTTCGGTATGCAGGTCGATAACGGGAAAATTATTTTATATTTTCACGGGGCAAATGAAGGAAAAAAATATGAATTGATCGCCAAAGACAATCGGGCCGGTTTTGAAATGGACTGCTCGCATAACTTAGTTATGGATCCGGTTAAAAATAGCTGTACCATGGAATATGAAAGTGTAATCGGGCATGGAAGAATTGAGATGGTACCGGAATGTGAAAAATATAATGCCTTATGTTTATTGATGAAGCATTATCATAAAGAAGATTTTTCGTTCAATCAATCTGTGATGCCGCGCACAACGGTTTTCAAACTTGTCGTGGAGCATGTCAGCGGCAAAAAACGCATGAAGAAAAAGGCTTAGAGGTTCTGCTTGCCGGATGACTGGCAATTCGGGTTCCTCCGATTGAAGGAGGCGTGGTGTCAAAATGGAACGGTTCTTTACGATTTGTGCCGCGGCGAAGCGGCAGAATGGAGGCTGCTGTGATTGAAGTAGAGATTAAACTGCTGATCGACCATAAAGAGATAGTGGAGGAAAATCTGGTAAAAATGGGATTTTCAAAATCCGGTCTGGCCTGTGAGGAGGACATTTACTTTGACAATAATTCCCGGCAGATACGGAAAAGCGGGGAAGCTTTGCGGGTTCGCAAAGTGACAGACCTTTTGTCGGGAAAATCAAATGCTGCCATTACATATAAAGGCAGGAAAATGGATTCGATTTCCATGAGCCGAAAAGAGCTTGAAACCGGAGTTGCTGATGCTGAGGTCTGTGTCCGGATTCTGGAAGCGTTGGGTTTTCAGATCATTCCGCCGAAGGTGGTAAAGATCAGACAGACGTATACATTTGAACAGATGACGGCATGTATTGACCGGGTGCAGGATCTGGGAGATTTTCTTGAACTGGAGATTGTAATTCCGGAAGAGGAAAGTAAGGATAATGCTCTGCGGAAAATCGAAAAAGTGCTGCAGAAGTTGGGATATTCTTTGTCGGATACGACACGAAACTCTTATCTGAGCATGCTGCAGCATGCAGAGGACGAAGCGTAGCTGCATACTTGCAGGGCACATAAATGAAGATATTGAAAAACAAAGGCATCTGCGGTATGAGAACTATATTTGGGAAGACAAATGACTGCGGCATCCGCTCTGGTCTTGACAATCTTCTTAATGACTCTGGAATTTCCAATTTTAAAGCGGATTGGAAAAGTAACAATAGTTTATACGAAAGAAAGCTGAAAGAGAGTTGCCGGAAAATATGAAATCAAAAAGAAGTATAATAATAATCCGACTCCTCGCAGGCGGCCTCCTGCTTGGAATCAGTGTATTATTGATCCTGCTCTCGGAGTGGTTTCCGCAGATGGCGGAATGGCATTCCGTTTATGTGTATAAGATCCTGGTGGCAGTTCTGGGACGTTTTTCCGGCTTTTTTCCTTTCTCTTTGGCGGAGTTGTGTGTGTACGGAGTTGTGTTCGGAGCGATAGGCACACTGATCCGGGCAATCCTTCGTTCTCTTCGGGAGCGGCGTCCCGGTGCAGTGATGGCGAAATGGTTTTCCGGATTTTTCCTGACTGCCTCGGTACTGATTTTTCTGTTTGTCATAAACTGCGGGATCAACTATCGCAGTGTCTCTTTTTCGGAAAAATCAGGATTCATGACGGTTGAGTATACGATAGAAAATTTAAAGAATGTGTGTATCCGCCTGACGGAAGAAGTGAATGAGCGGGCGGATCTGGTAGCTCGCGATGAAGCCGGAGTGATGATTCTCGAAGCGGATGAGCGTGAAGATGCGGTGAGAGCCATGGAAGATCTGGGCAAACAATATCCGGCTCTGGCTGGTTATTATCCGAATCCGAAAAAAGTGTTCGGGTCATTCCTTTTATCTTATTTGGGCTTGTCAGGTATTTATGCGCCCTTTACGGTAGAAGCAAATTATAATCGGGATATGACGGATTACAACAAGCCTTTTACGGCCTGTCATGAGCTGTCCCACCTGCGTGGGTTCATGCAGGAGGAAGAGGCCAATTTTATCGCATTTTTGGCCTGCAAGGATGCCGGCCGGGAGGATTTTCAGTATAGCGGATATCTGCTGGCATGGATTTACTGTATGAATGAACTGAACCGAAATGACCGCGCTGCCTGGCAGGAAGTGCGCAGCACACTGGATGAAAAGGTAAATGTGGATCTTAGGGAAAACAGTCAGTTCTGGGCCGGGTATGAAGGAATAATGGAAGAAGTGTCTGACAAAGTAAACGATACCTATTTAAAAGCCAACGGCCAGTCGGATGGTGTGTTAAGCTATGACAGGATGGTGAACCTGGTGGTGTCGTATTATCTGGAGTAGGATACTTCTGCCGCCGCGTCACTTTTTGCTGCCGTATTTGTCGAAAACGAAATCTCCGTTTGTAAGGACATAATCTTCGTCGGACAAGACAGCACTGCAGAAATCCTGAACAGAGGTCAATCTTCTTTTAAACGCCATTCCGCCTCCAAATAAATAAGTGCTGTGAATATCGGAACCGGCAGTCATGGGCAGATGATGCTCCCGTGCATATTGAACGGCCTTGTCATCAAATTCCGTCTTGTTGTGGCTGGTGCTTTTGCGGCTGGAATGAGTAGCATTGATACCTTCTACCCCATCGACATAGTCAGGAAACAGCCTGATTTCCGGAATATACCATTCTTCACGAAACGGATGGGCATGGATCACCATACCGCCGGCATCGTGGATCAAATCAAACTGCTGTTCAATCGTGGCGGTTCTGATTTCCGGATGCGCGATCAGCCAATCGGTGTCGGCACCGTAGATCAGAAATTCAGTCGCGTTATATCCGGCTTCGTAGCCAAAGAATACGTCGAAATCATGGGAATCGCCGTAGGATTTGGCATCCAGATAGCCTTTGGAAAATTCCAGTACCCAATCTTTCCAGGAAAGGCTGCTGTCAATGCAGTTGTTTCCGCCCCAGTTGTGATCCGTGACAATGATACCGGTATAACCGGCTTCATGAGCCGCTTTGGCCATTTCATAGCCGCTGTTATGGGCACAGGCGCTGCTCTGATTTGTATGTAAATGGGTTTCGTATAAATATGGATAGTCTTTTATCTGAGTCATAAGTTTATCATCCCTCCGGAAAAATCAAGTAATACGTGTTTGACTGACGTGGAGGTTTCACGTCCTCAATATAGTATACCGAAAAAATCATTTTTTCAACTGTTTTGTCAAGGGCTGTTCACAAGCCGTTCCTGAACAGCTCTCTATTCTTCCTGATGAAAAACAGGAAAAACTCTGTATTCTTCCCGTTGTATTACTATTTTTTTTGTGTTACAATCGAGCGTAGTAATTTTTTTTGTAGAAAGGAGCCTTACTTATGGCAAATATAATCAGTGACGAAACCATCGAATATGTAGGCATTCTGGCGAAGCTGGACCTTTCCGATGAAGAAAAGGAAGCTGCAAAAAAAGATATGGGCAGCATGCTTGACTATATTGATAAATTGAACGAACTGGATACCACGGGTGTTGAACCCATGTCCCATGTGTTCCCGGTGAAAAATGTATTCCGTGAAGACGTTGTGACGAACGGTGATATCCATGAAGAAGTGTTGAAAAACGCACCGGAACAGAAGGACAATGCTTTCGTGGTTCCGAAAACCATAGAATAGGAGGAAAGAGCAGTGAACCTGATGGGATTGACAGCTGTAGACCTGGGCAAAAAGATAAAAGCAAAAGAAGTGTCCGTAGTAGAAGCAACGAAGGCTGCTCTGAATGCGATAAAGGAAAAAGAAGATCTGTACAACTGTTACGTGACGGTGGATGAGGAAGGTGCTCTGAAACAGGCAGAAGAAGTACAGAGAAAGATAGACGAAGGCATTTTGACCGGTCCGTTGGCCGGTGTGCCGGTGGCAATTAAGGATAATATGTGCACGGAAGGTCTTGTGACTACCTGCAGTTCGAAAATTTTGTACAACTATATTCCGACTTACACAGCAGAGGCGGTCCGGAATCTTCAGAAGGCCGGGGCGGTGATTCTCGGAAAGACAAATATGGATGAATTTGCCATGGGAAGCACCACGGAGACTTCCTTCTATGGTCCAACGAAAAACCCGCATAATCCGGAACATGTGCCGGGCGGTTCTTCCGGCGGTTCCTGTGCAGCGGTGGCGGCAGAGGAGTGCAGTTATGCTCTCGGCTCTGATACCGGCGGTTCCATTCGTCAGCCCAGCTCCTTCTGCGGCGTGACCGGCATAAAACCAACCTACGGGACTGTCTCCCGCTACGGACTGATTGCCTATGGCTCATCTCTTGATCAGATCGGGCCGGTGGCAAAAGATGTGACCGACTGCGCTGTTATTCTGGAGGCCGTTGCATCTTATGATCCGAAGGACAGCACTTCCGTAAAACGGGAGGATTATGATTTTACCTCAGCTCTTGTAGATGATGTAAAAGGCATGAAAATTGGTATTCCCAGAGATTATCTGGGAGAGGGCCTTGATCCGGAAGTAAAGGCTGCTGTTTTGAAAGTGGCGGATGTTCTGAAGGCAAAGGGGGCTGAAGTGGAGGAATTTGACTTAAGCCTGGTGGAATATGCCATTCCGGCTTATTACACCATTGCATCCGCAGAGGCAAGCTCTAACCTGTCACGTTTTGACGGTGTAAAATACGGCTATCGGTCTGAACAGTACCAGGGGCTTCATGATATGTATAAAAAGAGCCGTTCCGAAGGGTTCGGACCGGAAGTAAAACGCCGCATTATGCTCGGTTCTTTTGTTTTAAGCTCCGGCTATTACGATGCTTATTATCTGAAAGCCCTGAGAACGAAGGCCCTGATCAAGCAGGCGTTTGATAAAGCTTTTGAAAAATATGATGTGATCCTCGGACCTGCAGCACCGACAACTGCGCCGAAGCTGGGAGAATCCTTAAGCGATCCGCTGAAAATGTACCTGGGTGACATTTACACGATTTCGGTCAATCTGGCCGGCCTTCCCGGTATGAGTGTTCCCTGCGGAATGGATTCCAAAGGGCTTCCTATCGGTGCGCAGTTTATCGGTGATTGCTTCAAAGAAAAGAATATTATACGAGCAGGTTATGCGTATGAATGCAGCAGAAAGGAGGAGAACTGATATGGCAAAACAGTATGAGACAGTCATCGGTCTGGAAGTCCATGTGGAACTGGCCACCAAGACAAAGATTTTCTGCGGCTGCTCCACAGAGTTCGGCGGATCACCCAACACCCATACCTGTCCGGTCTGCACCGGTATGCCGGGTTCTCTTCCGGTTTTAAATAAACAGGTAGTAGAATATGCTCTTGCAGTTGGTTTGGCTACAAACTGTCAGATTAACCAGTACTGCAAGTTTGACCGAAAAAACTATTTTTATCCGGATAACCCTCAGAACTATCAGATATCTCAGTTATATCTGCCCATTTGTCATGACGGCTATGTAGAGATTGAGACTGAAAACGGGAAGAAGAATGTGGGCATTCACGAGATCCATATGGAAGAAGACGCGGGCAAACTGATCCATGACGAAGAGGGGGAATCTTTGGTAGATTTCAACCGAAGCGGTGTGCCGCTGATCGAGATCGTATCCGAGCCGGATATGAGAAGTGCGGATGAAGTAATTGCTTATCTGGATAAGCTTCGACTGATCATTCAGTACCTGGGTGCATCCGACTGCAAACTGCAGGAGGGCTCCATGCGTGCCGATGTAAACCTGTCAGTCCGCGAAGTGGGAGCCGAAAAGTTCGGTACCAGAACCGAAATGAAAAACCTGAATTCCTTTAAGGCAATCGCCCATGCGATCGAGGGCGAGACCGAGCGCCAGATTGATCTTCTGAAAGCCGGGGAGCCGGTCATTCAGGAAACGAGAAGATGGGATGATGTAAAATCCTATTCTTATGCTATGCGTTCCAAAGAGGATGCACAGGATTACCGCTACTTCCCGGATCCGGATCTGGTGCCGGTGGTCATCAGCGACGAATGGCTGCAGGAAATCCGTGACCGCCAGCCGGAACTGAGAACGGAGAAATTGGAGCGGTATAAAACAGAATTTGAGATTCCGCAGTATGATGCCGAGATTATCACTTCCTCGAAAAAGCTGGCTGATTTGTTTGAGGCAACCACGGCCATCTGCAAAAAACCGAAGAAAGTATCCAATTGGTTGATGGTAGAGACATTTCGGCTCCTGAGCGAGAACGGAAAAGATCCGGAAGATATTACATTTGCACCGGAGAATCTGGCAAAACTGATTGAACTGGTCGATGGGGGAACCATCAACAGCACGGTTGCCAAGGAGGTTTTTGAAAAAATATTCTATGAGAATATTGATCCGGATCAGTACGTAGAGGAGCATGGGCTGAAATCCGTCAGCGATGAGGGTGAACTGCGTGCTATTATCGAAAAAGTTGTGGCAGAGAATCCGAAATCTGTGGAAGACTATAAAAACGGTAAGAAAAAAGCCATCGGAGCACTGGTGGGACAGACCATGAAAGCAACCCAGGGAAAGGCGAACCCTGGTCTGGTAAATAAGATCCTGGCGGAAATTTTGGGATAAATCCTGTGATATTTAATACGAGATGAAGAGGCAGATATCTGTTTGCGATTTCAAACAGATATCTGCCTTTTTTGTTTGAAAGGAGAGACGCGGCTTTTTTGTTTGAACGGAAAGACTGGTTATGCAATTCAGAAGGCGATTGTCTGCGGTGATGTGTACTTTTGGGCATTTTAAGAAAATCTTCAGAATTTTGGATCAGGATAATAAGAATTTGCTGATAACATGGTTCTATCAAATCGATTACTTGATTGTTGTTTTTATACTGTTTGCTTGTCGTATGGCGGTACATGCAAGTACAGTCTGTTCAAAACTCGTCAGTTCATTTTATCAGGGAGAACATAGGATGATTTACTTTTTGCTTGAACTATTGGGAAGCTTTTCTTTTTTCGGCTTGATCGGAATGGCAGCTTATGCCTGTTGTAATGTAAAAGGATATAAAGGTATGGGGCCCCATATTATTGGAGTTACGGGATTCGTGAGCCTTCTCTGTTATATTTTTTCCATCACGGGCATCCCGGAGCTGGGGAATTTCCGTCTGGGAGGGGCGAGCCTGAATCTGATCCCCTTCGTGGACCTTCAGAATGGAAGATTCCAGTATATTGCCAATATTGTTTTGTTTTTGCCGGTTGGCTTTTTCGCACCGCTGCTGTGGAAGAAAGAGCAGAGCTTTTACCGTATGGCAGCTTCGGGATTTACACTATCGCTGACTATTGAGCTGCTTCAGCTTTTTACATACCGTGCGGTCGATATTGATGACCTTGCCATGAATACCCTGGGAGCCATTGGCGGATATGGTATTTTCTGCCTGCTCAAAATAATATTTCCCGGATTGATCGGCAGTTTTCAGATGCCCGAACAGGATTGTTTCTGGGCGAAACACGGGTATGCCATCATTGTAGGGGGAACGATACTGTTCACGATGTCTGTGAGACCGTTGTTGGAGGGGATCGCATTTCGATAGCCTGCAAATAAGCCGGGATTTTAACTATTCCATAATCATGGCTTTACACCTTCTGCAGAAGTGACCTGACAAAAATCAAAATGCCCGCACACAAGGCCAGAAAACTGATGATCTGAGAAGTGGAAAACGGTCCAAGAAAACCTCTCACCGCGTCTTCCCGGAAATATTCCAGAATAAACCGAAGGATACCATAGGAAACAAGATAAGCGGCCAGCACCTGATGGCCGTCTTTTGCTCTGCGTGAAAATGCAGTGAGCAAGACGCAGAGAATAAAATTGCAGCATGCCTCCACCAACTGTACCGGAAGATCCGCGATATGACCGTAACAGCAGCCGGCCAGATAGCAGCCGATGCGTCCGAATCCGTGAGCCAGGGGCAGCGCCGGAACCAGGATCGCCATGTGGATCTTCAGCGGAATTTTATATCGGCGTGCATACAGGAGAATGAAAAGCAGAGCTCCCATCAGTCCGCCGTAAAAAACCATGCCGCCACGGAAATTGACAGACCAGAATTCAATAAATCCATCCAGCCCCAGGGTGAAACTGTTCAGGATGGCAGGCAGATTTTGCAGAAGAGAAAATAATTTGGCGCCGATTAAGGCGCCAATAAATCCATACATATACAGAACCACGCAGTCTGTTTCCAGTTCCCTGTTTTCTCTTTTACAGCGTATCCAGACATACAACCACCCAAGCAGAACCCCAAGAACTCCCATCAGTCCGTAAGTCGGAATGGTCTTATTGAAAACATGAATAAACGGATACATGGATTCCTCCTCAGATTATGCGTTGGCAGCTATGGAAGCGCAGCTAAATAAACCAACACATGCCACGCAGGCCACAAATACCAGTGCAGATAAGATCGTTCCGATCAGAGAAAGAACAAACCCGGCTGTCAATAATCCTCCGACGAAGCCGATTTTTTTTGCTTTTGACCAGAAAATAAGTCCAAGGACACCGCAGACCAGAGCGATGATCACACTATAACCGAACCAGGCCAGCACGCAGGAGACAATACCGAGAACCATACTGGCGATTGCAAAATTTTTGCCCGGTTCCGGGCCCTGAGAATATGAGTTGTAATTGTTATCCATCCTTTTTCCCCCTCTTTAAGTCAGATACCTTTTACCGGTATCTGCAGTCTTTTACTTAGGTACCACTATCAGTTCCATTGTAATGGCTGAGTGTATTTTTGTCAATCAAAGTCGAAGGGATCCGCAAATATTCGCAAATACTGCAAAAGATAACAAGTAAAACACAGGCGGTTTTTGCAGACAATTTCCGTTGATTCTTATGCTGAAAAAAGGTATAATATTAATACTGAGTGATGGGTCTAAGGTTTTGCACTCTTTAAAACCGTAAAGGAAAGGAGATACAAAATGGGATTATATACATATCAGGTTTCGGATGTTCCGAAATCGAGTCGTATTCCAAAATTGGTTGAGAATCTATATGCAAAAATGCCCGAAATTGAATCTGCCAGAGCAGTGCTGATTACAGAATCCTATCAACAGACGGAAAGTGAGCCATTAATTATTCGCCGTGCGAAAGCATTTCAGCACATTCTGGAAAATATTCCGATCACGATTCGTGATCTGGAACTGATCGTGGGAAGCACGACTTTGGCACCGCGGGGCTGCCAGACTTATCCGGAATTTTCCTATGAATGGCTGGAGGCAGAATTTGATACCGTTGAGACCAGATCAGCGGATCCGTTCTATATCTCGGAGCAGACAAAAAAGGATCTTAAGCAGGCCAATGCTTATTGGAAAGGAAAAACCACCAGTGAACTGGCTACCTCCTACATGGAGCCTGAGACTCTGCTTGCCATAGAGCACAATATTTTTACTCCGGGCAATTATTTCTACAACGGTGTCGGACATGTAACCGTAAAATATGATGAAGTTCTGGCGATCGGGTTTGCGGGAATCCGGTCGAAAGCGGAGGAAGAACTGAAAAAAATAAAATTGTCTGACGGTGATTACCACAAAAAATCGCGGTTTCTGCAGGCTGTTGTCATCAGCTGTGATGCGGCGATTGCCTATGCCAGACGTTATGCAAAACTGGCTCTGGACGAAGCACAGAAATGTACCGATGAAACAAGAAAAATGGAACTGATGCAGATCGCGCAGAACTGTGCGAATGTACCGGAAAAGGGTGCGGATGGTTTTTACGAAGCGTGCCAGTCCTTCTGGTTTGTTCAGCAGCTGATACAGATTGAATCCAGTGGTCATTCCATTTCACCGGGGCGTTTTGACCAGTATATGTATCCATATTATAAGAAGGATCTGGACAGCGGAAAGATTACCAGAGAGTTTGCCCAGGAACTGATCGACTGTATCTGGGTAAAGCTGAATGATCTTAATAAGTGCCGTGACGCCGCTTCGGCAGAAGGTTTTGCAGGATACAGCCTGTTTCAGAATCTGATTGTAGGTGGACAGAATGAAGATGGTATGGATGTAACCAATGATCTGTCCTTTATGTGTATCCAGGCATCCCATCATGTATTTTTGCCGATGCCCTCTCTGTCCATACGTGTCTGGAACGGTTCGCCTCATGAACTGCTGATCAAGGCGGCTGAACTGACACGGACCGGTATTGGCCTTCCGGCGTACTATAATGATGAAGTCATTATCCCGGCGCTGGTGAGCCGCGGACTGACCCTGCAGGAAGCGAGATGTTACAATATTATTGGATGCGTGGAACCGCAGGTTCCGGGAAAAACGGAAGGATGGCATGACGCTGCATTCTTTAACATGTGCCGGCCGCTGGAACTGGTATTTTCCAATGGTATGGACAAGGGTGTACAGATTGGCCTCAAAACCGGAAATGTGGAGGAAATGTCCACGTTTGAAGAGTTTTATCAGGCATACAAAGATCAGATGGAATATATGATCCGGCTTCTGGTCAATGCGGATAATGCCATTGATATGGCTCATGCGGAACGCTGCCCGCTTCCGTTTTTGTCCTCCATGGTTGACGACTGCATGAAAGTCGGAAAGACTGTGCAGGAAGGCGGAGCTGTCTATAACTTTACCGGTCCGCAGGGATTTGGCGTAGCCAATATGGCGGATTCCCTGTATGCCGTGAAAAAGCTTGTATATGATGAGAAAAAGATAACCATGGGTGAACTGAAAGCGGCTCTCGAGACTAATTATGGCCGCGGCCTGAATCAGGCAGATATTGCGGCGAAAGCAGCAGAAGTTGCCAGACGCATGCAGGAATCCGGTAAAAACGTTGGTGAACGTGAGATTTCGGAAATTTTGAAGGCTGTTGTTGCCGCATCGGAAGGTGCGGAAGCCAGAGAAAAGGGGGATCGCATTCTTGCAATGATTGACGAGGTTCCGAAATTCGGAAATGATATTCCGGAAGTGGATCTGTTTGCAAGAGATGTGGCATACACCTATACCAGACCTCTTGAAAAATATAAGAACCCACGCGGCGGTATGTTCCAGGCAGGACTGTATCCGGTATCTGCAAACGTACCATTGGGTGCCCAGACCGGTGCAACACCGGACGGAAGGCTCGCATACACACCTGTTGCTGACGGCGTATCACCTTCAGCGGGCAAGGATATGAATGGTCCGACCGCTGCGATGAACTCCGTGGCCCGACTGGATCATTTTATTGCATCAAACGGTACACTGTTCAATCAGAAGTTTCACCCGTCCGCTTTGAGCGGAAAAGCCGGGCTCGAAAAATTTGTGGGACTGATCCGCTCTTATTTTGATCAGAAAGGCATGCATGTGCAGTTCAATGTAGTCAGCAGGGAAACGCTCCTGGATGCGCAGAAACATCCGGAACAGTATAAACATCTGGTTGTTCGCGTTGCCGGATACAGTGCGCTGTTTACTACATTGTCAAAATCTCTGCAGGATGATATTATTCGTAGAACGGAGCAGGGATTCTAAACGGGCAGAAAGGAAACCTTTATGGAAGATTACCTTAAGACGAAAGGCCGTATATTTGACATACAGAGATATTCCATTCATGATGGTGATGGGATCCGTACAATCGTCTTTTTAAAAGGATGCGTACTGCGATGCCGATGGTGCTGCAATCCGGAATCTCAGGAATATAAAATTCAGACCATGATGGTGCAGGAAAAACCGAAAACCATTGGCCGGGATGTCACCGTGGAAGAAGTGATGGAGACAGTCCTGAAGGATCGTCCGTATTTCTGGCGCAGCGGCGGCGGTCTGACTCTTTCCGGAGGAGAAAGTCTTTGTCAGCCTCAGTTTGCAAGGGATCTGCTCAGAGCTGCGAAAGAAGAAGGGATCACCACTGCGATGGAGAGTATGGGGTGCGCAAAATGGGAAGTGATTGAGGAGATCCTGCCCTGGCTGGACCAGTATTTGCTTGATATTAAACACATGAATCCCGACAAGCACAGGGAATTTACCGGAAGGTCCAACGAACTGATGCTGGAAAATGCCCGAAAAATAGCTGATTCCGGTATGACAGAACTTAGTATCCGAATTCCGGTCATACCCGGGTTCAATGATACGATTGAGGAAATAAAAGACATCGCTGCATTTACAAATATATTGGGAAATGTGAAACGCCTGCATCTGCTCCCGTATCACAGACTGGGGCAGGATAAATATGCGGGGCTAAACAGACCTTATCTAATGGGGGATGTGAAACCGCCAACAAATGAACATATGGATATGCTTTTGAAAGCAGCCATGAACAATTGCAGCGTGGAATGCCAGATCGGCGGATGAGAATTTTACGGAGAGGTTTGAGACATTATGTTCTCAGCCTCTCTTTTCATTTTATAGAGCGCAGTCCTGTGAAATAAAATCCTTCCCGGCGGACCGGATCGTGCTGCGCCGGAGTGGAAATAGGGCATTCCGACAATGGGATCCGGGCGAAGAATCCTGCGTGCTGGATTCTTATGTAAAAAAGTTCTTTACAAGATGATGGGGTGGTGATATACTTTCTACTACAAGATATTGTGTGGGGAAAGAGAGATATGGCGCCACATATTGAGTAATAACAGATGAAAGGAAACAAAAATGGCGGAAAAAGAGATATTTATCATTAAAAAAGATGGTACAAGAGAGGCATTTAACGTCCAGAAGATTGTTGTGGCAGTTAATAAATCAGCCGGACGTATTATGTATAAATTTTCTCAGGAAGAGATTGATTTTATCTGTAAATTTGCAACGGAAAAAGCGCAGTCCCTGGGAAAAACAGAGATTCCGATCCTGGATATGCATAATATTGTAGAAGGAGCTCTGGACCGGGTGAATCCGGATGTGGCAAAAAGCTACCGGGATTACCGGAACTACAAGCTGGACTTCATTCATATGATGGATGATGTATACACAAAAAGCCAGGCGATCCGCTACATCGGCGATAAGAGCAATGCCAATACGGACAGTGCTCTTGTGGCAACAAAGCGAAGCCTGATTTTTAATGAGCTGAACAAAGAACTTTACCGTAAGTTTTTTATGAACCGGAATGAACTTCAGGCCTGCAAAGACGGTTATATCTATATTCACGATCAGTCTGCACGTCTGGATACCATGAACTGCTGCCTTTTTGATGTGGCATCTGTTCTGAAAGGCGGATTTGAGATGGGCAATGTCTGGTATAACGAGCCGAAAACACTGGATACTGCTTTTGACGTGATGGGGGATATTATCCTGAGTACCGCAGCACAGCAGTACGGTGGCTTTACTGTGCCGGAAGTGGATAAGATCCTGGCTCCCTATGCCCGGAAAAGCTATGACAAATACGTGGAAGAGTTTTTGAAATATGCAGATGAAAGCTGGGAGGGAAGAGAAGAAAAATCAATCGAATACGCCATGGACAAAGTGCGCCGTGACTGTGATCAGGGCTGGCAGGGAATCGAATATAAGCTGAATACCGTCGGTTCTTCCCGCGGTGATTATCCGTTTGTTACCGTAACCCTCGGTCTTGGAACGGAAATGTTTGAAAAGATGATTTCTATTTCACTGCTTGAAGTACACAAAGAAGGCCAGGGCAAAAAAGGCTTTAAAAAGCCGGTGCTGTTCCCGAAAATCGTATTTTTGTATGATGAAAATATTCATGGCGAAGGCTGTGAATGTGAGGATGTATTTGAAGCCGGCATTGAGTGCTCTGCAAAAACAATGTATCCTGACTGGCTCTCCATGTCCGGTGAGGGATATATCAGCGAGATGTACAAGAAATATAAAAGAGTTATCAGTCCCATGGGCTGCCGTGCCTTCCTGAGCCCCTGGTATGAGCGGGGAGGAATGAAGCCGGCGGATGAGGATGACAAGCCGATATTCGTGGGCCGGTTCAATATCGGTGCGGTCAGCCTGCATTTACCGATGATTCTTGCAAAATCCCGCCAGGAGAACCGTGATTTTTATGAGGTATTGGACTTCTATCTGGAGATGATCCGCAATCTTCATATCCGCACGTATGATTATCTTGGCCAGATGCGCGCATCGACCAATCCGTTGGCATACTGTGAGGGAGGTTTCTACGGCGGACATCTGCAGCCCCATGACCGCATTCGGCCGATCCTGAAACCCATGACTGCTTCCTTTGGAATTACGGCTCTGAATGAACTTCAGGAACTATACAACGGAAAATCCATTGCGGAAGACGGCGAATTTGCCCTTGAAGTTTTGAAATATATCAACAAAAAGGTAAATCAGTTCAAGGAAGAGGACGGCAACCTGTATGCAATTTACGGAACTCCGGCGGAGAGCCTCTGCGGTCTGCAGGTAGAACAGTTCCGGAAACAGTACGGTATTGTGGAGGGCGTTTCCGACCGGCCTTATGTCAGCAACAGTTTCCATTGTCATGTGACAGAGGATCTTACTCCTATTGAAAAACAGGATCTGGAGGGCCGTTTCTGGGAACTCTGCAACGGCGGTAAAATACAGTATGTGCGCTATCCGGTCGGATATAACAAACAGGCGATTCGCGCACTGGTGCGCCGCGCCATGAAGCTTGGTTACTACGAAGGCGTCAATCTGTCTCTTGCATACTGTGATGACTGCGGTCACAAGGAACTGGAAATGGATGTCTGTCCGGTCTGCGGCTCCCAAAATCTGACAAAGATCGACCGTATGAATGGATATCTTTCTTACAGCCGTGTACATGGTGATACCCGTCTGAATGATGCCAAAATGGCAGAAATTGCGGAACGGAAATCTATGTAAGAAGCGATTCAGAAAAAGAAATACATGAAAAGAATCATTTGACCATTGAAAGTCAGCAAGATAAACCGAACCGGGTTTTCTTGCTGGCTTTTTCTGCTTTACCCTTTTTTAACATAATCTGAATCTGGATTTGATGATGCGTGGGCTTTTTTACGGTATGCTAAGTAGCGGGAACTGCGAATCCGGACGGCTGGTACCATATACGGTTTGGAATTCGCAGCCGATCGAGAAAGAAAATACCAGGAGGAAAAAGATTATGAAAAGAAAGCAAAGAAGGATCACCCTGCTTGGGCTGGTTCTGGCAATGGCAGTTTCAATTATGCCGTCTGTTGTTTACGGATCGGAAACTGGAAAAAACGGAGTCCCGTATACGCCGGAAGGCATATATGATGTGACAATTCCTCATGTTATTGTCAATCAGGTTTACGGAGGGAAAAATGACGGTTCAGCCAGTCACAGTTTTATTGAGCTGTACAACCAGACGGAACAGGATGTTGATTTAAGCGGATGGAAGCTGGCGTACCGTTCCAGTGCGGATGGAGATCAGGCCGATGCGTGGGCCTATCTGGAACTGACCGGGACGATTCCGGCAAAAGACTATTATCTGATCCGCTGCGGAAATGCCGCAGGCACATATGCGGTACCGGAGGGAGATCAGGAGTGGGATATTCCGTTGCATAACAAAGGAGTTTCTGTGGCATTGCTCAGCGATGATACTGTGTTGACAGAAGAATTTTCAGGTGCAGTCACAGATGAAAATCGACCGGACGGTTATGTGGATGTTCTGGCTGTACAGGGAAACGATGAAAAAGATACGCAGATGCCGCCTGTCTATGAGAATGGTGTCGCTGCGATCCAGTCCAAGAAAAAGTCCGTGCGCAGGATCGGGTTTTCCGACACGGATGACAATGCTCTGGATGCGGAGAGCATCGACTACAGCAAGGAAGTAGAAAAGGACTTGGGACCGCACGGTAAATCAGATGAAAGCGGAACCGACGAAGAGGAAGTGCCGCCGGCAGATACATACCGAAATGTAAGTTTTTCCGATGAGGCAGCCCTTGTACTGGAAAAAACCGGCGGAATCACCATAGGAGAGGCAAATGCAGACGGCGGCGTGGCAGAAATCGTCGCTTACAATGCAGATAACAGAAAAGCATATGTAGTGAACGGCCAGGCCGGTGTTCTGAACGTGATTCCGGTGAATGCAGACGGGAGCCTGGGGAATGCTTCGGAAATACCGGTAAAAGATCTGATTGATGGCTTTTCCTACGGAGATATGACAAGTGTTGATATCGATACAGTCTATGATCGTGTGGTGATCGCACTGCAGGATGCGGATTATGCTGCGAACGGAAGAGTCGCAGTACTGGATTATGACGGAAACCTGATCGCCGACTATGAAACCGGAGTTCAGCCGGATATGGTAAAAGTGTCAAAATCCGGGAAATGGATCTTAACGGCAAATGAAGGCGAACCGAGAAATGGCTATGGAGACGAATGCGTGGATCCGGAGGGAAGTATCACACTGATAAACACACAGACCGGTGAAGGAAAGACAGTTGGGTTCGAAAAATTTGATTCACAGACACTGTCTGACCAGGGGATCCTTTTTAACAAAGTAAACGGACAGATTTTGTCTGCTGCAGAAGATCTGGAGCCGGAGTATATTGCATTAAATGGTGATGAAACGAAAGCTTATGTCTCCCTGCAGGAAGCAAATGCCATTGCAATATTTGATATTGATATGGCAGAGTTTACCGGAATCTACAGTCTGGGATTTCAGGATTACAGTCAGGTGGAGGTCGACCTGGTGGAAGACGGTGTTTATGCACCTGCAACTTATGCAAATGCGGCAGGCGTGCGTATGCCGGATGGAATCAGTGCTTTTGAGATAAACGGGACAACTTATCTGGCTACAGCCAATGAGGGTGATGCCAGAGAGTGGGGAGAGTTTCTCAATGAAGCAAAAGTGACACTTACAGATACAGAAGAAAACACGGTGAAAAAAGTACGTGCGCTTGACAAAAATGTGACAGCGGGTCTTGACGATGAGACGGAGTATCTGTTTGGAGGCCGTTCCTTTAGTATCTATAACGCAGATACGATGGAACTGGTATATGACAGTGGATCGCTGTTTGAGAGCGTGACAGCACAGTATCTTCCGAACTGGTTTAACTGCTCCAATGATGATATCAGTGTGGACAGCCGAAGCCCTAAAAAAGGTCCCGAACCGGAATCTGTGACGGTAAATCGAATCGGAAACGGCTATTATGCCTTTGTGGCACTGGAACGAATCGGCGGAATTATGGTATTTGATGTAACCGATCCGGCTTCCTCTTCTTATGTAAATTATATCAATACCCGTGATTTTTCCGGTGAAATTGTCAATGATGTGTCACCGGAAGGGCTGGCATTTATCTCATCAAACCATACGGAATCGGGCAAACCGATGTTGCTGGCAGCCTGCGAGGTGTCAGGAACGGTTGCCGCTTATACGATTGATGGAAGTGCGACGGATGTTCCGACTCCGGAAGAACCGGCCGATACCGGCAAGCTTCAGGAGGCAGTAGACGCTGCATCAGAACTGAATGAGGATGACTACACAGAAGACAGCTGGAACGAATTCCAGGAAGCCCTGAGCAATGCGAAAGCAGTACTCGCAAACAAAAACGCTGCACAGGATGAGGTAGACGATGCACTGTCAGCGCTGACCGAAGCACGGGGTAAACTGGTGAAGAAAGAGCCCACCCAGCCGGATCCGGTGGACAAGAGCGTGCTGAAAGCAGCAATCGCCAGAGCAGACTCTCTGAAAGAGGAAGACTACACCGCAGAAAGCTGGAAGGTACTGGCAGATGCAAAAGCAGAAGCCGAGAGAGTAATGAAAGATGAGAATGCGACTCAGGACGATGTGAACGCAGCCGTGCAGGCACTCACCAAAGCTGAGAACAGTCTGGTAGAAGCACCGGAAGAGCCGGAAGAACCGGAAGAACCGGTGAAACCGCCAGTGATCAGCAATATCATTAAAAAGATCACACAAGCTGTGAAGGACTACTACGGCAAGATTATAGAAGCAATTAAAAAGTGGTTCTGACGCAGATAGAAGAAAAATAACTGATTTGTCAGCTGCGGAGCGAGGCTCCCTCGCTTTTTGCCAAAAGAGAGAAGGCCCCTGGATGTGGGGATATCTTCTCTCTTTTTTGCCGTACTTTAATAAGCCTTTTCATTTTTCCGCGTTTTTTATGCTGTTTTTGCTTCAAAGAGACAGCTCTCTGTTCGATAATTTTGTATTTTGGCATGTGGTTTTGTGTGGTTTTTCTAGGGTTTTTGATGTGGTTTTTTGAGCGAATTTATGAATTAACGATTGATATTATTTGGGATTTGTGCTATCATAATATCAAGAATGAATTATGGGGTCTGCCTTAATTTAATTGTTTATAAGGAGCATAATCATGAGAAGATCAAAACGTATTGAAACACTGGATCAGCGTCCGGTTAACAAGGACGGTTACATCAATGAATGGCCGGAGATGGGTTTTGTGTCCATGCACAGCCCGTATGATCCGGAACCATCTGTCAAAGTGCAGAATGGAAAGATTGTCGAGCTGGATGGTAAAGCAAGAGCGGAGTTTGACTTTATCGATCAGTTTATCGCCGACTACGCCATCAATATCGAGCGGGCCGAGAAGTCTATGGCTGTTCCGTCCCTGGATATCGCAAAAATGATTGTGGATATTCATGTTCCCAGAAAAGAAATCCTGGAACTGATCACCGGAATCACACCGGCGAAGATGGCGGAAGTTATGAACCATCTGAATGTTGTAGAACTGATGATGGGTATGCAGAAGATGCGTGCCAGAAAAATACCGGGCAATCAGGCTCATATCACAAACCTGAAGGATGACCCGGTGCAGATCGCGGCGGATGCGGCAGAAGGTGCTCTTCGTGGCTTTGCTGAGGAAGAGACCACCATGGGTGTTGCCCGATATGCACCGCTTAGTTCGATCGCCCTTCTGATTGGCTCCCAGGTAGGCCGCCCGGGTGTATTGACACAGTGTTCCGCGGAGGAAGCCACAGAGCTGGAACTCGGAATCCGCGGCCTTACTACATATGCTGAGACACTTTCCGTATATGGCACGGAAAAAGTATTTATAGATGGAGACGACACACCATACTCCAAAGCTTTCCTTAATTCCGCTTATGCTTCACGAGGCCTGAAAGTAAGATTTACTTCCGGCTCCGGTTCTGAAGTGCTGATGGGAAGCAGTGAGAAAAAATCCATGCTGTATCTGGAGTGCCGTTGTCTGTTTGCCACCAAAGGCGCAGGCAGTCAGGGTATTCAGAACGGTTCCGTAAGCTGTATCGGCGTTACGGGTGCAGTGCCGGGAGGTATCCGCGAGGTCATCGCAGAGAACCTTGTGGCAGCGCTGCTCGGACTGGAATGTGCATCCTCCAACGACCAGAGTTTCTCCAATTCTGATATGCGCCGTACGGCGAGAACCATGCTTCAGTTCCTTCCCGGAACGGATTTCATTTTCTCCGGATATGCGGCAGAACCCAATTACGATAATATGTTTGCCGGTTCAAACTTTGATGCGGAAGATTTTGATGATTACAATGTACTGCAGAGGGATATGCAGGTGGACGGCGGTCTTCGTCCTGTCACGGAAGAAGAAGTGATTCGTGTCCGCAGCAAGGCAGGAAAAGCAGTACAGGCTGTGTTCCGGCATCTTGGACTGACACCGGTTTCCGACGAACAGGTAGAAGCAGTCACCTATGCACATGGAAGCAAAGATACGCTTCCCCGTGATGTTACGGCCGATCTTATGGCAGCAGAGGATGTGCTGAAGAGAGGTATTACCGGTGTTGACATTGTAAGAGCACTGGCTGAGACCGGTTTTCAGGATGTGGCACAGAGCGTTCTGAACATGCTGAAACAGCGCGTGATCGGTGACTATATGCAGACATCCGCCATTTTGGATCGCAACTTCCACGTTTTATCCGGTGTCAACACACCGAACGACTATATGGGACCTGGTACAGGCTATCGCGTTGAAGGCGAGCGCTGGGAAGAAATCAAGAAGATTCCGCATATCATCAATCCGAAAGATATTTAGGTGAAAAAGGTCGAAAGTCCCTTTCACCCATACCAGAATTTATGCCGCATGAAATGCGGCGCAGGAGGAAATTATGCAGATTAATGAAGAATTAATAAGACAGATTACGGAAGCTGTTCTCCGTCAGATGAGGGATCGCTCTGAACCGGTAACACCTACATCCAAGGTTCCTTCCATGGCTGGCAGAGACCGCATTAATGAGAAAAAAACCGATTATTCCGGCTACCCGAGAGCAAAAAAGGGCACCGATCCGAAAGAAGTTGTGATCGGTGTAGGCGCCGCTTTCCAGAGAGAGATCAAAAAGACGATCAGCGGTATTCCGCTGGATGATGTTCTTAAGAATGTAAAAGCCGGTATCGAGGAAGAGGGCATGGTATCCCGTGTCGTTAAGATCCTGGATACTTCCGATGTTTGCTTCATGGCGCTGGAAGCCGCAAAGACCTCCGGTTCCGGTATCGGAATCGGTATTCAGTCCAAGGGAACGACAGTGATTCATCAGAAAGATCTGTATCCGCTGTCCAACCTTGAGCTGTTCCCGCAGGCACCGCTGATGGACCTGGAAACATATCGCAAAATCGGTCAGAATGCGGCAAAATACGTCAAAGGTGAGCAGGTAATTCCGGTACCATGTACCAATGACCCCATGTCACGGCCGAAGTATCAGGTCAAGGCAGCGATCATGCACATAGCAGAGACCGAACAGCTTGACCCGGCTCTTGGAATAATTGAATGGGAGGATAAATAAATGCGTTACCCATTAGGCGAATACGAAAAAGATAAGATAACATCAAAAACAGGCAAAAAACTGACGGATATTACGCTGGATGAGATTCTGAAAGACCACATTGGTCCGGATGATATCAAAATCTCCAAGGAGATGCTTCGTGCTCAGGGTCAGGTGGCAAAAGAGGCTGGCAATGATCCCATGGAGAAGAACTTTGAACGTGCATCCGAGCTTGTAGATGTTCCGGACGATGTGATTTTGAAGATGTACGACAAACTTCGTCCTAATCGTTCCACAAAACTGGAACTGGTTATGATGGCAAAAGAGCTCCTGGAAAAGTATGGTGCAAAAAACTGTGCCAAACTGGTGATGGAAGCTGCAGAAGTATATGAAAAGAGAGGAATTCTGCTTTGAAATTAGTTGCAGGTGTAGATATCGGCAATTCCACAACGGAAGTTTGTATCGGCGAACGTACCGATGACGGTCGGATCCGCTTCCTGACCAGTGCGTCCAGAACGACCACCGGGACTAAGGGTACGGTTGCAAACATTCACGGGATAAAAGCAGCCCTGAAGCTTGCTATGAGTAAAATCGGCCGTGATGTATCCGAAATCCGGCTGGTACGCTTAAATGAAGCGGCACCGGTTATCGGCGATACAGCGATGGAGACTCTGACGGAGACTGTTATCACGGATTCTTCCATGATCGGGCATAATCCGTCCACTCCGGCCGGTGCGGGACAGGCTGTGGGCGAACTTCTGTCAATAAAGAATATTGGCAGAGCCGTTCCCGGAACACCTTATATTTTCGTTGTACCAAAGCAGTATTCATATGAAAAGGTGGCTTCCGCTATAAATCAGGCTGCGGGGCACCTGGATATTGAAGGTGTGATCTTACAGGCGGATGAAGCCGTTTTGGTTTACAATCGTCTGGAGAAAAAAATACCGATTATTGATGAAGTGGCATATATTGATAAAGTGCCGGACGGACAGCTGGCTGCCATTGAAGTGGCGTTGGCCGGGCAGACCATCCGCATGTTATCCAACCCTTACGGGATTGCCACCCTTCTGCAGTTGGATGCGGACGAGACAAAAGCGGTGACTCCCATTGCGAAGAGCCTGATCGGTAAACGGAGCGCGGTGGTTATTAAGACACCAAACGGAAATATCCGTGAAAATGTGCTTCCGGCAGGAGAAATATATCTGGAAGCATCCAAAAATACAAAAATTAATCTGGACGAAGGTGCTGAAAAGATCATGCAGGCGGTAGCCGATGCAGGGAATATCCATGACATTACCGGCCAGGTTAATACCAATGTAGGCAATATGCTTGCAAGGATCAAACAGGGTATGAGCAGCATCAGCAAAGAACAGCATGGTGAGATCCGTATCACGGATATTCTTGCCGTGGACACGCTGGCACCGGTATTGATATCCGGGGCACTGGCAGGTGAAACCTGCCTGGAAAAGGCGGTTGGTATCGCTGCCATGGTAAAGACACAGCAGCTGCCGATGCAGAAGATTGCGGAAAAACTGCGGGCAGACCTGAATACGGAAGTTGTAGTGGCCGGTGTAGAGGCGGTTATGGCCAGTCTCGGGGCGCTGACAACTCCGGGAACAAAATTGCCTCTTGCTATTTTAGATATGGGAGGCGGTTCCACCGATGCGGCTGTGATCAATGAGCGGGGTCAGGTTATTATGACTCATCAGGCTGGTGCCGGTGAACTGGTTTCCATGCTGATTCAGACGGAGCTTGGACTGGCAGACCGGCACACGGCTGAGCAGATCAAGAAGTATCCTCTGGCAAAGGTGGAAAGTCTGTTCCACATGCGTATGGAAAACGGGCAAATGACTTTTGTGGATGAATCCATAGATCCCAGATTTTACGGGAGAGTCGTGCTGCTTGCGGAAAGCGGATTAATTCGTCTGGAAGAAGATATTCCAATGGAAAAAATAGTTCAGGTGCGCCGGGACGCAAAACGGAAAGTATTTATCACAAATGCATTTCGTGCCCTGAAAAAGGTTGCGCCGGATCATGATTTAAAAAATATTTCCAATGTGGTACTGGTAGGCGGCTCAGCGGAAGACTTTGAGATTCCCGAGATGCTGATGGAACAGTTTGCAAATTATCGGATCGTCTGCGGACGCGGAAATATCCGCGGAAGCGAGGGACCGAGAAATGCAGTGGCAACCGGTCTGGTGCTTTCATACAGGGGAGAACAGAGATGATTATAAAAAAACCTTCGATCTTCATTTATACAAATGACGCCGATGAGGATTTCCTGCGGGAAATCTGCGCCGGAATCGAAGAGGAGGGCGTTTTCTATGAGGTGATTCCGAGAGAAAATGCGAATCTGGATACACTGGCTTTTGAGGCTGCCAAGGACTCCATGATGGGTTCCGGCATCGGCATCAAGTATGTGGATGCGGCTTTGCAGATGAGAGGAATACCAAAAGGAAGAAATGTGGAAGTCTACCATATGCCCACATATGAACAGTGCAGAAAACTTGGTGCCAATAGCGCCAGAGCAATCAAAAAGATGCCGTTTAAATAGTCAGAAATATGTGTTATAATAAACAGTGCGGAGATTTTCTTTCCCGCAGATGTGTTTCGATGTATCAAAAGTAACGAATCAACGATGAGGTCTTTTTATGAAAATCTATACGAAAAAAGGCGACAACGGACGAACATCGCTGCTGAACGGCTCCGGAGTCCTGAAATCGGATGATCGGATTGAATTGCTTGGAACCATAGATGAACTGAGCAGTCATATCGGATTGGCCAAAGTGTTGGCCAATGAGCCGATGAAAGAGGAACTGAGTCACATACAGCAGAATCTGATGAAAATCATGGCCGGAGTTGCCGATTCCATGAAAAGAGAATACAAGTTGGATGAAAAGGAAATTGAATTGCTGGAGACCTGGATCGACCGTATGGATGAGTCCATGGGACCGAGACAGTTCCAATTTGTCCTTTATGGCGGATGCGAGCAGTCTGCCCGTCTGGATGTTGCCCGCGCGGTTGCAAGGCGTGCGGAACGCCAGTTTTATCGCACGGCGAAGCATTATGTCACAGATAAAAAGGCTATGCGTTACTTTAACCGTCTGTCGGATTACCTCTATACTTGCGCCAGATATATGGATTACCAATCCGGGCACAACAGGGAAGAGGGAATACGCCAGGAAGTAATCAAAGATGTGTTGAAGAATGTAAAGAAATGATTACATTTGAAAGAAAAGGGTTAATTTTGCAGACAGATGCAGAATTAATCCTTATTTTTGTAAGGGCATTTCCGCTTTTGCTGAAATATTGTAATCGTAGACTGACGAATATGCGTACAGATTGATACAATATAAACAGATTGTATTATTAGGAGAAGTATTATGAAAATATTCCATTTATCCGATCTGCACATCGGAAAAATATTAAATGGCTACAGCCTTTTGGAAAATCAACGGGCGGTCTTGATGCAGATCGTCCGGGAGGCAGAAAAACATCACCCGGATGTGATTTTGATTTGCGGCGACATTTATGACCGGACCGTTCCGGCAGGAGAAGCATATAAGCTTCTGGATGAGTTTCTGGTGGCATTGTCGGATATTGAACCGAAAATCCCGGTTTTGATCATTGCGGGGAACCATGATTCGCCGGAGCGTTTGTCCTATGCGGATGCTTTTCTGGAAAAACATCAGATTTATGTTTCGGTCATGCCTCCGCAGGATAAGACGGAATACCTGAAAAAAGTGACATTGGAAGATGAATATGGTCCTGTTCACTTTTACATGCTCCCGTTTTTAAAGCCGGGATATGTGAGAGACAAAGCATGTGATTTGGATGTAAATACCTACGAATCTGCCGTAAAACTGGTCTTGGACCGCGAAAATATCGACCTGAATGATCGGAACATAATCCTGAGCCACCAGTTTTATGCAGGAAAAGGACAAACGATTGAAACCTGTGAATCGGAGCAATCCGTTGTCATGGCAGGCGGATTGGATAAAATCAGCTCAGATGTATTAGAAGATTTCGATTACGCTGCGCTTGGCCATATTCATAAAAGCCAGCGGGCCGGCAGCGAAAACATTCGTTACTGCGGTACTCCCTATAAATATTCCATCAGTGAAGAACATCATGTGAAATCCATCACGGTAGTGGAACTGAAAGAAAAAGGCGCAGAACCTGAGATCTCTTTTTTGCCCTTGCATGGAATACAGGATGTAAGACGGATAAAAGGAACCCTGGCGGAGGTGCTGGGTAAGGAGCAGCAGGAGAACTGCCATGACTTTGTCAGCGTTACGCTGACGGACGAGAAGGAACCCTATCATTTTCGTGAACAGCTGGAGGAAGTATTTGATCATTTGCTGGAGGTGCGGATCGATAACAGCCGTACCAGAGAAAAACTGATGGATACAGTGGAGGAAGTCCGTGTCCTGTGTCCTCTGGAAGCATTTGAACAGTTCTATGAGACCATGGTAGGAAATCCGATGAGCGAAGCGGAACGGGCGGTTATGGTGCACCTGATCGAGAAAGCAGAGGAGGAGAATGCATGAGACCACTGAAGTTGACAATGAGCGCATTTGGCTCTTATGGAGGATTGGAAGAGGTTGACTTTACGTCCCTTCAAGGCGGTATTTTCCTGATCACCGGTGATACGGGAGCCGGGAAAACGACGGTCTTTGATGCTATATCTTTTGCACTTTTTGGAGAGGTGAGCGGTGGGTTCCGGGATGGAACCATGATGCGAAGCCACTATGCTTCTGAAGAAGCGGAAACTTATGTGCAACTGATCTTTGAGGAGAAAGGGAAATCCTATTGCATACGCAGAAGCCCGGGATATGAGCGGATCAGCAAACGCAGAAATCGAGACGGTGAATATAAAAAAGTCAGTGCCGCAGCGAAAGTTTGCCTGACCATGCCGGACGGAAAGGAGTATCCGGGGAACATCCGCGATATTAATCTGAAGATTCAGCAGCTGATCGGTGTGGACCGGGAACAGTATGGTCAGATTGCCATGATCGCTCAGGGCGAGTATCTTAAGCTTTTGCATGCCCCCTCCCGTGAGCGGAAACTGATTTTTTCAAAAATCTTTCAGACCGGTATTTATGGAAAAATCCAGTTGCAGCTGAAGGAAGCGTTTCAGCAAGTGTATGGGCAATTGGAAGATAATCGGAAGCTGGCGGAACATGAGAGAAAAAAGGTGGTTATTCCCCGGGAGAGCAGCTATGGGGAGATCTGGACAGGTCTAAACGAATATCAGGAAACGAAAAAAGAGCAGGTACTGGAAACTTTAAACCAAATTGTGGAAGAATCGAAAGCTCTGGAAGAAGAGTTGAAAAAGCAGAGGGAACAGATTCAGAAACGGCTGACCTGGGTGGAAGCGCAGCTTGCCCAGGCAAAAGATATCAATAAAAACTTTGAACAGAAAAAAGCCTGTGAGATTGCGCTTGCCCGGCTGTACGACCGGGCAGAGGAAATAAAACAATTGGGAAAATCAGTAAAATGGGTCCGAAAAGCGGAAAAAATAGTTCCGGCGGAACATGCCTGGTGCGAGGCTGAGAATTTATGCCGCTCAGCAAGACATAAGGCGGAGTCACTTGAGCGAAAAATCGGCGAAGAAAAGGGAAAAATAACAGAGGCAAAGAAATGCGTACTTGTCACGACTTTCAGGAAAACGAAGGAAGCCCGGGCGAAACATGAAAAAAATCAACAGGTTCTTCTCTCTATCCAAAGGGAGTTTGAGGAGGCGGATGCAGAATATAACCGGCGCTATCGCCTGTTTCTGGCGGTGCAGGCCGGAATTATGGCATCCGGGTTGGAAGACGGTATGCCCTGCCCGGTCTGCGGATCGACGGAACATCCGAAGAAAGCTGTCTGCCCGAAAGAAAAGGTCAGTCAGCGGTGGGTAGAGGATGCAAAAACGAGTCGGGAAAACCTGGAGAAACGCCGCGCAGAGGCGGCAGAAAACTGCATCCGTTCCAGGGAAAACTTAAACCATATAGAAGAGATTTTCGAAGAACAAAAAGAACGGTGGAGTGATGCTGCGGCAGATCAGACTGTTTTTCAGGAGACAGAAAGAATTGATTTCGGAAAATTCCGGGAAGACGATCCGGATGCGATGACGGAAAGACTTCGCACAATGGAAGGTATGCTGCAGGCAGAGAAAAAAAATATCCTGGAAAAGGAAAATGAGTCTGCGAAAAAGAAAACAGAGTATACAGAGATGCGCAAAAAGGAGGGCTTTTTGTCGGAAGATGAGTACCTGGACATGAAGCGGTCAATGGGCAAGTCGGATCTTTGGGAGAAGCAGATCAAAGAGTATGAACAGGAACTTTTACAGACCAGTACAAATAAAAAGACCTATGAAAGTCTCACAAAAGGGAAAGAGCCTGTGGATACGACGAAATGGAGAGAGGAAGCAGATCAGCTTATTTCCAGGCAAAAAGAGATACAGAAAAAAGAGGTATCGGCGGCCTCTGTGCGTCAGGGAAATCAAAAGATTATGGGAAATCTGAAAGAACTCTGGAGAAAAAGTGAAGAGCTGGAGAGTGAGTACCATACAATTCGCCTGCTCTATCAGACCGCCAACGGAAAGCTGGCAGGGACTGCCGGTGTGGATTTCCAGACTTTTGTGCAGCGGCGGTATTTCAATCAGATGATTCAGGCGGCAAACCGCAGACTGAAATATATGACAGACGGACAGTTCATTCTTCAGTGCCGGGACATGGACGCCCTGGGAAAACAGGGGGAAGTCGGGCTTGATTTGGATGTGTACAGCGTGGTGACCGGAAAAACGAGAGATGTAAAGACGCTGTCCGGAGGGGAATCTTTTATGGCGGCGCTTTCCATGGCACTGGGTATGGCGGATATCATCCAGAATACAGCGGGCAATGTGCGGATTGACACCATGTTTCTGGATGAGGGATTCGGATCTCTGGATGATGATGCCCGGCTGCGTGCCATTCGGATTCTTCAGGAATTGGCCGGAAATAAGCGCAGCATCGGAATTATCTCTCACGTAACGGAATTAAAAGAGCAGATCGAACGAAAGCTGATCGTAAAAAAAGATGAAAAGGGCAGCCACATTGTCTGGGCATAAACATCTGTTTTGTGAGGCATGATACTTCTGGGATCGGCGTGAAAGCGAGACAAAAAATCGAGGGGATTTTTACTCCTTTTTACACAAATTAATAGAAATATACTGGATTTATTGAGGTTGAGGATGATATAATAAAAATAATTCAGCTTATTCTTATAAAAAATATGACAATTTTTATCATCAAGTTCTGCGATGGGTACTGTGCCGGGAAAGAATAATCCGTTGTGCGATTTGATATATAAAAATAAGCTGCAGGCTTTGGCATCTGAATCAATTTTACATCAAGGAGGGATTACTATGTATCAGCTTTGGGAAGATTTAAAAAGACTGAAAGGTTATCGCTGGATTGAACTGTCACACCCGTTGAACAATGACAGCCCCTATTGGGGCGGCATTCCGGAAGGCTCAGTGGAACTGTCTAAAACGGTTTTTGACTGGGGAAATCCAATGCTGGAGTGTCTGATTCAGACATTTAAGTTTCCGGGACAGTTCGGTACCCACATTGATTTCCCGGGCCATTTTGTGAAAGACAGAGAATTGTCGGAAAAATATGGCGTCAGAGATATGGTATATCCTCTGGTTGTGATTGATATTTCGGAAAAAGTAAAAGAAAATGTTCATTATGCTGTGACTGTGGATGATGTCAAAGAATATGAGGCCAAATACGGTGAGATTCCGGATGGCGCTTTTGTCGCATTGCGCACCGACTGGTATAAGCGCTGGCCGGATATGGATGCCATCTGCAATTATGATGAAGAAGGTGGTGAGCACTTCCCGGGATGGTCTCTGGAAGCATTAAAATACATTTATGAAGAGAGAAATGCAGCGGCAAACGGCCATGAAACTCTGGATACAGATGCATCCGAAAAGGCGGCGCAAGCCGGTGATCTGGCATGTGAGCGTTATGTGCTGGATAAAGGAAAACTTCAGGTCGAAGTGTTGTGCAACCTTGACCAGGTACCCCCAGCAGGTGCCATTGTGATTGCTGCTTTTCTGCCCATTGAAGGCGCGACCGGACTTCCGGTTCGTGTGTGGGCAATCGCGGAATAGGAAAATAAGACATAAAACAGTCTGCGCATATGGTGCAATAGAAGCAAAGATGAAAAGCTTCTTTTGTACCGTATGCGCAGATTTTTTCAATGGTATAGTTTGCATGGAAGATCAAAATGCTCTATATAAAGCCACAAAACGACTTAATTTCAGCGCTTTTATGAAAAGGGCTCCTTATTCAGGCGCGGAAGCGAACAGATGCCTTTTGGTGTCCTTTTGACCCACCGGGGGAATCAAGGAGCTGCTTTCTTGGCAAAATCCGTGCGAACCAGTTTCCCATACGGTGCCCGTTCATTCAGTTCACCGGCGCTTTCAAGAATATCCTGCAGAAGATCAAAGCTGCTCTCTTCAAAGATCAGGTTTTCTTTCCACGTATCCTGATCCGCATACCGTTTTACAATGGTGGTGATCGTATCCAGATCTGTTTCAGGAAACTGTGGTGCGATCACTTTGGCGATCTCTTCCGGTGAATGGGAGTTGACAAAATCCATACCTTTCTGCAGCGCATTTACAAATCCCTGGATGAGTTCCGGATTCTTATCCATAAAGCTGGCTTTTGCGCTGTAGGCGGTATAAGGAACGTAGCCGGAATCGGTTCCCAGAGATGCAACCACATAGCCCACGCCTTCTTTTTCCAGTGAGGTGGCTCCGGGCTCAAACTCAACGGTGAATTCACCGCGACCGCCGGAGAACGCAGCGGCAGTGGAACCGAAATCGATGGACTGATCGATGCTCAGGTCGCTGGCTGGGTCGATGCCGTTTTGTTTCAGGATATACTCAAATACCATTTCCGGCATACCACCCTTTCGTCCGCCCAGAACTTCTTTCCCTTTCAAATCTTCCCATTCAAAATAGGGCATCTCCTCACGGGCCACCAGAAAATTACCGGCACGCTGGGTCAACTGTGCAAAATTCACAACCGGGTCGCTGGCACCTTCCAGATAAGCATAAATAGACGCTTCTGATCCCATAAAGCCGATGTCCGCATCCCCGGACAGAACGGCGGTCATGGTCTTATCTGCACCGTAGCCGGTCTCCAGAGTCAGGTTGATCCCCTCTTCTTTAAAATATCCTTCTTCAATGGCAACGTACTGGGGTGCGTAGAAAATGGAGTGTGCCACCTCATTTAAGGTAATGGCGGTCAGTTCCTTTGAGTCACCGCATCCGGTCAGAATCAGAGCGGCAATCATGCCTGTTATCAGCAGCGTGGATACCGATTTTTTCATAAAATCCTCCTAAAATCACGAATACGTTCCGCAATATGCGAAAGTTGCGGTTACACATTAAGGTATGCGAGGGGGGAGAGATGGGTGATAGGTAGGAAGAATTTCTGGTATTTCATATTCAAATGATTCCAAAAGAGTCTGCCCGCTTCAGCATAGGCATAGTCGGATGCCTTTTCCTCCGGGAGGTATGGCTTCCATATGTAAATAAATTGCGATTTATCGTAGTGGTTTATAATATAAAATCAGCTGATATACCGTTTGTGCGCAAGCTTGACATTGGTCTGATTGACAATAGCATAATGAAGCGTAGTATCAATTTTGGTATGTCCGAGCAGTTTTTGAACCTGTTCAATGGGCATGCCTTTTTCAATGGCCATTGTGGCCATGGTTCGTCGGAATTTGTGCGGGTGGACGTGATATACATGGGACTTGCAGCCCAGATTAGATAAGAAGCGTTCGACTCCTGCGATAGACAGGCGGTTCCAGGGAGCATTATAACTGACGAAAAGAGCAGGGTTGGAATCGGTACGGGCAGACAGGTAGTTCTGCAGATGAATCTTGGTTTTTGCATCAAAATAGACAGGCCGTTCCTTGTCCCCCTTACCGAGAACCACGCACTCCCTCTGATCAAAATTAATGTCGGAGCGATTGAGGTTTACCAGCTCACCCACACGGATACCGGTGGAGATCAGCAGGTCGATCATGGCCAGATCCCGGGGATGGGTACACTGGTCACGGAGCTGTTCAAGGTTTTCGTCGGACAGGGTTTCTTTTACGGTCTGGGTGGCCTTGACTTTGTGAATACGGCGCACCGGGCTTTTTACAATGTAGTCCTCGTCCTCGAGCCAGGCAAAAAAGGAAGACATGATACGGCGGATGTTGTCCAGCGTCACCTTGCTTGCGTGGCGCGTATTCTGATAATCAGATAGGTAGAGACGCAAATCGTTGGTATCTATGCGGCAAACATTTTTTCGGACTCTGTTTGTCATGGCAGTCAGAGTATTTGTATAGTATTTCAGAGTATTGTCGGAGCAGCCTTCTATCTTTTTGGAAGCAATAAAAAGGCTGATTAACTGAGCATTATACTGCTGATCATTGGAGGTCAAGGGGGCAGAAGAAACGGAAATATTATATTGGCTGAAGGTTTGACAGAGTGTGGCTTCCAGAATCCGGTTTTGCTCCGGAGAAAGATGGTTTTTCATAAGTCGGCATATTTCATGTAGTAATTCAGTTTTCATATAAAAATCCCCTTTTTGGATTTAGTGTATATCTCAATGAAAAAAAATACAAGATTAACTCAATGTTAAAGTATTGTAAGAACTAAAAAAGTATTAAATTGCACTGGAATAATAAAAAAAAAAGCGTTATAATAAATAAAGCTATATCTAAGTGCAATTGTATGTACTGAAGTTTGATAAATCGAAATTTATATATAGGATGAAGAAATGATGGAAAAGAAAACCAGTGGACAGGCAATATGAGGAGGGAAAAATTGGATAAGAATGAAAATGCAGTTTATCGTGTCAAAGCAGGATATACGCTTCGAGAGTTTTTAGACGAGTATCTGGTTATACCGGTAGGTTTGTCAGAAGATATAGAAACGAAAGTGGGAATTTTGAATTCTGTGGGAGAGGTAATCTGGAAAACGCTTCAGAAGGATTCTACATTTCAGGATTTACTTGCTGTTGTGACGAAAGAATTTGACGTGAAAGAAGAGGTGGCATCAAAGGATATTGAAGAATTTTTAGAGCAGCTTGATCAATATAAGTTTCTGGAAAAAGATAGGAGGAGAAGATAATGAGAGTAAAAAGTAAAATAGCCAAACGAATATTGGCTGGAGTGCTGAGTGCGGCAATGATGGTTACGATGCTTCCGAGTGTGACGACGGAAGTAAAGGCTGCAGAGAATACGGCAGGTACAAATTTTGTGTCAATGCCGATTACGATTCGGGATTATGCCGCAGATGGTATGCTGTTCCAGTGGAATGAACTGGGGGCAACTGGAGACCAGGTAGTTGGAGCTTCTGTAGCAGAACCGACTGTGAAATATACAGAGAAGGCTGGCGGTGGCGCATATAATGCGACGACCGGAGATGGCTATGTTCGATATACATCAGCATCTACCGGTATATATATTACCTATTCTGTAAGTGGAAGTCATACCAGAACTTCTATGCGGTATGCGGTAGTAAAATATCGTACAAATGCAGGTTATAGCAGCCAGCCGACTATCGGGCATCGGTGGAACAATGGCGGCAGCGATAATTATGTGAACTTACCGACCGATGGATATAATCAGAGTGACTTCAAGTCGGTGGTTGTTGATTTGGGCTCCGGCAGTGATAATGTAACACATGTTACATTATATCCGCGTCTTGCTTCAGGCACCTATATAGACATTGCTGAAGTTGCATTTTTCTCCGGCAAATCAGATGCAGATAACTACGCGAGCGGAACTGCAACCGGCGGAGAAACCTACCATCATGGATCTACCAAGGGATATGGCCTGCTGCAGACAGATGCGAAAGATCACTTTAATGATTTATCAGATAGTGCAGCTATTGCAGGCACGACCCTGACTCAGAATGGTACTTGGAATTCTGCCGATGTAACAGCCAGTGATACCACACTGAATAGCGGTGCGAAACAGACCCTGTATGGATGTTATGTTCGCACGGATCTTGTTGAGCCAGAGCTGGATGCCAATAAGAAACCAGTTTATACGGAAGCTACGGTGACTTATCTTGCAAATTATATGCAGAAGACTTTGCCGGAAGCATGGAAAAACAGTGATGGATCTTATAATATGTGGTATGTTATGGGAACTAAGCTGTTTAATGATAATAATGAATATGTTGGCAATAACTCTTCTGCAACCAGAGATTTGCCATCCGTTCTGCGCAGTACCATTACCGGAGGACTGGGAAGTTATGCGGATACAAAAGGTAAAACATTAAGCAAAGTCACAGACTGTACAACTTATTTTGATGCCGCTTACTTCCTGCTTCACAATACATTCTCGGACAGTGAAGGATACGGACAGACAGTAAAAGAATATAGGACCATTAATCTGGTTGAGAAGACTGTCGATGGTAAAACGTATTATGTCTACAATTCTGCCTATGACGGCACTGAATATGATACTGTGAACGGAACGATTTCCAATACACAGACAGATACCATTACAACTCGTGAAGGTACTACATATGTACGTGGCAATTTACAGGCTGAAACCCGTTTCGATCCAATTGCTGCCATTGGAGATGGCAACCAATACTATGGTAAAAATGGTGATGCATATGCGAATGCGGTAGGTGACACTGGTAATGATAAATACTACAATGCTACCAACTATAACCTGACTCTGGAAGGACATGCCAAGTTTATTTACTATGATGATGCAGACCTTTATTTTAACTTCACGGGAGATGATGATGTTTACCTTTACATTAACGGCACCCGTGTATTGGATATGGGCGGAGCACATGCGATTTCCAAATGTGGTATTTCTCTGAATAGCGTTCGCGATCTCTGCGGTCTGAAAGACGGCGAGGTTTATGACTTTGATTTCTATTATATGGAGCGTCATGGTACAGCGGCAAACTTCGGTATTGAGACTAATATTAAAATCGTCGATCCCAGTATGCTGACGACTAAGACTGGATATCAGAATGGCGGAGAGGTTGGATACAATGGATTTGTTGATCCGCAGAAGCCGGTACAATATCAGTTTGGTTTGCAGAATAATGGTGATGCAACAATTCAGAATCTGACATTTCGTGATGATGATATAGGAGTGACTCTGACAAAAGATATGATTAGTCTGAATTCAGAGACACAGCTAAAAGATTTGGTCGTAACGAAGTACGATGCAGAGGGAAAAGTAATAGCCACCTATAAGGAAATGACTGATGAAGCGCAATTGAAGCAGGTACTTGTGGACGGACTTGAAGTCGGACAAAAACTGACAATATATGGTTTTAATTATACGATTCCGGGTGGAAAATGGAACGAAAATTCATTTATTAATCATGTATATACTACAGGTGAATCAACCGGCGATAATGCATCTAAACAGACCTTGAACGGAACAGCTGATTATAAGGTTCAAAAGCAGGAGTATACTTTTGCACCGCTTCATTACTATGATTGGGGAACCCTGGATACATCGGATGATGCAGCGCCGGGTGCTCTGACAGGAGGCAAATCCAAGAGTGTTACAGCAGATAAAGATGAATTATTAGAAGCAGTTATCAATGCGGGAGTAGAGTTTTCAAATACACCATCAATTATGTTATGTACACCAAGTGGCGGCGGTTCCGGTAATATTAATCCAAAAGCTACAGTGAATACAGACGGTTCCGTTACCTACACAGGAGATAAGACGGGTGCTGACAGTTATTATTATTTAGTGAAAGACGGAACGGCGACTTATGGGCCGGTTCGAGTGGATGTATATACATATGGTGTGGCCGATAATATATATGTGTTAGATTACAGCCTGCCGGTTGAACTGAATGATACTACAGTTGGTGAAAACGGCGTTTCTACTGGATTTACAGCAAACGATATAGTTTCGCTAGTCTCATCCAACCCGAATGCGACAGAATGGTCCATGACAGGTATCAGCGATGCAACTTCAAATTATGGAGTATTTGAGAAGACAGAGCAATCATTGACATACACGATGAATAAGATCATGAATGATGAAGACAGTGTAATGGTCACGATTGAAGTAAAAGAAGAAGGTGCAGATGATGTTACTAAGACAACTGGCGTAACTATGACACAGAAAGTCATAACCGCTCCGGCAAGTGTTGTGTATTACGAAGATAATTTTGCCGGAATCACATACGTTGGTAATGATGGAAATCAATGGGTAACTTATGAAACAGTGGATTCAGAAGGAAATATGCAGAGCGCAGATCAGGACTCTAATTATGGATCCGATCCCAATTATGACGCTGACAAACAGGAAACATTAACAGCAAACACAAGTGATCTTTCTGGTGCAGAGATGGAAAAAGCGCAGGAAGTAATTAATACTGTCGGGGGAACTCTTGAAGGTGACGCTTCCAATGGTACGATTACTGCAACAAAAGTCAACACGACTGGTGAAATCCTGAATTTTGAATTTGAGGGAACAGGATTTGAAATCATAAGCAGAACTACATCGAATCAGTATGCAGTGTTGTCTGTAAAGGTTACCGATACAAGAACTGAGGAAACGGTTAAACAGTTCCCTGTAATTACAGAATGTGTAAATGGAGATCTGTATCAGGTCCCGGTCATCTCCGTAAAAGATCTGCCTGCAGGATCTTATAGAGTATCGCTGAGTGCAGCAAAAAGTACTTCTGGAGCGACAAGAATCGTTTATATTGACGGAATTCGTATTTACGGTGCATTGGAAGGCAAAACTATAGAAATTACAAATGAAGTTGGAACTACGGAAAAAGTTGATAAGACGGATGAGTATTATAGCGATGATGAAAAGCAGGCAGTCATTACTGAAGTAAAAACACTGATTGAAGAGGGCAGAGTTGCATATGCAGATGTAGATTATGATGAAAATGACAATCCTATTCTTGTATCAGGAACGACTATGATTGAAAATTATGATACGGATAGTGGCTCTATATACACAGGAGTAGAGGAGTTGACTCAGTATCTTTCATTTGGCCCTAATAATGAGCTTTATCTGGATGGTGCCGCTAGTACAGCTGTTATTGCATTTTATTTGACCCCGGAAACCAACGTCAGCGAGGAGACACGAACGGTTCAGATCGGTGTCCATAGAAAGAACGACAATGAAGATAATGGTGAATTTGTCAACATGGTATATGGCAGCAGTGCGGCGCAGATTTGTGATGGGGAAGAGTCACTGTCCTATGAGGTGAAGAGTGGTACAGAGCAGTATTATACAATTGATACCAGTCTCTTGACTAAGGATGAACAAGGACGCTATTTGGTTCTGATAGGTACTGACGGTGGAGATAATCTTGAGAATAATATTTTGTCCATAACCAACTTAAAGATATCTGGCTATGCACTTACATCTTGTGAATCTGAGATTCAGTCAGGCAATGGGGAACTGATGAATGAAGTGAGAACCTTCAGAAGCCTGAAAGTACCGGTTGAAGAACCTGATGAGGAGCCTATACCGGAAGAACAAATTAATGAGAATTTGTCGATTACTTCGGCGAAGTTTAAAACCACAAAAGTGACATCCGGAAAATCCGTTACGTTGACCGTAGTCACAACGATAGAAGGAGATTCCATCTCTATTATAGATCAGTATGGAAATGAGCTTACGGTTGATAAATGGGATAAGAAGGAAAAGAACAAAAAAGTGAACTTTACTTTTGTATGGTCTGTAACCGGTGAGAAGGGTGAAGAGCTGACTTATACCGTTCGTGCGAAAGATACTTCCGGAGCATTATCTGTAAACGAAGAAACCGTGTCAATTACAGTGCGATAGGGGGTGTTTAAAATGAAGAGAGTGTATGAAAAACCAATGATTTCGGTGGAAGAGCTTTTTTTGGATGCTCCTATAGCTTTAACAAATTGTGAGGCGGACCCGGAAGATATGAATTCTCTTATGGAATTGGGATATTTTAACCCGGAGCGAAGTTGTACTATAGTGCAAGATGAAATTCAATGGTCAAGTACGAATGATACCATTTGCTATCACAGTAATGTGATCAAAGCATTTACTTCATAATTGTGAAGATGTTATACCAATATGATTTAGAAATTGCAAATCTGGTCATCCGGATGGAGTCGCAAAGAAGAATAGTGTTTGATAAATGTTTTCAGCCTTTTCTGACAAGTGCGGACTCATCCGGTATGCCGGATATAAGGATTGATATTCGGTTTTATGAAACTGAATCAGATGAAAAAGAGAAAGGGATGTCCGGAAATGTCCAGTATGAGAGAGACTGCATTGTTCAGCGCTATTGTCTGAGAGACGGGGAATATCTTTATCGGATGGAGCCTGTTGCCAGAAAAGATTATTGTTGTCTGAGAGTTCCGGTTTCATTTGCGGATGCATTCTGTAATAAGGGAAATCTATTGCTGTATTTATCAATGGAGCGCTTGCTTCTTCCATTCCAACGAATGATTCTGCATGCGTCAGCAGTGATATATCAGGAAAAAGCTTATGTTTTTTCGGCCCCGTCGGGCGGTGGGAAATCTACACACGCCGGTTTGTGGGAGAAATATTATGGAGCTGAGATATTGAATGGCGATAAAGTGATCATTGAGGTTGGAGATGACGGCTGTGTCGCTTATGGGGGACCAGTCGCCGGAAGTTCTGGTATTTACAAGAAAAAAGGAGCGCCCGTTGCCGCAATTGTTTTCCTTGAGAAGGGAAATGAGAATAAAGTTTGGACTGAATTAAAACGTAAGAGATACTTAAAACTCTACAGTGAACTGATAAAAAGTAAATGGGATGAGGAACATAATTGCCGTTTGTTGGAATTGGCAGAAATTGCTGTTAGAACGACACCTGTAATTACTCTTGCCTGTAAAACTGATTGTGAGGCAGTAGAGTGTGTTTTGAGCCATCTGAAAGGAAATTACGCGTATGAGAACAAGAGTAATGAAGACTGGTTTTAAGAAGATTGTGGCGTTATTTGTAACCGTTAGCATGTGCATTATTTACACACCATTTGATGCAGAAGCTGCAAGTGAATGGAAGGTAAATACGGATACCGAAATATTCTGGGTGAATACACAGGATTCGTCAAAAGATAATGCGGAACTTGTAGAACAGATACAGTTATTTGATTCAGAACTGAAGGCTTGCGGAGCCACGGATACGGTGCTCTCAATCGTATATGGGGAACAGGTGGATGCCGGTCAGAATGACATTGTTCTGATTTTGGATTCTGCTCTTGGCCTCCCGGAGGAAGGTTATAAAATAGAAGTTGGAGATCAGGTGATTGTGTCCGCTTCTGATACAGATGGTCTGTTTTATGGATGTCGCTATGTGGAACAGGCAATATTGACCGGAAGTGGTTTGGCAGTGGGACAGACTTATATGGATTCTCCGGACTGTCCGGAACGGGCATTTTTACTGGATTGTGGGCGAAAATATTACTCGCCGGAATGGATCATGGATATGATTCGTGAAATGTCCTGGTCAAATATGAATGCGATTTATCTTCATTTTTCGGAAGAAATGGGATTCCGTCTGGAGAGTAAGACTTATCCTTGGCTTGCGGGAGCTGACAATACTTTATGTGTGAATGGATCTGCAAATGGTGTGGCAGCAGATAATGGAAAATATATCACGCAGGATGAAATGCGACAGATTGCAGAAGTGGCAAAACTGTATCATGTGGAAATCATTCCGTCTCTGGACAGTCCCGGCCATCTGAATTATGCCGTTAAGAAATATAACGAGCAGTATGGAACTGACATCGGCAATTATTTCCATTATGATGGAAAGACTTCTATTGTACAGGGGTCCGGACCGGAGACAGCCCAGAAGAGCTATTCGCGCGGTATTGATATTTCCAATGAGGAAGCAGTTACTTTCGCGCAGAATCTGTATAAAGAATATGCGGCTTTCTTCCGCGAACTAGGATGCACGAAGTTTGATATTGGCGGAGATGAACTGCTGGGATGGGGAAGTGCTGTTACAAGTTCTGTTTCAAAATGGAATCAGCTGGATCATTGGAAAACTTATGCACAGAACCGCGCAGAATCGGAAGGCCTGAGCAATTATGCAAAAGCAGTTGCATATGATGGGTTCATGTATTATATGAATGATATCTATGAGCTTGTCAGCAGCTATGGCTATACTTCTGTCCGTATGTGGAATGATGATGCGCTGCGTACCAGTGATACCGGTTATCAGAGTGTTGTAGAATTGAATGAGAACATTGAGATTCAGTATTGGACACCTTCTGCCAACAACAGTAAGAATAATATCTGGACCTATCTGAACAAAGGATATAAGGCGTATAATTTTTTGAATTCTTATAATTATTATGTGCTGGGTAATAGCCACACGGATTCTGGCAGCGGCAGTTATGAGGGTTGTACTTCTCAGCGGATATATGAAAACTGGAATCCCTATGTATTTGCTCCGTATGGGGATACGAATACGGGAAAAAATGTTTCTGTTGGAAATGCAAATATAAAGGGATCTGCTTTTTGTGTATGGTGTGACAATCCGAGTGCAGAAACTGCAGAACAGGTAAAATCAGGGGTATTGCCTCTCCTTCGTTCGAATGGAAAAAAAGCATGGGATGCAGATGCCAACAGCACACTGTCATATACAGAATTTAGTGCTCAATTAGATTTGCTGGGAAATGTACCGACAGATTTACCTTTATCATCCGACATAAAGGAGGTCTGTAAGGTAGACACCAGTAATCTGGAAGCGGCCATAGCTGAATATGAAGTGACAGATGGTTCTCTTTATACAGAAGAAACCTTTAGAGCTTATGAAAATGCAGTTCTTGCAGCAAAAGAACTGCTGGCAAAAGAGCGTATTACGCAGGAAGAAATAGATGCATCATATGCTGCCATTGCGAATAAAAAGGGGCAGTTGTTGTTAATTGAAAAAATTAGTGATGAAATAATTATGTATGATGCATATTTCAAGACTTCAAAGATGACGAGAGGAAAAACCGCAACATTATATGTTTTGACCAGCGCAAATGCTGAATTGATTGAAATATATGATGATTTCGGAAATAAAGTTAATATTAACGGACTGAAGAAGAAGGATGCAGGTTCGTCAATAGAAGATAGTGTGTATACATGTGTAACGTTCAGCGAAGACAACAGAGGAACCCGAACCTATACAATTTATGCGTATGACGCAGAAGGCAATCGTTCGGCTGGATCTGTTCAGGCATCTATCATTGTGAGATAACAGAGTATATTACGAATACAGGGGCTTCCAGTTTTTATGGAAGCCCCTTTTTAAAGGAGGAAGCATATGGCAGGCAGATCCATCAAAGAATATGTATTCCGAAAGGGGGCTATGAAGCATGCTCCTGTCAGCGGTACCTTTGAACTGACTCCGCGCTGTAATTTGAATTGTAAGATGTGTTACATTCATATGACAGAGAAAGAACAGCGCCAGGCGGGAAAGGAACTGACAACAGAGGAGTGGCTTGAGCTCGGCCGCCAGGCGGTCGATCAGGGGATGATATATCTTCTTCTGACAGGCGGGGAACCGCTTATTCGACCTGATTTTTGCGAGATTTATACAGAGATGGTCAGAATGGGAGTGGTGGTGTCGGTCAATACAAATGGAATTCTGATAAATGATGAAATCCTGAAATGTTTTTGCCAATGTCGTCCCGAAGCAGTGAATATTACTCTGTATGGAATGTCAGAGGAAACCTATGGAACGGTGTGCGGAAATACAAATGGATTTGAGAAAGCAATAAACGGAATCCATATGCTGAAGAAAGCCGGTATCAGAGTATGTTTGAATACGACATTTGTTCGATACAATCAGAAGGATATGGATGCAATTATTGATTTTGCAAAAGAAGAAAAACTACCGGTCCGGATGGCTGCATATCTGTTTCCGCCTGTGAGAAACGGACATGAGGATAATAAAGATGGGATCTATCTGGATCCTTGTGAGCAGGGAATTGCCGGAGCATATTTTGACAGCAGGACAATGGAACCGGAGAAACTGCAAAAAAGGCAGAAATATATAAAGGAGAGTATTGCAAAGAATGAAGCACTTGCATTTGAGACGGATGAAATGATATGCAAAGCATCCTCCTGTATGGCGGGACGAGGTGCATTCTGGATAAGTTGGAATGGCTGTATGTATCCCTGTGGAATGCTTCCTTGTTATTCTGTGGATCTGAAAGAAACAGATTTCGGAAGTGCATGGCAGCAAATGGGTGAATTGGCGAAAGGAATATTACTGCCTCCGGAGTGCACAACCTGCAAATACAAAGGAATCTGTCCATCCTGCGCTGCGGTATCATGGAGTGTCAATGGAGCCTCAACCCGGGTTTCTAAAAATCTGTGCCGACGAACGGAAGCTTATGTGACAGCATTTTTGTAGAATACAAAATAATCGGCTCTGATTCTCTGGTTTCTGATTTTTGAAATATTTCAACGAACTTTTGTATTTCATGCAGACTACCTGGTTCCCTTATGTTACAATAAGAGCATCGAACGAATCAAAAAGGAATAAATCATATGGCTGCTTAATCTATGTCGGAAAACTATCATATGAGGTAAAGAATGGCAAAAATATTGATTGTTGAAGATGACCGGGTCATTGCCCGTGAAATGAAAAAATATATAGAGAGCTGGGGACACCAGGCGGCCTCAGTACAGGACTTTAAAGAAGTCATAGCCGAGTTTGTAGCGTTTGCCCCTCAACTGGTACTGATGGACATCTCCCTGCCGTTTTACAGCGGATACTACTGGTGTGAAAAAATCCGTGCAGTGTCAAAAGTTCCAATCATCTTTGTGTCTTCCGCATCGGATAATATGAATATCATCATGGCGGTCAACATGGGCGGAGATGATTTTGTGGCTAAGCCCTTTGATTTTCAGGTGCTGATGGCAAAGATCCAGGCTATTTTGCGCAGAACCTATGATTTTTCGGACAACAGCAGTCTCTTGGAACACAGAGGACTGATCTTCAATCAGAGTGATCTGACGGTACGGTATGAAGGGAAAAAGGCGGAACTGACGAAAAATGAATCGCGGATCCTGCAGCATTTGATGGAGAAAAAAGGAAAAGTGGTGAGCCGTGACAGCCTGATGATGAGCCTGTGGGAAACGGACAGCTTTGTGGATGATAATACCCTTTCCGTCAATGTAAATCGGCTTCGGAAAAAGCTGGAGCAGTTGGGCGTGGAACAGTTTATCGTTACCAAAAAGGGAATCGGCTATCTGATCGAATGACAGGTATCTGCGCTTTTTTACGGACGAGAGTTAACTATGATTGGTACCGCTGGTCTTGCGGACAAAAAGACTGATGCAGCATGGAGAACAAATAGAATGAATGAAAAAGGAACGATTTTCTTTTCCTATATAAAATATCATAGAAAATCCCTTGCCCTGTTTTCCTGTTTTATCCTGTTAAACTGGATTATAGGCTATCTTTATCATACCCCGACCGAGATGACATTATACTGGACGGTTCTGTGTCTGATTCTTGGAATTCTGTGCATGACGGTGGATTTTCTGCGAAAACGCCGGAATCATTTTATTCTGGAAAATGTGAAGAAAAATATTCATCTGAACCTGGAGCATCTGCCCCGGCCCGAAACGATTGCGGAAAAAGATTATCAGAATTTTTTGGATATCCTTAGGGAAGATTTGTCTGACTTTCACACCGCGGCCGGGAAAAACCGGCAGGAAATGACAGATTATTATACTCTGTGGGTCCATCAGATCAAGACTCCGATTGCGGCTATGCGGCTGATCCTTCAGGAAGAGGATAATGAAACAAATCGAGAATTATCAATACAACTGTTCTCCGTTGAACAGTATGTGGAACTGGTTCTTCAGTACATCCGACTGGAAAGCATTTCCACAGATTACGATTTTAAGATGCAGGAATTGGATGAAATCGTGCGGCAGGCATTGAGAAAATATGCTCCGCTGTTTATTCGAAAACGCCTGATACTGCGCTATGAGCCGCTAAACTGCCGTGTTTTGACCGACGAAAAATGGATCTGCTTTGTACTGGAGCAGATTTTGTCCAATGCGCTGAAATATACGGAAAACGGTTCGATATCCATCTATATGAAGGCGGACTCGGATAAGACACTGGTAATTGAGGACACCGGCATCGGCATTGCTGCGGAGGATCTGCCGCGTATCTGCGAAAAGAATTTTACCGGGTATAATGGCAGGCGGGATAAAAAAGCTTCCGGTCTGGGATTATATCTGTCTCGAAAAATTCTGAAAAAGCTCGGACATGGGCTGAAGATCGAGTCGGAGCCCGGTGTCGGAACCCGGGTGATGATTTCTCTCAATACCGCTCATATTAATTATGAATGAGTAATCCTGATTTTCACAGGGGAATAAAATCAGACGGATATTTGATTTCCGGAATCAATGACGTTTGCGGTGGAAAGTCCTGGATCTGCTGATCGTGAAGGTCGCTGCGTGCAACTATAAGGAAGACTTTTATTTATGCTGATGTCTGCGTCAGCAGACATGTCCGTTTAGAATCAATCTTACAAAAACGAAAGAAATAAGGGAGAAATGTAAGCTGAAAAAATGGCTGCACATTTCTCCCCTTGTTATACTATGAGTGCAAAGTCGGTGTAGCGATGACAGTGTGGATCAGAATGCCGGGTATGGCAGAAAGGCCGCGCTTCACCGACGGACAAGCAACAGGGAAAGACGAGGAGGAATCAAAAATGTCACTTTTAGAAGTAAGAAGTCTGAAAAAGATTTACACTACGCGATTTGGCGGAAACCAGGTGCAGGCACTGACCGATGTGAATTTTTCTATCGAAGAAGGTGAATATGTTGCAATTATGGGTGAGAGCGGTTCGGGGAAAACCACACTCCTGAATATTCTGGCATCCCTTGACAGGCCTACCGGAGGTGAGGTGCTGCTTGGCGGAAAAAACTTAAGTTCCATAAAAGAAAAAGAAATATCCGCGTTCCGGAGAAACAATCTGGGGTTTGTTTTTCAGGATTTTAACCTTTTGGATAATTTTTCAATTATGGACAATATTCTGCTTCCGCTGGTGCTATCCGGCATGGATTATCCGGACATGATGCGCAGGCTGAATGTGCTGGCAGATGAACTGGAAATTAAGGATCTCATGAACAAATTTCCATATGAGATTTCCGGCGGGCAGAAACAGAGGGCGGCAGTGGCCAGAGCCCTGATCACAGAGCCTCAGCTGGTACTGGCGGATGAACCGACGGGTGCACTGGATTCCCGGTCCGCAGACGGACTTCTGGCACTTTTTGAGGACGTCAATGATCGTGGTCAGACGATCCTGATGGTGACTCACAGCATCAAGGCGGCCAGCCATGCGAAGCGGGTTCTTTTCATAAAAGACGGCGTTGTGTTCCATGAACTATATCGGGGAAATCGGAAGAAGGATGCTATGTTCCAGAAAATATCAGATACACTTACGATGATCGCGACAGGTGGTGAACGGTATGCGTAGAGGCTTTTATCTGAAACTGGCAGCGGGAAACATCAGAAAGAACAGGCGGGTTTATTTCCCGTTTCTGCTCGCGGGAATTGGTACGGTTATGGTGACCTATATTATGTACGCGCTGACTCAGAACAGCGGGCTGGCCGAACTTCGCGGCGGAACAGATCTGCAGATGATCCTGATGCTGGGCTCCAACATTATGGCAATTTTTTCGCTGATCTTTCTTTTTTACACCAACAGCTTTCTTATGAAGCGAAGGAAAAAGGAATTTGGCGTGTATAACATACTGGGTATGGAGAAGAAGCATATAGAAAAAGTAATTTTGTATGAAACGTTTTATATTGCATTGACATGTATCATCGTGGGACTGATCGGGGGCGTGATCCTCAACAAACTTTTCGTCCTGCTGGCCCTGCGTCTGATGCACACGGATGTGGTTCTCGGATTTGAAATATCCTGGGGTGCCATGCTCATGACATCTCTCCTGTTCGGCGGTATTTTTGCTCTGATCTTATTGAGCAATGTATATCAGGTGCATAAGACAAAACCGGTGGAACTGCTGAAGGGCGGAAATTACGGTGAAAAGGAACCAAAAACAAAATGGGTGATGACCATTTCAGGAATGCTCAGCCTTGGGGCCGGATATTATATTGCAATAACGACGAAAAATCCGTTAAGTGCCCTGACTCTGTTTTTCCTGGCAGTCATTCTTGTCATGATCGGCACATATCTGCTGTTTGCGGCGGGAAGTATTGCTCTGCTGAAAGGAATGCGGAATCGAAAACAGTTTTATTACCAGCCAAAGCATTTTATTTCCGTATCCGGCATGATCTACCGGATGAAGCAGAATGCGGTGGGCCTTGCCAATATCTGTATTTTGTCCACGGGAGTGCTGCTCTTGATCTCTATCACCGTTTCCCTGTATGCGGGAACCGAGGATGCCATAGACCAGAGATATCCGAACGATGTGGCCATTGAAAGCCAGGATTGTACGCCGGAAAGCCAAAAGGCTATGGAACAGCTGATCCGTGAAAATGCTGCGGAAAAGAAAATCGGTCTGGAGACCCTGGAAATGTATCCCATGCTCAGCTTTTCAGCGTTGTCGGCAAAAGACGGATTTGAGGTGCGTCAGGCGGAAGAAATTACTGATGTGGTAGAGAATATCAACAATCTTTATTTCCTTACCCTGGATGGCTTTAACCAAATAGCCGGCTCAAATGAAGTGCTGGGAGAAAATCAGGTTCTGATCATCGGTCCGAGGGGCCGTAGTTATGAACAGGAGCGGCTGAAGATTTTTGACTGTGATTTTGAGGTGAAAAAGAATCTGTCTAAGGAACAGGTGGAAAAACTGGTGGGACCATCCGCTGCGATTGTGTACGAAAGCTATTTTATCATTGTAAATGATACGGAACAGCTGGAAGAACTGCAGGAAAAAGAAGTGGCGGTATACGGAGAGTATTCCAGTTATATTCGGATGCATTACGACATCAATTTTGCGGAAAACACCCGGAAAGAAGATCAGATTCAGTTCTGCACAGATATGGGAGAGCAGGCGAAGGAACTGGAAATTGAAATAAACTATATGGAAAACAGAGCAGAAAACGAGGATTATATATGGGGTATGTACAGCGGATTCCTGTTCCTGGGTATTTTGCTTGGACTATTGTTTATGCTGGCTACTGTCCTGATCATATATTATAAACAGATTTCCGAAGGATATGAAGACAAAGAGCGCTATGAGATCCTGCAGAAAGTGGGTATGAGCCGCAGTGAAGTAAAGCGCACTATCCATTCGCAGATTTTAACGGTATTTTTCCTGCCGCTGGTGATGGCCGGCATTCATCTGATCGTTGCCTTCCCAATGGTAAAACGTATGCTGGCACTGCTGATGCTAAGCAATGAGACACTTTTTGCCGTGTGTACTGTGGTTTGTTTTGTGGCGTTTGCAATTGGTTATGCCATGATTTATGGTATAACCGCCAGAAGCTATTATAAAATTGTCAGTATGGCATCGGACTGATTTTCAGGACATGAAACGAAAGAAAAATGCAAAATAAAAAACAGGCATGTACGCCTGTTTTTTATTTTCTAACTTTAAAACCGATGATGCGATGAAACTCATTTCTTGCCAGGGAACTCAAATAATGCTTTTACCGGAACCTCAAGTGCATCCGCGATGTCGAATAAAGTATTCAGAGACACGGAAGAAGTTCCATTTGGTGCTTCGATGTTGCTGATGTGGGTGCGGCTGATATTGACTTTTTCTGCCAGTTCAATCTGTGTGTAGCCTTGTAGCTTGCGGTAGTAAGCAATAGTCAGACCCAATAGACGCAGTTCTTGCAGATGTTTTTTTGCCATAACATCAATCCTCCTTTACACTTAATAGTGTATGCAAAATTTTCCAAGAACGAAACAATCCAGAACTAAAAATGTGCAATTTGGAAAACTGCAAAACAGACGGAAAAGTTTATTTTTGGCTCAGGGTGCTGTTGTGATATGCGCTGGAGTAGGTAACATCCTCTCCAAACCACTCAGGTGGAACAAAGGAATTCGCCTCATCTTCGGACGCAAACTCCACTTCAGCAAGATACAGTCCCTGGTATGGGGCATCAAATACATCCAGCTCAATCGTCAGATCATTGGAAAGAGGCAGAAGATATCGGGTTTTGGAAATGAGAATTCCGTCGACTTTCTCTTTCAGATGTTCGTAGGCCTCGCAGGTGAGGGGCAGATTGTATTCCTCCCGAACCATCAGGCCCTTTGATTTATAGGTGAGATAACAGGTTTCATTCTGACGGCGGACCCGCACCACCGGTTCTGTGCAGAGATAGCCCTGCTCAATTTTCAGTTTTCGGTATGAATCCAGATTTTCCGGCAATTCTTTAATTAGATATTTTCGCTCGATCTCCATAACAGACTCCTTTTTGGTGTGATGAGTTGAATCAAAAATCAGGGTATCCAGTGAGACATGAAGAAATACGGCAATACTCGCCAGAGTGGTCAGGTTGGGCTCGCGGACAAAGTTTTCATAATTGCTGTAAGCCTGCCGGGTAATATTCAGCATTTGACTGAATTCCTGCTGGGTAAAACCGGCTTTTTCCCTGTAAAATCGCAAATTGTGAGCGAATACTGTCTCTCCCATGGGGATTCCCCCTTTCTTATCTTATCTTAGCAGGAAAACAGCATTCATAAAAGAGAAAAATGAAAAACTTATGTCTGCGGTATTTTCTCTGAAACATTCCAGCGGGAGAGTGCGCTCGCTCGGCATCAAAATGTTTCGGAACGGCTGTACTTGTGTATTTTGAAAAATCCGATTATAATAAGGTAAGAATACGGTAACGAGACAGGAGGATTCGGGATGAGTAAAACATATGTGTTTCTGGCAGACGGCTTTGAAGAGATAGAAGGATTGATGGTTGTCGATTTGTTGAGAAGAGGCGGCATCCATGTGACAACGGTATCCATTATGGGCAGACCGCAGGTTACGGGCCGGAGTGATATTGAGGTAAAGGCGGACTGCCTGTTTGAGGAGGTCACTTCTTTTGCAGACGGTGATATGCTGGTGCTCCCCGGAGGCATGCCGGGAACCAGATATCTGGAGGAGTATGATCCGCTGAGAAAACTGATCGCATCATACTGCGGACAGGGGAAAAAGATTGCAGCAATCTGTGCGGCTCCGACGGTATTTGGCAAGATGGGTCTGCTGAAAGGAAAAAAAGCAACCTGTTATCCGGGTATGGAGCAGCTGTTGCTTGACGCGGAATGTTCAGAGGAGGAAGTGGTTGTGGACGGAAATATTACGACCAGCAGAGGCCTGGGAACAGCCCTTGTCTTTTCTCTGAAACTGATCGAGCAGCTGGAAGGACCGCAAAGAGCTCAAAAAGTGGCGGAAAGCGTGGTTTTTCTGCATAATTGGGCATAAACTTTTTATAAAAAGTATAGCCATTTAGAAATTCTTGTGCTATACTAGGCACATGTGTCCAGATTTAAGATAATATTTTTTATATAAGTTCAAGGAGGAAGTAACAAACGATGAGTACACAGGTTGAAAGATTAGAACACAATATGGCGAAACTTACCATTGAGGTTCCAGCAGAGGAGTTTAATAAAGCTCTGAAAGCAGCATATGACAAAAACAAAAAATCCATCAGCATCCCGGGTTTTCGTAAAGGCAAAGCTCCCATGGTGATGATTGAGAAAATGTATGGTGCAGGCATTTTTTATGAAGATGCAGCAAACATCCTGATTCCGGAAGCTTACAGCAAAGCTGTCGACGAGAGCGGTCTTGAAGTGGTATCTCAGCCGGAAATCGACGTTACTCAGATCGAAAAAGGCAAAGATTTTATTTTCACAGCAGAAGTAGCTGTAAAACCGGAAGTGACCCTCGGCCAGTACAAAGGCGTGGAAGTTCCAAAGGCAGTCATCGAAGTTACGGACGAAGAAGTTGACGAAGAAGTGAAAAAAGAACAGGAGAAAAATGCCAGAACAGTCGCTGTTGAGGACCGTGCGGTAGAGTCCGGAGATATCGTTACACTTGATTATGAAGGATTTGTGGACGGTGTTGCATTTGAGGGCGGAAAAGGTGAAAACTATCCGCTGACCATCGGTTCCAATTCTTTCATTCCGGGATTCGAAGATCAGCTGATCGGCGCTCAGGTGGAAGTACCGCTGGATGTAAATGTAACGTTCCCGGAAGAATATCATTCTGCAGACCTGGCAGGAAAAGATGCTGTATTTAAATGTCTCGTTCACAAAATTGAGACCAAAGAGCTTCCGGAGCTGGATGATGAGTTTGCTCAGGATGTTTCCGAGTTTGATACACTTGATGAGTACAAAGCAGACGTTAAGAAAACTCTGACAGAGAAAAAAGAAGCTTCTGCAAAAACAGCAAAAGAAAATGCAGCTGTTGATAAAGTAATCGAAAATGCAGAAATGGATATTCCGGATGCAATGATCGATGCCGAAGTAACTCAGATGGTTAACAATTTTGCACAGCGCATTCAGTCTCAGGGACTTTCTTTTGAACAGTATCTGCAGTTCACCGGCAGCAATATGGATGCTATGAAAGAGCAGATGAAACCGCAGGCTGTAAAACGCATCCAGAGCAGACTGGTCCTTGAAAAAATTGCGGAAGTTGAGAATATTCAGATTCCGGATGAAAAATTGAATGAAGAGATCGCTAACATGGCCAAAATGTATAACATGGAAGCTGACAAACTGATGGAAATCATGGGTGACTATGAAAAAGATCAGATGAAGAAAGACATGGCAGTACAGGAAGCAGTTACTCTCATTGCGAATGCTGCCGTTGAGGTTGAAGCTTAATAGTAAGAGGATTTATTCCCGCAGACAGATTGGAGGCGGATTTATGGGATTAGTACCTATGGTCGTTGAGCAGACCAGCAGAGGAGAGAGAAGTTATGACATCTATTCCCGCTTGTTGAAAGACAGAATCATTTTTCTTGGTGAGCAGGTAACCGATGATTCTGCGAATCTGATTGTTGCACAGATGCTGTTTCTGGAATCTGAGGATCCGGGCAAGGATATTCAGTTCTATATTAACAGCCCGGGTGGATCCGTAACTGCAGGTATGGCGATTTATGATACGATGCAGTACATCAAATGTGATGTTTCCACCATTTGCCTTGGCATGGCTGCCAGCATGGGATCTTTCCTTCTGGCAGGCGGAACAAAAGGCAAACGTATGGCACTGCCCAATGCAGAGATCATGATTCATCAGCCGTCCGGTGGTGCACAGGGACAGGCTACGGAAATTCAGATTGCCGCTGAACATATTTTAAAGACCAGAAAGAAACTGAATGAACTTCTGGCAAAAAATACAGGTCAGCCGATCGAAATAATTGAACGTGACACGGATCGGGATAACTTTATGACAGCAGAAGAAGCATTGGCATACGGACTGATCGATAGTGTGATTACGAACAGATAAGAATATTAACAAGACTCCTGCCATTTGCGTAGGGGTCTTTGTGACTTTGAAAGGAAGAGTAAAAATGGCAATAAAAGGAAGAGATTCCAGAGTCAAATGTTCTTTTTGCGGAAAAACAGAAGACCAGGTTCGCAAACTGATTGCAGGTCCGGAAGGTGCCTATATTTGTGATGAATGTATTGAAATCTGCAATGAGATCATCGAGGAGGAACTGATGGAGTATCCGGAAGAAGAACCGATGGATATCAATTTGCTGAAACCGATACAGCTGAAAGAATTTCTCGACGATTATGTGATCGGACAGGAAGAGGCAAAAAAGATTCTGTCTGTAGCTGTGTATAATCATTATAAAAGAATTCTTGCACCGAAAAACCTCGATGTGGAACTGCAGAAAAGCAATATCATCATGCTGGGACCCACCGGTTCCGGTAAGACGCTGCTGGCCCAGACGCTGGCCAGAGTCCTGAATGTGCCCTTTGCCATTGCGGATGCTACCACACTGACAGAAGCAGGTTATGTGGGCGAAGATGTGGAAAATATCCTCCTGAAGATTATTCAGGCTGCAGATTATGATATCGAACGTGCGGAGCACGGTATTATTTATATTGATGAAATTGACAAGATTACACGAAAGTCGGAAAATCCATCCATCACCAGAGATGTATCCGGGGAAGGCGTACAGCAGGCACTTTTGAAGATTATTGAAGGTACCGTTGCCAGTGTGCCGCCTCAGGGTGGAAGAAAGCATCCTCATCAGGAACTGATTCAGATCAATACAAATGACATTCTCTTTATCTGCGGGGGCGCTTTTGAGGGAATGGATAAGATTATCGAGACACGGCAGGATGCAAAAGAGATCGGATTCAATGCTCAGATCAAGTCGAGAAAGAACAAAAATGTGGGAGAACTGCTGAAACAGGTCATGCCGGAGGACTTTATCAAATACGGTATGATCCCGGAGTTCATCGGACGTGTTCCGGTGGTGGTTTCACTGGATTCTCTGGATGAAGAAGCAATGATCCGCATTTTAAAAGAACCGAAGAATTCTCTGTTAAAACAGTACAGCAAACTGCTGGAGCTGGATGGGGTAAAACTTACCATAACAGAGGATGCGTTAAAAGCAATTGCGGAAAAATCCATTTCCAGAAAAACGGGAGCCCGCGGGCTGCGTGCTATTGTGGAAAGTACCCTGATGAATATCATGTATACGGTTCCGTCCGACGAGAACGTTACCGAGTGTATTGTCACCAGAGAGGTTGTAGAAGGAAAAGAGGAACCGCATCTCGTTTATGGAGAGCCGACGGCGCTGCCGAAAAAAACTTCCGGATCAAAGCGGAGGGGGAAAACGGAAACTGCATAACGGAGGAACGGAATGAATAACGACATAAAGATAATGCCTGCAGTGGCCCTGCGGGGAACCACTATATTACCGGGAACCATCGTTCATTTTGATGTGAGTCGGGAACGGTCAGTACGGGCCATTGAACAGGCAATGCTGCAGGACCAGATGGTATTTCTGGTTGCGCAGAAAGATGCCCTGGTTGAAGAACCGGTATTAGCCGATTTGTATAAGGTGGGTACCATAGCAAAAATCAAGCAGGTGGTAAAAGTACCAAAGAATATCCGGCGCGTTCTGGTTGAGGGACTGGAACGGGCGGAGCTGATTGGTTTTGACAGTACAGAGGAATACCTGGAAGCTGAAATCATGACCATGACGGATGAGGAGGAAACAGAACTTCCGCCTGCAGCCCGTGAGGCCATGGTGCGGAGCATCCATGATATGTTTCTTGCCTACTGCAAGGAAAATCCCAATTTCAGCAAAGAGATTGCCGGTCAGATACTGGATATCCAGGAGATCGAAAAACTTCTGGAACAGTTAAATATCAATCTGTCCTTTTCCATGGAGGACAAACAAAAATTTCTTGAGCTTCGTTCCCTCTCGGAACGGTATGAATGGATGGGGACACTGCTGTCCAATGAGATCAACATAGCTCAGATCCGCAAAGAACTTCAGAGAAAAATCAAGGAGCGGATTGATAAGAATCAGAAAGAGTATATCCTGCGGGAACAGCTGAAGCTGATCCGCGAAGAACTGGGTGAGGATCATACCCAGACGGATATCGATAATTTTAAAAAGAGTGTAGGAAAAATAAAGGCATCAAAAGAAGTGAAAGAGAAGATCATGGAAGAGATTACCCGGTTCCAGAATATCGGGATCAATTCTTCGGAAAGCGCTGTTATGCGAGGTTATATCGAAACACTTCTTGCACTGCCCTGGGATAAAGTGTCCAGAGACAACCAGGATCTGAAAAAGGCATGGGACATTCTGGAAGCAGATCATTACGGACTTGAGAAAGTCAAGGAGCGTATTATGGAGTTCCTTGCAGTCCGCGTTTTAAATAAAAAAGGACACAGTCCGATTCTGTGTCTGGTGGGACCGCCCGGAACCGGTAAGACTTCCATCGGACGTTCCATCGCGACGGCGCTGGACAAAAAATACGTGCGCCTTTCTCTTGGCGGTGTGCGGGATGAAGCAGAGATCCGCGGTCACAGAAGGACTTATGTTGGTGCCATGCCGGGCCGTATTGTGGCCGGATTAAAACAGGCAGGGGTGAAGAATCCCCTTATGGTTCTGGATGAGATTGATAAAGTCAGCAGTGATTACAAGGGCGATGTTTCTTCGGCACTTCTGGAGGTGCTGGATGCAGAGCAGAATTACCGTTTTGCAGATCATTATGTGGAACTGCCGGTGGATCTGTCCGAGGTACTGTTCCTGGCAACGGCCAATGATATACAGAATATACCGCGGCCTCTGCTGGACCGTATGGAAGTGATTGAAGTCAGCAGTTATACGGAAAATGAGAAAATGCATATTGCGAAGGAACATCTGATCCCGAAGCAGAAATCGGCTCACGGAATCCGGGAAGAGCAGCTGACCATCTCCGACGGAGCCCTTGCCGACATTATCTCAAAATATACGAAAGAGGCCGGAGTACGTTCCCTGGAACGCAAAATCGGTGAAATCTGCCGAAAGGCAGCCAGACAGATTCTGGAGGAGAAAAAGGACAGCGTATCTGTGACAAGCGAAAACCTGACGGATTTTCTGGGAAATGGGAAATATACGTTCCAGATGGCAAACCAGACAGATGAAGTGGGAATCGTGCGAGGCCTGGCCTGGACCAGCGTGGGAGGGGATACGCTCCAGATCGAGGTAAATCTCATGCCCGGAAAGGGTGAATTTGTGCTTACCGGACAGCTTGGCGATGTGATGAAGGAATCTGCTCAGGCCGGTATCAGCTATATTCGCTCTGTTGCATTAAAATACGGAATCGCCGGGGACTTTTTCCAGAAACACGACATACATATCCACATCCCGGAAGGTGCAGTTCCAAAAGACGGACCATCCGCCGGCATCACCATGGCAACGGCCATGCTGTCGGCCATAACCGGAATACCGGTAAAAGCCTCTGTGGCCATGACCGGTGAGATCACGCTGCGAGGCCGCGTCCTTCCCATCGGAGGGCTGAAAGAAAAGCTTCTGGCTGCGAAAAATGCTCATCTGAATACTGTGCTGGTTCCGGCGCAGAATAAAGTGGATGTGTCTGAAATTTCGAAAGAAATCACAGACGGGCTGCGGATTGTCTATGTGGAACATATGAGAGAAGTGCTGGAAGAAGCGCTTGTAAAATAAGGAGGACAACTCAGATGGTAATTAAAAAGGTAGCCCTGGATATCGTGTGCGGTATTACCAGCCGTTTGCCTGAAAATTCCATACCGGAAATCGCTTTTGCCGGTAAGTCCAATGTGGGAAAATCCTCACTGATCAACGGGCTTATGAACCGGAAAGCACTGGCAAGAACCAGCGCACAGCCGGGTAAAACCCAGACAATCAATTATTATAACGTAAACGATGAAGTATATCTGGTGGATCTGCCCGGATACGGTTATGCAAAAGTATCTCAGGAAGTAAAAGAAAAATGGGGTAAGCTCATCGAACGATATCTTAATACATCCAGACAGTTAAAGGCAGTTTTCCTGCTGATCGATATGCGCCATGAACCTTCTGCAAATGATAAAAATATGTATGACTGGATCGTATCCAACGGTTTTTACCCGATTATTATTGCAACAAAATCGGATAAACTGAAACGCAGTCAGCTGCAAAAGCACGTAAAAATGATAAAACAGGGACTGGATGTGGTGCCTGAGACACCGATCATTCCCTACTCCGCTGTTACGAAACAGGGCAGAGAGGAAATCTGGGAATTGATCGAACGGTTTATGGGAGCGGAAAATGGGGATCATTAAAGCCAGCAAACTGGGATTTGACTATTTTAAATACAACGAAGAGGGGGAAGATCCGGAAGTATTCCGGGCCATCGACCGGGTGGACCTGGATGTGCAGGAGGGGCAGTTTATTGCCATCCTCGGGCACAACGGTTCCGGAAAATCCACCCTCGCAAAACATATGAATGCACTTCTGGTCCCCACGGAAGGTACCCTGTGGGTAGACAGCATTAACACATCCAGTGAGGAAGATCTGTGGAAGGTGCGACAGAAAGCCGGTATGGTTTTCCAGAATCCGGACAATCAGATCCTCGGAACGGTTGTGGAAGAAGATGTGGGATTCGGACCGGAAAATATGGGTGTTCCCACCGAAGATATCTGGGAGCGGGTGGAGAAAAGCCTGAAAGCAGTGGGAATGTTGGGATTTCGGGACAAGTCGCCCAACAAACTATCCGGTGGGCAGAAGCAGAGAGTGGCGATTGCAGGTGTGGTCGCCATGAAACCAAAATGTATTATTCTCGATGAACCCACTGCGATGCTGGACCCAAACGGCAGGAAAGATGTGTTAAAGACCGTCCGCCAGTTAAACCGGCAGGAAGGCGTTACCGTGATTCTGATCACCCATTACATGGAAGAAGTGATCTACGCGGATAATGTCTTTGTCATGGATAGGGGCCATATTGTCATGAAAGGGACGCCCAGGGAAATCTTTTCTCAGGTGGAAGAACTGCAGAAATATCGTCTGGATGTGCCGCAGGTTACTCTGCTGGCCCATGAACTGCGCAAAGCGGGTGTGGATCTGCCAAAGGGAATACTGACCATAGAAGAATTGGTGAATGCACTATGTTAATGGAATTGAAAGATGTGACGTATACTTACAGTCCGGGAACGGTCTATGAAGCAAACGCCATTGAACATATAAATCTGAAAATTGATGAGGGCCAGTTTATCGGTGTGATCGGTCACACGGGAAGCGGAAAATCCACGCTGATCCAGCATTTTAACGGGCTTATGAAGCCAACGTCCGGGCAGGTTCTCTATGAAGGTGAGGATATCTGGGCGGAAGGCTACGACCTTCGGAAATTAAGAAGCCGGGTGGGCCTGGTATTTCAGTATCCGGAGCATCAGCTTTTTGAGATCGATGTGCTGACGGATGTATGTTTTGGCCCGAAGAATCAGGGACTCTCAAAGGAGGACGCGGAAGAAAGAGCCAGGGAAGCACTGAAGCACGTGGGGGTTCCGGAAGACCTGTACAGAAAATCGCCTTTCGAATTATCCGGCGGACAGAAGCGGCGGGTTGCCATTGCCGGTGTGCTTGCCATGAATCCCAAAGTGCTGATTCTGGATGAGCCCACTGCCGGCCTTGATCCGAGAGGCCGGGATGAGATTCTCGATCAGATCAAACACCTCCATGAAGAGCGGGGAATTACCATCCTGCTGGTTTCTCACAGCATGGAAGATGTGGCCCGCTACGCCGGACGCCTGATTGTGATGAACGATGCCCATCTGGTTTTTGACGATACGCCGAGAGAGGTGTTCAGACATTACCGGGAACTGGAGAAAATGGGGCTGGCAGCTCCTCAGGTGACTTATATTATGCATGCTTTAAAAGAACGAGGCCTGGATGTGGATGTAAATGCCACGACGGTGGAGGAAGCCAGGGCAAATATTCTGCAGGCACTTGGGAAAAGGACTTCCCGATTGGAAACAGAGGACACGGAGGATAAGAGAATATGCTGAGAGATATTACACTGGGACAATATTATCCTGCGGATTCGGTTATCCACCGGCTGGACCCCAGAGTAAAACTGGTTGGGACTCTCGTCTTTCTGGTGTCGCTGTTTTTGTTTCCGGGATTTAGCGGATACCTGTTGGCAACTTTTGTTTTGTTTTCTGTTATAAAGCTGTCAAAAGTACCGTTTAAATTCATGGTAAAGGGAATGAAAGCGATTCTTTTTCTGCTGTTGATTACCATGGGATTTAACCTCTTTCTGACGCAGGGCGAACCCCTGGTTTCTTTCTGGATTTTTACAATTACGAAAGAGGGGCTCTATCAGGCTCTGAAGATGGGAATCCGACTGAGTTATCTGGTGATCGGATCTTCCGTAATGACGCTGACTACGACACCAAATCAGCTGACGGATGGTCTGGAAAAAGGTCTGAGTCCACTGAAAAAGATTCATGTGCCGGTTCACGAGATTGCAATGATGATGTCCATTGCGCTGCGTTTCATACCTATCCTTATGGAGGAGACCGATAAAATTATGAAGGCGCAGATCGCCAGAGGCGCTGACTTTGAATCCGGAAATATTTTTCAGAGGGTAAAAAATATGATCCCCCTTCTGGTGCCGCTGTTTATTTCCGCGTTTCGCCGGGCAAATGATCTGGCCATGGCCATGGAAGCGCGCTGTTATCATGGCGGAGAGGGCAGAACTCAGATGAAACCGCTGGCTTATAAAAAAAGGGATCGGATCGCCTACCTTCTGATTTTCCTTTATCTTGCAGCCAGCATTGCATGGCGTATATGGGGAGGTGCCCTTTTTTGAAACGAGTGCGTTTGACGGTAGCTTATGACGGGACCAATTACAGCGGATGGCAGACACAGGCCAACAGCGTGGCTGTTCAGGATGTTTTAAACCGACACCTGTCGGAACTGTTGGGTGAAACCATCGAGACGATCGGTGCCAGCCGAACGGATGCCGGTGTCCATGCGCTTGGAAACATTGCAGTTTTTGATACAAATCATCGGATGCCTGCGGAAAAAATATCCTACGCTCTGAATACAAGACTTCCGGAGGACATCCGGATTCAGAAAAGCGAGGAAGTGCCTTTGGATTTTCATCCTCTCTGTGTCAAATCGGTAAAAACCTATGAGTATAAGATACTGAACCGAAAGATGCCGCTGCCGACGATGCGTCATTATGCACATTTTACGTATGTGCCTCTGGATGTGGGGAAAATGAGGGCAGCTGCCCAATATCTGATCGGCGAGCATGATTTTAAGAGCTTTTGCGGTGCCGGGGCTCAGGTAAAGACCACGGTGCGCCGTGTGTTGGATATTCAGATAAAAAAGGAGGGTGACCTGATCACCATTTTGGTGACTGGGGAAGGTTTTTTGTATAATATGGTGCGAATTATCGCCGGAACTCTGATGGAAGTCGGGAAGGACAGTTACCCGCCCGAACACGTGAGAGAGATACTGGCTGCCTGCGACCGGGAGACAGCAGGACCGACCGCACCGGCAAGAGGATTGACGCTTGTGCAGATTCAGTATGAATGACTGAACGCTCAGGCGTTTTTTATATAGCCCTCCGGGCGGAATCGCACTGCGGCGGAGGGTCCTGCGGAATGAGGAAGCCTATTGAATCAAAAGCAAACTGGCCTGATTAAAAATACAAAAACTGGCACTTTAAATGATGCCACTTATGCGGTAGCATATCTCCATCGATGAAAGCATCTCTGTATGGAGCCTGAAAGAAACGTTTTTGCTGTACACGGATGCAGAATGTTTTGCAAAACAATATGGAAATGAAATAAAGTCATGAGGAGGCATTATTATGAGTGAAAAACAAAATACAAAATCAGCGTTCAGCGTCAGGGATATTGCAATTGCAGGTGTCTGCATTGCCCTGACCTTTGTGGCAACTTTTATCAATCTGAAACTTCCTATCGCAGCCAATGGCGGCTTGGTTCATCTGGGAAATGTACCGCTGTTCATTGCAGCGATTCTCTTCGGTAAGAAGACCGGCGCACTGGCCGGCGGTATCGGTATGGGATTGTTTGACCTGATGGGCGGATGGACCCTGTGGGCACCTTTTACCTTTGTTATCGTGGGCCTGATGGGATATGCAGTTGGTGCAATCACCGAAAAACATAAAGGTTTCAGATGGAATCTGCTGGCAATGGCTGTGGCATGTGTAATCAAAATTGTGGGATACTATATTGCGGAAGTGATCATTTATCAGAACTGGATCGCACCGGTGACATCCATACCGGGTAACCTGGTTCAGATTACCGTTGCAGTTGTGATTGTTCTTCCGGTTGTAGAAGTGCTCCGAAGAGCTGTCCGCAGTGTAAGTTTTTCATAAAAAGTGATCGACTGGGGCGTTAAAATTCTGTAATAGGCTTTTGACACCTCAAATATGAAAGGAAAGTATGCGAGGAGTAAACATATGTACAAAATTATGACACCGGGCCCCACTCAAGTGCGGGAAAATGTGCGGGCAGCGTGCAGTATGCCGTGCACCAATCCGGATCTGGATCCGGAATTTTACGATTTTTACAAAGAAACCTGTGATCTGATCAGTGAACTGCTGTACACCGGAAACGAAGCTTTTATCCTGGACGGAGAGGGAATCCTGGGTCTGGAGGCGGCCTGCGCATCCCTCACAGAACCGGGAGATTCGGTTCTGGTTCTGGACAACGGTGTGTATGGAAAAGGATTTGCCGATTTTGTGACAATGTACGGCGGTAAAGTGACTTATTACACCGCTCCCTATACGAAAGAGTTTGATGTGGAGGCTTTTGCGGCGTTTTTGAAAGAAAACCATGATTTCAAATATGCGACCATGGTCCACTGTGATACTCCCAGCGGAGTGCTGAATCCGGTGGAGGCACTGAGCCGGGAACTGCACAAATACGGTATTCTGACGGTGGTGGATTCGGTATCCGGCATGTTCGGTGAACCCATCTATGTGGATGAGGGACAGATCGATATCGTATGCGGCGGCTCCCAAAAAGCGCTTTCCGCACCTCCGGGACTGACGTTTGTGACAGTGAGTGAGGCTGCCATAAAAGCTATGGAGAACAGAAACGTACCGATCGCTTCCTTCTATGCGAATATACTGGTATTCAAGGATTATTATAAAAAGCAGTGGTTTCCGTATACTATGCCGATCAGCGATATTTACGGCCTCCGCGCTGCACTGGAAAATGTTAAGCAGGATAAAACAATGTGGGAGCGCCACGCAAAACTTGGCGCATGGACCCGCCAGGCGGTGCAGGAGATGGGACTTGAACTGTATCTGGAAAGCGGTTATTCCAATACGGTAACGGTTATCAAAATACCGGAAGGAATCACGGCGGGAGATATACTGGAGACCATGAAAAAAGATCACAATATCATGATCGCAGGAAGTTTTGACGTGATGACCGGCCAGGTGATCCGAATCGGTCATATGGGTGAAAACGCCAATGAGACGGATGTGAGAGAAACCCTGGATGCTTTGAAACAAACGATTAAGAAATTGAGCAAATAAAGAAACTGCATAAATCTGTGCAGGAAATGAGAGACACCTTCCATATGGACGCTGTGAAAACAGGAGGTCGGAATGGAAGGTTTTCTTCTGCACAAATAGTCCTTGTTTTATATGCGGGCTTTTTGCTTTTACTTGTTTCAATTTGTTTTTTCAAAGGTTTCATGTTGGCGCACCAGTTTTTTTGTAGTATAATGTTCACTGTAAAAATTCTGGGGTAGAAATAACCTGCCGGGATGGACTGGAAATACTGTTTGATTCCGGCAGAGGAAGGCGTTTTGGAAACATATGATAAGATTTATAAGAGGAATCAGCATTTTGCTGTGTGCAGTGTCTTTGCTGCTGTATGCCGGTGTCAGTGTATATGTGTGGCAGCACACGGATAAGAGCGGACCGAATATTTTGATGAGTGAAGATGAGATTACCATAAGTACTCAGGACGACGTCAGCGCCGTCCTTTCCGGCATTTCAGCGCAGGACCGGAAAGACGGGAATGTGACGGATTCTCTGGTGATGGAAAGTATGAGCAATTTTGTGGAAGAAGGATGCAGAGAAGTTACCATCGTGGCCTTTGACGGGGATGGCAATGTGGCAAAAGTCAGAAGAAAAGTCCGCTACAGTGACTATGTATCCCCGAGAATCACACTCACCGGGCCACTGCGGGTTGCGGTTAACAATTCTTCGGAGCTGATGAATTATATCCGGGCAGAGGACTGCCTGGACGGTGATCTGACGTCAGCGGTACAGGTCACTTCAGAGAAAGCTGTTTCTGGTACAACACCGGGAGAATATACCATGCATATTCAGGTTTCGAACAGTGCGGGCGATGTGACCGATCTTCCGGTTACAGTTGAATACTATGACTATACACTGGAAAGCCAGAGCATCAAGATACTGCTGAACGAATATCTGGTTTACACGAAAGTCGGACAGGCGCTGGATCCGTATACCTATCTGAAAGGGATCAAAGTGCATGGGACGGAGTATGACTGGGATTCCGTTACACCGCCGCAGATGAGCCGGGAGAGTGTCTCTGTGGAAGATCCCGTGGATTATCATACACCGGGAACCTATGAGATTCTGTATTCTGTACAGAATGAAGCGGGTGAACAGGGAAGAGTGCGTCTGATCGTTGTGGTGGAAGAATAAACGATTCGGCGATGAAGATGGAGAGACAGCATGCAGGAAAAACAGAAAAAAATATCGGAAAACAGAGAATTACAGTGGGATATTGAATCAATCATCCGCGATGTGCTCAGGCAGTGGTGGGTTATTCTTCTTGTTGCGATTGCTGCGGCTGCACTGACGGGTGCTTATGTGAAAATGACATATCAGCCGCAATACAGTGCGACGACAACATTTGTTGTGGGAAAAAGCGGGTTCAGCAGCAATACTGCGGCGGATAACCTGAATTCTGCAAAAAGTATGACAGAGCGGCTGTCGCAGATCATGCAGAGCAGTATCCTGAAAGAACGGGTCTGCGAAAAACTCGGACTGGAATCCTTTGATGCGGATGTAAATATCAGTGTGGTTGAGGCATCGAACCTGATGACTCTTACGGTAAAGGCGAAAAGTCCTATGCTTTCTTACCGGATGATCCACGCGGTCATGGATGAAGTCACGGTGCTTTCGGGCGAACTGATGGAAAATATTTCGGTCCGCGTGATTCAGGAGCCGGCAGTACCGATGGAAGTCTCCAATCCGTTGAATGTGAAAAAAGAGATGAAAATGGCGGCGATGCTTGGGGTTATCGCTATGGTTTTCATATTTGCGGTATTGTCCTACAATAAAGATACGGTAAAAAATGAAGACGAGATGAACAAAAAAATCGATGCCCGTCTGCTGGGCACGATTTATCATGAGCGGAAGCACAAGACGCTCCGTTCCTGGCTGAAGAAACAGATACCGTCTCTTTGCATAGACAGTCCGGGCCTCAGCTTCGGATATGTGGAATCAGTCAAAATGCTGGCTACCAGAGTCCAACGTCAATTGGATAAAGAGGGAAAGAAAATCCTGTTGGTTACCAGTGTGTCAGAAAACGAAGGAAAATCCACCGTTGCAGCAAATCTGGCACTGGCCCTTGCCCGGGAAGATCATTCTGTTATACTGGTTGACTGTGATTTCAGAAAGCCGTCGCAGTATAAGATCTTTGAGCTGCCGGAGAAGGATAGGAAGCAGATTGATCTCGGTCTGCTTTTGAGAAGCAAAGAACCAGTAAAAATAAAAACCGCAGGCATAGAGAAAAAACTGAAAGTACTGTTCAGCGTCAAGCCTCACAAGCGGATGATGAGCCGGGAAGTAACCGAGTACCTGGAGACTGTGCTGAATGCGTTGAAAAAGGTGACGGATTATATTATTGTGGACAGTTCCCCCATGGCACTGGTTGCAGAAAGTGAGGTAATCGCGAATCTGGCGGATGCCAGCCTTTTGGTGGTACAGCAGGATGTTATGGAAGCCTGCTATATCAACGATACCATCGATCAGCTGAACCGCACGAAAGGCAAGGTACTGGGCTGTGTATATAATAATGTGCGTGCAGGCCTGATCGGAAAATCCCGGGAGTACGGCCATTATTACGGAAAATACGGGTATGGGTATGACTATTCACGCTATGGATATTACGGAAAGAAAACAAAGCAGAGCAATCAGTCAAAGAAGCAGGAAGAGTAGATTATGGAAGATAGATGTCATGAAACACGAGCCGAGGAGAATAAGATCGATATTTTTGCCCTCCTTGACGATATATTAAAAAGATTCCGGGAAACCTGGTGGGTTTTTGTTTTGATTCTTCTGATTGGCGCGTCTGCCGGATTTATTAAGGAAAAGCGGACCTACCGGGAAATGTATGAAGCCTCCGCGTCTTTTGTGGTGTCCATGGGAGACCAGAGCAACATCGCCTCCAGCAGTTATTACAATAAAGTATCTGCGGAGCAGATGAACGCGACCTTTCCCTACATATTGACCAGCGGAGCACTGAACCGCGTGGTGGCAAATGATTTGGGTCTTGCCAGCGTTCCGGGTGTGATATCTGCCCAGATGCTTGGCGATACCAACCTTTTTCAGATAAAAGTTACGGCTTCCAGCGGACAGATGGCATATGATATTCTACAGTCAGTTGTCGAAAATTATCCGGAGGTAGCCAGATATGTAATCGGTGACACAAAACTGAAACTTCTGGATGAGAGCGGTGTCCCGGAACAGCCGGTAAATGCACCGAGATATATTCCGAGTATTCTGAAAGGGATTCTTGCAGGTTTGATTTTGTGTGCGATTGTCCTGCTGATTCGGGTAATGGCAAGAAGTACGGTAAAGGGCCCGGAAGACCTGAAAAAATTCCTAAACGTAAAATATCTGTGTGGAATACCTCAGGCACGTTTTAAACGGAGAAGCAGCAGGCGGACACCGGAAGTACTTGTGGATAATCCTGTCATTCCGGATGTATATTCGGAAGCCATGGACACACTGCAGGTTCGCCTTACCAGAGAAATGAAGGAACGCCATATGAAGACACTTATGGTGACCAGTGCTCTGGCAGGAGAGGGAAAGACTACGACAGCGTGTAATATAGCGATTCTTTTGGCTAAAAAAGGGTATAAGGTAACTTTGATCGACGGTGACCTGAGAAATCCATCCGTCGTGCGTACGCTGGGAATCGATGGGAAAGAACGAGGACTGTGCGATGTCCTTGCCGGAACGGAATCCGCCGAAAATATCATCTGCAGGTATGAGGAGGATTTGAACCTTTACATACTTCCGGGAGGAAAACCCATACAGAAAGTGGAGCGTATGTATACGAACGGAATCATGAAAGAACTGATCACGGGTTATGCAAAGATCATGGACTTCGTGGTGGTTGACACACCGCCCTGCGCGGTCATGAATGATGCGGCACTTATTTCCACCAGTGTGGAAGCAGGCCTTATGGTCATCCGCCAGGACTACGCCAGAAAAGATAAAATCCTTACCGGTGCTGAAGTGATCGCCCAGTCGGGAACGGTGCTGGTAGGCTGTGCCATAAATGGAGAGACCACAGGCATTGGAAGCTACGGATACGGAAAGTATGGCTACGGGCGGTACGGATATGGCCGTTACGGATACGGAAAATACGGATATGGAGAATCCGGGCAACGGCCGCACGGGATCAGATAAAAAAATAGCTTGACAAATCAAAAAAACAGGAGTAAATTATAGAAAAACAAGAGAAACCTGTGAGGAAGAGAAGTAAGCATGGAATCTTTTACAGAGAGCTGTTGATGGTGGAAAGACAGTAAAGAAGAAATTGCCGAATGGACTTCTGAGGACGACCTGAAATTATGAGATGATGATAAGAGTAGGAGTCGGCGGGACTGCGGATCCGTTACCAATCCGTCCTGTATGATAGTATGGGAAATGAGTGGACTTACGTCAATTTGAGTGGTACCGCGATAATAACTCAGTTTATTACCGTCTCAAGCATATGCTTGGGGCGGTTTTTTGTTTCGCAGAAAGTTCTATGAAACAAAGACGCTCTTCATGTATCGTTTTTATATGACAGAGAGTCAGACTTCTTGTTATGTGAGAGTAATCCGATCACACTCATGTTGCAGAGAATTGAAAATATGGCGCCGAAACAATTTGCTGCAGAAAGAAAAATCCGCGAATGAGATTTTTGAAATGTAAGAAGAACTCCGCACAGGGACATTTTACTTATGAATAACAGTAGGAGGAAAAAAACATGAAAAAGAAAGTATTGGCAGTGATTTTAACATTATGTATGGGCGCATCATTATTTGGATGTGGCAGCAAAGAGACTGCTTCTGACGCTGGCAAAGAGGAGAATTCAGAAGTGAGTGCGGATGCAGAGGACGAAGAAAATGCAGAAGCCGGTGAAGAGGAAGGCGCAGAAGTAACTTATAAAATCGGTATTTCTCAGTTCGCGGAGCATGGTTCTCTGGATAACTGCCGGGAAGGATTCCTGGAGGGCCTGAAAGAAGCCGGTATTGAAGAGGGAAAAAATCTGGAAGTTATGTATGACAATGCTCAGGCAGATACCGGTACTGCAAGCACCATCGCAGATGACTATGTATCTAAAAACGTGGACTTGATATGTGCGATCGCAACACCTACAGCTATGGCTGCATACAATTCCACAATGGATACAGATATTCCGGTTATCTATACAGCAGTTTCGGATCCGGTTGCTTCTCAGCTGGCAAATGAAGACGGTACTTCTGTCGGCAATATCACCGGTACTTCCGACAAACTTCCGGTAACCGAGCAGCTTGAGATGATTCGCGAGATCCTGCCGGATGCAAAGAAAATCGGTATTCTTTATACAACCAGTGAGACGAATTCCGAGAGCACGATAGCAGAGTACAAAGAACACGCAGCAGAATACGGATTTGAAATCGTGGAGAGCGGTATCAACACAATCGCTGATGTTCCGCTGGCTGCAGCAGATCTGGCTTCAAAAGTAGACTGTATCAATAACCTGACAGACAATACCGTAGTATCTGCGCTTCAGACGGTTCTTAAAGCTGCTAACGATGCAGGAATTCCGGTATTCGGAAGTGAAATTGAGCAGGTCAAATCCGGATGTCTTGCAGCTATGGGCCTTGATTATCTGGAACTGGGCAAACAGACCGGTGCTATGGCTGCAAAAGTATTAAAAGGGGAAGCAAAAGCAGAAGAACTGAATTTTGAAACTATTACGGAAGCAAGTCTGTACATAAATACAGCAGCGGCAGATAAAATCGGTATGACTCTGGATCAGGCATTTGTGGACGGAGCGTCTGAAGTTTTTGAAGAAATCGTAGCAGAGTAACAGCAAGCACAAGGAATCAGATACCGATATCTGATCCGTGAATACTGGCCATGGGAATGTGTGATCAGCCATGATATGGCAGGAAATGGTCAAATGGAAAAGAAGTGCCTGAATGTAAAGTGGCAGAATACAATAAGAGCAAGGAGAAACTGCAGTGGGTTTATTATTAAGTGTGCTGGAACAGGGTATGATTTACGCGATCATGGCTCTGGGTGTATATATTACTTATAAAATTCTGGATTTTCCGGATCTGACCGTGGACGGAAGCTTTCCTCTGGGAGCTGCTATTACGGCAGTCCTCATAAGAAATGGCGTGAACCCGTTTCTGATTCTTCCCATCTGTTTTGTGGCAGGAGGACTGATTGGTATTCTGACCGGCTTGATTCATGTGAAACTGAAGGTAAGGGATCTGCTGTCCGGCATTATTATGATGACTGCTCTGTATACGGTAAACCTGCGTATAGCCGGAAAAGCAAATGTTCCGTTTTATACGTCTGAAACGATTTTTGACAATCGCATCGTAAATACACTGATTCCGGATAGCCTGGCTGATTACCGCACTGTTATCGTAATGCTTGTTCTGATGCTTCTTATGAAGTATCTGCTGGACTGGTACATGAAGACAAAATCCGGTATGCTCCTTCGGGCTGTCGGAGACAACGATACTCTGGTTACCTCCCTGGGAATTGACAAAGGGCTGGTAAAAATCGTAGGTCTGTCCATAGCGAATGCTTTGGTTACCTTAAGCGGCGGTATTTTTGCACAGCAGCAGAGATTCTTTGATGTTTCCAGCGGAACGGGAACAGTCGTGATCGGTCTGGCCAGTGTAATCATTGGAACCAGTCTTCTCAAAAATATAACATTCATACGAGTGACGTCCAGTGTTGTGATCGGATCCCTTTTATATAAGGGCTGTGTGGCTTTGGCTATCCGTTTCGGCCTCCAGGCCAGCGATATGAAACTGGTTACAGCGGTGCTGTTTTTGATTATTCTTGTCATCAGTATGGATAGAAAGAAGAAGGTGTCTGCCAATGCTTGAAATAAAAAATATCTATAAAACATATCTTCCGGGCACGGTAAGCGAACACGCACTGTTTCGGGATTTCAGCCTGAGTATTGAGAATGGGGAGTTTGTTTCCGTTGTGGGAAGCAATGGATCGGGAAAGACCTCTCTTTTGAACATCATATGCGGCAGTATTGATATCGATCAGGGGCAGATTCTTGTAGGCGGCAAGGAGATCACAAAACAAAAGGATTTTTATCGGCATCGTACGATCGGCCGTGTATATCAGGATCCGGCAAAAGGAACCTGCCCGTCCATGACTATTCTGGAAAACATGGCTATGGCGGATAACAAAGGAAAATCCTACAATCTCGGCAGAGGCGTAAACAAATCCCGCATTTCCTATTATAAGGAACTGCTGCAGCCTCTGAACCTGGGGCTTGAGGACAAGCTGCACACAAAAGTCGGCTTACTCTCCGGAGGACAGCGTCAGGCACTGGCTCTTTTGATGGCTACTATGACACCCATTGATTTTCTGATCCTTGATGAACATACAGCAGCACTGGATCCGAAAACAGCTGAGATCATTATGGAACTGACGGATCAGGTGGTTAGGGCAAAGGATGTGACGACCATTATGGTAACCCACAACCTGCGTTATGCGGTTGAATACGGCACCCGCCTCCTGATGATGCATGAGGGAAATGTTATTCTGGACAAGGCAGGTGCAGAAAAAGAAAATCTGACCACGGACTCACTGATGAAGATTTTCAACGAAATCAGTGTTGAGTGCGGAAACTGAAAATGTATGAAAAAGTACACCTTCGGCTGTATGATCGGAGGTGTATCTTTGCGTTATAAAACCACGAAATAACCATGAAAATAAAGGATTTTTTTGTAAAAAAACTGTTGACAGCCAAGGAAGCGTATAATATAATATTTCAATGTGACGTAGTGCGTAGATGTCTCAGCCAAAGCCCCGGTACGGACATTTTACCATAGAGAACAAGCAGCAGTTAAACATTGATTTAGGAGGTCAAATCCATGAAGACTTTTATGGCTAATCCAGATAAGATTGAAAGAAAATGGTATGTAGTGGATGCTGAAGGACAGACACTTGGTCGTCTTGCATCTGAAGTAGCTAAGGTATTAAGAGGAAAGAACAAACCCGAGTTTACTCCTCATGTTGATACAGGCGATTATGTAATCGTTGTAAACGCAGCAAAAGTTCAGGTAACCGGTAAGAAATTAAGCCAGAAGGTTTATTATCATCACTCAGACTATGTAGGCGGTATGAAAGAAACTACATTAGATGAAATGTTAGCAAAGAAACCGGAAAAAGTAATCGAGCTCGCTGTTAAAGGCATGCTTCCGAAAGGACCTTTAGGAAGAGCAATGATTAAAAAACTTCATGTATATGCTGGCGCAGAGCACGAACAGGCAGCTCAGAAGCCGGAAGTATTAACATTTTAATGGGGAGGTAAGGACAATTGGCTAGCGCAAAATATTACGGAACAGGAAGAAGAAAAAAATCTGTAGCAAGAGTATATCTTACACCTGGAACTGGTAAAATTACAATCAATAAAAGAGACATTGATGAGTATCTGTGTCTTGATACTTTAAAAGTAATCGTTCGTCAGCCGCTGGTAGTTACTGAGACAGCTGATAAATTTGACGTTTTAGTTAATGTAAAAGGTGGTGGATTCACTGGACAGGCTGGTGCAATCCGTCATGGTATCGCCAGAGCCCTTCTGAAAGCAGATGAAGATTTCAGACCGGTTCTGAAAAAAGCAGGTTACCTGACACGTGACCCGAGAATGAAAGAGCGTAAGAAGTACGGTCTCAAGGCAGCCCGTCGCGCTCCGCAGTTCAGCAAGCGTTAATCGACTGCTCAGACTATATCAAAATGGCTCAAAAACCCCGGAAAATCAAGGTTTTCCGGGGTTTTCTTGTATCTGAAACGCTGATTTAGTTTGTCCGTTTTTCGCCGGATTTGACCAGTTTTGACCCTGCTTTTTTGTGTTAATAAGTGGATAATCGGGCTTTTGGGACCCCTTTTGTGTTAAAAAATAGGATAAATTTCGGCTCCAAAAGGGCCTCATGAGGACCGGTTTTTCCCTGCGCTGGAGACTGAATAACAGTG
>JALENY010000036.1 GCA_022767285.1 Lachnospiraceae bacterium | reverse complement strand
TTCTTTCAGCACATAATCTTTGATTTCCTGATAGGTTGCTTTCAACTCGGCACTGGTTGCATCCAGCTCATCCAGGTCTAAGTCGATCTCTATCGTGTCATCCGGTTTTTGTTGGGACAAAAGAACAACCGTCTCCACATGCCCTGTCCACGGAAAGCAATCCACCGGCACAGCCGTCTCTGCCCGATACCCCTTCTTTGTGAGAAACCCCAAGTCTCTCGCCAGAGTTTCCGGATTGCAGGATACATACACCACTTTTTTCGGATGCATCTTTACGATTGCATCCAGACAGGCCTTTGTACTTCCGCTTCGCGGCGGATCTAGGAACACCACATCTGCCCGCTCACCCTGGATAGCCATATCCACCATAAATTTTGTAGCATCCGCGCAGTAAAAACGTACATTTTTAATCTGGTTAATTTTTGTATTCTGAATGGCGTCCCGCACGGCATCCTTATTCATTTCCACACCAATAACTTTTCTCGCCTTCGAAGCAGCAATCATGCCAATCGTACCGATGCCGCAGTAGGCATCAAACACTTTTTCCCTTCCGGTCAGCCCGGCCAGCTCAATGGCTTTACTGTACAGCACTTCCGTCTGAATCGGATTTACCTGATAAAAAGACTGAGGCGAAATGCGAAAAGTACATCCGCATAGACAATCTTCGATATATCCTTTTCCAAAAAGGACCTTGTCCTGACTGCCCAGTACCATACTGTCTGTGCGGTCGTTTACATTCTGGACAATGGTCGTAATTTCCGGATGCTGTTCCCGAAGAGCTTTGACAAAATTATTTCTGGATGGAAATACCGGCGATGCAGTCACCAGGACCACCATAATTTCGCCGGTGGAAAATCCTTTCCGAACCAGCACATGGCGCAGAAGGCCGTAACCTGTGTCTTCATCGTATGTTTTGATTTTAAATGATTTCAGCATGGACCGGATTGTAACAATAATCTTATCAGCCTGCTGATCTTCAATCAGACAGGAATCAACCGGAACCACTTTATGGGTTCCGGCTTCGTATACCCCTGATATAGCGTTGCCTTTCCGGTCATGATCAAACACCGCATGTACTTTGTTCCTGTAAAAATGCGGGTTGTCCATTCCGAGTATGGACTGGGTTTTACAGTAAGGTTTCAGAAGTCTGCGTACATTCGATTCCTTAATCATCAACTGTTCTTCATATGATTTGTTCTGATACTGGCATCCGCCGCACTTTTTATGAACCGGGCAGATTAATAATTCCGTATTGTCTTCTTCCGTTTTTAAGCTAATCATATTCTTTTTTTCCGTTCTCTGGTTTTGCATTTCGTTACACTATATCCGAATTAATATTCTTAATCAAATGCTTTTATAATTTCCGCCATATACATATAATGAAAATCTTTATCCGGATACCATCGTTCAATCTCTTCTGTCCCCAAGAAACACTCCGCCTTCATTTCCTGAACATAGAGCTTTTTGCACACCAGCGTCAGAGTTGCTTCTTCAAAAGTAGGATATCCTTCTACCTCAGTCACATGCAGTCCGGCCCGATCGATCTTGTCCGGCTCTGTTCTTCCGGAGACAGAACCCAGATGTCCCATAGCCTTCTTCTGTTCCCCGCCAAAAAAGCTTAAGGTAAACACATCTGAGCTATCCACAAATTCCTTTGTGTATCGCTGGGGACGAATATAAGCAGTTGCCACATTTTTCCCCCACATAATTCCCATAGCACCCCAGGATGCGGTCATTGTATTTATCTTTCCGTCTTTTTTTGCTGTAATCAGCATCCACTGATCACCAATCATCTCAAAAACATTTCCATTAAGCTCTTTCACATTGATTTCCTGTTTCTTCATTTGTCGTCATTCTCCTTACATTCTATTTATTATAATAATGTATCCATCCGGTCATGCCATAGTGAACATAACATATCAGAACCCGCAAAACAGCCGGAATTGAATCCGTCGGATCACACCGTTTCTTCTGCTGATTTCCCGACAGATACTGCGGTAAAAGTTTCTCGCCTGCATGCATTCTACGCGGGTCAGAGCATCGGAACTGTAATTTGCCCGCAGAACCTGCTTTACGAAGACTTCCGTGTCTTCTTTTCGGATTCTCGGATAACGTTTTGTCAGATAATGGGAAAACTCCGGATCACTCACTCTGACTTCTTTTGTAAACCGGTCAAACATCAGTGCTTTATATAGATACCGATAAATATATCGAACATCACTGTTATAATCCGAACTGTTGAAACGAACTGATCGGACTATGATCCGGACAGCCGCATTTATGACAGTCACCGCGGTAAAAAGCAGTAAAAGCGCTGATAATAGAACCAATATTTTAAAAGGCAGAGATCTTTCTTCAAATTCATTTTTATCGATATTCCCTTTTCCATCCTCATCATTAGCTGCATCTCCATCTTCCGCTTCCGGCACCATAGTTACCGCTGCATTTATGCCTTCATCGGAATCCTGCCCGTCTTCCATATTTCCCAACAGGTCGGCATCTTCCGGTGTTTCGGTGACTGCTTCCGGCGTCACAGTGACCGTTTCCGGCATTTCCTGCGAAGCAGTCGGCTCCGGTGTCTCCATGGGAGTCACTTCCGCAGCAGCATTTTCACCGGCTCCCTGCCCACCCCAGTTTGCACTGACATAGGGCGGTGTCACTTCCACCGGCACCCAGCCCAGATCCGTGAATATCTCTACCCAGGCATGAGTCATATCGTCCATAAGTTCCGCCGTATAAGTTCCATCTCCATTGTCAAAAAAGGTGTTCGCAGGGGCAATATACCCCGTTACATAGCGGGCCGGAATGCCATACATACGAAACATCAGCGTTGCCGCTGTAGCAAAATGGACGCAGTAACCGGTCTTTTTTTCATAAAGGAAATACTCTGTAAACTCCGCATCGGGCGGAAATGCTTCCGTATGAATATCATAAATGGCCATGGAATCCAGAGTGGCTACTATCGTATCACGAATCTGCCAGATGTCTGTCATGGGGTTGTCCTTACATTGCTGTGTCAGCCGCGGAAGTTCCTCTTCCGGATAATCCAGATACTGGCTGTACACATACGTTTCGTATTCTTCCAGAAATTCCGGTAACTCCTCATTCAAAACAGAACCTTTCATCTGTTCCGCTTTAAAAGAACGGATATCCTCATTTGAGACAAGATAATACGAAATCTCTGAACGTTCATTCGAAAGACCCCTGACGGCTCCGTCGCCATCCAGTAAATAATCATCCGAAACAAAAGAATAATAGGGCAGATACGCATATTTTCTGGACGCATGTACCCGTTCCAGAGTCATGTGACACTCTCTTGCATATGCCGCACACTGCTCTAAAAGCTCATAACTCATATTTGCAACAATCTCATCCGGATTTTCTATGGTCCAGCCTTGTTCCTCGGCCCAGGCATACATCGCCTCTCCGTCCGCGGTCTCCCATTTTTTACCGGTGTAGCTGTCCCCGATAAATCCTCGCAAATACAACGCTTCCGAAGGCTGATAATCAATGGTGACCCTCAGCTCTTTTGTGCCGTCGTATTCGAATTCTCCACGAGCCAGACTGCCGTCCACACTGCTCCCGTTTCCGCCAAAAGGCAGATGTTCCCCGATATTTTCGACAAAAGGCCATATTTCCTGATTAAAATACTCTTTTATGTCAGAAAAAATAACTTTATTTTTTTCATAAAAACGATTCACTGATGGCAGCAGCAGTCCCGAAATCAGGGCAACCGGCAAAACCACACCAATCATAGCAAGCGCAGCATATTTTCCGGTAAAACCGGCGATCCTTGCCTGTTTTCCTGCTAACGCTGCCAACAGGACGCATAACATCAGAAGAATCGGTAAAACCGGAGGAATCTGTCCTACCAGCATGGCTCCGGCCATAGGGATGAGCATTACCGATGCCACAATCATCCACCGAAATTTGCGCACAATACCGGCTCCGAGGATCAGGACAACCGGAACCATGCAGAAGGCCAGAAACTCGGCGTTTTGCGCAGCAGTGGCCGTTTCTGCCCGGTCCATGACCCAGGCCGTGTTGTAGTAATAATTGAACTGAAAAATAATGCTGTCCAAAACCGCATAAAAACCAGCCTCCCAGTTATCCCAGAACAAAAATCCGCAGAGCGCCCAGAGCGCCAAAACACCCATCAGCAGCGACAGCCGCACTATTTTAGATGGGACTGCATATAAAAGCACAAACATAAAGCAAATCACTGCTGCACTTCCAAAAAAGAGGCTTTTTTTGTAATCAACCGTAAAAACCGACTGAAACATCAGGAAAAAACCGATTTCGGCCATCAGCAGATACAGAAAAGCCAGAAAAAGGCCGGCAAGGTTACCTCTCTTTCTGTTCTTTTTTCCTTTATTTATCTGAATATCAAAAAAATTGTCTTTCTTTTTCATATTTCCAGCCTAAATGTCTCCAGTTCACGCTCCATGTCATCTCCATGGAACCTCATCAGCACTTCATCCTGTTTTATAACTTCAAGTTTATAGCTTATCCGAAGCCGTACATCCGGAATTTCGTCCACAAACTGATGACGGTACTGATCAACCCAGTTTTTCTGTTCTCCATGTATATTTGCCTGCATAACGGCTTCCATGGCTTCGTACAGATGCTCTTCTGTCCTTATCCCATAACGTTCCAGATGCCCATCCTTCGTGCACCAAACCAGAAAATGCGGGCATTTATTCAAAAACATGGAAAAAGACAGTGCCATACCCAACTGAATGATGCCATCCAGCTTTTCCCTAAGATTTTTTTCTGCAGCAGGCACAAAAAAATCCAGGTATAAACAGGCGCGGTATCCGAGCGGGTAGCTGTAGTCTTTTACCAGAATATCATCCTCTCTTGCACTCAGCTTCCAATGAATCCGGTGGAGCGTGTCACCTGCCTGATACTCACGAATCTGAAAGATCTCCGATACATCATTGCCCGGCCGCGACAGGTCATATTCGCAAAAATCCGATTCCAGGGGACGCATAACGGGTTTTGTCGTAACTTCCGTCATGTAAAGAATCGGAAGCACCTTGATCTCCGCCTGTCCCTCAGCTTTTATCACAGCAGAAAAAAGGCCCAGCAGATCAAGCACCCGCACGGAGTCGATCCGGATCTGCACTTTGCCGCAGTATTTTTCTTCTCTTTTGCAGACAATACTGGTGGAACCGTGCCGGTTCGCACTGCCCCATACCTTTATCACCTCTTTTTTTCCTGTCTGCATTTCCGTATAGCCCAAATCAATCCGCAGCACCGGAACCGGTATCCAGCTCCGATTCCCGATTTTTAATTCCAATTCCCAGAAATCGCCTTTCTGAATCTGAACATGCTTTGCATCCAAAGACACTTTTACGCCAGCCTTCATAAACTGAAGGGAAAGGGACAAAAACACCGGAAGGATCATCAAAAAAAGAAGCAGAAAACGGACGGATTCTATTTCATACATAGCTGACAGGAAAAATACAAATCCAACCAGCATCAGATACAAAATCTTTCTTATCATAAAAGTTTCCTTCCTGTATTACTGAACACCTTCCGGCGCAGGCATCTTTATCTGTTCCAGAATCAACCCCATCACTTCCGAAGTGGTATGATGTCCGATTCTTGATCTGGTATTCAGGCGGAGCCGATGAGTCATGGCGTCTGCGGCCACGTCCGCCACATCCTGAGGAAGGGCAAAATCCCGATTCCGCAAAAATGCTGCCGCCTTGGCCAGACGCATCAGGTCCAGCGCACCTCTGGGGCTGACACCCAGTTCCAGCATCGGATGATTTCTGGTGGCATTTGCCAGACGAATAATATACTCATAAACAATATCATGGATAAAAACATTTTCTACCTGTTTTCTCAGATAAAGCAGTTCCTCCTGAGTCATAACAGCTTCTACCAGATCCAGCGGATCTCTGGTATGGCGGTCCTTCATCAGGCGCAGTTCATCCTCCGGTTTTGGATAACCGATGCTGAGGCTGATCATAAAACGGTCTACCTGAGACTCAGGAAGCTGCTGCGTTCCCGAAAAGCCTACCGGATTCTGCGTTGCCAGAACAATAAACGGCTGCGGCACCGGTCTTGTGATACCATCTACTGTCACATGACCTTCCTCCATAACTTCCAGAAGCGCCGACTGTGTTTTCGGTGAAGTACGATTGATCTCATCCGCCAGAAGGAGGTTGCACATAGCTGCTCCCGGCTGATAGACAAAATTCCCCGTATGCTTCTGATACATGGAAAAACCCGTAATATCCGCCGGAAGCACATCCGGTGTAAACTGGATTCGGTTGGCCTTCAGCATCATTGCCTTTGAAAAAGACAAGGCCATTCTTGTCTTCCCCACACCGGGAACGTCCTCTAAAAGGACATGTCCTCCTGCCAGAATCGCCATCATGACTTTATAAATACTTTCATCTTTTCCTACAATAACCTTTTTAACTTCCCCTATAACCTGCGCTATTTTTTCAACATTCGGTTCCATCTTTACCCTCCGTACTGTTTTATGGAATTTTTTCCTCTGTCCTCCTGCTGACGAAAAGCTTCCTCAACAATCGTCTCGTATACTGATAATTTCTCACACTTTTTCAATTTTTTCCATAGTTTTTTCTCATCAGGAAAATTTTTCACAAAATATGACCAGAATTCTTTCATTTTAAACAGGACATTCCGGTCTCCTGACAGGACCTGACAGTAACCATCCAGCAGTTCTCTGTGAAACTGTCTCCAGACTGCTGTACTTTCGTGTTCCATACCACACAACTCATTGAGCAGATCCGGATGTGTCACAATTCCCCTCCCCAGCATAATCGTATCCACCCAGGGAAATTGTTTCAGAAACGCATTCACATCCGCAGCACAGAACAGATCTCCATTGTAGCAGATCCTGTGACGGCTGCCAGCTGCCGCTTCCGCAAACGTCTCCATATCCGGCTGGTTGTTATAATAATCTGCCTGAACCCGCGGATGAATGATCACCTCTTTCAGAGGATATTTATCATAGACCGCCAAAATATCCTCAAATTCCAGCGGGCTTTCAAGCCCCAGGCGCGTCTTCACCGATACCTCCAGATCCATATGTTCAAAGATATCTGCAAAAAAACGATCCAGTTTTCTCGGATCCTGAAGGAATCCGGATCCTCTTCCTTTTGTCACAACCGTTTTTGAAGGGCATCCCAGATTCAGATTGACTTCCTTATATCCGCATTCCTTCAGCATGGTTGCCATCCGAACAAAATGATCCGCCTGACAGGTGAGGATCTGCGGCACCACATACATGCCCTGGTTGCTTACGGGATTCAGTTCTTCCCACTCTCTGGCAGAAAAACCTTTTTTCTCGTGAGGCACGAGAAATGGGGTAAAATACTTGTCTGCCGATCGGAATATTTTATGATAAGCCCGACGGAAAGTGACCGTTGTAACCCCTTCCATCGGTGCCAGGTAAAATTTAACCATATTATTGTTTCCTCAGTGTAATCTTTATTTCGTTTGTACCATACTCCGCTTCGTTCCTCCATGATCTGTACACATTCGTCAAATGTCTGCTTCTCAGTCTTTGTCTCATTCTCATTACATTTGCTCATATTGTACCATGGTCACTAAATTCATCGTTCACGGCGGCACCGATTCATTAAGTGTTCCTATTATACCACATATACCTCACCTTGTGTTTTTATTCTCATTCGGCTTTTTGTATATTTTTACATGGAATTTATTTCCATTTATATCAATTATACATAATACGACAATTTTTCTCAAATTTTATGCTTTTTTTACATGGCTTTTTTGCACAAAATTATGGAAATATTGCAAAAATAATTGTATAATATAAAGCAATAAAAGGAAAGTGAGGGTTCATCATGAAACAAAATAGTATGTTAGCAATGATTCTGGCCGGCGGCCGTGGATCTCGTCTGCATGAACTGACCAATAAAGTGGCAAAGCCGGCCGTTTCATACGGTGGTAAGTACCGCATTGTCGACTTCCCTCTCAGCAACTGTGCAAACAGTGGTATTGATGTAGTCGGCGTACTTACTCAGTATGAATCCGTTCTTCTGAACAGCTACGTAGCAGCAGGCGGCCGCTGGGGTCTTGATGCAAAAGATAGTGGTGTATTCGTTCTTCCGCCAAGAGAAAAAGCAGATGCCAATCTTGATGTATACCGTGGAACAGCCGATGCTATTTCACAGAATATAGACTTTATTGACACCTACGAGCCGGAATACATACTTATTCTCTCCGGAGACCACATCTACAAAATGAATTATGACAAAATGCTCAATTATCACAAAGAGCAGAAGGCTGATGCTACGATCGCAGTTATCGAAGTGCCGATGAAAGAGGCAAGCCGTTTCGGTATCATGAATACGGATGAGACAGGACGTATCGTAGAATTTGAAGAAAAACCGGCAGAGCCCAAGAGCAACCTGGCTTCCATGGGTATCTATATCTTCAACTGGAAACTGCTTCGCAAAATGCTGGTAGCCGATATGAAGTCAACAGAATCTCATCATGATTTTGGTAAAGACATCATTCCGGGTCTGTTAAACGACGGCAAGAAATTGGTTGCCTACAAATTCAAAGGATACTGGAAAGACGTTGGAACTATTGATTCCCTGTGGGAAGCAAATATGGATCTTCTGGATGCCAACAACGAGCTGGATCTCGGCGACCCCACCTGGAAAATCTACACCCAGGACGTAACCACTCTCCCGCATTATGTTGGCGAGAATGCAGAAATCACCCGTTCCTATATTACACAGGGCTGTGTCATTGACGGTCAGGTTAAGAATTCCGTACTTTTCACCGGTGTTAAAGTTGGTGCCGGCGCAAAGGTTATCGACAGCGTTCTGATGCCGGGTGTTGTGGTTGAAGACGGAGCAACTTTGAACCGCGTACTTGTTGCTGATAATGTAACAATCGGAAAAGGTGCCGTAGTCGGAGACGCAAAGAGCGAAAATATCGAGCTCGTTGCAAAACGTGTGAAGGGGGTAGAATAATATGGCAAGTGCATTTGGTATCGTTAATTCTTCCGGAAATCATATCTGGGTAGAAGGATTACAGGATCATCGTCCCATTGGTGCATTCTCCTTCCTGGGAAGATACCGTGTAATCGATTTCCCGATTTCTAATTTAAGCAACAGCGGCATTGACCGTATTCAGGTATATGTAAGAAGGAAACCCCGCTCCATCACTGAGCACATCGGAACCGGAAGACATTACAACATCAACTCAAAACGCGGCAGAATCCAGATTCTGTTCTCCGAAGATCAGTCTGAAAACAGCATCTACAATACCGATATCGCCGCATTTATGGAAAACATTGAGAGTATCGAAAAAATGCACGAAGAATATGTGGTCATTACTCCGAACTATCTGATCTTCACTCAGGATTTCAGCAAACTTCTGGATGCCCACATTGAATCCGGCGCGGATATTACACTGCTGTATCACTCTGTTGACAACGCAAAAGATGCTTTCTTAAACAGTGATATTCTGAACCTCAACAAACAGAAAGGTGTTCTTTCTATCGAGAAAAACCGCGGTACAGCAAAGAGCCGTAACATCTTCCTTGACACTTATGTAATGAAAAAAGATCTGTTTCTTCAGTTGATCAAAAATGCAAGGAATTTATCATCCATGTATACACTGGCACAGATCGTAAACAGCGCATGTGATGAACTTGATATCCGCGGCGTTGCTCATCGTGGCTACTTTGCAGCGATTACTTCCCTGCAGAATTACTACGAAGCAAACATGTCACTGATCGATTACAAAAACGCTACTGCTCTGTTTAATGAAGAATGGCCGATTTACACCCGTACAAATGATTCCGCTCCCACCCAGTACATTGAGGGTGCCAGCGTAAAACACTCCGTTGTATCCAACGGCTGTATCATTGAGGGAACTGTAGAAAACTCCATAATCGGACGTGCATGTACCATTGAAAAAGGTGCTGTTGTGAAAAACAGCGTTATCTTACCGGATACCAAGATCGGCAAGAATTCACATATCGAGAATTTTGTTGTTGACAAACACACCAGAATCGTTCATGAAAACCAGGTTATCGGAAATCCTGAAAAAGCAGGCTACGTAACACGCGGTGACAGACTGTAATTGCATCATCGAAAGCAAAAATATCCGGCAGTATATACTGCCGGACATTTTTGTTTTTTACGCTTTGATCACAGTTCTTTTCGCACCCAGATCCGTTGTACATGGCGCGCTTCTTCTTTCACATAGATCACGCCATAACATACCAGATTCATCATACTTGCCACAATAACATCCAACGTGCTATGCTGTTTCAGGAAGACTGTAGACAAAATAATGGAAATCACAAGAGCAACCGTAAAAAAGCAGAAAATCCTGTATTTCTTTACTTTTCCGTTTTTCAGCAGTGCAACCCCACAGGCTATGGCGTTGAATACATGGAGGCTGGGCAGTATATTGGTCGGTGTATCTACTTTATAAAGGATGCGCACCGCTTCAATAAAAATGCTGTCTCCATAGAGCCTCGGACGAAGGGAATGTCCGTTTGGATAAAAATAAGAAATCAAAACAAACATCACCATGCCCACAGCAAGAGTGAAGACCAGTTTGTAATACTCCCTGTCATCATCAACAAATACCATGAAATAGAGAACCGTTCCGATCACAAATACAAACCACAGCATATATGGAATGATGAAATATTCACAAAACGGTATTTTTCTGTCAATCTCCATATGGATGATATGAATCGGAACTCTCCGCTGTTCCATCCAAAAAAAGGTAAGCAGATACCATGCGCCAAAAAGAACAATTCCAGTAAATCGTCTTTTCACTTTTTCTAATCTCAATCTTTTTATCAACTGCATATCCATTCCTCATAACCATCTGATTATCAGCCACTACATTATAGCATATAATAGCACGGGCAGATTTAGAAATGACATCTTTTTTTCTTAATTTTTTATGAATTATTAACGGATGGCATCAACTCACATTCTGCTTACATTCTTTCCAGAAATTCTTTTATTTCTTCAAAGCTCAGCTTAATGTCCTTGTTTATCCTGATGTGATTACGTTTCAGCATGCGCATAGCACGCTTCTTTGATTCCCCATACATCTTAATCTTGTGTTTGGAATCTTCAAACTGCAGACGGGACTGCTCCACGTAATGTTTTGATTCTGCAAATTTCTGTTTGGACTGTTCCAACCCTTCTTCCAGTTTCTGACAGGACTTCGCAAATCCCTCCTCCAGTCTCTGAAAAGACTGCTCCAGGCTCTCTCCCAGCTTCTGGCGGGACTGTTCCAGGCTCTCCTCGAATTTTTGTTTGGAAAGCTCCAGACTCTCCTCCAGTTTCTGACGGGACTGTTCCAATCCCTCCTCCACATTCAGCTTCAGATTCTGCAATTCCGGATTTTCCAGTATGTATACCTGAATAATCTTTCGCAGATCCAGAGCTTCCTGTGTAGAACAAATAACGTCTGTCACAAAATAGACAAGTAAGATACCGTCTATGACCGGAAGCAGTTTCTCTGATATCTGTCTAACCAGTTCATCAATAGGACTGTGAATGTAACGCACCAGAAGTACAGAAAACACACCCCAGCACAAAGTGGCCGGCAGACACACATAGCCTTTCAGGTTCAGCGGCATATTACTGTAATCCCAATACTTTACCTTAAAAATCTGTTCCATCACAAAACCGGTGACAAATTCCAGCAGCGTTGCTCCAACCATACCAAGGAAAAAGACCGCTGCCAAATTGTCAGAAAACGGCAGTGTCAAAAACAAAATGATAATCGCACCGAAACCATAAATCGGCAGAAATGGGCCGCTCAGATATCCCCGGTTCACCCAATGCCTCTGTCTGACGGACACATAGCAGCATTCCCATATCCATCCCAGAAAACAATAAAGGAAGAAAATCAAAATCCACTCTGCTACACTGTATGTATACATATATTTCTCCATTTTTGTAAATATTTAAAAGAATCCTTTCCTTAGCTATACAGCTCGCCGCATTCTGCATTTTAGGCGAACGGTTCTTTATTCACCCTGTGAAGCTGAATTTCATCAATCACTGCATTGGTTCCCCTCATGTCCAGATAAAATCCCACAATTTCAGCAATATCCTGAGGCAGGATCATACCTTCCGAGGTCAGATCCGGACGGGCCACCGCAATCATATCCGTGTAAACACCTCCCGGACTTATTACATGAATGCGAATGTTGTCTTTGTATACCTCCGAAGCCAGCGACTTTGAAAAGCCAAGAAGTGCATGTTTGCTTGCTGCATAAACACTCTGCATGGGATAACCTTTATGAGCCACAACCGAACAGATATTGATAATCGTCGCACAATCGGATTTTCGAAGATATGGGAGCGTCTTCTGGCAGAGAAAATATGGTGCGCGCACATTTGTTTTCATGATTTTGTCAAAAAGCTCCTCATCCGTCTCTTCCACCGTGCAGTGCTGGGCAAGTCCGGCATTGTTTATCAGGACATCGATACCGCCAAATTTTGCCTGCGCCCTGTTGGTCAACGCATCTAAAAAGTCTGTATCCGTCAGATCACCCGCACAGATACAGGATTTTCCGCCTGAACTTTCCACAATCTGCGCCACGTTTTCCAGTTTTTCTTCATTTCTTCCTGTAATGACCAGATTCATACCATAGCCGGCCAGTTTCCGACACAGATGTTTTCCGATACCTCCGGCTGCACCGGTGATGATTGCGGTTTTCCCATACATGATATGAGACTTGTTCATTTTTCTGTCCTCCTGAAGTCACATTTTCTTACAACCAACATTCTCATATTTTGTCAAAGATAGCTATCAAGGTTATCTCCCGTCTGATCTTTTCAGTTTATGGCGAGTATACCAAATAAAATAAATGACACTGATGACGATACCGAAAATCGTAGCAGACGGGGCCGCAAATCCGATTTCCATCAGGCTGGCTTCCGGCCGGATACTCATGATATAGGACACTGGAAGACGAACCAGAAAAGTCTGAGCAAGGCCCTGCATCATAACAAAGAAGGTCTGACTATGCCCATTAAAATATCCTATAAAACTGAACGAAATGCAGGTCACTATAGCTTCCGGACAAAATCCTCTCAGATACTCTGCCGATCTGGCAACAACTTTCGGGTCTTCGGTAAAAAAATAAGAAATCAGATCGCCCTTGAAGAAAGATAACAGCATTATCACAACACCGATGGATGCACCGATCAGCATACCGGTAAACAACGATTTTTTCGCACGGTCTTCTTTTCCCGCACCAACGTTCTGTGCAACAAAGGCAGACATAGACTGCATCAGCGCTCCCGGAACCAGCATGATGAAACTGACGATCTTACTTGCCACACCATATCCCGAGGAAGCTTCCAGCCCCAGTCGATTAATAAACGCGCACAGAGCCAGGAAAGAAATCTGTGTCATGATTTCCTGAAAAGCAATAGGGCTTCCTACCTGAATGAAATTAAGGATCTCGCGATTAAAACAGATATCACTTTTCCTCATTGTAAAAGGAAGCGGCTGCTTCCGAATAATAATCAGAGACAAGATCACACTGACCGCCTGCGCCATTACAGTAGCCAGCGCCGCACCTGCAACATTCATATTCAGAACTGCAACCAGAATCAGATCACCGATTATATTGGCCACACACGCAATCGCCACAAAAACAAGCGGCAGTTTGGAATTGCCCATACCACGAAAAATGCTGCTTATCACGTTATAGGCAATAATAAAGAACACACCGCCTCCGCAGATACGTACATAAGTGACAGTCAGATCCAGTGCTTCTTCGGGGGCCTGCATAAGGATCGCCAGGGGGCGGGCAAAAATCAACATTGCCGCTGCAATCGCCACGGAAAGCACGATAAAGAAGCAGATTGCGCCACCAATCACTTTTCCAATCCGCTCTTCTTTTCTTTCACCGATATAACGCCCAATCAGTACCGTTATACCCATAGAAAGTCCGGATACAGTAAATACAATCAAGTTAACAATACTGCTTCCCGTCGATACACCGGAGATACCTGCAGTCGTTCCGAACTGTCCGACAACCAGAATATCAACCGCACCATACATAGCCTGTAAAATCAGTGCTCCGAGTACAGGAATCATAAATTTTAGTAGCTTTTTGGGAATGCTGCCCTTGGTAAAATCATTTGCTCTCTCTTCCATGATTATCATCTCTTTCCCACTTTTTATTTAAGTACATTCTAGTATTCCTTCGCTTTTCTCCAGAATTCATTACGTGCACACATTATAGCACATTTTTCACGCTTATGTACAGAAGGACAAATGGATTTCAAATAGGTTTACCTTTAAATGGCCGGGATCCGCATGGGATCTTTCCTATTATTTTCATTAATTAATGAAAAAGCGTTGTTTTCCGACAACGCTTCGATTATAATTTTATTATCTCATTGTGAGGGGGAAAAGTTATGAGTTTTACTACTGAATGCATCACCGCATTGGACGAAGAAGGGCTGTTTGAAAGTTCCGGACACAAGACTAGATTCAAAGAACTTCTTGACTGCTATGGCGATTATCCTTTTTTTTCCAAAGGATTATGTAAATGTATGTATCTGTCCGCATGGGATGAGGAACATTTTTGCGTCATCCTGGAAATATTGTCTGTTATGGCACTTGGGCGGGATAAAACGACAGAGGAAATGCGGGACAACGGCGATTCTCTGGTCAGCGAACAGACTACCGATGAGTATTATGTTTATCTGCTGTCAAACGCGTTTCTGGATGATGCGCCTTATCGGCTTCCTGATAATGCAGATATCCGCCCTTCCACTCGGCATATTATCTTCCAGGCACTCCGTGCTGCCGAAGTGATCGACAGCATTTAGGCTGAAGCACAAATAAACAGCACGATTCAATCCGAAGTTCATACTTCTTGACCGTATTCAATCTGAGCGAAGCCGCTTAAGGAAGTATTTGCGATTATTGATAAACATCTCAGTCACCCGATAGCTTTCCGTATCCAGATAATCACAGAGGTGTATTTCCCCATCATTGAAACTCAGAATCTGTGCATCCGACAAAGCAAGAAGAATCGGCGAATGACTGACAATAATAAACTGTGCACCGGATTTTGACAGCCGGTTGATCTCCAGAAGCAGTCCCAGATGCCTCTGAGGGGAAAGTGCGGCCTTCGGGTTAAATCCATATGCAACGGTGATTTCTTCCGGTGAACATGTCATTCATTTTATCTGCCTTCCTTTCCTGTCATAGCTGTTTCCAAACTTCAATATGTAAGTTCTCTTTTATCACCCGAAAAACTATAGTCCGGAAATTCATTCGAGTCATCTGGTTTCATGGGCGCATAAAGCATTTCATTTTCACGCCCCAAAGTAACTATTTTCCGAAAAACGCCGGAATTATCACAGCACCGTTTACCGGAAACGAAAATCAAAATCTGTACACCCACAAAAACTTGTGCTATGATAAAAACGTGTTTTTCAAAAACACCAACATTTTACATAGAAGGAGAAAATGAAATGTCCATCGAACGAGTAAGAAACTATTTCAGACAATATAATATGGAAGACCGAATCCTTGAATTTGATGTCTCCAGTGCAACTGTAGAGCTGGCCGCCGAGGCAGTGGGATGTGCTCCTGCCAGAATTGCCAAAACTTTGTCCTTTCTCGTTGGGGATCATGCAGTTCTGATCGTTGCTGCCGGTGATGCCAAAATCGATAATCCGAAATACAAAGCCCAATTTAGCAAAAAGGCAAAAATGCTGTCTCCGGAAGAAGTAACTGCCATGATTGGCCATTCTGTGGGCGGTGTGTGCCCATTCGGGGTCAATGAAGGGGTTGAAGTCTATCTGGATAAATCACTGAAACGCTTTGATACCGTTTTCCCCGCCTGCGGAAGCAGCAACAGCGCCATCGAACTTACCATTCCGGAACTGGAACAGTATTCGGGATATACCGGCTGGATTGATGTATGTAAGGGATGGAATACTCAGGAATAACCTGAGCTTCCATCACGCCTTTCATTCTCTTCCACCCTTAACATGCGGTATCCCACACCAATATGAGTTTGAATATACTGGGGCGAATCCGGTTCAGACTCAATTTTTTTTCGCAATGTGGCCATAAAGACCCGAAGCGATGCGATGTCATGTCCCCAGCTGCTTCCCCATATTTTTTGAGTAATATAGGTATGCGTCAGTACTTTTCCCACATTTTTCGCCAAAAGGCACAACAATTTATACTCGATCGGTGTCAGATGCAATTCTCTCTCACCCAAATAAACACACCCGGCAGCATAATCTAATTTCAGTTTTCCGTTTACAAACACGCAGGAAACCGTCATCGGATTTTCCATGGTGGAAAGCCTTCGCTGGGTAACACGAAGCCGGGCCAGAAGTTCCTCCACGGAAAATGGCTTGGTCAGATAGTCATCTGCCCCTTCATCCAACGCTTCTATTTTGTCGGTGTCTTCACTGCGGGCACTAATCACTATGATCGGCAGATTCGACCAGGTACGGATTTTTTTGATCACCTCAACGCCATCCATATCAGGCAGGCCCAGATCCATCAGAACCACATCCGGATTGTGGGATGACACTTCGAGAATCGCCGCTTCCCCGGTAGATGCGGTCAGGAAATGATAATCATGTGCCTTTAAGGTTGTTGTAATCAGATTTCGGACAGATGAGTCATCTTCCACAACCAGGATCAGCATTTTATTCATGCAGTTCTACCTCCTCCAATGGTAATGTAAATGTAAATACGCATCCATGAGGCAGATTATCCTCCACACGGATTTCTCCACCGTGGGCTGTCACGATCGATTTGCACAGGGCAAGCCCCAACCCGAGACTCCGCCTGTTATCTGCCACCTGATTCCTGCCGCTGTAAAACATTTCAAAAATATGAAGCTTATCTTCATCGGAAACTCCCGGTCCATCATCCGAGATCCGAACAGCAGCAAAATCTCCGGTCTTCTCCGTATGAATGCAGATATGGGAGCCTTCGGGTGTATATTTTACAGCATTGTCAATCATGTTGATAATAACCTGTATGATAAGTCTCGCATCCGCTTTCACTAAAAGCAGATCCTCCATATTTTCCACACAGATCTCGTGTCTGCTGCTGATCCGGTTCACATGGCGCAGGGATTCCGCCACGATCTCATCCATCAGTTCTGCCGTCAGCCGAAGATTCATGGTCCCGTCCTCGATTCTGGTTACTGCCAACAGATTCTCCACCAGATTGATCAGCCACATGGAATCATCATAGATATCTGAATAAAGCTGACGCTTTGTCTCTTCATCAAAACAGGCACCGTTTGACAGCAGGTTACTGGCATTTCCGGAGATGGAAGTCAGAGGAGTCCTCAGATCATGAGAAATGGAACGTAGAAGATTCGCCCGAAGCTGCTCGTTTTTTGCAAGAACAGCTGCCTCCTCCTTCTCTCTGGCATTTTTATTGTTCTCCAGAGCGAGCGCACATTCTCCAAGAATAGAGAGGAGAATGCTGTTCTCAAAGGTATCCATGGACTGCTCCCGAACGGCAATTCCCACAACACCGTAAACATTGTCACTGACACTTAAAGAAAGATACAGACATTTGGCATCTGAAAAATATTCAGTGGCAGCACCTGCCGGTTTATTGTTTTTCATGACCCATACAGCTGCATTTTTCTCAGATGCTCTGAGATATATATCTTTGTCCCCATCGGGAAGTACCGTTAAAACATAGGGTTCCTTCAGCTGACCGCCGTAAGACAAATAAAAGATCACATCTCTTCCCAGCAGTTTCACCAGCTGACCTGCTGTTGCCTGCGCGATTTCACCGCTGTCTTTTTCTTTTTCCAGCATCTGGGCCGTATCCAGCAGGATTTTCGTCCGATAAGCCACCCTAGCGGACTCTCTGGCATGGTTCTTCAGCTTGGCCGCCAGCGTTCCGGTAATCAAGGCAGAAGAAAACATAACAAAAAAAGTGATAAAATATCCCTTATCGTACGCAAGAAGGGTATATTTCGGTTCTGTGAAAAGGAAATTAAAAATCCCTACGCTGGCCACTGTTGAGATCAGGCTGTAGGAACGTTTTGTTGTAATAACTGCAATAATCAGGACACTGAGAATATAGATGGTAACAATATTTGCTTCCGTAAAACCAAGCCATTGAAACAGAAGGCCGATGCAGCTTGCCAGAAACAGCACAAGAATACTTTTAAGGACATCGCTCCACTGGAAAGAGTGTTCCTGCAAAATCCCATTCTGTTTTTCCTGACCGCTTCCTGCCCCGTCATAAGATGGCAGCTTCTGATTGCTGTTAAACATCTTTCATTTCCTCTTTGCTTTGACAGATTTCAAACTTTCCGCCAAATACTTCTTCAGCTGATTCTGTTCCTGTACAGTATAACACAATCCAAGCGGAACCTCCAGCGAAAAAGATCTTAAAGACACGCATACCGCAAGCAGCTGCTCACGGTATGATATCTTTCTCATCAAGTTTTCTTTTTTCAACTTCCGGATAATTCTGTTCCAGAAACCAATCTATTTTTTTCATGACAAAATAGCCCAGAATTCCAACCACAACAAAAGCCGCCAGCAAAATCACTTCTCCCATCGTATCCCTCCTGCCATCACAGTCAGATATGAAAGCATTTCTGAATATCTTTGTTTTTTCCGAGCACCAGCATTGTATCCTGTGCAGAGATCACTGTATCCGGCGTAACATCCGGGTTCACTATTCCGTTATGTTTGATTGCCATGATATTAATATTATGTACTCGACGCACATCCAGTTCACCAACGGTTCTTTTGTCCCATGATTTCGGGATCGATACTTCAAAAATCGCATAATCACCATCAATGGCAATATAGTCGAAAATATGGTCAGAACTGTATCGAATGGCAGTCCAGCATGCCAGCTGTTTCTCCGGATAAACAATTTCATCCGCACCGTTTTTTAAAAGGAAACGGGCATGACGGTCTCTTGCCGCTCTGGCAACAACCAGTTTTGCACCCATCTCTTTTAACATGGACGTAGTCTCCAGGGAACTCTGAAAATCATCCCCGATTGCCACAATACATACATCAAAATTCCGGACACCAAGGGAAGACAGAAATTCCTCATCTGTGCTGTCTCCAATCTGCGCATTAGTCACATAAGGCAGAATCACATCAACCCTCTGTTCCTGTTTGTCAACCGCCATAACCTGGTGGCCAAGTTCATTTAATTTCAAAGCAACATGCTTTCCGAAACGGCCAAGGCCGATCAATAATATCTGCTTCATCGCATTTCTCCTTTTATCCAACCGTTATTTTTTCCTGCGGAAACCTTGATACCTGAAGTTTCGTTCCGGAAATTGTAGCAAAAATCAATGTCAGTCCCCCCACGCGGCCTATAAACATCAAAAAAATCAAAATCGTTCTTGACGCCATAGACAGATCCGGGGTAATGCCCATGGTAAGGCCCACAGTGCCGATGGCTGAAGCCGTCTCAAACAGGCAATCTAAAAGAGGCAGCGCTTCAATCCTGCTGATTACCAGACCGCCGCCCAAAAACAGGATCAGATACATCAGCAAAATACAGGCAGCGGTGCTGATCACTCTGGGCGCAATACGCCTTCCATACATACAGGTATCCTCACGACTCTTAAAAACTGCCCTTGCGGAAGCGAAAAGCACAGCTATCGTCGTTGTTTTCATACCGCCTGCCGTGGATCCGGGTGAACCTCCAATCAACATAAGTATGATCACAATCGCAGCTCCCGTTTCTGTAAGCGTCGTCAGATCTGCCGTATTAAAGCCTGCCGTTCTCGGTGTCACAGATTGGAAAAGAGAACTCCAGAAACGCTCTGCCGCGGGTAAATTTGCGAATTCACAAAAGTAGAAATAAACGGTTGGAATCAGGATCAAAAAAGCCGTAACTGTCAGGATCACTTTACTCTGCATCCGGTATTTTCCAAACTGTTTTCTCTTAATTACAATGTCTTCCCAGGTCAGGAAACCGATTCCGCCAATGATGATCAGCAGCATCACAGTAATATTGATAACCGGATGCGTTACATATTTCGTCAGGGATGAGAATTGCTGATTCACCCCCATCAGATCAAAACCTGCATTACAAAAAGCTGATATGGAATGAAATATTGCATACCAGATTCCTTTTGGGCCATAATCTTTTACAAAAACCGGGGCCATGACAATAGCTCCAATGCTCTCAATCAGGAACGTTCCTCTCATGATAAACCAGGTCAGCCGGACAATACCGCCCAGATGAGGAGCTGCAATGGCCTCCTGCAAAGTGCTTCTCTGCATCAGCCCGATTTTTCTCCCTGACACTATCGTAAGCAGTACCGCTACGGTGATAACGCCCATTCCTCCGACCTGAATCAGAAGCAAAATAATGAACTGACCAAAGAAAGACCAGTAGGTTGCTGTATCCTGCACCACAAGACCCGTCACACAGACAGCCGAAGTTGCTGTAAATACGGAATCTGCGAAGGAAGCTGATTTTCCGTCTATTGTTGCAGCCGGCAGCATCAAAAAGAGGCTTCCGGCAAGTATTACTGCCACAAACCCAAAAATAATGATCTGGAACGAGCTGAGATGCTTTTTTCGTTTTGGAAGCATCATTTTAAACACCCTATCCTTTTCTTTTGTTATGTCCTAATTATTTCATAAGAAGTATTAAGGGAGCATAAATAAATTACTTTTGGTATTAAGATTGTATAAAGATTTTGCAGAAGCGTTCTCGCAAAAAATACATAAAAAACGTCCAAAAATCATTCCTGCAGACATCCGATTTTCATAAAGTCCGCTCGGATTTTTATAAACTGAGCATACAATATACAGAAATGTAAAGCTCCTTGACATAATCCGCATCTGTATAGTACAATTTTTTAGGCATAATCTGCTAAAAAACAACTATGAAAGTGTGAAATTTTGATATGGACAGACGTATGAATTTTGCCGCGGGTATACGAGACGGAATCCCCATCTGCCTTGGATACATTGCGGTTTCTTTTACCTTCGGAATCATGTGTAAAAATGCTGGTATATCAACCTGGCAGGCAGTTCTTATTTCTGCCAGCAACCTGACCAGTGCCGGGCAGTTTGCCGGACTGTCGCTGATTGCCTCAGCCGCTTCTTATGTGGAGATGGCTTTCACACAGTTTATCATCAACCTGCGATACTGCCTGATGTCCTGTGCCCTTTCCCAGAAACTGGATACCAAAAGCCCCTTTTTCCACCGTTTTTTTATCTCTTACGGTGTAACGGATGAAATATTCGGCGTATCCATCGGTCGAAGCGGGAAGCTCAGTCCCTGGTATTCCTACGGTTGTATCCTGGTGTCCGCTTTTGGCTGGGTATTTGGTACATTCCTTGGAATCGTGTCCGGAAACGTTCTGCCGGCAAGAGCCATCAGTGCTTTGAGCGTGGCCCTTTATGGTATGTTTATCGCCGTCATTGTTCCGCCCGCAAGGGTTAACAAAATCATAGCGGGAATTGTGATCATCTCCATGGTCTGCAGCCTGATATTCCAGTATGCGCCTTTGCTGAGCCGTATTTCTTCCGGTTTTCGGATTATCATTCTGACCATTTTGATTGCCGGTGCTGCCGCATACTTTTTCCCGGTGAAAGACAAGGAGGATTCCAATGAATCATAATATCTATATTTACATACTGGTCATGGCAGGCGTTACATACCTGATCCGACTCCTGCCGCTGACTTTGATCCGGAAGGAAATCAAAAGTCCTTTTATCAAATCTTTCCTATATTATGTACCATACGTAACCCTGGCCGTTATGACCTTTCCGGCCATCCTGACTGCCACGGCCAACATCTGGTCCGCTCTGGTGGGATTTGGAGTGGCTCTGATTCTGGCCTATCACAGGAAGAGTCTGATCACAGTCTCTATGCTTGCCTGTGTCAGTGTATTTCTGGTGGAACTGATCACGGGAATCGGATGAATCTGTTTCACAAAATCGAATCCTTGTTATGAATGCCGATGTGAAGCGGTGGAATGGAGATTATTATGAATTACCTTTTTTCGAATAAAGATTTGAGGAAATTGATCGTACCTCTCATTTTCGAGCAGGCACTCGCCATTACCGTAGGTATGGCAGACACCATGATGATTTCTTCCGTCGGTGAAGCAGCCGTGTCCGGTGTTTCTCTGGTAGATATGGTAAATATGCTGATTTTCAGCGTACTGGCTGCATTGGCAACCGGCGGCGCTGTTGTCACTTCCCAGTTTATTGGTGCAAAAAAGCCTGAAAAAGCGCGGCTCTCTGCGAAACAGCTTCTATACACGGTCATCATTGCCAGCCTTCTGCTCTCTGTTCTTGCCATATTGGCCAGAGGACCTCTCCTGCGTCTGTTTTTCGGAAGCATTGAAACGGATGTTATGGAAAATGCATTAATCTATCTGACGATTTCCGCTATTTCCTTTCCGTTTCTGGCTGTTTATAATGCCTGCGCCGCACTTTTTCGTTCCATGGGTAATTCTCAGATCACTCTGAAAGTATCAATACTCATGAATGCCATTAACATCTGCGGTAATGCCCTTTGTATTTTTGTGCTTCATATGGGCGTTGCCGGTGTTGCTGTTCCGTCTCTCGTCTCAAGAGCAGTTGCCGGCATTCTTTTGTACATTTTCCTGCGCAATCCCAGGTATCTGGTTCACTTTGACCGGCAGCCCTTCTCTCTTGACTGGAGTATGATAAAAAATATTCTGTATATCGGCATTCCGAGCGGCATCGAGAATGGTATCTTTCAATTGGGACGCGTCCTTGTTGTCAGCATAATCTCCGGTTTCGGAACGGTTCAGATTGCTGCAAACGGAGTTGCCAACAATCTGGATGCCATGGGCTGCATCATCGGCCAGGCCATGAATCTGGCCATGATCACTGTCATCGGACGCTGTGTAGGCGCAAATGATGAAAATCAGATTCGGTATTATACGAAAAAACTGCTGCTCATTACCTACATATCCACGATTGCGCTGAACAGCTGGATTTTATTGAGTTTGAACCCGATTCTGAACCTTTACGGTCTAAGCCAGGAGACCACCCGGTTGGCCTGGCTTCTGGTCATGATCCACGATGGCAGTGCCATGATCCTGTGGCCCGTTGCTTTTGTACTGCCGAACATGCTCCGTGCCTGTAATGACGTTCGCTTTACCATGGTCGTTTCCATTTTTTCCATGTTTGCTTTTCGAATTGGATTCAGCTATCTGATTGGTGTGCGAATGGGTACGGGAGCTGTGGGAGTCTGGATTGCCATGATCATTGACTGGTTATTCCGACTTACACTATTTATTATCCGATATCTCAGCGGAAGATGGAAAAAGCTGTGCCTGAGCCCTCGGTAAGGGCTAAGGCACAGCTTTTCATTTACACACTTTTATCATTTAATTTCAGATCACAGCGCCAGAGAACCCATTGGATCCCACGGTTCAAGCAGAATCGGCTCAGACTCGTATTCCTTCAAAAATACTTCCGGCAGATACTTTTTATGTACAACGACCTGATACATGTACTCATCAAACCAGGCATCGCTCATCACATAATAGCCTTTCAGACCGGGAGCATCGCCCCAGCTGTTTTCCACACGCCAGCGGGTAGGCTTGCCGGACTTGTCAAGATTCACGCCCTGAAATACCATTGCATGAGTCATCAGGCTCTCTCCGTAATCAAGACGATCTGCCTTACTCATGCCGTATTCGATATTGAGCAGGTCTTCGGTACGGCAGACATCGGGATCAAGAATTCCATCGTCTCTAGATGAGCATTTTCCCACATCACATCCAAACCACACCGGGGATCCGTCCTGCATCTGGGCGATGGCAGCTTTTTTCAGCTCATCGATTTCCAGATTGAGATAACGTACCGGATGGCCTTCTTTTACATTGCCCAGGAATTTGACACTGTAACTTTTGTGATAAGGTTTATCGGCAGTCGGTGCATTGATCAGGCTGACATAGTCATCCAGATTAATGCCGATGTATTTCTGATAAAATTCCTGTGGTGTCAGCCGGCAGTCCCGATGAAAATTCTTATCTTCATCCCATACTTCAAAATCAAACGTCTTTGGCGGTTCTCCGAGACAAATGCAGAGAATGCGGTAAACCTCATCCAGCATGGATTCTTTTCTGGCTGCAAGCTCTTCTTTTTCAATGCCCTGTGCATAAGCTTTTCTGAGAATGCAGGCATCCTCGCGCAGCTTTCTGGTCAGGCATGCATTCATCTCACGGGTACTGGAAGACACCGCTGTTTCCGGCATGGCATCCTTCGGAACAAGGCCGTATTTTCGAACCAGGTTGCAGAGCATATCCCACTGTCCGCCATCGTTGAGCGGTGCACCAAGCAGAAACGAGAGCAGCCTGCCATTTGTCGGCTCCTCAAGTGTTTCCAGAATACTTTCCAAAAAATAATTTGCCTTCTCCAGCTTGTCATAAAACAGCGTATAATTCTGAGAAAGCTCGAAAGACTTTAAATTGAGTTTTTTCATAACCGCAAAACGAAACATATTCAGAGCAGCGAACATCCAGCAGCGTCCGCTCTGCTTTTGATCGGTGATATCTCCCTGATCCAGACTGACAGAAAAGGTGTGGCGCGTGCTGCGCTTTGCTTCTGCATTTTGTGATGCAGCATGGAGTCCATTTGCGGTAACGGCGTGCATAGCTGCCGTATAAAGTTTTTCTGAGCGGAAATGCTCATGAAATACATTCAGGTTTTCCGTAGTAATTGCCTGATTCATGAATTTTGACCTTCTTTCGTGTAAATATATCATTCGTATGTAAAATACACCTGCAAATATTTATTTAATATTATGTTTTGCATTCTTCGTATTTTTAACGCACTTATTATAGCACAAAAGACTTTCAAATCGTATAGCATTTTCACCTTTTAATCGCGATTTTGTGAATTAGGTAAAGCTCAATATCTTTTAATTTTCCTTGATGTTGTCTTTTCGAATTCTGTCTCCCGTATTTTCAGACGGTATACTTTCTTATACGCCGGCACAGTCATATTATAATTGTCAATCACTTCCTGCAAAGCATCACCGATTGCTTTGACTTTTTTCTGCTTTGCGTATTCATAGTCCGGAAAGATCTCCGCCTCAATCAACCCATCATTTTCCCGTACCAGTATTTCCTGAACCAGACGATTTTCACCGATTTTATTTTCCAGCTCTTCCGGAGACACATTCTCGCCGTTTTTCGTGATGATCAGGTTTTTCTTTCTTCCTGTCAGGTAAACAAAGTTCTCTTCATCCATATATCCCAGATCGCCGGTCTTCAGCCATCCATCCTCAAGTGTCTCTGCAGTTTCTTTCGGCATTTTATAGTATCCCATCATCACACTGCTGCCGCGAACCCACAGTTCACCGTCCACAGCTTTTGCCTCACAGTTCGGCAGAAGCTGTCCCACAGAGCCCTTTTTCATATTCCAACTGACCGTAGTACTGATGACTGGTGCACACTCGGTCATTCCGTATCCCTGCAGAATCGTGATTCTGTATTTCTCAAAAAGATCCAGGTATTCCGGATTCAGATATGCGCCTCCGCTGCAAATGGTATGGAACTGTTCTCCGAATACTGCTTTCTTGATGATTTTCGGCGGCAGGATCGAAGACTCTTCCAGCTTTCTCGCCATTGCTTCAATCATCATCGGTACCATAAGAATGATACCAGGTTTGAATAACTTGATATTCTTTGCTATTCGCATCAGCGAATCATTTATACAGATAATGCTGCCAAGAGACATTCCCTTCAAAATATCCATACTCAGGCAGTATGCGTGATGAATCGGAAGTACAGATAAAATCACGGTTCTCTCCGGGATCTTCATATCCAGACATGTGGCATTTTCCGCAAGATTCCGATGTGTCAGCATAACACCTTTGCTTTTTCCGGTCGTTCCGGAAGTAAACATGATCGTGCAAAGCTGTTCCGGATCCGGTGTAAACTCATAACTTCCTTCATTTTCCCGAAGCAACTGCCGAAAAGACAGACTGGTTTCATCGCCGGTTTCTTTTTGATGTCCAATGCTGAATCCACAGAATCAGACACATTTACAGCCGCCCTTGCATTTGGATCGCCGCTTTTGCGTCTTTCTTCTTCCAACTGCTGTGAACCGCGGATTCCGTTATAGATCGGTTCCGGACTGTGATCGATCAGATCACGGAAAAATTTCTCATCCCGCTCTTTTGCCTTGCTTCCCGCCTCGTAAGCAAGATCTTTCTTCAGCTGCTCAATATAAGACGCCATTTCCTTCGGATAGGCAACCCCTTCAAATTTCACATTGCAGTATAGTTCGATCACATCTTTCAGGAAACAGATCAATGACTGAGCATCTGCTGTCATATGATCAAGCAGTACATATAATCCGTTGTAACCGTCCGGCATTTTAATCATAACAATACGATTCATCGGACTATCCTGACGTTCAAATGGCACCTGCGTCCATCTTGTCATCTCAGTTTCTGCTTCTTTCATTGTTTTACCAGAGAAATCCACAAATTCGATGTCTCTTTCTTCTTTTTCAGTAACATACTGGTACCAGGTTCCATCTTCATCTTTCACAAAACGAAGACGCATGGATTCGCAGCGTTCGTATGCTTTATACACCGACTGTTTCAAAACTTTCCAGTCGATGTCCGTTCCGATTGTCAGACTGGTTCCAATATTCAATACTTCCTTTTTGGGGCAAAAATTCTGGTAAAATAAATGAAATTTCTGGGCTGCCGTTAACGGATATACCGGTTGTCCTTTCCATTCACTCATCATTTTATGATACCTCCTGTAAAATCATCCAATGCCTGTTCATAGCGTGTCATGTCTTTGTAGTAACTTTCTGCATGAGCAGCTCCGCTTACGATCAGTTTCATCTTTTCCGATGCGCAATTATCATAAATTTCTTCACACATCCTGCAGGGTACAAAATGATCCGCTTCACCATGGATCAGCAAAATCGGGACTTTTGCTTTCTGTACTTCCCGGGCTGCATTGCACTCATCCAGACCATATCCGGCTTTTCTTTTGTTAATTTTGTCCGATATCTGGATCATCGGAAACGCCGGCAGATGATACATGGTATGCAATACATGGGTAAATACATATTTCGGGGAAGTAAATCCACAATCGGATATGATGCCTTTCACCTGCTTCGGAAGTTCAAGGCCGCTTGCCATCAGCACCGTTGCTCCTCCCATGGATATCCCATGAAGCAGAATCTGCATCTGCTCTCCGCAGTTCTGAATCAGCCATCGGATCCAACCCAACGCATCCTTCCGGTCCGGACAGCCGAATCCCACATAGACACCTTCGCTTTCTCCGTGGGCCCGCGCATCGACCAGAAGCATTCGATAACCATGTTTTAAATAATAATCCGATAATCCAGTAAAATCGCTCATGCACTGACTGGTATATCCGTGAAAACAGATGACCGCTTTATCTGACTTGCCATCCCCCTGAAAATATACTCCATGCAGCTTCAGTCCGTCATCTGACGTAATGTAAACATCTTCGTGAGGCTGCGCAAGCATATATTCCTTTCTCTCCTTGAGCAATGACATGTACTGATTCCAGTCTGTTCCGGACATTTTCATAGTCCGTTCCATTTTTGCATGATATCTTTTCATCGTTCTTCGGTAAAAATATGCGGTTCCTCCTGCACTTGCCGCCACAGCGGTTCCCATTGACAGCAGAAGTCCCTTTACTGCTTTCTTCATATTTCCTCCGTTTCCTTGTTCTGATACAGCTGCCTTTTCGGCATTGGTTCTGTGAGGACAGCATGGCTGTCCTGCATCTATCCTATCGATAACTGTCAATTAATTCTTTAAATCTCAGTGCTTTCTGAATATTTCCTTCTACTTTCAGCTTCTGTAGTGTCACTGCAAGAACCGGATCAAGTTTTCCTGATTCAAGCTTTCTTAAAGTATCTGCGGTACAAGTGAACATCGCGTCTCTGTCATAGTACTCATACGGTTCCACCTGAAGTTTTCCATCCTTCACTTCGATGTAAAATATTCCTCCCGCCTCGCCTATGATGTTAAACTGAAAAGCAAGATGCTCCCTGATATCACTCACATCTGCTTCCATAAAGATGATAAGGAACAGGCTTTTCTCCATCAGAAGTTTCTTCATTATCTGATCACAGAGCTAAAACCAGTTCTGACAGAAATCATCCGGCAGGGCATTGAATCCGGCTCCATTCATTTTGACTATCCGGCAGCGCTGGCAGAAATCGTACTGATCGTACTTACGGTAAAACTGGATAATACGCTGGTTCCAACCACAGAAAAAGAGGTAGAAGACACGATATTGGGGTTGATCTCACTATTGGAAAAAGGTACCGGGAATCCGGCAGGATCTTTAAACTTTTTGAAAGTCTGAGATACATACAAATTATTTTCACAAAGCGCTTTTGTATTATAGCGAATTATTCTATTTAATATACGCGAAACAGAGGATGCTTGAAAATAGGCTTACTCAGCGCATTTTCAAGCATCCTCTGTTTCGCATTTGCATCACTCTTTCAATTGTCATCCGGACCAATACAGCAATCATACTTTTTCTTCCATCACGCTCTTATAAGCCGGACGTATGATTTTATCCGTACAGATCAGTTCCTCAATACGGTGAGCGCTCCAGCCCACGATTCTGGCAATCGCAAAAATAGCTGTATACAATTCCTGTGGGATTCCCAGCATGTCATAGACAAATCCACTGTAAAAGTCCACATTCGGACTTACTCCCTTGAATATGTGGCGTTTTTCAGCAATCAGCTTCGGAGCAAGCTCCTCCACATTTTCATAGAGAAGCAGATCCTCCTCTCTCCCTTTTTCTTTTGCCAATTTTTCCACATAAGATTTAAAAACCCGTTCTCTCGGATCAGACAGAGAATATACCGCATGGCCCATACCATAAACCAGACCCTTTCCGTCGAAGGCCTGTTTATCAATGATTTTGCTCAGATATGCTGCTACTTGCTCTTTATCAGAATAATCTGTTACATGTTCCCGGATGTTCTCCATCATCTCCATAACTTTAATGTTGGCACCGCCGTGTTTGGGCCCTTTCAGAGAACACATGGCCGCTGCCATGGTCGAATAAGTATCGGAACCGGAAGAAGTCACCACTCTTGTGGTAAAAGTGGAATTGTTTCCTCCGCCGTGCTCCATATGAAGAATCAGTGCCGTATCCAGAACTTTTGCCTCCACCGTAGAATACTCTTTATCCGGCCGCATCATCATGAGCAGATTCTCTGCGGTGGAAAGCTTCGGATCAGGATTATGTATAAACATACTCTTGTTCTTTTCATAATGATTGTATGCATTATATCCGTAAACCGCCAGCAGAGGGAACTCACTGATCAGCTGAATACACTGGCGCAGGGAATTGCTAACGCTGATGTCCTTTGCATTTTTATCATAGGAAGCAAGCGTAAGGATACTTCGCGTCATGGAGTTCATGATATCCTCAGAGGGGGCTTTCATAATCACATCTCTGGTGAAATTTGTGGGAAGGGTGCGGCATTTTCCGATTATTCTCCGGAACTGTGCTTCTTCCTTTGGAGTCGGCATTTCTCCCATCAGCAGCAGATAGGCGACTTTTTCAAAACCCATCTCATCCGTTCCCAGATCGTCAATCAGCTGCTCCACACGGTAGCCTCTGTACCACAATTCTCCATCGCAGGACACTTTTTTTCCACCCACAATCCGGCTGGAGACAATCTTTGATATTTTCGTCAGCCCGGTGAGAACACCGTTTCCGTTTTCATCGCGGAGTCCACGGTTGACTCCGTACTCTTCGTACAGACGTTTATCAATATGATCATTATTACGGCAGATTTCCTCTTTTTCTTTCATATAGTTACTCATCGATCCCGTCATTCATCTGCACCTCCTCCATCTCTTCAAGCTCACTGCTCATGACAGTCTCCAGCTGTTTCATCAACCGAAGCAGTTCGATCAGATTTTGTTTTCCGAATTTGCTGATCACCTTTCCGTAATACTCTTTCAAAAGGGTTTCCTGTTCACTAAGCAGGTTTTCTCCCGTTTCCGTAATTGTAACATAAGTTCCCTCGCTTCCGTCCCCGTCATGGGCCCATAGAATCAGTCCCCGGTCTCTCAGGTCTCCGATCATTTTTGATGTCTGGCGGATGGTCAGTTCCATTTTCTCGGACAGATCTTTTAGATAAGTCCGGCCAGAATAGACTCCGGAGGCTTTGCTCTCAACGGCAATGATGTGCAGGGCCAGATACTCCGGCATGGACATTTTCCGAAAGAGCTCTCTTACTTTTCCTTTGTTCATGAGATAATGTCGGTAGGTCAGTTCATTTGAAAGTACACCGATTTCATTTTTTTCCAATATTTGCTGATTATCAGTCATTTTGTATCTTTCCCTTTCTTTTTTGTTTGATTTGTTTTGGTAGTTTTTTATATTTTGTCGTGCTTTTGAGTAAGGTATTGCTCTTAGGTTCGTATTAATCTTAGGTCCGTCATTGCTCCTGCTTTTAGCGTATTAAGTTTAGCATTATTGACTTCATGTGTTCTTGTTTTTATCAGCGTTCTTTCCATTTGAGTGCTAACTCATTTTAAAAATATATTACTCCCTTCGGAGTAATATAAGAATTTTTGATTGCTTATTTTTCTTCTTTCAAAAAATATTTTCGGATTCCACGGGCATTACAAAACATATCAGAAATGTCTTCCACACTTTCTTTTGTCCCGTTTTGAAGCCACATAATAGCAGTATTAAATAAAGCCCCCATGTATATGTACAATTTGTATTTTTCGATAGAATTGTTCGGCATGGTCCCCGCAATTTCCTCATGAAATCGATTCAGCATCTCAAGCAAAATAGAGCCATAGCCAAACTGATAGAGATCCAGCACAAAATCGCCATATTCTTTAAAATACTCAAAACTTCTTCTCACATTTTCATAGGTATAATAATTGGTCTCATTGCTGTCGATCGTGCTCCGAAAATCATCCAAAACGCCTTCAATCAATTTGATCAGCACATCTTCCTTTGAATCATAATTCCGATAAAACGACACCCTCGCAACACCGGCAGTCCGGATCAGTTCCGTGATCGTAATATCCGAGAAGCTCTTCTTATGCATTAATTGAAACAACGCCTTCGTGATGCTGGTTTTCACACGCATGTTTTCTTTTTTACGTGTATCCACTCCATCCTCCTGAATGTAGAATACTGTTACAAAATCATTATTTTTGTATCACATAAAACGCTTGTTGAATTGGTTTAAATATGGTACAGTTGTCTCACATTATTTTAACACAATTTACTATTTTGTCAATAATGAGGTAAACTATGAAAACAGCGATATTAACGGATACAAACAGCGGAATTACAGTGGAAGAGGGCAAAAAGCTTGGCATTTACGTTCTTCCCATGCCTTTCATTATAGAGGGAAAATGTTATGTTGAAGGTCTGGATATCACTAAGGAAGCGTTGTACGACGCTCTGCTGAACGATCAGGAGGTGTCCTCATCACAGCCATCGCCTGGAGATGTTCTGACTCTGTGGGATACGGTTCTTGGCAGCGGATACGATGAGATCGTATACATTCCCATGTCCAGCGGTCTCAGCGGCTCCTGCCACAATGCAGCCTGGCTTGCCAGGGATTATGATTCAAAAGTATGGGTAGTTGACAATCATCGAATTTCAGCCACATTAATGGAAGCTGTTTTTGACGCAAAATATCTGGCCGATCAAGGCATTGATGGCCATGATATAAAGGAACATCTGGAAGCTTCTGCTTATCAGGCAACCATCTACATCAGCGTAAATTCTCTGAAATACCTGAAAAAAAGCGGACGTATTACCGCTTCTGCTGCTGCCATTGCGAATATTTTGAATATAAAACCGGTACTTTCCATTCAGGGCGAAAAACTGGACCTCTTTGCAAAAGCAAGGGGCATCAGGCAAAGCGAGCGCAAAATGGTCGAAGCTTTGAAAGCAGATATTGCAAACCGCTTTTCCCAAATACCTCCAAATCAGCTGCAGATCGCCACTGCAGGAACTTTCAGACAGCCGGAGGATGCAGAACACTGGCGTCAGTCGGTCCAGAGCTGTTTCCCCCAGAGCAAGGTTTACTATACGCCGCTTTCCTGCAGCATTGCCTGCCACGTAGGGGTGGATGCTGTCGCATTGGGTGCGGTTGTTGTTGAAGACCGCCACGCTGAGAACCGCAAACTGACCTGAAATTGCGGTTCTTATTCTCAGCAGTGCAGAAGAAACATCAAAATTCAGGCAAACACGTAAATAACAGATTTTTACAAATACTTATAACTGTTTTCCAATCTGTTCTTCTCCAGCTTTGGCAGTCGGATCCTGGATCCGGTATATCCGGGTCCACTCTTTTGTCTCGTCGTTGCGCTGTACCTCCGACTGATGCTGATACAAAAACTTCACCAGTTCATACCCGTTGACCCAAATCTGATTGTTTCCTTCCCGTTGAGACTCATCAAATATGAGCTGCAGCCCGAAATGCAGATGATATTCGTCAATGTTGTTGACATTTTCCTGAGTACTGTAACCGGTTCGTCCCATATAGCCGATCACATCCCCGGCCTGCACGATGTCACCTTTATTCAGGCCTTCCGCATAAGGGCGGTTCTGTCTGAGGTGTGCATAATAATAATAGCGTTTTCCGTCAAAACTGTTGATGCCTATACGCCAGCCGCCGTACTGATTCCAGCCAAGTTCCGCCACATAGCCGGATTCTACTGCGATCACCGGAGTCCCTACCTGCCCCATCATATCATGTCCCAGGTGATTTCTTCGGTATCCATAAGATCGTGACACACCGAAATCGTCATAATCGGAGTAGGGAAATCCCTTCGCAATGGGGTGATACGCTTTCAGGCCATACACTTTTTTCCATTCTGTACTGACAACTCCCGAATTCACTCCATCAGACTCTACTGTGCTCGTTTCCGGATCTGCTCCTGCCGCAGCATCAATATTCTGGTTCGCTCCTTTTTCCGCTGCCTCATCCACATTTTTTTCTGAAGCTTCTTCATTCTGTGCGGTATCTTCTTCCATTTCTCCTGAATCCGCAGCGATCGGATACTCCATCTCGTATTCACCCACCATACCATCAAGAACAGCACCGTAGGCTTCCCGATAATAACTGTAATACTTCATCTCCTGTGCGAGTTTTTCCTCCGTCTTATCCCCATTTTGCAGAAGTTCCGCTATTTCCTCCATGTCCTTCTCTTTATAGCGGGTAAAATCGCCCCCATACTTTGCTCCGAGATAAGCCAGCAGAGTCACCCAGTTCAGATGTATCTTCTCACCATATGTATCCAGATCATACTGACAGGCTTTTTTCATGGCCTCACAGGTCACATTAAATTCTACCCATTTTATGTACTCTTTTTCCCGGATATCGCTGACTGCATTCTGAGCCGGAATCGTTGCTGTTTTTATACTTCTGAAACAGAAAATGCCCCCGAATAAAGAAATCACACACAGTATTAGGATTAACCTGCTTTTTTTCACAAACCGGCCTCATGGAATCATTTTCTTTACCTACTATATGCCGGGCAATGCGATTTCTTTCATTTATTGGGGGCATTCATTATATGTTTTATTTATTAACTGTCTGGTTTTTACAATTATTAACAGGTGGCGCCGCCGACAACCGTTTTCTCAAGGATCTTTTCCTTATCAATCTTGCTGTTCAGCAGTTTATCCTGTACATAATCAAATCCCAGTCTTGCGATGGTATCTGCAAAACGTTCTCCGGAGATACCCTCGTCACGATAAAAGAGGATCGTGCGTTCAACCAGATCGATAACTTCTTCTTCCGAAGTAAAAATCTTATCCAGTGCTCGCCCTTCCGCGATCTTCTTACCCCAGCGTCCGCCGATATAAACCTTATAACCGGTCAGGGATTCATTCACGGCGCCAAACGGGCACTTTTCTAAACAGCGTCCGCAGTGATTACACTCTTCCGGATTAATTTGAATCTTTCCGTCAACCAGATTTGCAACTTTAATCGGACAATTATTCACAACCTGACAATTCTTGCATCCCTTACATTTTGACAGATCAATCTCAGGCATGCGCTGACCGATGATACCCAGGTCATTCAGATCCGGTTTTACACAGTTATTCGGACAGCCGCCCACTGCGATCTTAAACTTATGAGGCAAAGATACGCCATGATAACCGATATAGTACAGATCATGCATTTTTTCAGAGAGTGCAAAAGTATCGATCAGACCATACTGACAGGTTGTACCTTTACAGGAAACCACCGGACGAACTTTTGAACCCGTACCGCCGGTTTCCAGACCAGCTTCTTCCAGAAAAGCAAACGTCGCATCCAGATTATCATACGGCACACCCTGTATCTCCAGAGTCAGACGCGTGGTCATGGTCACTTCGCCTGATCCGAATTTTTCTGCTGCTTCAGCAACCTTGATCTGTTCTTCCGCAGTCAGTTTTCCGTTCCGGGTGATCACGCGTACATTAAATACATCATCGTATCGCTTATCCTGCAGGCATCCCAGTCCTTTAACACGTTTGATTTCCTCTGCAGAAAGCTTTTTGCCGTCTCTGGGCACTTTTACCTCATTAAAGAAAACTCCTCCCTCCAGGACTTTTGTATTGGTATAGCCATAAGCTTTCAGACGGTTCTGTAAGAAGTATCCTCTCTTGCCCTTTGCGCACACAAGAAGCAGACGGGCATCTTTCTCCAGACCTTCAATCGGTCCGTCAACGGTCGAAAGATCGATCCAACGGGCATTTGGAATAGCCGGAGCCGGCTGTACATCCAGTACGGTGTAGCCTTTTGCAGCACCGGCTGCATATTCGGCAGGGCTCATGGATGTAAAGAGACCGTCAATTTTATTTTCCAGTATATAACATGCCGTAACGAACGGATGAATCGCAGTTGAAAATGGCGGCGCATAAGCAAAATCCAGGGTATCAAAATCATCCAGTTTCATTCCCTGTGTGATTCCCACAACAGCGATATCCGTCATCTTATCTACGGCTCCTGCCCCAAAGATCTGGAGGCCCAGCAGTTTTCTGGTAGCGGTTTCGGCGATTAATTTAACAATAAATGAGGAAGCACCCGGATAGTAATGAGCCTTATCATCCACTACACATGTTACGGAAGTTGTCTCATAGCCTGCTGCTTTCGCCTGCTCTTCTGTAAGACCGGTGCGGCCTCCATTGAGATTCGGAAGCAGACGCACTACACCGGTTCCAAGGCATCCACCGTAGCCGTTTCCGATACCGTTCAGAGATTTTGCCATAGCACGGGCCGACAGATTGGCTGTAGATCCCATGGCAGACCACTGTGGCTGTCCGGTCAGCACATTTTTCACCATAGCGCAATCGCCGACAGCATAAATATCCGGCAGATTTGTCTTCATCTGTTCATCTACTAAAATCGTTCCCTTAACCATCTCAAGACCTGTATCAGCCAGAAAAGCGGTTGCCGGCCGGACGCCAATGGCCATAATCACGAGATCCGCAGCCAGAGTTCCGTTTTCCGTAATTACTCGCTCAGCTTTATCGATTCCCTCGATACCTTTCAGCGCAGTGGAGGTCAGAACACGCATACCCGCTGCCTTAAGCTGCTTTTTCGCATAGTTTGCCATCTCTTCGTCATAGGCATTTGGCATGATCTGGGAAGCTGCGTCGATCACAGTCACTTCCAGTCCCTGGGCCATGAGGTTTTCAGCCACTTCCAGGCCGATAAATCCGGCTCCGCAGACAACTGCTTTACGACATTTCTTCTCTTCCACATAAGCACGTACTGCTACCGCATCATCGGGGATACGCACAGAAAATACGCCCGGAAGCTGTACACCTTCCACCGCTGGAACAAAGGGAACTGCACCGGTAGCAATAATCAGCTTGTCATAATTTTCTGTAAAAGCCTCTCCGGAATTTTTTTCCAGATACACGGTTTTAGCGGTGCTGTCAATTTTTTTTGCCTCGCATCCCGTAGAAACCTCTACTCCTGTCAGCCCGGAATACCGTTTCGGGGTATTAACAATCAGACCTTCACGAGACGGAATATCACCGCCGATATAATAGGGAAGTCCACAACCGGCATAAGAGATGTCCTCCCCCTTAGTATATACTTTTACAATTGCATTCCGGTCACAGCGTTTCAGCTTTGCGGCCGCTTTTGTGCCGGCAGCAACGCCGCCGAGAATCACATATTTCATAAATCTGTTTCTCCTTTCATTACCTCAAGATCAATTGCTTTTTATATTATAATACTTGATATTCATAAAAAAAAATCGTAAAATGTAATTTATATTATTGATAAATCCTATAGATTAAAAGACTGAAAAGCGACCAATTCCTTTTTACAAAATCGGTATATCGACATATGGGAAAATCGACACTTTAAAAACATAAGTATCGCTAATTTAAAATAGGGAATAGTCAACCGTTCAAAACATAGCGAGGAAACGATTATGACAATACGACATCTGAAAATATTCATTGCCGTAGCAGAAACCGGCTCCATGAGTGCCGCTGCCAATCGGCTCTACCTGACACAGCCCACCGTCAGCCAGGCCATCCGGGACCTGGAAGATCACTACTGTGTACAGCTTTTTGAGCGCCTGCACAAAAAACTGTTTATCACAGAAGAAGGACAGCAATTGCTGAATCTTGCCCTTATGACAGTTGGCAATTTTGACAACCTTGAGCTTTCCATGCAGCGCTTTCAGGAAAGGATCCCGCTGCGCATCGGTTCTTCCCTGACCGTAGGCACCTGTCTAATGTCAAAGGTAATCTCCGACATGGAAGCGGAATACCCTCAGATGGATATTTATTCTTTTGTTAACAATACGGCTGAAATTGAGCAGAAATTGCTCAGACGTGAACTGGACGTAGCGGTTGTGGAAGGAATTATTGAATCCCCCAAGCTGATCAGTATACCGATTGTCGAAGACTCTCTCGTTCTGGTGTGCGGTAAAAATCATGAATTCTATCAAAAAGAAATTGTCTACGCATCCGAACTGGAAGGAAGAAAATTTGCCATACGTGAAAAAGGAAGCGGTACTCGTAAACTGTTTGAGCAATATCTGTCTTCCCATAACATCCATATACAGACTGCCTGGGAGGCCAACTGTCCCCGTACCATCATGAATGCCGTCATCTATAATAATGCCCTTGCTGTTATGTCTCAAAGGCTGGTAAAGCACGAATGCATGGATCGGTCTGTGAAAATCTTTCGCTATGAAACCGGAGAGTGGGATCGTCATTTTAAATTGGTTTATCTGAAGAGAGATTCCGGCGATGCTGACAGGCTCTGCGCCCCTGCAGACAGTAAACTATCTGCTCCGGGAATCAGCACCCTTCGGGCGGTGCTGGAACGTTACCGCACTCTGGATCTTCCTCAGGAAATCTCCGCCTGTGTGTTTAAAAATGATGTTTAAGTATCTCATTTTCTATGGATCAGCTCTTGCCGGGTGCAAAGGCTCTAAATTGCAGTCGGCAGACTTTTTTGGGTATAATGGTTTTACCACAAAAATCAATGCGCCCTAAACAGAGTGCTGAATAGTTACCCTTCTTTAATGTTCTGATCCATATATTGCCCTAAACCCTACAAACTCTACACTATCATCAAAATATGGCGACAAACCGCATACCGCATATTTATATCCGTCATTATAATCATATTCTGTAAAATAGTATTTTTTATCGTTTACATTATGTGCAACAGATATTTTTTTGTTTTCTATACTTATACAAAAACTATTTGTTGATAATGACATACCATATCCCGTTGCTTTTAAAAAACTTTCTTTAAGCGTCCACAGTCTGAAAAACATATCCTTCTTTTTTTCATCCGACTGTTCCTTTTTTATCATTTCATACTCGTTAACACAAAAAAATCTTTTTGCAATCTCCATATCAATATCTGATATTTTTTCGACATCACAGCCGATTTCCATATCCGACACCGCACACATTACCATATCCTCAGAATGTGACAAGTTGAAAAATATATTCTTATTTTTTATATAGGGTTTGCCGTATTTTCCATATTCAAGACAAAACTCATTTATGCCTATATCTGAAAGTGACTTTTTCAATAAAATACCTGCCGCCAATGAAAGAATTTTGTCTTTTCTAAAAACTAATTTATCTATTTTTTTTCGCCTTTCTTCGGAGACTATATAATATAGTCTCCGAAATAATTCATCATTTGTTAATTCTTTTGTTTGTGAAATATATATCTTATTCATCGTTATAACCTTTGCTTATTATTGCAAGCCCAAATATAAAAATTTATTGATGCCAGGGTCCCAAGGTCATGATTTTCATGCTTGCATGAAAAATCATGACT
>JALENY010000035.1 GCA_022767285.1 Lachnospiraceae bacterium | reverse complement strand
TGTCAGAATCCACAGCCACTGTGGCTATGTATCACCTGACGAATATGAAAAGCTGTATGAGAGGGGTATGTTACTGTCTGCTGCTTAGCAGGCAGAACTTCTCATTTTAATTTGTACTAAATCTTGACATAGGACCAGGATGATTATTTATGAAAAAGTATGATGTCACAGCACTTGGAGAATTATTGATCGATTTCACGGAAAACGGAACCAGCTGTCAGGGATATTCTGTTTTTGAAGCTAATCCGGGAGGCGCACCATGTAATGTATTGTCAATGCTATCTAAACTGTGAGCCGGGAACAACGGGAAGCAGAGAAACAGCGGCAGTTTGATGGGTAGTGATATGATGAATACGCTTATCTCTGAGGCAATGAAGATGCCAGAGGTAAAAAAACAAATTTCTCAAGGTATGAATGCAGCAAATAATAAAAGACGGTAATTGTTTTGTTGTAGGATAAGTATATATTAGTGGTCTCAGAAACTATTCTGACAAAGGCTCGCTCGCAGGCTTGAATTCAAGAAATATTAATAGTATAATTAATAAAATCAAAGAGATTTTGCAGGTCAAATTATTTATTAAGGAGGAAACTATTATGGTTACCTGGAACAACTTAGACACACTTGCCTCATTTGAGGAACTCTCTAAAACAGATCGTGTTAATCTTGCAGATGTGATGTCCGGTGAGAATGGAGCAGAACGTGTCAGAAACTACAGCATTCCGATGGCGGCAGGCCTAGCGTACAATTATGCGGCAAAACAGGTGGATGATAACGTGCTGGCAGTCCTTGCCAAGTTGGCAGAGGAAGCTCAGCTTACAGAAAAATTTAAGGCTCTATACAATGGTGAAGTGATCAATACAGGAGAAAAACGTCTCGTCCTTCATCAGCTGACCCGTGGACAGCTGGGAGATGCAGTTGTGGCTGACGGAGTTGACAAGCGCGCCTTTTATGTAGAGCAGCAGGAAAAAATTGCAGAATTTGCGAATAAAGTACATGCTGGAGAGATTACAAATGCTGCAGGTGAGAAGTTCACAACGGTTGTTCAGATCGGTATCGGCGGCAGTGACCTTGGCCCTCGCGCCATGTATTTAGCACTTGAGAACTGGGCTAAGAAAAACAATCTGTTTAAAATGGAAGCAAAATTCATCAGCAATGTAGATCCGGATGATGCAGCAGGTGTCTTGAATTCTATTGACGTTGCTCATTCTATTTTTGTCCTTGTTTCCAAATCCGGTACAACCCTTGAGACTTTGACAAATGAGTCATTTGTCAAAGATGCTCTGAAAAATGCCGGTCTGGACGCTTCCAAGCACATGATCGCTGTTACCAGTGAGACTTCTCCTCTGGCAAAGAGTGATGATTACCTGGCTGCTTTCTTTATGGATGACTATATTGGAGGGCGATTCTCTTCCACTTCTGCAGTGGGCGGTGCTGTATTATCACTGGCATTCGGACCGGAAGTATTTGCGCAGTTCCTGGAAGGTGCAGCAGAAGAAGATAAGCTGTCAACAAATGAAGATTTATTAAAGAATCCGGAGATGCTGGATGCATTGATCGGTGTTTATGAGCGCAATGTGCTGGGATATCCGGCTACCACTGTTCTTCCGTACTCTCAGGCTCTGAGTCGCTTCCCGGCTCATCTGCAGCAGCTTGATATGGAATCAAACGGAAAATCCGTAAACCGTTTCGGAGATCCGGTAAATTATCCGACCGGCCCGGTTATCTTTGGCGAGCCCGGAACAAACGGACAGCATTCTTTCTACCAGCTGCTTCATCAGGGAACCGATATTGTACCGCTTCAGTTTGTCGGCTTTAAGAACAGCCAGATCGGTACCGATGTTGTGATTCAGGGCAGTACAAGCCAGCAGAAACTCTGTGCCAATGTTGTGGCCCAGATTGTTGCTTTTGCGTGCGGCAAAGCGGATGAAAACCGCAATAAGAACTTTGAGGGCGGTCGTCCTTCCAGCATTATTGTTGGCGATCAGCTGGATCCGAAGGCCCTGGGAGCGCTTCTGGCACACTTCGAGAATAAGATTATGTTCCAGGGATTTGTATGGAATGTAAATAGTTTCGATCAGGAAGGTGTACAGCTTGGTAAAGTATTGGCGAAGAGAGTGCTTGCACATGAGACAGACGGCGCCCTGAAAGAGTTCAGCAATCTGTTAAATATCTAATTTTAGAACGAATAAGCCTGCCTTTTGGCGGGCTTATTTTTTTCTTTTAAGAAATAGGTTGACATTTCCGAAAATGTGATGTAATATTCATATAGTCAATAAACATATAAAACATATAAGAAAAGTATGAAATCAAAAACGGGATGACTGACCAGACAACTGGAGGCCACAAGTTACAATCCTCACGCTTACGGAAATAAGAGAGGAGGAATGGTGACTTGTGGCCTTTTTGCCTGATGGAAAAGCGCGTCCCATGGGACAAGGCACTCCGCGCGGTTTGCACTGCAGCGTAGGGGAGATTTGTCGCGAAAACAACTGCCGCAGGCAGAAAATCCTGCGAGCGGAATCTGTATTAAAAAGTAGGAGGAGAAAAAATGAGAAAAAAATTATTAGCTTTGGTTTTAGCAGGAATCACAGGTGTGGGATTGCTAGCAGGATGCGGTTCATCTGACAAGAGCAGTGAGAATACGCAGGAATCGGAGGAAACAGTTGAAAGCAGCACCGAGACGCAGGCAGAAGAAGATATTGCCCAGGAAGATACAGAAGACAGTGCGGAAGCAGATACAGAAACAGATGCACTGAAAGCTGCGTCTGAGGCAGAAATCGATGGTGAATTAGTGATTTCAATCGGTGATCATCAGACAGACCAGTATATCTGGAAAATAGCTTCTGCAAAGGGATTTTTTGAAGAAGAGTTCGATGAGGATAATATTTCTGTGGAAATCCAGATGTTCAGCGGCGGCCCGCAGGTGTTTGAGGCAGTTGCGGCAGGAGGCGTTCAGTTTGGTATCGGAGGACTGGATCCGCTCATCAATTATTCTTCCAGCGGAGCTGATATTTCCTGTATTGCAGAATTTGCCATAAATGATCACTCATATCCGTTTATTGCACGGACTGATCTGGGGATCGAAAGCGTAGCGGATCTGAAGGGGCATAATGTTGCAGTTACAATTGGAAGTTACAGACACAATGCATTTCTTACCGCTTTGCAGGAAAACGGTCTGACAGAGGAAGATGTTGATATTTTCAATTTATCAAATGCAGATATTGTTACAGCTATTTTATCAGGAGAGGCTGATGCAGGTGTTGTCAGCCTGGCAAACTATGAAAAAGTCAAGGATGTTGCAGAAATCATAGATTATGCAGAAGAATATAAAACATCCCATAATATTATCGTTGTAGACAATGCGTTTGCAGAGAAGTATCCAAATACAACAGCACGTGTACTGAGAGTTGCAAAGAAATCCATTGACTGGCTGCTGGAAAATCGGGAAGAGGCTATGGAGATTTTTGCAGATGCGGTAGCACTTCCGACAGTTGAAGATGCGGCAAGCTATTATGATACGATGGATTTTGGCTTGACGTTAGATGTGGATGTTATTAAAGCTGATTTGAAATCAACCATTGAGTTTGACCTGGAGAATGACATCCTGACAGAAGATTTGGATGTAGAGCCGCTTGTTGATGATACGTATTTTAAACTTGCTGGATTCTAGATCAATAATAATATCTGCAACTGGAAATAAGGATACAGATTTGGAAAAGAGCACGATTCGGATCCGGCAATAAATGTTTTTGCATGCAAAATGAAAGTATAGCAGGGAGTGAAAACGGATGCAAGCATCATCTTTTTATGAGATTGCCAAAGAGCAGGTTGATAAAAACCGCGGTTTATATATTTCTTATTTAGAAAAAGCAGTTTCTTTTGACACAACAAATCCACCCGGGCGGGAAAATGCATTGGCCGGATATCTGAAAGAGATTATGGAAAAAAGCGGGATTCCGGCTCATCTTCAGGAGGTGGAAGCCGGTCGAAGCAATGTAATCGGAACATATGATTTTGGAAAAGGCGGGAAAAAACTGTTACTCAATGCCCATATGGATGTGGTCGCTCCGGGAGAGATCCCGTGGGATTCGGATCCGTTTGTGCCGGTTATAAAAGATGGACGGCTTTACGCCAGAGGCGCTGCCGATGATAAGGGCGGCCTTATTGCAATGCTGACTGCGCTCCTTATTTTTAAAGAAATAGACAAAACAGATCTGAACGGTTCAATCGAGTTTTGCGGAGTTATGGGGGAAGAAGCCTCCGGAATCGGAACGAAATATTGGTTGGAGCATGGAGGAAAAGTCGATGCTGCGATTGTCGGTGAACCGAGCAAACTGGAGGCGGTGATCGCCCATAGAGGTGCATACAGGCCGCAGTATTCATTTATCGGACAGACGGCGCATTCCAGTGAACCTTATCTGGGGAAAAATGCGGTATATGCTGCGGCACATTTCATACGGGAAATTGAACAATTAAACGAAAGGCTGGCCGCTTTTGTCCATCCGCTTACCGGAGCTCCTACCGTCGCGGTTACGGTCGTGAACGGTGGAAAAAAAGTAAATGTGATTCCGGATCTGGCAAGCGTCCAGCTTGACCGGAGACTGGGACCCGGGGAAAGCCTGGAGGAGGCAAAGCGACAGATCGAAACGATACTGGAAAATCTGCAGAGGCAGGGGCGGATCGGAGAATACAGGATGGATAAGTGCCTGAATGTGAAAGGGGCTGCGTTGACGGAAGAATCGGAGGATATTGTTCAGGCAGTCCAGAAGACTCTGAAGGAAAATGGATATCCTTTTAAAACGCAGGGAATGAAAGCCTCTACTGATATGTTTATTCTGACTGACGCAGGCATTCCTTCTGTGATTTTCGCCCCGGGCGATATGAGTATTGCTCATATGCCGAATGAATCCATTTCGGTCGATGAATTTTTGAGATCTATCCCGCTTTATGTTGAAATCTTTGCGAGATATTTTACACAACAGTGAAAACAGAAGCTTCCTTGCTTTTTAGGAGCAAGGAAGCGGCGAAATGGAGACAAATATGAGCCTGAAGAATAATGAAATTACAAGAGCAGTTAACAGAGGGATTCCCTGTGAATCCGGACTCTGTATGCAGTGCCGCATGGACTGCAAGGGACAATGCGAGGTCTTTTTATCCTCAACCAGAGGAAGAAAGATGCTGTACACCCAGGAACCGGTAGGAACGGTGACCTATGGAAGCAATAACATGCAGGAGCAGGCAATCAGTTATAATGCGCTCAAAATACAGGGAAGACTCATAGGTGTGCAGAATTCCAATGCAAAGGATCGGATTCCGCAGCAGTATCTGACACCAAATGTGGATGTGAGTACGGAGTTTGGAAATGTAAGGAAGACAAAATGCCTGGTGCCCCTCAATATGGGCGCAGCGCTAAATGTGGTTGGAAGATATTGGAACTCCTACGCGTATGCGGCAGCTTTGATGGGATACACGCTGGTAATCGGAGAAAATGCCATGAATATGGATCCGGGTCTTGAAATCAGAAACGGAAAAGTTATTTCTTCTCCCAGAACGGAGAAGATGGTAGAGGCATTTTTGCGGTACGATCAGGGGTATGGCGGTGTGATCGTCCAGTTAAACTATGATGACATTTATAATGACAATCAGACGTTGGATTATATCTGCCGGAAATATGGAAATAAAATTATTATTGAAATTAAAATAGGACAGGGCGGCAAATGTATCAACGGAGAGGCTGTCACAGAGGATATTCAGAAAGCTGTGAAAATGAGACAGCGCTACCCGGTCTATCCGGATCCGCTGGATCCAAAAGTTCAGGAGGAATGGAGAAACGGAAAAATCAAGCGCTTTACAAGATACAGCTGTGTTCCGTTTACGGAGGCAAATGATTATCAGGAGGCCGAGGAGCAATTTGTCAACTTGGTAAAACATATCCGGGAACAGGGCGTTGAAAGAGTCTTTTTAAAGACAGCAGGTTTTTCTCTGGATGGGGTGGCTGCTTCTTTGAAGTTGGGCAGCAGAGCGAAGATTGATCTGATTACATTTGACGGTTCGGGAGGAGGAACCGCTCACAGTCCATGGCCGATGATGGAACACTGGGGAATACCCGCTCTGATGCTTCACGCTAAGGTGGCGGAATACGCAGCTATCCTGCGGGAAAGAGGAGAGAGGGTTCCGGATCTGTCTTTTGCCGGAGGCTTTTCCGGAGAAGATCACATTTTGAAGGCGCTGGCTTTGGGCGCGCCTTTTACAAAGACGGTGACCATGTGCAGGGCGTTGATCATTCCCGGGGCGGTAGGCTCCAATATTGAAGGTGTTCTGCATCCTGACAGAAAGGCTCTGGTGAACGGAATGTGGGATGAACTGCCGGCTTCGATCGCAGCCCTGGGAAACACACCGGAACAGATTTTTGACGCATACCTGGATGTTCAAAACAAAGTAGGGCGGGACGAAATGAAAAACCTGCCATACGGAACCATAGCGAACTGGTGTTATGTGGACAAAATGATGACCGGTTTAAGGCAGCTGATGTCAGGTCTGAGAGTATTTTCGTTGAAAGACATAAGCCGGGAAGATATAGCTGCGATCAATCAGGCAACCGCTGATATTACCGGAATACCCTTAATTACGGATGCATATGAAGAACAGGCAATGAAAATATTGCTGGAATAGCAAATAATGAAGGAACCACCACGGGAAGGAACAAAGATTAAAACAGGAAGTAACTGTTTTCATGACATTTTGTGAAGGAACGAAGCGAAAGGACCGGATATAAAAATGAAGATTACAAAAGTAAATTTGTACGATGTCAGATTGCCTTTAATAACACCTTATGGGAATTCTATGGGAACCTTATATAGTTTTACCAGCATTATTGCGGTGATCAGCGGAGAGGACGGAAGCTTTGGACTTGGAGAAGCAACACCTGCCCAGCCGGAGTATCAGGAAGAGACCCTGGAAAGTGTCTGGGCATTTGTCACGGAACATGGGAAAAAACTGGTAGGAAAAGAACTTGATGAAGCATATGAGTATTTGCTTGGTTATAAACAGAAGTTTCCGTTTGCCTGTACCGCATTTATGACAGGAATAGAAGAACTTCGAAAAGATCCTTCCATTACGCCCCGTGAGGAGATTCGGTTTCCTTTAGTCGGCATTGTGAATCCAAAGCAAGGAGAAAGCTTAGAGGAACATATTGCGCGCAGGATTGAGGAAGGATATAAAACATTAAAGGTAAAAGTTGGATTTCTGATAGACAAAGATATTCAGAAAGCGCAGAAAATTCAAAAACTGGTCGGAGATAAAGCATTTCTTCGGTTTGACGCGAATCAGGCATACACCTATGAAGAAGCAGTCCGGTTTGTGACCGAGATAGATCCGTATCAGATTCAGCTTCTGGAGCAGCCTTTTAACAGCGGTGTCTGGGATGAAATGACGAACCTGAGACAGGTCAGTAAAATTCCGCTGATGCTGGATGAATCCATTTATAATGAGGCTGATGTCGAACGGGCAGGGGAAGGCCGCTGCGCTGACTACATAAAATTCAAACTGATGAAATCTTCTTCCGGAAGATTGATGGCAAAGGAAATTGAAACCGCTCGTAAATGGAACATCGAAGCTTTGATAGGAAACGGAGTTGCCACAGATATCGGATGTTATCAGGAAAGCGTAATCGGTTATCAGAATCACATTGTCTATGCCGGAGAACAAAATGGATTACTGAAACCGAAGGAGACTCTTTTTGCACAAAAACTGTCTGTTGAAGACGGAAACATAATAATTCCTGCAGATTTTGACAGGCAGCTGGATTTGGAAAAAGTAAGATTTTACAGTATTCATGAGGAGGTTTATGAATTATGAAAGTACTGCTCATTAATGGAAGCCCTCACAGCAAAGGCTGTACTTACACTGCCCTGCATCTTGTGGCAGAAGCTTTGAATGAGGAGAAGATTGATACAGAAATCGTTCAGATAACAGCGGATCCGGTAAATGGATGTATTGACTGTAGAAAGTGTTTTGGCAGGGAAAAGCCGGAATGTATTCTGAACGATCAGGTGAATGAGCTTGCGAAAAAGCTGGACGAGGCAGACGGTCTGGTTATCGGATCTCCGGTGTATTTTGGTGGGCCAAACGGAAAACTGATCGCGATATTGAACAGATTGTTTCGCATTTTTCGGACGTCATCCGGCAGCAGAATGGCGGGCAAGGTTGGGGCAGCAGTGGTCTCGGCAAGACGTGCCGGAAATACAGCATCCTGGGATGTCTTAAATAAATATTTCGGCTCCTCCTGCATGCCGGTAGTGCCGTCGCAGCAATACTGGAATATGGTACATGGCTATACCCCCGAAGATGTTATGCAGGACCTGGAGGGGGTTCAGACCATGAGAACACTCGGCAAAAATATGGCATGGCTCCTACGATGCATTCAGTATGGAAAAGAAAACGGAATCACGCTTCCGGAGCCTGAAAAAAGAGAAAAAACGAATTTTATCAGATAAAACAGAAAAAAGAAAAGAAAAAACTGGAAAGGTGGTATTGGAAAATGAAAAAGAAATTATTATGCATATTATTAGCTGCTGCAATGGTGGCTGGTCTGACTGCCTGCGGTTCTGCATCGACAGAAAAACAGGTATCTGCGGAGGAAGAAAAGGACGAGGCAGCGGAAGATGATTCGAAAGAATCCGAACAGACTGCGGAAGAACCGGCGGGCAGCGGAGATTCGGATGACGTGGATGAGTTAAAAGCTGCTTCGGAAGCGGAAATTGAGGGAGAACTGACGATTTCAGTCGGAGATCATGCCAGTGATGAATTTGTATGGAAAGTTGCTCAGGCGAAAGGATTTATAGAGGAAGAATTTGATGAAGATAATATTACATTTAATGTAGAAACGTTTTCCGGCGGTCCTACGATTTATGAGGCACTGGCAGGCGGTTCCTTACAGTTTGGCATTGGATCCACAGATCCGATCATCAATTATGTATCCAACGGTATCGATATCAAGATCATTTCCGAATTGGAGATCGGAGACAAAAATATGCTGATCGCTGTTGCAAAAGACAGCGGCATTTCCACCTTGGAAGATCTTGCGGGGAAAAAGGTAGCATGTTCCGTGGGAACATTTCGGCACAATTTCCTGCTGACTGCATTAAAGACCGTAGATCTGACGGCGGATGATTTTGAATTATTGAATCTGCAGACAAATGATATTATTACTGCACTGCAGGCCGGAGAAGCCGATGCAGGTGTGCTCTCCGCAAATAATTATGCGAAAGTATCGGATATTGCAGATGTTCTTGCATATTCCGATGAGTATAAGACAAATTATCATGTGCTTGGTGTGGATAACGAATTTGCAAAGAAGTATCCATATACAACTGCACGTGTAATCCGGCTGACAAAGACAGCCATTGACTGGGTAAAAGAAAACAGAGAAGAGGCGATACAGATTTTTATTGACGCAACAGGCGTTGATGAGGCTGCCGCAACGATTGCATATGATACTTTGGCGTTTGGGGTAGAACTTGATACAGAGGGAATTATCAGTGATACAAGTGCAACCATTCAGTTTTCTCTGGATAATGGTATTATTACCAATGAATTTGATGCAGCAGATTTACTTGATGACACATATATTAAGCTGGCGGGTATTGAGGAAAAATGAACCGTAAAAAAGACAGAATAATTAATAACTTTATCGCAGTGGCAGTCCCTGTCGGAATCCTTTTATTCTGGGAAATAGCAGGGCGCAAGGGATGGATCAATACATCGATTATGTCAACACCATCCATTATTGCAGAAAACTTTTTGAGTTTGTGGGAAAAAGGAACTTTGCAGAAGAACCTGCTTATAAGTTCCAGGCGTGTTCTGATCGGGTTTGCCTATGGAACAATTGCAGGTATTGTGTTAGGTATCCTGATGGGACAGTTTGAGAAAGTAAATAAAGCTTTTGCTGTGATTGTCGGAGTCTTAAGGCCGATTCCTATGATCGGATGGACGCCTCTGTTCATTCTGTGGATGGGTCTGGGAGAATCCTCCAAAATTACGATTATTGCTATCTCGGCTTTCTGGTCAGTGCTGGTAAATACCATTGACGGTATTCAAAGCGTGGACAAAAGATATCTGGAAGTGGCATCCATGCTGGAAAAAGGCAAATTTGATAATATCATACATATTGTCCTGCCCACAATCGCGCCGAATATATTTACCGGGTTAAGGCTCGGAGTCAGCAATGCCTGGAGAGGTGTAGTCGCTGCGGAAATGATTGCTGCGACAGCGGGCATCGGATATATGATCTCTTTTGCGCGTGAGATGGCACAGCCAGCCACATTGCTTCTCGGACTTGTGATCATAGGTCTGATCTGCCTGGTCATCGACAGCGTGATCCTGAAGCTTCAAAAGATTATTTTTAAGTGGAACAGGTGACAAACATGAGTAAAAAAGACATTGCGGTAAAACTTGAGAATGTTAAAAAGATCTTTAAAATTGACGGAAAAGAAATCAATGTTCTGGAAAATATTACTTTAGATATCTATGCGGGTGAATTTATTGCGATTTTAGGTCCCAGTGGATGCGGAAAAAGTACGCTTCTGCGAATGATTGCCGGATTGGACTCGACAACAGACGGTATGATCGCAGTTGGAGAGCGCATTGTGACGGAACCGTCTGTTGATACGGGAATGGTATTTCAGGAAGCCCGATTGTTTCCATGGCTGAAAACAGCGGAAAATATTCGTTATGGTATTGCCGGAATGAACAAAAAAGATTGGAGCAAAGAAGAGCAGGATACAAAGATAAGGGAATTGATTGAGCTGGTTGGCCTGAATGGCTTTGAGAAAGCCTGGCCGTGGCAGCTGTCAGGCGGAATGCAGCAGAGGGCTTCCATCGCCAGAGCTTTGATCAATAATCCTTCCGTACTGCTTCTGGATGAACCGTTTGGGGCACTGGATGCTTTGAACCGGATCAATATGCAGATCGAGGCACTTCGGATATGGGAACAGGAAAAGAAAACGATGATCATGGTTACTCATGATATTGATGAAGCTATATTCCTGGGAAGCCGAATTGTAGTTATGTCTGACAAGCCGGGAGTTATCAAGGATGTTATTGATGTGGAGCTGTCAAGGCCGAGGGATCGGACCAGCGCTGATTTTGCTTTGCTCAGGAAGCGCATTTATGAATTATTGTTTGAAGATAGAAAAACACTGATTGAATACTATATCTAAAAGGACATGTCTGCCGATACAGACATCACCATGGAAGAAAGTACCATAATCAGAACAGGAAATGAAAAAATGGATCAGAATAAGAAAGAAACAGATGTACAATATTCCCACATGATGAACGATCATGTAGGAAAACTGATCGTAACAAACGCAATTCCGACAATGACGAATATGGTGATGGCCGCCTTTTATAATGCAGTGGATACATTTTTTGTCGCAAAACTGGGAACCGCACAGGCAGGTGCAGTCGGGATCGTTTTGTCTATGATGAGCCTCATCACTGCTCTTGGAAATACCTTTGGAATGGGATCCTGCACGATCATTTCCAGAGCATTGGGAAAAAAGAATCAGGAAAAAGCGAATTTGATAGCGAACTCGGGCATGGCAGGCGCGCTTACCATGAGTATGGTTATACTTATGCTGGGATTGTTCGTGATCAGCCCGATCATGCGGCTTCTCGGTTCAAGCGAAACGATTCTGCCCTATTCCGTTGCCTATGGACGGATCATCATGGTATCGGCACCGATTACCATGATGGTCTCTTATTTTCAGTTTCTGATGAGAGCGGAGGGAAGAGCAAAGAACTCTCTGCCGGCAACGATACTGGGTGGTTTTTTGAATATTGTGATCAACCCCATTTTTATTTTTACGCTGAACCTTGGAGTGAGTGGTGCCGCTATTGCAACGGCTATAAGTCAGATGGTTACGCTGATTATATTGATCTGGATGTTTTCTCATAAGGAAACTTCGGTCACGCTGGGAATCCGATATGTTGCCGGAAATGCCGGAGCTTATCTGGAAATATTGAAAAACGGAATCCCGACGCTGTTCCGGCAGGGCTGTGCGTGTATAGCGAATATTATGCTGAATCATGCTGCGGCAGATTTCGGTGACAGCGCAGTGGCGGCTATGACGGTCGTAAATAAACTATTTCAGATGGCATATTCTCTTCTGGTCGGTTATGTGCAGGGATATCAGCCTGTTGTGGGATATAATTATGGCGCAAGACAATATAAAAGAGTGAAGGCGGCATTTCTTTTTTTGATACTCTCAAGCGTATCGGTGCTGGCTGCCGTGGGCCTGTTTTCGTTTATTTTTGCGGAAAATCTGATCTGCCTTTTTACCGAGAGCGGCTCTGAAGTGATGGAGATCGGTGTGGCGGCGTTCAGACTGCAGTGCATTTCCATGCCGTTTATTCCCTTTGTGGTTTCCTGCGGTATTACTTTTCAGGCGATAGGCAGGCCGAAATGGTCTACGTTTACATCTTCCGCGCGGCAGGGGTATATCTTTTTGCCGTTTGTTCTTGCCCTGCCCAAAGTATTTGGACTGCCTGGATTGGAAATAACACAGGCACTTTCGGATATATGTACCTTTTTGGTGGCACTGCCTTTCATTGTGCTTTTTACCAGAGAACTGGACAGGCAGATACGGGAGGAAAACAACATATCCTGCGGAATCGGGAAGAACAAAACAGAAGGCAGTACACCTTGAAGGGGCGGGAGAATCGGAACGGAAAACATTGCACCTTATGGAACAGGGAGGAATTGCGGGATGCTTTTGCAGCAGGCAGCATTAAATGATATTGAAAAACTGGCGGAATATAATCAGTGTCTGATACAGGATGAGGCAAGCGGAAATACTGCTTCCCTTCTGGAACTGCAAAATCGGATGAAAGGTTTCCTCGAAAATGGCTATAAAGCATATTTGATTCTGGAAGAAGTTACAGGTATCGAGCTTGGCTATATACTTGCTGATTTCTCGTCGGAGCCGGTATTTATTCGTCATTTTTTCATTAGGAGGGAATATAGAAGAAAGGGATTGGGGCAAGCGGCTTTTTTGCAATTCCTGGATAAGGAGCAGATACTGGGAGCAAAATTGCAGATCTTAAAATGGAATCAGCCGGCCCTTGCCTTTTTTGCCCAAATGGGATTTGAAAAGGCTGGACTCCGTGAAACGCCGGAGGATGGAAAACATCTCTGGTTTTCCCTGAATCCTTGGGTCGCTTTTATACCGGAATTTATTCTTGTCAGGGAGTTATCTCTCAGGAACAGGATTATTGATACATTCGAAGAAGCGAAAAGAATTTCCGGCTGGAGTTTTCAGGGATTGCGGGAGCTGCCTTTTACAGTCAACATACCGGGAATAAAAATAACACTGAGAGAACATATGCGGAATGTGGCTTATACAGTAGACAAGAACTATGATATATTCCGGCATTGTTATGGGATTCAGCATCCTGAATATACCTGGGATTACACAAAACTGATTGCCGGGGCATTGCTCCATGATGTGGGAAAAATTATCGAGTATAGTGCGGATGAGAACGGAAGGCCTTACATTAATGAGAGAGGTAAGCTGATGCATCACAGCATTTCCGGAGCTATGCTGGCGGAAAAACATGGTATTTCTGAGGACATTGTACATATAATAGCAGTTCATGTTCAGGATGGAATGCAGAAGTTCCGGTCTCCGGAGGCGGCCATCGTAAATAAAATAGATCTTTTTCATTTTGACCCTTTTAAGAGTTTTATTGGCATGAAACAAAATTATTAAACGCTGCCAAAGCTGGTATTCCGACTTTGGCAGCGTTGCTGCGTCATATATACTTAAATGCGCATTATGTTAACTTGGCACAAGGTTTGAAACATTCTCTTTATTCCGGAAGAATTTCGTATATAGGAAGTGCATATCGTAATACATTGCTGTCCGCAGAGTATGCCACAGGAGTATATTTTTTCCGCAGTTACCGTTGATTATATGTTAAAATCAATATAATACAATTATAAGCATCACCTGCGTTCTCACTGATTAAAAGAAAATTGGGAAATAGGAATGACCATCCCTTTTTATACCAGGGAACTGATATTTGACATGTTTACAGCACAAAAAGAGCAGGTAAAAAGCAAGAGAGTAAAACGCTAAGACGAAAGGAGAAGGGAACGATATGGCGGGATATCTAATTAAAGATACAACAAAAGAAGAACGGCAGAAAATAGTGGAAGATTCTCTCGGGAATATTTCCGCGAATTGTGACGGCTGTATGGCCGGACTGGCGGAAATGTATCAGGATTATATTGACGGAAAAAAAGAAATACGCGAGATTAATATGGAATTTAATACAAAAAAAGATAAAAAACTGTAACGAATCGTAAAAAATCAGCATGAACGATATAGAACAAAAGAAAGGAGGCGAATAAATGCAGTCGATGGATGAAATCTGCGATCCGACCTAACGTCAGAGTGTATGCTTATGATACCGGGTTATATATTATGGCGCTCGACGGAATGGTCGACGGAATGGCAAATAAGATCGATTGACAAAAGATTTAGAATCACTTACACTGAGTAATATATCAAAACAGGAAGAAAGGTCGTCTTGATTTGAAAGTCGCAATGATCGGGCAAAAACAGGTTCCTTCCAGGCTTGGGGGGATCGAGGTCGCAGTCGAGGCCCTGTCGGTAAGAATGGCAGCACGGGGACATGACGTGACGCTGTACAATAGCTGCAGATATGAAAAAAGTGAAAAAAAAGTAAAGAAAAGACAGTCCCGATGGGATTATCGAGGCGTACATATTTATGATCGGTCTGCGATACCTGTTAAGGGAGTGTCAGCCATGCTGAGCTCTTTGACGGCCACTCTGAGAGCTCTGTCTGAAAAATATGATTGTATTCATTTCCATGCGGAAGGCCCTGCAGCCATGTCATTTTTGCCCCATCTTTTGGGGATCAGAACGGTAGTCACCATTCACGGTCTTGACTGGAAGCGCAGCAAATGGGGGAAATTTGCTTCCTGGTATTTGAAACAGGGGGAAAAGACAGCCGTTGCCTGTGCGGATGAGATCATCGTACTGAGTCGGGCTATGCAGCGGTATTTTTGGGAAACTTACCGGCGGCAGACCGTTCTGATCCCCAATGGGATTGAAAAACCAATATTGAAAAAAGCGCAGCTGATCAGGCAGAAGTGGGGGCTTGAGAAAGACAGTTATATTCTCTATCTGGGCAGGATTGTTCCGGAAAAAGGTCTGGAGATTCTTGTTGAGGCATTTAAACAGGTGAAAACAGAGAAAAAACTGGTGATTGCCGGCGGGCCTGCAGATACGGAGTCCTTTTACCGGAAACTGCAGAATATGGCAGAGGGGGATCAGAGGATTCTATTTACCGGATTTGTTCAGGGAGAAATAATGGAGGAACTGTTTTCCAACTGCTATTTTTATTGCCTGCCTTCCGATCTGGAAGGAATGCCCATCAGTCTGTTGGAAGCTATGAGTTACGGAGACTGCTGCCTTTGCTCCGATATTGCGGAATGTGCGGAAGTATTGGACGGGTTTGGTTATCTGTTTAAAAGAGGTGACTGTGAGGACCTGCGCATCATGCTTCAAATGCTTTGCGGGAATCCGGAGCGGATTCAAGCCTGCAGGAGTCAGGTAAGTGATTATGTCTGCAGCCGGTATAACTGGGATACAATCACAGAACAGACGCTTGCATTGTATGCTCGTGATAACAGTCTGGACTGACCAGAGGAAATTATGCAGAAGAATAAACATCTGTAATTTCGATGAAAATCCGGCGCAACGGAATAATAGGAAAAGAACCGTCTAAATGATTTCACCGCACGGTTTCGTGAGAAATGAAAGGGTTAAGATTATGAATGAAGTAAATGAGCGCAAAGGTGTGAGAATCATAAAATCAGTCACGTCCCGGAAGACATGTTTATGCTTATTCTGGATCATTCTTTTTTTAATGCAGAATCGCCTGCAGCAATGGTTTGAACCATTTCAATATGTCGACGAATTGTTTGCTCTTTTGATCGTTCCCATATTTCTTTTTCGGCGGGTGCGTGAAAAATATATGCTGGTATGGACGAAGAAAAAAGTAATTTTTTCTGTGCTTCTGCTGATTTTCTGGCTGTGCGGATGGGGCGGATATTTCCTGTATCATTATCAGCCGCTGACAAATGCGGCAAAAGATGCGTATGTAAATGTAAAATTTTTTATGGCGGTCGGGGCATCTTTCCTGATGTTTGACTGTAAAGATCTGGATTTTGACGAATTGAAGCGGAGGTTGTGGCCGGTGCTCAAAGGAATAGCGATTCTGCTATTCGTGCTGTGTCTGGCGGATCTGTGTTTCGGTATATTTTCCACTGAAACCCGCGGCGGGATGAGAGCAGTCAAGCTGTTTTATTCCACTTATACGATTTTAGTCGGACTGTGTGCCTTTTTGAGTGCCCTTTGCCTGTGGTTTTACGAACAGCAGCAAAAGCGTATCATTCCGCTTCTGGCCATGCTCTCCTTTGTCATGTACACTACCAGAAGAGTAAAAGCTATGGGTGCGGTGGCGTGTATTTTGTTGGTGTATTTGTTTGTATTTAACAAGCGCCACATAATAAATAAAAAAGTCAGGATATTAGCAGGCTGTATTTTGGGTATTGCGGTGATTGCCGGGCTGTATCAGATTATCTGGTATTATTTTACTCTGAGATATGAGTCGGCGCGGGCTGTGCTGACCATAGCGGCACCGTTCATTGCTGTGGATCATTTCCCGTTTGGGACCGGCTGGGGAGCATATGCATCTGCATTTTCTGTGGAACCTTACTCTCCGGTTTACGGTATATATGGTATGAGCAGTGTCTGGGGCATATCGCAGGCAAATCATTCTTTTATTTCCGATACGTATTGGCCAATGATTCTGGGACAGTGCGGTATATTGGGGTTCGCTGCTTTTCTCGGAGCGCTGGCTCTGTTTGTCCGAAAAGCCTTAACGCTGAAAACAGATAAAAATGCTTACGCGGCAGTGTTGATTTCGCTGTTATATCTTTTGATATCCAGCAGCAGTGAGTCTGCGTTGGTCAATCCAATCGCAGTTCCCTTTGCTTTCCTGATTGGATTGCTGCTGGCGGAGAAAAAGGTCAGGGAAGAAAAAAGCAGGAGATTAGCTAGTGAGAGGAAGTAAGAAAGAATGAGAAATGATCCGGGAAAAAGTGACAGTCTTGGATATTTTAATCTGGCTCGCGGAATAGGTATGCTGTTGATCGTGCTGGGACATACCGTCGCCCTGTATATACTGACATTGGATACAGCTTATCCTGTCAGCGGTGCAGGGAGTATACTGGGCGGAGGAATCATTGCGGCCTTTTTTATGATCAGCGGATTTGGGTTTTACAAACGCAGCATGAAAAAATGCCTGTCCATTCAGACCAAATTTTTGTTAAAGCCTTACTGCCTGACTGCTGCTGCGATTTTGGGAACCAAAGTCCTTTTGTCTCTGATAAAACAGAGGCCTTTTATGGATCATGGCGGAGAACTGGTTCTGACGTACCTGCTAGGCTTGAATGCAACAGGCGGAAGCAGTGTCTTCGGTATTCCCATTGAGTCAGTGGCCAGCTTATGGTTTATTCTGGCTCTGTTTGGGGGATGGATTATCTATAATGCAATTATGCAGATAAAATCAAAACCTCTGCAATGCTGTCTTATTACAGGATGTGTTATAATCAGTTATCTCATGACACTTATCTCAAAAATATGGCCCTTTTGTCTGCCTATGGCCCTAATGTCTGCAGGGTATCTGGCTGCCGGAGACTATATACGGAGAAATCAACTCCTTGAGAGAAAACTGCCGTTTTGGTGTTGGGGCATGATGCTGATCATCCTGTCATTGTCTGCAGCATTTGGAGAAGTAGACATTGCAGATTGTGTGTGGCGACTGGGCTTGATCGATGTAGCCGGAACGTTCTGTGCCGGTTTTTTGCTTCTTCGTCTGTATGCCTGTTTTATGAAGCGTCAGTGGAAAGGAAAACTGTTGGGACTGTTGGAAGAAATCGGATTGAAATCCATCTGGATCGTGTGTCTTCACGCTTATGAAAAATATATTTTTCCCTGGTATCGTGTTTGTGCGGGCTTTTCTGATCAGCCGTGGCTGGGTATCCTTTTGTGTTTTGTCTGCCGGAGTGCGGTGATATATCTGTTATATTGGATTATTTCCCGCGTTATCCGAAAATGGAAGAAAAAGCACAGGAAAAAGAAAATCACCATTGAGTTATGAGGAGAGTAAGAAGATTGATCGAAGCAAAGAATGTGAAAAATATGCGCCATCTGTTGGACTTGCTGGAAAAAGAACTGGCTGGCAGAAACGTGATCCGATATATGACAGGCACTAAAGTGATAAATATTTCTACGGAACAGTTCTTTGGACAAATTCGCCAGTGTTCCTGTTGGTTAAAAGCACAGGGCCTTGTGGGAAAGCGTATTGGCATCATCGGGAAAAACTGCTGTGAGTGGCTGGTAAGTTTCTGTGCGGTTCTTCGGGCCGGATCTGTGGCAGTACTTCTGGATCGGGAATTAAATTCGGAAATGATCGGGGAACTGACGGAAAGAGTTGAGCTGGATGCGATTTTTTATGACAGGTCGACCGAGGAAGCCGTAAGTCAGGCGATGCTGCCGGAGACAATACGGAAGATTTCTATTGAAAACAATGGTTCGGCTTTTGAAAGCAAAAGTCAGGTCACAGAAAACGATGAAATCCCCTTTGAATCGGAACCAAAGCCGGAAGAGTTGGCGTGCATTTTTTTTACATCCGGAACTACCGATAAAAGCAAAGCTGTCATGATGTCTGGCCGCGGTCTGATTGCCGGTATCTGCAGCGGGATCAACAAATGGAAATTTGAAGCTCTGCTTGCAGTGCTTCCCTTCCACCATCTGGCCGGTTTCTCTCCGGTGCTGAATGCACTGTATCTTGGAGCAGAGGTCTGTCTGGCGGATGAGTTAAAATATTTTTTTCGCTATCTGGAATGCATGAAACCGGATTATGTGCTCCTAGTGCCATCCATGCTCCGGATGCTTGCACGAAAGCTTCAAAATGGAGGAGAAAATGGCCGGAGGCTGGGATGGAATCTGCGTATCATTCACTGTGGTGGTGCTCCATTTTGTTCGGAACTTTTGCAGATGCTGCTGGAGAGAAAAATAACGGTCCTTCAGGGCTTCGGAGCCTCGGAAGCCGGCGGAATCGGATTCCTGTGCGAAATGACTCTGGAGCGCCCGGATACCATCGGAAAGCCGCCTGCTGAGATGGAAGTGCGAATTGAGGATGGAGAACTGCTGCTTCGAAGTGAAGCGGTTATGATGGGATATTATGGGGATGAGGAAGCAACAAAAGAGGTGCTGAAAGACGGATGGTATGCCACCGGAGATCTGTGCCGTGCCGATGATGAAGGATACCTGTATCTGACCGGGCGTCGGAAGAATCTGATCATTCTTTCCAACGGAGAAAACGTCAGCCCGGAGGCAATCGAGGCAAAACTCCATGCCTGTAAAGAAATCAGCGAGATTTTGGTCGGTGTCGAACAGAACCTGATCACGGCCACCATCTTCCCGTGTTTTCCGCAGGACAGCAGTGAAAAAGAAAAATGTGAAATAAGAGACCGCATCGGGAAAGCAGTTGCGCAGTATAATGGGCAGGTGCCGATCTATAAACAGATACAGAAAGTGCACTTTACAGAGCAGACTTTTGCTAAAACGACAGCAGGTAAAATGATACGGCGCAGTGTGACGGGAGGTGATTCATAAATGACCGTTCAGGAGCTAAATAAAGAAATTATTAATGTGGTACTGAACTCGACGGAAACAGAACTGGAATTGACGGAAGAGACGAGCCTCTATGAAGATATGGGGCTTTCCTCCGTGGAGGCTTTTGTTATGCTGAATGATCTGGAAGACGCTTTTGGAATCGAAATCCCGGCTGCAGCTCTGCGCAGCGTGCGCACAGTAGGGGATTTGTGCCGGGTTGTGTGTTCGATTCTGACGAAATAGATAACCGACTCAAAAATGGTATTTTCAGAAACAGGGATAGAAAAAGGACGGCTTTTTGCGGCCGCCCTTTTCTATCCCTGTTTCGTTTCATTCATATGTTGATCAATGAAATCTTTCATTGCTTTAAAACTTTCCTCGCTCATCTGGTGCTCCATTTCACAGGCATCTACCAGAGCTGTTTTCGGATTTACTCCCAGGGAAATCAGCCAGTTTGAGAGCACTGTGTGGCGCTCATAGATACGGGTTGCAATCTCCTGTCCTTTTTCGGTCAATGTAATAAAACCTGCATGGCTTACTTCAATGCAATCGCGTTCACGCAGGTGTTTCATGGCTACACTTACGCTGGCCTTTGAATAATTTAACTCGACCGCGATATCGACAGAGCGCACCACAGGCAGTTTCTTGCTTAAAATTAAAATGGTTTCCAGATAGTCTTCCGAAGAACGATTGTTACGCATAAATGCCTCCCTTGACTTTTAGTTAGCTTCTGCTATTCGAAGTTTACCATATTATAACAGGAGTTAAATGAAAAAACAAGGCTGTGATTTCAATCGGATCCTGAAATCGGAAAAAGATGTGCCGGATCATATCAAAAAGGTGTTCGCGCAATGGAAGAGGAATTGGATGATTATGCGGAAGTGACATTTCCATATGGATTTTTTGGGCTGTGGGTTTGGCGTTGTGCGTCTTAACAGAGAGCGGTGTAAAAAAGTTTCGTGTAAAAAAGATATCATAGGAATGCTGGCTCTTTATAATATTTTATGATATACTGACCATAAATAACCAGTTGGGCACCAACACCCCACGAATGAGAATGTGCGTTCGGACAGGCATGTTGATAAATGCACGTGAATCATGGCAGAATGAAAGGAATGAAAGAAATATGAAAATTTCTACGAAAGGACGATATGCCCTGAGAATTATGGCAGACCTGGCAGTACATGACAATGGAGAATTCATACGTCTGAAGGATATATCAGAACGGCAGTGCATCACATTGAAATATATGGAGCAGATAATGCCGCTTCTGACAAAGGCCGGATACGTGAAAAGCTACCGGGGCAATAATGGCGGATACATGCTTGCCAGAAAACCGGAGGAGTATACAGCCGGAGAAATCCTTCGCACAACAGAAGGAAGTCTGTCACCGATCGCCTGCATTGAGGATACACCCAATCGCTGTCCGCGAAAAGATCACTGTACTTCTCTTTCTTTCTGGGAAGGAATGTGGAAAGTGGTCAGTGAATATGTAGACAGCGTTACGCTTGCTGATTTGGTTCAAAATGAAAAGAAGCAGAATGATTCTGCAGATATTGCCGGGCAATGACTCTGCCATCGAGCTGATGAAAAATAAAGAACAGAAGAGCTGATTTTACAGATACTGCCGGTCAGTCCGATGAAAAATGAAATACAATGGAGCTGTATGCACGCGAGATGTGTGGAGGATGATATTGTCCCCCACATTTTTTCGTTTGCCATTTTCTTATTAAGAGGAGAAGACCGCAAAACATCCGGAAAAAACACGCAAAAATAATATGAAAAATATTAAAAAAATAGTTGACATATTGGAAAAGTAGGAATATAATTTAGAACAACATATAAAACATATCAAATTAGTAGGAATGAATTTGGAAAGGAGAACACGATGTCTAATATTTATAAAGGAACACTTGGTTTGATCGGAAATACCCCTCTGGTGGAGGTTGCTAATGTAGAGAAAGAGCTTGGACTGGAAGCTACGATTTTAGTGAAACTGGAATACTTTAATCCGGCAGGAAGCGTAAAAGACAGAATTGCAAAAGCAATGATTGAAGATGCTGAGGAAAAAGGAATTTTAAAAGAAGGATCCGTGATCATCGAGCCCACATCAGGAAATACCGGAATCGGTCTTGCATCCATTGCAGCAGCCAAAGGATATCGCATCATTCTTACCATGCCGGAGACCATGAGTGTTGAGAGAAGAAACATCCTGAAGGCATACGGCGCTGAACTGGTTCTGACTGAGGGAGCGAAAGGCATGAAAGGTGCCATTGCAAAAGCAGAAGAACTGGCCGCTGAGATACCGGGAAGCTTCATTCCGGGCCAGTTTGTAAACCCGGCTAACCCCGCTATCCACAGAAGCACCACAGGCCCGGAAATCTGGAATGACACAGATGGAAAAGTAGATTATTTTGTAGCTGGTGTCGGAACCGGCGGTACTCTGACAGGAACCGGTGAATATCTGAAATCTCAGAATCCGGATGTAAAGGTTGTGGCAGTAGAACCGGCAGGCTCTCCGGTATTGTCCGAAGGAAAAGGCGGTCCTCATAAAATTCAGGGTATCGGTGCCGGATTTGTACCGGATGTACTGAATACGAAAATATACGATGAAATTATTAAAATTGAAAATGATGATGCATTTGCAACAGGCAAACTTCTGGCAAAGAAAGAAGGCGTGTTGGTTGGAATCTCTTCCGGTGCAGCATTATATGCGGCCATTCAGCTGGCAAAACGTCCGGAGAATAAAGGAAAGACCATCGTAGCATTGCTTCCGGATACCGGTGACAGATATTATTCTACTCCGCTTTTTACCGAGTAAATCCATAAAATCAGAAATAATTATAGTATGTGACATAAATTTGAAAAAGTGAGGAACTAAGATCATGGGAGAAAAAATTACAAGAGAAAACAGAAAATTCAAATTTGAAACATTACAGCTTCATGTTGGCCAGGAACAGCCGGATCCGGTTACGGATGCCAGAGCAGTGCCTATTTACCAGACTTCATCCTACGTATTCCGGAACAGCGATCACGCAGCAGCACGTTTTGGCCTGTCTGACGCGGGAAATATTTACGGACGTCTTACGAATCCTACCGAGGATGTATTTGAAAAGCGTATTGCAGCGCTGGAAGGAGGCGTAGCAGCACTTGCAGTTGCTTCCGGAGCAGCAGCTATCACTTATACCATCGAAAATCTGGCTCAGAACGGTGACCATATCGTATCTGCAAAGAATATTTACGGCGGTTCCTACAACCTGTTGGCTCATACGCTTCCCCAGTACGGTGTTACAACAACCTTTGTGGATATTTTCAATCTCGAGGAAGTAGAAGGGGCAATCCAGGATAATACAAAAGCCATTTTCATTGAGACGCTCGGAAACCCCAATTCGGATGTTGTTGATATTGAAACCATTGCTAATCTTGCGCATAAACATAAAATCCCGCTGGTTGTAGATAATACTTTTGCCACTCCGTATCTGGTACGTCCCATCGAGTACGGCGCAGATATCGTAGTACATTCTGCAACAAAATTCATCGGTGGACACGGAACGACCATCGGCGGCGTTATTGTGGACAGCGGTAAGTTTGACTGGGAAGCATCCGGAAAATTTGCATCCCTGACAGAACCGAACCCCAGCTATCATGGAATCAGCTTTACAAAAGCAGTTGGTGCAGCAGCGTTTGTAACAAAAATCCGTGCAATTCTTCTGCGTGATACCGGCGCAACCCTGTCTCCGTTCCATGCATTTTTCTTCCTGCAGGGACTTGAGACACTGTCTCTGAGAGTGGAACGTCATGTTGCAAACGCACTGAAAGTAGTAGAATATCTGAACAATCATCCGCAGGTAGAGGCAGTACATCATCCGTCAGTAACGGAGGATGAGAGCCAGCAGGCTTTATATAAGAAATACTTCCCGAACGGCGGCGGTTCCATCTTCACGTTTGAGATCAAAGGTGATGCCCAGAAGGCGAAAGACTTTATTGATAATCTGGAACTGTTCTCGCTGCTGGCAAATGTGGCAGATGTAAAATCTCTCGTTATCCATCCGGCTACCACCACACACAGCCAGTGTACAGAAGAAGAACTGCTGGATCAGGGAATTAAGCCGAATACCATTCGTCTGTCCATCGGTACAGAAAACATTGATGACATCATTCAGGATCTGGAAGAGGCATTTAAGGCCGTGCAGGAATAAGAAAAAACAGGGAGGCTGGCGAAGTCCCGAAAGGCAGACTTCGCTGACTCCGAACGAAAAAAAATGTGGAGGTAATTATGAAAATATCGAAAAAATGCAGATATGGTCTCAGAGCTTTGATTGATTTGTCCGTTCATTCCGGAAATGAATACATGGTACTGGGAAACATAGCAGAGCGCAACGGTATTTCTCCACAGTATCTGGAACAGGTATTTGCAAACCTGCGCAGAGCGGGAATTGTACGAGGAATCAAAGGCTCTCAGGGCGGTTACCGGCTGAATGTGGATCCGGCAGATTTGACGGTAGCTGAGATTCTGGAGGCGCTGGACGGCAGCTACCTGATTGAAGAGGAGGAGCTGCCGGAGGATACCCATGGACAGGGCATTTCAGCCAGTATTCAGAATCTGGTCATTGACCGGCTGAATGAACAGCTGGATCAGGTACTCAAGAATATCACACTGGATGAACTGAGAAAAAAATATCTGGATCACAAAGAGTACAGTCAGGATATGTACTATATTTAAAAAATGTTCAACACAATACTCCAACGTAAGAAAACAGTCAGGTGTTTTTTCGTAACCGGCTGTTTTTTTGCATCACGGGAAAACCGGAACGGAAACCAGGAGGAAATCCATTAAAATGAACACGATCGGTTCTACTTGTTACCGACAGTACCTTAAGAAGTGCCGGAATTACAAAGCCGCTGGAAATGCTCTTGAAAGAGAGCGGAATTCACTGCGCAGTATATGATAAGACATATGCAAATCCCACAGTACATAATGTGGAGGATGCAAGAAAACTATATGTAAATGAAAAATGTCAGTGCCTGATCGCATTCGGCGGCGGGTCTTCTATGGACTGCGCAAAAGGAGCCGGAGCGCGGATCGCCTATCCGAAAAAGTCTCTGGATCAGCTAAAAGGCCTGTTGAAAGTCCTACGGGAAATTCCGATGTTGATCGCGATACCGACCACAGCCGGCACCGGCAGTGAAGTCACACTGGCAGCCGTTATTACGGACAGCGATAAAAAGCACAAATATACCATGAACGATTTTACCCTGATCCCATCCTACGCGGTGTTGGATCCTACGGTGACCTATACACTGCCGCCTTCGCTGACTGCGACAACCGGAATGGATGCCCTGACTCATGCGGTGGAAGCATACATTGGCCGTTCTACCAGCAGGGAAACGAGAACCTTGGCTCTGGAAGCGACCAGTCTGATCTTTGGAAACATAGAAACCGCCTATCGGGACGGAACAAATCGTGCTGCCCGTGATAATATGCTTCACGCAGCTTACAAGGCAGGCATTGCCTTTTCCAAATCCTACGTGGGTTATATTCATGCAGTAGCCCATTCCCTTGGCGGACAGTACAACATTCCCCATGGGCTGGCCAATTCTGTATTGATGCCTATTGTGCTGGATGCTTATGGTGCAAGCGCTTACCGGAAATTGCATGAACTTGGTGTGGCGGCAGGTGTTGCTTCGGATAAAGACAACCACCAGGCAGGTGCAGAAAAATTTATTGCTGCTGTGCGGAAATTAAATCAGAATATGAATATTCCGGATAAACTGCGCGGAATCCGGAAGGAAGATATTCCGAAAATGGCGTGTCATGCCGCAAAAGAAGCGAATCCGCTGTATCCGGTTCCGATGCTGATGAATGCAAAGGAACTTGAGAAGTTCTATTATGAAGTTGCAGATTGGAGTTAATGATAGGGAGAAACGACCTGTTTTGTGTCTGTATCACAGATGAAACTGCAGGATATTCGCCTGAACGATTAGGAGACAAGTTATGAACATTGATCAGATTTTGGATAAACAGAGAAATTATTTTCAAAGCGGTGCGACACTGCCGGTAAGCTTTCGTATTGAGATGCTGAAAAAACTGCGCGGTGCTGTTCAGAAATATGAGACTGAGATTGGTCTGGCATTAAAAGAAGATCTTGGCAAAAGCGGCTACGAGAGTTTTATGTGTGAAACCGGTTTGGTACTCAGCGAAATCAGCCATATGATCCGTCATACCCGAAGATTTGCTGCAAGGCACAGAGTATACACGCCACTGGCACAGTTTGCATCTCAAAGTTATAAAAAGCCGTCTCCCTATGGAAATACATTAATAATGAGCCCATGGAACTATCCGTTTCTTTTGACCATTGATCCTTTGGCTGATGCCATAGCTGCCGGAAACACGGCGATTGTCAAGCCCAGCGCCTATTCACCGGCTACCAGCGCAATAATTGAAAAAATCATTGCGGAATGTTTTCCGCCGGAGTATGTTGCTGTGGTCACCGGAGGCAGAAAGGAAAATGCCAGCCTGCTTCAGAAAAAATTTGATCTTGTATTCTTTACCGGCAGCCAGAATGTGGGAAAAGAGGTCCTGCGGCATACGGCAGAAACCCTGACACCGGTAGTTTTGGAATTGGGCGGAAAAAGTCCATGCATCGTAGACAGCACCGCAAAGCTGAAGCTGGCAGCCAAACGGATCGTTTTCGGTAAATATCTCAATTGCGGACAGACCTGTGTGGCACCGGACTATATCCTATGTCACAGCAGCGTAAAAGATCAATTTATTCAGGAGATAATCAGGCAGATCAAAAAACAGTACGGGGAAAATCCGCTTGAAAATCCGGATTACGGGAAAATAGTAAATGAAAAGCATTTTAACCGCCTGTGCGGACTGATAGATCCGGACAAAGCGGTACTGGGCGGTGATGTGAATAAAGATACACGTCAGATCGCACCGACGGTGATGAATCATGTCACCTGGGAGGATGCGGTTATGCAGGAAGAAATATTCGGACCGATTTTGCCCATACTTACTTTCGATCATTTTGACGAAGTGTATGAGATGCTTGCCGAAAGACCAAAGCCTCTGGCTCTGTATCTGTTTTCCGAAGATAAACGTCGGATTCGCGAAGTGACAGAGCGCTGCACTTATGGAGGCGGCTGCATCAATGATACGATCATTCATCTGGCCACCAGTGAAATGGGGTTTGGCGGTGTGGGAGAGAGCGGTATGGGCTCCTACCATGGCCGGGATGGGTTTGATGCTTTTTCTCATACCAAAAGTATTGTAGACAAAAAGACATGGATGGATCTCCCCATGCGCTATCAACCTTATAAGAAGGGCATGTATGGAAAACTGCTGCACCTGTTCCTGAAGTGAGAACAAAGTGGATAAGTCCACTTCAACTCCCTATATTCCTCACTCATGAGGGACTTGTGCACTTTGGTGCGAAACGCATGTCACAAAGTGACAATTTTCCATATGCGTTTCTGTGCATCCTCACGGAGTGTTTTTATTTCATTCATAGGAAAGGAATTTCCTATGAAATAAGAAAGAATCCTGCTTTGAAGGATTCTCAGACTGCGGCGGGTTGCTTCCAGCAACATAAAAATCAGGATGGAAGAACTTTCGGGATTACCCGTTTCGTTCTTCCATCCTGGTTTTTGGTTTCATAGGGTATGTCTTATGAAATCAAAACTGCTCTGTGAATTATTTCAGCAATGCAGTTTCCAGATCCTGAATCATGAGATCAAGAGCTGTGATTCCGCCTTCGCCGGTGTACCATACGGCGGGATGTTCGAGAATGATCAGATTGCCGTTTTTGTAACAGTCGGTAGACTGAACCAGCTCATTTTCCATGATGTCTTTCGCAAGCTGTGCTCCGTCCGTGCCGATAGCAGCATCGCGGTCCATAACAAAAATGTACTCTGGATTCATCTGTACAATGTACTCAAAAGAAGCTTCATTTCCATGTGTGGCGGTATCCACATCATCTTTGACTCCGATATTGGTGAAGCCCACCTCGGTTCCGATGATGGAGCAGCGTCCGTCATCACCCATAACGTTGAAGCTTCCGCTGGTACACATACCGAGGATCATAGTTTTTCCGGAAGCAAATTCACGCAGAGCGTCAATTCTCTCTCCAAAACCGGCTACTTTTGCATCGATTTCGTCTTCCAGTCCGAAGACAGATGCGATTTCCTTGCTGTGAACGGTAACACTTTCCACAAGACCAAGATCCACGTCAGTTATGACACGAACCGTTGGGGCAATCTCACTGAGGGTTTCATAGTATTCCGCGCCGCGGCCGCCCATAAAGATCAGATCCGGCTCACATTCCATGATTGCTTCCAGATCCGGTGATTTGATGGTGCCCACGACCGGAACATCTTTCACGTAGTCCACCAGATAGTCAAGTGAAGTTGATGCAGTTCCGACGATGCGGTCTTCCAGACCAAGGCTGGTCAGGATATCCAGGCAGGCCATGTCAATGACAACGATGCGCTGTGGGTCGTAGGGAACTTCCAGCTGAATCTTTTCAGACTCGGCATTTACGCTGTTGATGAGAATCGTTTCCGGCTTTTCTGCCTCGGCGGAATCTGCGTCTGCATTGGATCCGGTTTCGGAAGAATCGGATTTTTCATTGCCGGAATCGGATGCGGATTCCGATTCCTGTCCGGCTGTTGGGGCAGAATCTTCCGATGCAGTATTTTTGCCGGTACTGCCGCAGGCTGCCAGGGAAAAGATTATGGTTGCTGAGAGTAACATTGCGATTGCTTTTTTCATTTCGTTTCTCCTTTTCTTTAAAAGTACTGAAAATAAAGTGTTAAGTTAATAATATATAGTCAGCGGTTTGCCGCCTATATTCATGATTTCAAAGTCTACCCGGTAGATGGCAGACAGGGTCTCTTTTGTAATAACTTCTTCTACCGTTCCGAATTTTGCAATTTTTCCGTCGCGGAACGCGCATATGTAATCGGAATAGAAGGCCGCATAGTTGATTTCGTGCAGGACAAGAATCACTGTTTTTCCCAGTTCATCACAGAGGCGCCGAACGGTCTTCATCATGTTGGTCGCATAGTAAATGTCAAGATTATTGGTCGGCTCATCCAGAAGGACATAGTCCGTATCCTGGGCAATGACCATTGCGATATAGGCTCTCTGCCGCTGGCCGCCGGACAGCTCATCAATGAAACGCTCTTCGAATTCATTCAGTTCCATGTAGGCAATAGCCTGATCGATGATTGCCTGATCTTCCCGGGTCAAGCGGCTGCCGGAGTAGGGAAAACGGCCAAAAGCCACCAGCTCCCGGACGGTCAGCTTCATTTGCACATTGTTGTGCTGGGTCAGAATGGCAAGCCTTTTGGATAAATCTCTGCTTTTCCATCGGGACAGATCTTTTTCTTCAAAGCGCACAGTGCCGGCATCTTTGGCGATCAGCCGGGAAATCATGCCCATAACGGTGGATTTACCGGCACCGTTGGGGCCGATGAGTGAAATGACGTTGCCTTTCGGAATTTCGAAACTGACGGAATCTACCACTGCCTTTCCATCGTATTTTTTCATCAGATTTTGTACATTCATATTAATCTCCATTCTGCCGCTTTGCTGCGGTATTAATAGCAATGAAAGTGTTTCAAACTATATAAGTTCTGCTTCACCGGGTATCCGGCTGAGACTTATATTGCGTTGTTATCTGTTTTTCTGCCGGACCAGTAAATAGAGAAAATACACACCACCTCCGATGGTGATGAACACACTGACCGGAATCGTATAAGAAAATACATGTTCCACAACACACTGGCCGGCCACCAGAACCATCATACCGATGAGTGCAGAACCCAAGATCAAATGCGTATGGCGGTAGGTCCGAAGCAGTTGGCGGGACAGATTTGCCAGGATCAGCCCGAGAAAAGAAATAGGTCCGACCATGGCCGTAGCCACAGCGATACAGACCGTCACACCGATGAGCAGCCGGCGGATACACCGGTCATAATCAACGCCAAGGTTAATGGCCTGATCTTTCCCCAGAGTAATCACATCCAACAGGGCAAGATCCCTGCGCAGAATAAAGATCAGCAGAGCCAGGATAATCACGCCAAACAGAAGAATCTCTGAGTTGATGTTGTCAAAACTTGCGACCAGGCTGACGAGCAGCACTTCATATTCGTTTGGATCCATGACACGAACCATCGTAGACTGGATACTTCCGAAAAAAGAGGACAGCACCGTGCCGATCAACAGCACATAAAGCACATTGTAATTCGTCTGCCGGAACAGATAACCGTAGATAAAACCGGCGGTAAAAATCATTATGATCAGATCCAGAAAGAATGCCAGATTTGAATTTGCAGCCAGAATACTGCCGGAGCCGAATGCAAAGAACGTCAGCGTGTGAATCAGGGTATATAAAGCATTCATGCCGAGCAGACAGGGAGTTACAATGGTGTTGTTGATGATGGACTGAAAGACGATGGAAGCACCGCCGATTGCAAACGCAGCGATCAGCATAGCCAGAAGTTTCGGCGTCCGGATTTTCATGGAAAATGCGAAAAACTTCGGATTAGTAAAGTTGATCGAGAAGGTCATGTACACGACGGCGGAGATCACCACCAAAACAGCCAGAATTATCAGCTTTTGTATATTGGATTTTTTCGTTCTGCTTTTCACGTTTTTCATACACCGGCACCGCCTTTCTTAAATCGGAATGACCTTACTGTCTTTCGCCCGTGTTTCAGGCGGCGGAACAGAATACCGATAAACAGAATACTGCCGATAATCCCCACGATCAGTTCGATGGGAAGCTCATACGGTGCGATCACGACTCTGGCGATCATGTCACACACCAGAACAAATAGTGCACCAAGCAAAGCGGTGTCGATGAGTGTGCCGCGTATTTTATCCCCTTTGAACATGGCGACCACATTTGGGATGATCAGACCGATGTATGAGATAGAGCCCACAACTACCACAACACTTGCCGTGATGGCGGCAGCAATTGTAAGTCCCATAAACAGGACAAATTTGTAATTGACCCCCAGATTTTGAGAGAAGTCCCTGCCCATGCCCACGATGTTAAAGTGGTTGGAAAAAAGGAAGGCAAGGATCAGCAGGGGGACCACCAAATATACGATCTCGTATCGCCCACGCAGAACCAGTGAGAAATGTCCTACTTCCCAGGAGGATAGTGCCTGAGTCATTTCATACCGGTAAGCCAGATAACTGGTCACGCCATTGATGATATTGCTGAACATAATACCGACCAGCGGCACCATAACCGTATCTTTAAACTGGATGTTCTGTATGAACCAGACGAACACCCAGGTCCCCAGAACCGCAAAAAGAAAGGAGAACAAGGCGCGGCTCCACAGGGTTGAGGCAGGCAGAAACAACAGGGCGACTAAAATACCGGATTTTGCCGAAGAAATGGTAGCTCCCGTTGTGGGAGACACAAATTTGTTCATACAAAGCTGCTGCATGATCAAACCGGCCACACTCATACCGGTTCCGGTGCATAAAATAGCCAGCAACCGCGGCAGGCGTGAAATCAGGAAGATTTCCAATTGCTCCGGGTCACCTCCAGACAGCCCCGCAGGGTTTATATCCAGCACTCCCACAAACAGGGAGAAAAAGGACAATAAAAGCAGGAGAATTGCAAGAATGACAGTTGATTTATGATTTTTGATCGTGATCCCTCCTTTTCTTAGTAGCTGATGCAGCCGAAAGTTAGAAATGACTAACTCAAGGCCGAAAGAAATGCGCTGTACGAAGAATCCTGAATCGCACAGCGCGTATCTTTTTGTTTTAACCTGTTTCAAATCACTTCATAAAATGCCGTTTGTTACGCTTGCGTAACATATTGTACCGGGTTTTTGGATGTACTGCTACTCCAAAAAGGTCTTTTTTCGCTCCAAATGGATTTTGGGAGTGATCGCTATGTTGGGGTATTCCGATGTTCGGTAGGAGAGACTCCCATCACTTCGCGGAATGCCCCGGCAAACTTGCTGCTGTTGCTGTATCCGAAGAGGCCTGCTATCTCTGTAACGGAGCAGTCTGTTGTTTTCAGAAAACGTGCCGCGGCCTGCATTTTATAGGAACGGATATAGGCATAAACGGACTCCCCATATACATCGTAAAAACATTTTTTCAACTGGGCCGGAGACACGAAAAACTGTGCGGCAAGCTGTTCCGTTGTGAGGCGCACATTCATATGGGAATCGATATAGGCGCAGATCTCTTTTGCAAGCGCGGCCTGAGCCTTGGAGCAGGCCCGCTGCTTTGTCTGGGACAGGCTGGGATCGAGACCGGACAGAAAGAGCAGCAGTTCCAGAACCTTGACTTTGAAATACCCCTTTCGGATATCTTTCGGTACAGAGTATAATTCGGAAAAAATGTGCTCTAACTGTGGCGTTGACCTTATGATAAAATGTCCGTTACCCTGGCAGAACTTATTCAAAAGAGCAGATGGCCTGACATTTACATCATCCAGGATGCAGGAGAGACACCTGGGTGCAAGATCAGGGTCAATAATGACAGAAATTCCATGATAATGGCGCGTGGGACAGAAAACAGCTGCTTCGCCGCCTCTGCTGCGGTTGATGGACAGATCTCCTTTTCCAAGATAAAAGAACTGATTGCCGGCATCATATTCAAATCTTCCTTCCCGACAGTGGGTGATCTCGAGCAGACCGGAAGGATAGGCGGCAGGATACGTGTATTTTTGGATGTGCGCATCCTTAGAAACCAGCCATATTCCGGGAAAAACATGATGTTCCGTTATGGTGAGTGTGCCAGTCTCATTTTTGCGGCGGTAGACAGTGCAGCTTTTTTCTTTGAACAGGACTTTTGCATCCGAATCGGACACACAGTCCCTGCATATGGTTTCTCTCATTTGCTTTTCCTCTAAACGGACATGTCTGCTGACGCAGACATCACCATAAATAAAAGTTGATTGCTTCGCATTACATGCTCCCGCAATCACAACCTGTATTCGCAATCCAGCCTGTCGGCCT
>JALENY010000016.1 GCA_022767285.1 Lachnospiraceae bacterium | reverse complement strand
ATTTGCAGGTGAATCTGGAATATAAACAAGAGAAAAAAATAATTTTTAAACTCCATTTGCACTCCATTTGGTCTTTTCGACACCCCGCAAAGCCTTTATTTATGGGCTTTTCCGCGATTTTTCAAGCTACTCAAACTCTATCGTTCCCGGCGGCTTAGAAGTCAAATCATACATAACCCGATTAACTCCCTTCACCTCATTAATGATCCTGCTCATAACCTTATTCAACACGCCATACGGCACCTCCGCCGCCTCCGCCGTCATAAAGTCAATCGTATTCACCGCTCTTAAGGCAATAGCATAGTCATAAGTCCTCTCGTCGCCCATAACACCCACAGAACGCATATTTGTCAGTGCAGCAAAATACTGACCCACTATTTTGTCCATGCCTGCCGCATCCATCTCTTCACGATAAATAGCATCTGCATCCTGCACCATTCTTACCTTCTCGGCAGTTACTTCGCCAATGATGCGGATGCCCAGTCCCGGACCCGGGAAAGGCTGACGGAACACAAGTTTTTCCGGAATTCCCAGCTCCAGACCAACTTTTCGCACTTCGTCCTTGAACAGATCCCGCAAGGGCTCAATAATCTCACGGAAATCCACGTAATCCGGCAGACCGCCCACATTGTGGTGGGATTTGATAACGGCGGATTCTCCGCCGAGGCCGCTCTCAACCACATCCGGATAAATCGTTCCCTGTACCAGGAAATCCACCGTTCCGATTTTCTTTGCCTCTTCCTCAAATACGCGAATGAATTCTTCGCCGATAATTTTTCGCTTACGCTCCGGCTCTTCCACACCTTTCAGTTTCGCATAGTAGCGCTCCTGAGCATTGACACGGATAAAATTCAGTTCGTAGGGGCCGTTCGGGCCAAAGACTTCCTCTACCTCATCGCCTTCATTTTTACGGAGCAGTCCGTGATCCACAAAAACACAGGTGAGCTGATCGCCGATGGCTTTTGATAAAAGTACGGCTGCAACAGAAGAGTCCACACCGCCGGACAGAGCCAGCAGCACTTTTCCCTCACCGACTTTTTCACGGATTTCTTTAATGGAAGTCTCCACAAATGCGTCCATTTTCCATTTCCCTGAGCATCTGCACACATTGAGAACAAAATTGGACAACATTTTACTTCCTTCTTTTGTGTGAAGCACTTCCGGGTGGAACTGAATGGCATATAGTTGTTTTTCTGCACATTCGGCTGCTGCAACAGGGCAGTCTGCCGTATGGGCAGTAATCTCAAATCCGGGTGCGATCCTGGAAATATAGTCAAAATGGCTCATCCAGCAGATCGTTGGCGTGGAAACACCGGCAAATACAGCTGAATCTGTTTTATCGATCAAAACTTCGGTTTTTCCATACTCCCGCACATCCGCGCGCTCTACTTTTCCGCCAAGTACATGCATCATAAGCTGTGCACCATAGCAGAGTCCCAGCACCGGGATGCCCAATTCGAACAGTTCCTTTGTGTATGTGGGCGAATCTGCCTCATAGCAGCTGTTTGGGCCGCCGGTCAGGATAATACCTTTCGGGTTCATAGCCTTAATTTTCTCCAAATTGGTTTTATAGGAGTATATCTCACAATATACGTTGCATTCACGCACACGTCTTGCCACCAGTTGGTTATACTGGCCTCCAAAGTCCAGTACAATGACCAGTTCGTCTTTCATGTTGCATACCTCCGCAGTCATCATTTAGGTTTAACATCGGCGGGCAAAAAGCGTGTTTTCCCTGCGCACCGATTCTACGTTCCTATTATAAAATACACGTTTCCCGATTACAAGAAAAAACCTCCGCATACACAGAGGTTTTTCACTGATTTTTTAATAAAAATTATTAAATCGCCTTTTTTAAGATCCATTTTCCACGCAGATATCGCCAGAGGAATCCGGCAGAACGAATTACCCAATCTATGGTCATGGCAACCCATACACCGAATACACCCATTTTAAATACAGAGCCCAACAGATAGGAACCGGCAATTCGCACAATCCACATGGACAAAATTGACAATATCATACAAAATGCCACGTCATTTGCCGCACGCAGTGCATTGGGCATAGAAAATGACATAGGCCAGAACAGGGCAGCCATTACTCCGTGCCACAGCATGATCTTTATGGCATAACCGTTTGCTTCCTCTGACACGCCATACAGTCCAAGAAGGAAAGGCTGCAAAAGGAACATAACACAAACCGTGCCAAAAATGGCAGCATAGGTAATAATCATCAGTTTTTTTGTGTAGTATCTTACTTGCTCATAATCACCCGCACCGACGCACTGTGCCACAACTGCAAGGATGGCATATCCTATAGCCATACCAGGAAGGACCTGAAAACTGCAAAGGTTGTTGCAGATTGCATTTGCCGTAATAGAAGCTGTTCCAAATGAGGAAACCAGAGAAAGAACCAGAATTTTCCCCAATTGGAACATACTGTTTTCCAGGCTGTTCGGCAGGCCAAGGCTCAGGATCTTTTTCAGAATGCCCTTTTCCAGTCTGATGGAAAAGGGTCTTGAAAAATGCAGTATCCGGTCCTGATTTCTCAAAAGCACCATCATGCCGATTCCGGCAAACATACGGGAAACCAGTGTAGGAATGGCCACACCGGCCACGCCAAAATGGAATACATAAATCAGTATTGCATTGCCCGCCACATTTATGGCATTCATGACAATTGACATTTTCATGGAAATCTTTGAATCACCCATAGCACGGAACACGGCCGCACCGGCATTGTACAATGCGATAAACGGAATGGATGCATTCGTAATTAACAGATATGTCTGAGCATTGCTCATAACATCCGGTTCAATTTTACCAAAAACTCCGTGCAGGATCGGATCTTTCAGCACATAAATCAAGCCTGTAATTACCGCACCGGACAGAACAATGAAAATTACCAGCTGATCCACTGCTTTACATGCCTGCTGCGGCCGCCTTTTTCCAAGATACTGGCCGGCAATAACAGCGCCGCCGGTAGCCAGTGCCGCAAAAATATTAATCATTAGAATAAATACTGTATCGACCAAAGACACGCCGGACACTGCAGCTTCTCCTACGCTTGAAACCATAATTGAGTCCGCCATTCCCACCAGAACCGCTAATAATTGTTCAATGACCAGCGGTATAATCAGTGCAACCAATGCTTTGTTGCTGAATAAATAGTGGCTTTTGTCTTTCTTTTCTTTTTTCATGATATTCGCGCTTTCCGCACGTCCTCCCTTCTTACAATACAACAATAGCAAATAATTTTTCCTGCATAATCCGCGAGATGGATAAGAACAAAGACTTCATTCTCTAATCCATCGCCAGCACACATATGAAGAACCTCTCAGCACTTTAATACGCCGAGAGGTTCGTATTCAGATTGTTTCAGGTCCGTCTGGTAAGCATTTTCTAACAGATTCCTTCTGCGGTAATGTCTTACACTGATGTCTGCCATGATGTCTACAAATGATGTCTACAAATGATGTCTGCAAATGATGTCTACGAAAGATGTCTACGAAGATGCCGACTTATGATGTCCGCCAAGATGTAAGATTATGATTTATGCTTAAGTCTTACGACTAAGCTTCGATTTCTTTTTTCTTTTCACAGCCCTATAATACCACAAGAAAATCCACCTTCAAGGTGGATTTTCTTTGAAAAAGGTGGATTTATTTAATGTATTTTTCGATACTCTGCCGGACCTACCCCTACAATTTCCCGGAATACTCGGCTCATATATTTGGTATCTGAATAACCTACAATCTCAGAAATCTGGCTTACCTTCAGTTTGGTTTGCAAAAGCAGCTCCCTGGCTTTGTCAATGCGCAGGTTCCGAATCGTTTCACGAAAAGTCTTTCCTGTTTCTTTTTTAAACTGAACGCTCAGGTATTCCTTTGAAACATAGAGACGCCGGGCCAATTCCTCCAGCGTAAGATCCGTCTGGTATTCTTCGTGAATGATTCTCCAGGCTTTTTGTATCATTGTGTTGGAAGAACCGTTCTGTTTTGCATGCTGGCTCAGAAGCCTGCGGAACATCTGCTCCAATCCGCTGTCGATTTCGTCCCAACTAACCGCATTGGCAATTGTCTGAAAAATATTAAGATCATCTGTTTCCGGCTCAAAGTCGTAATTTCTGGCAGCTTTCATAATTTCTATGCAAAACCGGATACACGCTTCCTTTATTTCCTTTGGACGATGCAATTGATTCCTGCAGCGGCTGCTAAAAGCTCTGACACACTCTCCAAAAACCATCGGCTGGCGGTTGACCAGAGCACGTTTTGCCTGATTTTCCAGATCTTTTGGATAATTAAAGGGCGCAACCCGAAGATTCGAGATCTTTTCATAGGTAATCAATACACCATTCTCAAACATAAGATTCCAGTCCAGCTGATTTTCCAGTTCTTCCAGCATTGTATGCATGTGAAACAGATTCTGGATTTTCCTCCAACCACAGATAATACCCGGACAGACTTCCCGCGCCAGAATCGGAACAACCGTTTCCTCAAAATAACGGCGCACGTCTTCCAAATCTTCCATAGCGAACAGCACCAGGAGAATCATCTTGCGGCTTTCAATTTCCATAATGTGGCTGGAATAAGGATGCTTTTTCTGATTGCCGGCTTTCTCCAGTGTTTTTTTTACCTGCTCGTGATTTTCTTCAAATAAATCACCCAGATACAGCATCATGGTACAAATGGGCCTGCCTATCACAAATCCGTAATTTTCCCGGAGTATTTCCTGCACTTCTTCTGTGATATTCAGCTTTCCGGTCATCCCATCCATCAGAGTATCATTCAGCGTGTACTGGCGAAGCAGTTCCCTGGCCTTTTTCACCTTTATCTGAACCAGACCTATGCTTGCAAGAAAATCCTCCCGCGCCACAGGCTTTTTCAGGCATCCATCGATACCAATGGAAATAGCTCGCTGGATAACGGAAAATTCCACATTGTCGGTAAGAATCAGGATTTTTGCTGCCGGATGATCCCTCCGAATACGATATAGGACATCCATTCCATCTAATCCCGGCACCTGCAGATCCAGAACCACGATCGCCGGCTTCACCTGATCGGCCAGCTGCAAGCCGCTTTCCCCATCAGAAGCGATACCGCACAGTCTGCATGAACTGTCAGGACCAAATGGATGGTTTTCATCTGTAATCAATGCTTTTATATCCGGAGCAATCAAAATGGTACGCATATCCCGCCTCCCGAGGTTACTATTCCTTTTGAAGTATATTTATTTTATCATTTCAGAACTTTTATCACAACCCTTCTTCTATCTCATTTTTCTTTGTCTTTTACCACGATCTTTTCTAACAGTGCTGATATTCAGGCAAAATTAACCACCTGGAAACTTTTCAACTCCGGTTCTATTTCATTGACAAAACAAAAAAATATGATATAATAACAATAACAATTACTATTACTATTATCAAAAATAATAGTAATAAGTACTCTTCGTAAACCCGTAAATAGAAATACGGATTTACTGATAGTCATAAAAAGGAGGTATAGAAAAATGTTAAAAGGAAAAACAGCTGTTGTAACAGGTGGAACCAGAGGTATCGGTTTCGCAATCGTAAAAAAGTATCTTGAAAACGGCGCCAACGTAGCAATTGCCGGTTCCCGTCAGGAAACTGTGGAAAAAGCACTGAATCAACTTCCGGAATACAAAGATCGTATAATGGGAATCTGGCCCAATCTCAGTTCTCCGGAAGAAGTAGCCGATGCCTTTCATTCCGTAAAAGAAAAATTCGGAAGTCTTGATATTCTTGCTAACAATGCCGGTGTGTCCTCCAGAACCAGCCTGTATGATTTTACCATTGAAGAATTCAGAAAAATCATGGATATTAATGTAACCGGCGTCTTTGTTTGCTCCCAGGCTGCTGCAAGAATCATGAAGGACCAGGGCGGCGGTGTCATCATTAATACCAGTTCCATGGTAAGCTTATACGGTCAGCCTTCCGGATGCGGCTATCCTATCAGTAAATTTGCCGTGAACGGTCTTACAAAGTCACTGGCAAGAGAGCTGGCAAAAGATCAGATCCGTGTGAACGCAGTTGCACCCGGTGTTACAAGAACCGACATGGTTTCTGCGTTGCCTCAGGAAATGGTTGATCGAATCTCTGCAGGCATTCCGCTTGGCCGTGTAGGCGAACCTCTTGATATCGCTAATGGTTTTCTTTATCTGGCAAGCGATCTGGCAAGCTATGTTACAGGAGTTGTTTTGCATGTTGACGGTGCAGCAATGACCTGAGGGAAAAACATCTGCTGCTCACATGGTAACAGGATGAAAGTATCCTGATTGGTTTGATATAATATTTTCTCAGTATAAAAAGAAAACTGCGAAGGCTTTTTGGTGCCCCGCAGTTTTCTTTTTATTTATGTTCCAGCTTCAGATATTTTTCTCTGGTAGCCATCCCGCCGCGTATATGGCGTTCTGCCTTGTTCAGATCTAACACTTTTCTCGCCTGCTTTGCCAGGGAAGGATTTATTTGCAGGAGTCTCTCCGTTACATCTTTATGTACCGTCGATTTACTAACCCTGAATTCTTTCGCTGTTTGTCTCACTGTTGCATTCTTTTCAACAATATAATTAGCAATATCCACCGCTCTTTCTTCGATATAACTCTTCAAAGAAATCCCTCACATACTGTGTTTTTACAGTTTATGCGAGGTGCTGTGCAGGGTATGACAAATACCGGTTATCTACCTTCTGCGGTCTGAATTCTCCCACATAAAGTCCTACTTATCCTCTTTTGGCGAATCCTTCACCAGCCATCCACCAAATTGTGCGCTTCTAACTTTCTTGATTGATTCCCTTTGGTTTACACACTTGCCGACGCTGTCCTGATTGGTGCCGGTGCAGGACTTTCAACCGCTTTGTCTGAACACAGTCAGGATATTTCATGCCTGTTCCTTCTGATCTCAAAGTTACCACCTTCTAAATCAAAAATGAACTGCTGATGCCGCCGTCCACAACCAGGTCAATTCCGGTAATAAACCGTGCCGCATCCGATGCCAGAAAGGCTGCCGCCATGCCCAAATCCCTGGTCTGGGTAAATCCTCTCATAGGCGTGCGGTCTTCAATCTCTCTCAGCCGCTCCGGAGTCTTCACATTCGTTTTCGCAAGCATGTCCGTGTAGACGAATCCCGGATTCAGGCTGTTCACCCGGATACCGTAGGGGCCCAAATCCCGGGCAAGACTTCTCGCCAGCCCTTTCACACCGCTTTTGCAGACAGTATATGCCTGAATATCATGCATTCCGAGAATTGATGCCAACGAAGAAATAAATATGATGCATCCTTTTTTTCTTTCCTTCATGTATCTGGCCACCGCCTGGGAAAGCATAAAGGGCGCTTTTGCCTGGGTTGCCACAATTGTATCGAATTCTTCTGCTGTAAAATCAAAATAATCTTTCTTGTTATTGATTCCTGCATTGTTCACAAGAATATCGATCGGCGCTTTTTCTTCTAATTTCCGAATAAAAGCATCGTATTCCTCTGTTTTCGTCACATCGAACTGATACCAGCTGCAGCGTTCTCCGAGCTTTGCGGCAGCTTCCTCAAGCGGTTCTCTGCGTCGGCCGACAATGACAATATTTGCTCCTGCATCATACATCTGCTCTGCAATAGCAAATCCGATGCCTGTGGCACCACCGGTGATCAGTGCTGTTTTTCCTGCAAGTGAAATTTCCTTTAACATTTTCAAATCCTCCCATTTTTATATTCTCATATAGGCTGTATTTCCAGGTTCAGCCATAACCGTAAACTTAATTATCATGCTGAATATTGTAACACAAAATTATTGTTAATGTCAGAGCCAAAGCCCACATTTTATTCTGCATATGCCCAATCACCTGCTGCCCATCAAACAGGCAGTCGGCAACCTTTTTTCTGCTTTACACAGTATGCCGTCCAAAACTGTTATATAGATGCAGAAGTTGTTCTTTCTGCTTTTCGCTATGAATTCAGGAGAATCGTATTTATCTTTCCGAACAATTGTAAACCTTTTCAATTTTGTGGTTGACAAATAAAGGAGAACTGTATATTCTATGGTGTAGAAAAATAATTGGAGGAAATTATTATGAAAAAACGCTCATCGATTTACCAGTTGACTACCTGCGCATTGATGGTAGCGCTGATGTGTGTACTCGGACCCATGTCGATCCCAATTGGTCCGATCCCGGTATCGTTTACAAACCTTGTTATTTATCTGACTGTCTACCTTCTTGGTATGAAAGGCGCAACGATCAGTTATGTCGTTTATCTGCTTTTGGGTGCAGCTGGATTGCCTGTTTTTTCCGGCTACGCAGGAGGCCTCGCAAAACTGGCCGGCCCCACCGGCGGTTATCTGATCGGTTTTATTTTTATGGCATTGATCTGCGGTTTTGTCATGGAAAAGTTTTATGGAAATAACGTCGTTTTAATCCTCGGCATGTTTGCTGCTACGCTCGTCGCTTATCTTTTCGGCACAGTCTGGTTTATTTTTGAAATGCAGTGCGAAGTGTGGTACGCATTAACTGCATGCGTATTTCCCTTTATTCCTTTTGATCTTGCAAAAATCGTGATCGCAACCGTATTAGGAAAAATCGTTCGCCATGCGCTGGCAAAATCAAATTTACTGCCGGCACATAATTAAGCAATTTGGTAAATAGTCAAGAAGTATTTTGAAATGATTTTCAGATAAAAGGGTAACTTTAATAGACCTACGGCTTATTTCTCAAAAAAAGACGTAAGTTAGGAATTTGATATGGATTACCTACTCTTTTCCGGAG
>JALENY010000006.1 GCA_022767285.1 Lachnospiraceae bacterium | reverse complement strand
TCCATGCTGGCAGGAAACATTCTCGGAAAGACGAGAACCGTGTCTGTTGCCATTGCTTCGGAAGTTGCGGCAGGAAACTGGGATGTTGCCGGTTTCTGGGTTTGTGTCATCGTCATGATTTCTTTTGTGATCGTGGCATTGATCAACTTTGTATCAGGCAAAAATATAAAAAATGTAAACAGGTGGATGTAACATGGCATTAGAAGTAAGTATCCGCAAAAAATTTTCAGGATTCTGTCTCGATACAGAATTTACAACAGATGGCGGATGTATGGGAATTCTCGGTGCATCCGGATGCGGAAAAAGCATGACGTTAAAGTGTATTGCCGGGATTGAAAAACCTACAGAGGGAAGAATTGTATTAAATGGACAGGTATTGTTTGATTCGGAGAAAAAGATTGATGTTTCGGTTCAGCAAAGGCGTATTGGTTACTTGTTCCAGAATTATGCATTGTTTCCTACGATGACGGTAGAGGAAAATCTTTCGATTGCGATGCCCGGAAAAAAAGAAGAAAAAAGAAGAAAAATTGAGTCATATATCAAAAAGTTCCAGCTGACAGGATTGGAAAAGCGTTATCCATCCCAGCTTTCAGGTGGTCAGCAGCAGCGCGTGGCACTGGCGAGAATGCTTCTTTGCGAGCCACAGATTCTTATGCTGGATGAGCCGTTTTCAGCGCTGGATGGTTTCCTGAAGGATACGCTGCAGATGGAAATGCTGGAGCTGATTCGCGAGTTTTCGGGAGATGTGCTTATGGTAACGCATTCCAGGGATGAAGTGTTTAAATTTTGTGATCATATGGTGCTTTTGTCTGAGGGAAATTGTATCCTGAAGGGAAAGACGGCAGAGATTTTTGCAAACCCCGGTTATATGGAGGCTGCGCGGCTGACTGGATGCAAAAATATTTCTCCGATTGAAAAAATCAGTGATTATGAACTCTATGCGACTGCGTGGAAAATACGATTGAAAACAGCAGAGAAAATAGAAGACTATATTCGATATGTCGGAATTCGCGGACATCGTCTAGTTCCGTTGCCGGATAAAACCGGAGAGAATGTGATGAAAATCAAACAGGCGGGTTATTCTGAAACACCTTTTGAAAAGCAGTTTCTTTTTTGCAATGCAGAAGATGAATCATCGGAGCGGATCTGGTGGATGAAGAAAAAGGAAAGCTTTTTGGCCGAAAGTCAGGAGAAATTTCCTTCTTACATGCAGTTTCCGAAGGAGCATCTGATGCTTCTACGATAAAAAAGATGCAGGAAGATAGGTGCGATTAAATAACAAAAACACAAAAAGAGAGGTAAAAAAGTAATGAAAATCAGTGCAAGAAACCAGTTCAAAGGCAAAGTAGTTGAGATTAAAGAAGGTGCAGTAAACGGAATCGTTTCCATCGATATCGGTGGCGGAAACGTTGTATCTGCTACAATCTCTATGGCAGCAGTAAAAGATCTCGGTCTTGAAGTTGGCAAAGATGCATATGCGATTGTAAAAGCTACATCTGTTATGGTAGGAATCGACTAAGAGTTGCCCTCTTGAAAAAGCCCCGGAGATTGTGACCGATGGCCACCGTCTTCGGGGTTCTTTTGTTTGAATTAAGATAAAACGCCTGTCTCGTTGTAAATCAGTGCCATGAATTCTACATCAGAATCAGAATTGTTCTCGATGCTGTGGTACTGTCCGACTTCGATGATGCAGCAGTCTCCAGGACCTACTTTTGTCACGCTCTTGTCGTTGTCGATGAAATCAGCTTCGCCTTTTAAAATGTAATAAGGCTCTGTCTCTTTCAGATGCTGGTGCCAGCCAACGCTGGAACCTGGAGGCAGAACAACTTTTGCATACATTCTTCCGTGTCCCATCAGCTCCTCTTTGCTGATGATGTGATTGACATAGGCTTTGCCCTTGCCGCCTGCCAGACCTTCTACTTCTACGATATTTGCTTTACGAACCATAATGTAACAGCCCCTTTCCTTTTTTTGAAAATTATAACATTATGAAGTGGGACTGTCAAAAAAATATTGGCTGCTGTTTGTACTGTTCACAGTAAAAAATATTGCACTTTACTCTGCTAAAATGTCTCGGATGGCTTGAAAAACAGAGCTTTTCGTATTATAATGCAGGTTATAAAGTTTTTAGGAAAAAGAATGGAGGCCATACAAATGGAAAAAAAGAACATTGACTGGGGCAATCTGGGATTTGCATATATGCCTACAGAGAAAAGATACGTTTCCAATTATAAAGATGGAGCATGGGATGACGGTTGTCTGACCGAAGATGATAAAGTTGTAATCAGTGAGTGTGCTGGTGTTTTACAGTATGCACAGACTGTTTTTGAGGGTATGAAAGCCTATACAACAGAAGATGGACGTACCGTTGTATTCCGCCCGGACTTGAATGCAAAGAGATTAAAAGATTCCGCTGAGAGACTGGAGATGCCGGCATTTCCGGAAGACCGTTTCCTGGATGCGATTCGCCAGCTGGTAAAAGCAAACGAAGCTTATGTACCGCCATATGGTTCCGGTGCTTCTTTATATATTCGTCCATATATTTTTGGAACAAACCCTGTCATCGGCGTAAAACCGGCAGATGAGTATCAGTTCCGTGCATTTACAACACCGGTAGGACCATACTTTAAAGGTGGAGTAAAACCATTGACAATCAAGGTAAGTGATTTTGACCGTGCGGCTCCTCATGGAACCGGCCATATCAAAGCTGGTCTGAACTACGCAATGAGCCTTCATGCAATCGTGACTGCTCATGAAGAAGGATACGATGAAAATATGTATCTTGATTCTGCTACAAGAACATATGTAGAGGAGACGGGCGGAGCAAACTTCCTGTTCATTACAAAAGACAATACCGTTGTAACACCGAAGTCTAACACCATCCTGCCGTCTATCACAAGAAGATCTCTGATTTATGTAGCAGAGCATTATCTTGGACTGAAAGTAGAAGAGAGACCAGTTCCATTCGAGGAAGTAAAAGATATGGCAGAGTGCGGTCTTTGCGGAACAGCAGCAGTTATTTCTCCTGTTGGAAAGATTGTTGATCACGGCAAAGAAATCTGCATGCCAAGCGGAATGACCCAGATGGGACCGATTACTCAGAAACTGTACGATACACTGACTGGAATCCAGATGGGACGTCTGGAAGCTCCAGAAGGATGGATCATGGAAATCAAATAATAGGGAATGAATAGTACATCAGCGCAGTCTCCATTGAGGCTGCGTTGTTTTTTTGAAAAAATTTAAAACATAGTTGACAGATAGGTAAAATACGGATATAATCTATAAAAACATATTAAAATGCTAGGAAATGGAGGCAGGTAAGATTCAGGTGCGATGGAAACCGGAATCTATGGAGAAAAATATGAAAATTTCGAAAAAATGCAGATATGGACTGAGGGCTTTGATTGATCTTTCTGTAAATTCGGGGAGTGAACATGTTGTATTGGGAACAATCGCAGAACGAAATGGCATTTCTCCGCAATATCTGGAACAGGTTTTTGCAAGTCTGAGACGGGCCGGAATTGTAAAAGGAATCAAAGGCTCCCAGGGTGGTTATCGGTTAAATGTCGATCCAGAGGATCTTACAGTTTCGAGAATACTTGAAGTATTAGACGGAAGCTACGAGATTGAGGAAGAGGAAGTGCCGGATGACAGTCATGGCGGAGGCATTGCCAGCAGTATTCAGACGCTTGTCATTGATCCGATCAATCGTCAGTTAGAAACGATGTTAAACAGTGTTACTCTGGATGATCTGAGAAGAAATTATCTGGATTATACAGAATATCATCAGGGTATGTATTACATTTAACAAAAGGTAGAGAGTGGGATGCAGATATGAGTTTTGATTTTAAAAATCCGAATATAAAACAGCATATGTTGGAAGGAAAATTTGGTCTGGAAAAAGAAAGTCTGAGAGTGACAACAAAGGGATTTTTGTCACATACGAAACATCCTTTTATGGGAGAGCCGCATATGGAACGCGATTTTTGTGAAAATCAGACAGAATTGATTACCGGTGTGGCAGACAGTGCAGAGGATGCATGGAAACAGCTTGAAGCACTGCAGAAGAAAGCAGTAAAAACATTGCTGAATCTGAAATCAGGAAAAGAATATCTGTGGCCATTTTCAAATCCTCCCTATGTACTGGGAGAGAAGGATATTCCAATCGCAGATTATCAAGGAGCTCTTCATGGAAAGACGCTGTACCGGAAATATCTGGCAGAGAAGTATGGAAAAAGAAAAATGCTGTTTTCCGGCATTCATTTCAATTTTTCTTTTGCAAAATCGCTTTTGGAAGCTGGATATGAGAACAGCAGCATGGAGACGATGCAGGAATATAAAAATAGCCTCTATCTGGAATTAGCGAAAAAAGTGGCAAGATACAGCTGGCTGATTGTCTATCTGACAGCGGCAAGCCCTGTTTTTGATGGTTCCTTTTTCCATCAGGAAGAAATGGGAAAAACGGTTTTGAAAAATCTGGCATCCCCGCGGTGCAGTAAGATTGGATACTGGAATGATTTTAATCCGATACTGGAATATGGAAGTCTGGAAAGTTATGTAGAAAGTATTGAAAGCTATATCAAAACAGGACAACTCAAGGAAGCTGCGGAGTTATATTATCCGGTTCGGCTAAAACCACAGGGCATCAATACGCTGGAACGTCTGAAAACATTCGGAGTTGATCACATAGAACTGCGAATGCTGGATCTCAACCCTCTGGAGCCGGTAGGAATCCGGATTGAAGATGTGCAGTTTTTGCAGTTGTTTTTGTTGTATTTGATGTCTTTGAAGGAGGAGGAGTTTCTTCCGTTTGAACAGACAATGGCAATTCGGAATGCAAAAAGAGCTGCCAAGTATGAGGAAGACAGTATCCGTATTGAGTTGGGCTGGAACAGCGCATTGCCTGTAAAAAATGCGGCTTTGCATATGCTGGCCTCGATGGAACGCTTTTTTCGTCAGTTTGGAAATCAGGAGCTTGTGGAGATTGTACGTTTTCAGGAAGAGAAGCTGTTTTGCCCAGTGAAACGATATGCCGTTCAGGTACGGGAGCTTTTTGAAGAAGATTATGTGAAGGATGGAATCCGGTTGGCGGAAAAATATGCCCGTATCTTGGGAAAATAGAGCAATCAAACAGAAGAAAAGGACAGAAAGGAAGAGACAGCATGTGTGAATTATTTGGAGTAAATTCAAAGCAGAATATCCAGATTAATGAGTATCTGAAAGAATTTTTTTCTCACAGTCATGCACATCCGCATGGCTGGGGAATGGCGTGTATGAGTGGAAATACGGTTCAAGTAGAAAAAGAGCCCATGCAGGCGAGCAAAAGTAATTATCTGAAAGAGCGCCTTTCTGTACCTGTTGAGATGAAAAATGCCTTTGCACATATCCGCTATGCGACGATTGGAAATGTGGAGTATCGAAATTGCCATCCATATACAAAAAAAGATCATTCGGGAAGATTGTGGACATTGATTCACAATGGCACAATTTTTGATTATGAGCCATTGAATAAATATGTAAGCATTCAAAACGGTGATACGGACAGCGAGCGCATTCTTTTGTATCTGGTAGAACTGATTGATCAGGAGGAATGCCGACTGCAAAGACAGATGAAATCCGAGGAGCGCTTTGAACTTCTTGATCTGGTCATTGCAAAAATGGCGGAGGGAAATAAGCTGAATCTGATGCTGTATGACGGGGAACTCTTTTATGTGCATACCAATTATCAAAATTCGCTCTATGAACTGGAGAAGGAGGATAGTGCATTTTTTTCAACCACTCCGTTGAGTAAGGAAGCATGGAATCCGGTGACATTTACAACGCTTTTGGCTTATCAGAATGGAAAAAGAGTTCTGACTGGAACGAATCATGGAAGGGAATACAAAGATAACGAAGAAAATATGAAGTTCTTATACAGTATTTTCTCGAATCTGTAAAATATAAAATGATTTAGATGTCAAAAGCTTGATTACGGATTGTTTCGTGCTACGCACTTCCACAATCCTATTTTATAAAACTAATTTCAACTTCACCGATGCCGCATTCCACATCAAGCATTCGTTTGGCTCCTGTGTTGGAAACACTCTGGTTTTTTCCGAGCCCGCCGTAGGAATTGTCACCGATCAGTATTTCGCCGATGCCGCATTCCACATCATAATTGTAATCGTTTTCCGATCCGACCAGCTCCATATACAGCTTTCCGGCACCGACACCGGCATTTAATGTGACTGTATCCAAATCCCTGATATTCGCCTCGCCGGCACCCACTTCGACATCCAGCAGATTTGACGTCAATTTCTCAATATAGGCTTCGCCGGCGCCAACCTCCAGATCAACTTCGTCAAATCTCATACCCTTCGGTATGGTAAGGGTGATGGTTCCGCCGTTGCTGTTGATCCCCACCTTGAGGCCTCCTTCGATTTTCAGAGTATCACCGTCCATTTTTGATTTAAAACCGGACACACCGTTCTGACGGATCTCAATTTTATCCACATCATCGTAAACAAGCTCCAGCGAACCTGCGCCCAGCTCGATTTCCAGATTTTCGCATTTGTCTGCAGATACTTCCTGTTCCTCACTGTCTGTGCTGACCACGCCGAAACCAAACCCATGATTACCGAACCCCAAACTCATATTCCCGATTCCGAAACTGAATTTTCCGTCGCTCACCATTTCCGCAAATGTCCCGAAAGTCAGTCCGAGAGCAAAAGAACCGATCAGGCAGATCAGTCCCACTGCTGCAAAAATTCCTACCAGAATCATCGATATCTTCGTAAATTTTTTCATAACTTACTCCTCTCTTCACCTCTGTGAATCAGTCTCTGACAAAGGTTCACAATACCGCGGAACAGAGCCGGAAGCCACCGGAATGCACACCAGACAAACAATACAAGCAGCAGTATCCCCAATGCCAGTGACAATCCGCTCACCCCCACATATAACAGGCCATGCATGGGACTAAAAGCAAGCTTGAAGATTCCGTAGATCAATCCCACTGTTCCGCATACCAGGCAGGCAGCACCGCCTGCAACCACTGCCAGTATTATTCCGGCCAAGGCACCCAGGAGACCCAGAATACCGCCCAGTAATCCTCCGCCCACACCAAGCAGCAGCGGAGAAGCAAACACCAGGAGTACGATAATCAGTGCCAGCGGAATGCGCCTTTTCTGTTTCGGCTCCCGATATCCGGTCTCTCTGCGGGTGGGTGTGTTCAAATTCACACTTCCTCTTCTGTCCGAATATCCCTGTTCCGTATATTCGGCCTGTTCATTTCCGTTTTCTTTCAGATCCGCCTTGATGATTGCCGCTACTTTTCCCGGGCTGCCCAGCTTCTGGATAACGCTGGCCTCGTTTTCTTTTCCGGCTTCGTCAAAATAATCGTTGTAATACGCGATGGCATCCTGCCTGTCATTTACAGGGATATCCCAAAGCAAACGTTCCAACTGTCTCATAAATTCTTCTCGATTCATATCATTTTCCTCCCTCGAACAGTTTGCTGATCTTCGATGTGTAAGACTTCCACTCAACCTGATACAGGTGAAGTTGGGCCGCACCTTTGTCTGTCAGTTTGTAATACCTGCGGTTTCTTCCGCCAAATTCCATATCGTACACGGCAAGGCATTCATCTTTCTGAAGCCTGCGCAGTACCGGATACAATGTGGACTCGGATACCTCCAGGACCTGACGCACATCCTGTGTGATTTTGTAACCGTATGTTCCCTGCTCCTCTTTGGACACGACCGCCAGCACAATCGCATCCAGAAGAGCTGCACCTGTGTTAAATACCATAGCTCCACTCCTTTTTCGTGGTGATACTTTTAAAAATGTAATATTATTTAATTATCAATATTATATGTTGTATAATATTATATGTTTATACTATACGCTATATAGTATTGTGTTGTCAATAGTATTTTTAAAAAATTTTAAACATAATAAAAACTGCCCCATGTTATTTCATCTTCAGGGACAGTTCAAAATTTTGTGACAGAGCACAGAGGAACTTTCGATATGCAGTTATTATATGATGTTGGAGTCAAAAGCATTTGACCCCATGATGCCTTTGGATTTTTCCGCGCTTTGCGCTCCCAAAATCCCTGGCATCATTATATATTATTTTCTCTTCACCCTCTAATATACTTCCGAATGCAAAACCAACTACGAAATATCCACCTGCGCAGCGGGAACAACAGCATCCAGATCCGGGCTAGCATTGTCCATGTCCGGCAGCCGCAGTCAATCGTTTTTCCATTGCGAATTATTTTGTTCACTTTGGCAATTATGCTGTTATACGGCATCTGTTCATCCCGGACCAGGTTCCCGTCTCCGGTGGTCTGAAAAAAGGATTCGTTTAAACAGGTAATACGGTGCAGAATATACTTTTCATCTGTTACACGAAAAAGTACAATATCACCGACTTTCAGGTTATTTCCATCTGATTTTTCTACAATCACCTGATCCCGGCCATGGCAGAGGAACGGCCACATACTCATCCCTGTTACGGTAAAAGCAGCCTGTCGATTTTCGGCAAGCTGCTCAGAAATGGCAGAAAATAGTACTTTCGAAGTAATCCATCTTTTTTCTTCCTGCATGCTACAAATTCTCCAAAGTTTCTTTAAGGATACTTACCGATTCGAAATCTGGTCTGCAGCAGAAACGCACAACAGGCACCTCCTGCAAAAAATGATCAACACCGCTCATTGCCAGATTCACCATGTCTCTGTTCCACGCAGGATACTCCAGGTGAGGAAGAAGAGCCCCAAAGCCTTCCAAACCAGTGATGCGGTACGCCTCATTCTGTTCACCACGTTCCAGAATCACAAGAGCTTTCAGCGGAACGCTGCGATTGATCTGTTCCCCGCTGGTACCGGACCATGGCAGTCCATAGCCAGTCCACACACCGTCTTTCACCCCAATCACAGCACGATCTCCATTGATGATCAGTGCGTGGTGCATATCTCTCCACAATCTGGCATGTGTTGTCTTTCCGGTACCGGAGGCAGCGGAAATAACAATACCATAGCCCTGATATTCCATCAGAACGCCGTGAAGAGTAAGCATATTCTGCTTTAATAAAATCCCAGGCAGCATATGAGCGAGGTATTCAAATGCCGCCATTCTATTCGTATTCGTGATATCTTCCAAAAGCGTGACAGTATCCCAGCCTGGATTGACAATATATCGGAGATAGCAACGTTTCTCTGCCACGCGCACAAAATCCCACAGTGTACCTCCATTTTCCATCTGAAGAACCCGGTGTTCAAAAAAACCGTCCTTTTCTGCGCACAGCAAAGTCATAAGCTCCTGCGGTACTGCGAAAACTTGTTTACAGACAACATCTACAACTGGCACATCCTCCGGCATCTGGGCAAAAGCTGAAATTTTCCACGGATCCAGTTTCCAGTTCCAGATAGCCAACGGCAGATTCTCAGAAAAGCCCTGAAACCGGAAGCAAATATCCGCACATATTATTTCCAAAATCATATACCATAATTAGCTCCAACTTGGCTGCGGTTCCAAATATGCTCCTGTAAAAGCCTGCTTGTCCGTATCCAGGGCTTTCTCTGCAGCAGCAATCGCCTTATCCATTTCCTCCTGACTGACAGAGCCTACAATAGCAGGATTATCATAATAACTGAACGAAGCTTTTCCACTACAGTTTTCTCCCTCTGTAGTAATCACTACCCATCCGTCTCCCGGTGCATCATAGTAAAATGTTCGCTTCCCATGTGCACTCTGTGCCATACAAGGTCCCTCTTTTTCCGCGACTGCCTGACTGTTTCTCAAACTCACAAAATTCATACTTGGTTTTTCATAATTTACATTTTTCATTATCCATTCCTCCCCAAAATGACTCATATTGTTTCTTTGCTTTTGCTGTCCGGTATATATAATCGGAGCAGCCATTAAAATCACCTGTTTCTGCATATCGTGACCCATAACATGACTGGCATGTATCAATATATTCACAGCTTCCACACTTTCCCTTCCCGTATGGAATATGCACTTCATATGGGTACCTCTCCCATGCATTTTGAACCCCCTCCTGCAGGGCATCGGTATAAAATACACCTATCATCTGGCAGGCCAGAAGCTTTCCCTCATAAGTGATTGTATATTGTGACATTCCTGCCTGGCATCCAAATAATGTTAACCGCGTTTTCTGTTCATCTTCAGACATGATGCTGTTATTTTTTCTCACAATTCTCAGATTCTTCGGATCAAATCTATCTCCAACGATCTGACGAACCGTCTCTCTCACCCTCTTTGCTTTCATTTGCATATCCAGTTCCGGAGGAATCCTACAGGACTCTACCTCCGCACATCCGCCACGGACAGCCTTGTTAATCGGACATGCCTGCATCACACTATATGACTCACCAAATTCTGATTTGACAAGTCTGTCAATCAGATCCCCATCCGCATAACTATCCCGGATCAAAGTTGATCGAAAACGCATTTCTGATGGAAGTGTCATTAATTGCCTTGTTCCATTCAACATTTGTAAAAATGCCTTGGAATTTCCACAAACCCTGTCATAAGTTTCCGGAGACGCTCCATAGATCGTAACACCGATCATGTGCGGCGGATACTTCTGTAATGTCTCCATAATCTTCGGTGTTACTAAAGTCGCATTTGTATAGAGCTCCATAACAAATCCGATCTTGTAAATACCCTCCCAGATTTCACAGAAATCCGGTCGAAGCATCGGCTCTCCCCCTGTAATCAAGAGCTGCAAAGTTCCTGCCTCAGCCGCCTGCCTTGCCAAATCAATCCACTGCTCCGCTGTCAATTCCTTTGCTGTCAACTCAGGATTTTCCCGGTCATCATGGCGGAACATACACATCTTGCAGTGAAGATTGCACCGAACCGTTAATTCAAAAGTGCCTTCGCGTGGAATTCGCCTTGGCATTTCCGGCAAAACATTTTGCATAGTATTCTTTTTATCCATCTTACCGCACCATCACCATATCGTGTTCCTGCAATAAATTAATAAAATCCAACACATCCTCCACCGCATTTTCATGAGTGATACCATATTTATCTTCAAGTACTTTTTCAAGCTCATCAAGTTGGCATGGTGCCTGAAGTGCCTCCCACAAAGCTACGGCACTTTTGTTCATTTCAATATAGCCATTAAAATTGGCAATATTCGAACCGACAGATATTAAGACATCGGAATCCGCTATCTTTCGATGAATATAATTCTGAGAAGCCTGATATTTCTTTTGTGGTTTACGCTCCATCATATATCACCCCATTTCTCACATGCTGAAATTATTTGAGCATACATAGATTCCTATAAGCTTTTTCGTATCTTCATGCAGGCATAGTATACATATATTTGCTTTATTTTATCATGGTTCTAATGATTGTCAATACTAAATTTGGTCAAGATACAACCATTTAAGTAAAAAAGGTGAGATTCGGCATTTCCACTGTATTCAAGCCCATTTTCCCAGGAATCCATTACTCCCCGTTTGAATTTTCTACCTTTTTTTCAGTCTTCATGCTATAATGGAGTCATATTATTTCCATCAGACGCAATTAGCTAACTGAAAGTTGCTTCTCTGATGAATCGAAAGGAATGGACAAATACATGGCAAAACAAAGTATGGACGATTACGCAAAAGAACTGGAATCCTCTTTCAAACCGCTGAAAGAAGGAGATATCATCGAGGGCTCCGTAATCGGAGTCTCTGAAACAGAAGTTTACGTGGATCTGAACTATTATACGGAAGGTGTCATCCGTGCGGAAGATTACTCAAATGATCCATCTTTCTCCATCAAGGCAGATGTAAACATCGGTGATCCGGTATCTGCCACCATTATCCGTATGGACGATGGTCAGGGAAATATCCTGCTGTCTAAAAAAGAGGCAAATGAAGTTCTGGCATGGGATAAACTGAAGGAACTGATGAACGAAGAAATCGCTGTTTCCGTAAAAATCGCGGAAGTGGTAAAGGGCGGTGTTGTCACTTTTCTTGAGGGCATTCGTGCCTTTATTCCGGCATCCAAGTTGGATCTGAATTATGTGGAGCAGGATGAACTGGAAAACTGGCTGCATAAAACAATTCAGGTGCGCGTCATCACGGCAGACGAATCCGAACAGCGTCTGGTTCTCTCCGCCCGCGAGATCCTCCGTGAAAGAGCGGAACTTGAGCGAAAAAACAAGGGTTCTACTCTGAATGTGGGATTTGTAACCGAAGGAACGGTAGAAAGTCTTCAGCCCTATGGTGCTTTTGTAAATCTGGGCAACGGTCTGTCCGGTCTGGTACATATCTCGCAAATCTGTGAACGCCGCATCAAACATCCGAAGGCCGAGCTCTCCGTGGGGCAGAAAGTAAAAGTAAAAGTCATCGATATCAAGGACGGAAAACTTAGTCTCAGCATGAAAGCACTGAATGATGTGACGGTAAAAGATATTGAAGAAGAAGTGACAGAGATTCCGGAAAGCGAAGAACTGACCACAAATCTCGGTTCTCTGTTCGCAAACATTAAACTGAACTGATTTTAATATTCATGAATTCTGTGTTTTTTCCGGGCGTGGCAATGATTTTTTTCCACGCCCGGAAAAACTTTGTCAAGAGGCCGGATCAATACTCCGCGCCCGAGATGTCTGTTATCTTTCAGACATTTTTCTCATCTTTTTTAAATTTTCCCGCAAAAATCTCTATGCGGTCTGTCAAAATGCACGGCACAAAGTCAATACTGCCCTTTTTGCTGCTCATGGCACTTATTACATTTTTAGCAATAAACCGATCCAAACCTCTTAATCGGTTCAGATCCAATTCCCCTCCGAAGCTGTCCACACAGACTGCCAGTTCAAGCAGTTCCTGAGAAAAATTTTGTTCAATTAACTGCGGTGCCTGGTCGATAAAACCATTACAGATGAAACATCCGAATTTTTTCGTTTTGATTACGTCCCAGTTATCAATCAGCCATGCCCGTGCGGCTTTATGTAAAGTACCCATACGGATACTTCCGCCTACTATTATGGCGTCATAATCTTTTGGATTTGGGCTCCCCACTGTCAAATCCCGAAGCGTCACATCTGCAAAGTGCTCCCCTAACAGTTTTGCCGCTTTTTCGGCTGTTCCTGTCTTACTTGCATATGCGATTAGTACCTTCAAATCATTTTCCCCTCCTTAGTGATGGTCATTATAGCATTAAAAAAAAGCGCATGCAATAGGTATCCAGGCGCTTTTAAAAATTTAAAAAATTTGTCACATTATGTTAACGGGCAACCACAATATCTAGTAGAAATATTACGGTAAACCACAGGCCCGGAAATATTTTCCGGGCCTGAATTTTAAGCATAACCTGACAATCTCTGCCGCAATCCGTCATGATCTGTCACGATCAGAAGATAAGGTAATTATTTTTTTCTTCCGCAGCACTGTTTGTACTTCTTGCCGCTTCCACACGGACAGGGATCATTGGGGTAGATCTTCTCCGCTGCACGGGTGACCGGTTTCTTCACCGCACTGTCATCTTTGTTTGTTCCGGTTACTTTTGCTACCTCTTCACGTTCCACTTTCTGCTCGATCCGAACGTGATACAGCAGTCTTAAAGTGTCTTCCTGAATAGAATCCGTCATTTCCTGGAACATCTCAAAACCGTACATTTTATACTCAACCTTCGGGTCACGCTGTCCGTAAGCCTGCAGGCCAATACCCTGGCGAAGCTGATCCATATCGTCAATGTGATTCATCCATTTCTGGTCGATAACTTTCAGAAGGATCACACGCTCCAGCTCACGGATCTGTTCCGGCTGAGGAAATTCTGCTTCTTTTTCCTCATACATTTTTACCGCACATTCTTTTAATGCATGCTTCAATTCATTCTTGGTATTGCTTTCCTTCAATGCGGCTGCCATATCTTCCTTGCCAATCGGAATGATCGGTATCAGATTCTTTTCCAGTTCTGCAACATCCCATTCCGCATCGTCATCCTCTGAAATACTGGACTCTACTTTGCTCTCAACCACATCCGTCATCATTTTGAAGATGGCATCGCGCATATTTTCTCCATCCAGAACACGGCGGCGTTCTGCATAGATGATCTCACGCTGTTCATTGTTTACCTGGTCGTATTCCAACAGGTTTTTACGGATACCATAGTTGTTGCTCTCAATCTTCATCTGCGCCTTCTCGATGGCACCGGAAAGCATTTTGTGTTCAATCTGCTCATTTTCAGCCACACCAAGAGTTGTAAACATCTTCATCAGACGCTCAGAACCAAACAGACGCATCAAGTCATCTTCCAGGGCAATGTAGAAGCGGGATTCACCCGGGTCACCCTGACGGCCGGAACGTCCACGCAGCTGATTGTCGATACGTCTGGACTCGTGACGCTCTGTGCCGATGATTTTCAGGCCTCCCACAGATCGCGACACATCATCCAGCTTAATATCCGTACCACGACCGGCCATGTTGGTCGCAATGGTAACGGCTCCAGCCACACCGGCCTGTGCCACGATCTCAGCTTCCAATTCATGGAATTTTGCGTTCAGCACATTGTGCGGTATGCCTTCTTTTTTCAGCATTCTGCTCAAAAGTTCCGATGTCTCAATGGTTATGGTACCTACCAGTACCGGCTGCTGTTTTGCATGAGCTGCTTTGATTTCATTCACAACGGCGCGGAATTTTTCTTTTTTTGTCATGTATACTGCGTCATCGTAATCAATACGCTGAACCGGAAGGTTTGTCGGGATGGCAATTACATCCATGCCATATATGTCGCGGAATTCCTGCTCTTCGGTCAAAGCAGTACCGGTCATACCACATTTTTTCTTGTATTTATTAAAGAAGTTCTGGAATGTAATGGTTGCAAGTGTTCTGCTTTCCCGTTTTACTTTTACATGTTCTTTTGCCTCAATGGCCTGATGGAGGCCATCGGAATATCGGCGTCCCGGCATAATACGTCCGGTGAACTCATCAACGATCAGAACCTGATCATCCTTTACCACATAATCCTGATCACGGAACATGAGATTGTGGGCACGCAGCGCCAGAATGATATTGTGCTGAATCTCCAGGTTTTCGGGATCAGCCAAATTTTCAATGTGGAAGAATTGCTCAACTTTCTTCACACCGTCTTCCGTCAGGTTTACAACCTTATCTTTTTCATTTACAACGAAATCGCCGGTTTCTGTGATCTCTTCACCCATGATGGCCTGCATTTTTGTCATTTCACCGCTGGCCTCTCCACGCTGCAGCTGACGGGCAAGCAGATCACACAATTCATACAATTTCGTGGATTTTCCGCTCTGTCCGGAAATAATCAGCGGAGTTCTGGCCTCATCAATCAGGACAGAGTCCACCTCATCAATGATCGCATAATTCAACTCTCGCTGAACCAGACGTTCTTTGTAAATAACCATGTTATCACGCAGATAATCAAAACCGTCTTCGTTATTTGTGACATAAGTAATATCACAGTTATAAGCTGCGCGGCGCTGATCCTTGTCCATAGAATTAAGGACTACCCCGACGGTCAGTCCAAGGAACTCATGGATCTTTCCCATCCACTCGGCGTCACGCTGAGCCAGATAATCGTTAACCGTAACAATATGAACGCCCTTGCCCTCCAAAGCATTTAAGTAAGCGGGTAAAGTGGAAACCAGGGTCTTACCTTCACCGGTACGCATCTCCGCAATACGTCCCTGATGCAAAATGATGCCTCCAAGAATCTGAACATGATAATGTTCCATATTCAGCACACGCTTTGCAGCCTCACGAACGGTTGCAAAGGCCTCCGGGAGAAGATCATCCAGGGTTTCGCCCTTTCCCAAACGATCTTTATACTCTTTTGTTTTATTTCTCAGTTCCTCGTCACTCAGTGCCTGCATGGTCGGACGCAGATCTTCAACTTTCTGTGCCAGAGGTTCGATTCTCTTTACCTCACGCTCACTGTGAGTTCCGAAAAGTTTTGTCATAATTCCCATAAAAAATAATCTCCTGTAAATCAGTTTTCATAAAATACCAATCTATATTCTATCACTAATCCCAGGTTAAAACAATGAATACTTTGTAAACAAACGACAAACTGTTTTTGTATCCTGCCGGTTCAAAAACGAATAAAGGCAGCTCCCCGCTGGAAGCTGCCTCGATCTGTCTCATATTAATACTCCGGCTCGATCAAACCGTACGTATTTCCCTTTCTCTTGTATACTACGTTAACCTGATCCGTCTCCGCATTCACAAACACGAAGAAACTGTGTCCCAGAAGTTCCATCTGTACACAGGCATCTTCCGGATACATGGGTTTTACATCAAATCTCTTTGTACGGCTGATCTTGATGTTTTCTTCGTCTTCGTACTCTTTTTCCACATATGCTTTCTGGAAATTTGCACCCCCCTGTTTCTTGTCCACGATCTTATTTTTGTATCTGCGAAGCTGTCGTTCTATTACCTCCTCAACCAAATCAATGGACACATACATGTCATTGCTCACCTGCTCAGAGCGGATAATATTGCCTTTCACCGGGATGGTTACTTCGATTTTCTGCCTCTCTTTCTCCACACTTAAAGTTACGATAATCTCCGTCTCATCAGTAAAATACCGCGAAAGCTTACCCAACTTTTCCTGTACCGCGCTTCTAAGTCCATCTGTCACATCAAGGTTTTTACCACTAATAATAAAATTCATGATGCCACCCCTTTTCTGTTTATTTTACAGGCAGATCATGCAGATAATCCGTCTGTAATCTATTTTTATTATACCAGTCACAGAGGTTATTTGCAAGCCTGCAATACACGGGTGAACTCCATGTGTCCGCCAAACAGATCCAGCGCACTGCCGATTGTGACATCCACATTTCCATGGCCTTTTGCCCGAAGTTCCGCCAAATCCGCAAAAGAACCTACACCGCCTGCATAGGTCACCGGAAACCCATCCATGGAAGCCAAAAGTCTCACCAGTTCCCCTTCAATTCCGGATGCTTTTCCCTCCACATCCACCGCATGGACCAGAAATTCGTCGCAATAGGAAGCCAGCTGGTTTAACAGTTTTTCGTTTACCGTGACATCCGTAAACTTCTGCCATCGGTCTGTGACAATAAAATAGTCACCGTCTTTTTTCCTGCAGCTTAAATCAAGAACCAATCGTTCCTTTCCGACCTTTTTTTTAATTTTCAACAGATTTTCATATGAAATCTGTCCATTTTTAAATACGAAAGATGTCACGATCACATGGCTTGCGCCGGCTTCCAGAAAAACAGCTGCATTATCATCCCGAATACCGCCGCCCACCTGCAGCCCACCCGGGTATGCGCTCAGTGCCTGCAGTGCCTGACGTTTTGTTTCCTCATAAAACCCGGAACTTTCCGGATTCAGCAGGATCACATGTCCTCCCCGAATACCTTTCTCCCGATATAGCTTTGCAAAAAAGGCCGCGTCCTGTTCCGCAACAAAGTTTTCCGTGGCCCGGTTTCCCTCGTCCAGGAGGCTGCCGCCCACAATTTGTTTTACCTTTCCGTTATGTATATCAATGCATGGTCGAAATCGCATGTTTTTTCTCCTTAAAAGTAAAAGGCTGCCCATTTATCGGACAACCTTTTCATTCTGTCACAACGCTTTACGGATTTGTTCCGTTTGTTGCATCGTTTACATTTCTGTTTGTGTTGCTGCTATTTCCGTCGGTAATATCTTCAACCGCATTTCCAACGCCTTCACCCACATCTTTCACAGCATTTCCAACCCCATTTCCGGCATCTTCTACCGCGTTGCCCAGGCCGGTTCCGTCACCGTTTGTATTGTTCTGACTGCCTGTGGTTCCGTTGTCCGTATTGTAGCCGGTGTTATTGTTGTCTGTGCCGTTTCCGTTATTTGTATCGCCGTTGGTATTATTGCCATTGGTATTATTGTTGGCATTGTTGTCATAGACAGTGTCTTCTCCGCCGTTATTACCATCATTGACAGTTCCGTTCTGATTATTGTTGTTTCCGTCACTGTTATTGTTGGTGCCGCACGCAGCTAGTGCAAAAGCCAGCGACATTACTATCATTACTATCATTACTTTGCGCTTCATAATAAGCCTCCTTTGAAATAGTTGTAATAGTAATGTGCGCCGTTTTTTTATTTTTATTCAAAATGAATGATTGTCTTTTGACATCTGAATCAAAATCATCCGATCACATCTGACATGTCATACATGCCCGCCGGTTTCCCCGCAAGGAATTTTGCAGCTTCCACTGCACCCTTTCCAAATACGCTTTTGGAATATGCCTGGTGGGAAAAAGTGATCACTTCGTCCGGGCCTGCAAAAATCACATCATGATCTCCCACAATGGTACCGCCGCGCACGGCAGATACGCCGATTTCTTTTGCATCGCGCTTCTCATGGCGCTGGCTCCGGTCAAACACATAATGATATTGGTGATCCATCGCTTCATTTAAGCTGTCAGCCAGTGCAAGTGCCGTTCCACTGGGTGCATCACATTTTAATTTATGATGTTTTTCCACAATTTCCATATCAAAACCGGCTGTTGCCAGAACTTTTGCCGCGTCCTGAATCAGTTTTAATAAAGTATTGATTCCCAGAGACATGTTTGCAGAACGAAGAACCGCAACTTTGCTGCTGGTCTCCTTTACCTGTTTCAGCTGCTCCTCCGTAAGACCTGTGGTACACAGTACCAGCGGAAGTTTTTTTCCGGCGCAGTATGTAAGTACGTTATCCACTGCTTTGAATGATGAAAAATCAATCATTGCATCTGCTTCCACGTCACATGCAAAAATATCTGTAAACACAGGATAACCATTGTCGCGGTTGTCTACTACGTCAATTCCTGCCACGATTTCCACATCCGGATCATCTTTTACCAGGCCGGAAATCACCTGTCCCATATGGCCGTTACAGCCATGCATAATTAATTTTACCATTGGTACCCTCTTTTCTTATTATAAAACGCCAAACTCTTCCATCGCTTTTTTCAGCTTTTCTTTATTCTGAGGCTCCATATCCGTAAGGGGCAGTCTCGGCAATCCTACATTTTTGCCCTGCAGGTTCAGCGCAGCTTTTACCGGAATCGGATTGACTTCACAGAACAGTGCATCTACCAGCGGAATCGCTTTCAGCTGAAGTTCGCAGCTTCCCTTTACATCACCTTCCATAAATTTCGCTACAATATCATGTGTTTCTTTCGGTGCCACATTGGAAAGGACAGAAATAACACCTTTTCCGCCAAGGGACAAAATCGGCACGATCTGATCATCGTTTCCGGAATAAAGTTCGATACATCCGTCTGCCAGCTGCATCAGTTTTGCTACCTGAGAAATATTTCCGGACGCTTCCTTGATTGCTACAATATTTTTAACATTTTTCGCCAGGGCAACTGCTGTCTCCGGAAGGATGTTGCAGCCGGTTCTGCTGGGCACATTGTACAGGATGACCGGAATGGAAATGGAATTTGCAATTGCGGTAAAATGCTGAATCAGACCATTCTGTGTTGCTTTATTATAGTAGGGAGTAACCAAAAGAACAGCATCTGCGCCATAGCTCTCAGCTTCGGTTGACAGCATGATAGCTGTATCCGTGGCGTTTGAACCGGTTCCTGCGATAACCGGAACACGTTTTGCTACTTTATCAATAGCATATTTAATTGCTGCAAGATGCTCCCCATGGGATAAAGTAGATGATTCACCGGTTGTTCCACAGATAACAATGGCATCGGTTCCTCCGGCAATCTGCTCCTCAATTAATTCTCCCAACTTATCAAAATTAATCTTTAAATCTTCTGTCATAGGTGTGACAATCGCTACTGCTGCTCCAGTAAAAATAGACATTATTGTTTTCCTCCTTAAATACTATTTTCTTTCATAAAAGAAAGGCAAACCAATGGTTCGCCCTCTCTAGAATCCTGTTATCATCTGGATCGTATTACCCGGATAGCGCCCCATCTTTCGATGACAGTTATATGATTCTTCACCATATCCCCAAGCATCACGACTTCAGGGATCGTGACCTTTCGGCACCCGCTCCTTTCCCGTCTCTTCTCCTGCGCCTGACGCATCCGAAACTGTACTCTTATTAGGTGCAACCTCTATCAACTAATTTGTGATTACTATATCACCATTAAAATCGATTGTCAACCACTAAAAAGAATCTCTCAAGTCATTATAGCAGGAAACTGCTGTGTAATCTCAATCGATTACACAGCAGTTTTTCTCATTCACGATTCGCATATTTCATCAAATGTACCCCGGCAGAGCTTTGCCAGTTCACCTGGATTTAATTAATTTTACCGTAGAACCGATTTTTCTCCGACGGCCTTTGCTGCTGTTTTTAAACGAACCTCCTTATCGATGGGAAGCACAAAGACATAGTATTCTTTGCTCTTTCCCTGAGCCGCCAATGCTTTGAAGGACTGATCGTGGGGTGCTCCGATTGCATCGGCGCAGTGAATGCCATCCACAAACTCGTCAACTTCATAGGAGAACGCTTCGTAGGATACCTTATTTTTGTCCAGAATGCGCATAACGTTTGTTTTTACATCTTTTTCTTTTGCCATAAATAAAGTATGGCACAGGTTTTTTACGTGCTCAAGGATTTCTCTTCTTGCACCGCGCCATGCCCGCTGCGGAACTGTGAGCAGCCCATTTCACCAACGACATTTTCGCACGGCCCGACTAATCCACATACTCCAATTTGCTCACCGACACCTCATATGCAATGCGTTTCTCTGCTTCTGTCTCACTTAGGCGCTTCATGTACTCCCGGGACTGAATCCGTCCCCAGATCAGAATGTGCCCACCCACAGCAAATGCCGACGCATAACGGGCATTACGCCCCCAACAGATGCACGGAATGTAATCTGATTTTCCATAAGGTCTGTTGACTGCGATCAGCAGATCCGCGATTTCTCTTCCCAATGGTGTTTTTCGATAGACAGGCGGTTTGCATATGTAACCGTCCAGGAAAATCTGGTTTGTTTTTATGGAATCATCCTCTTCTTCCACAAAACTCAGTTCCCTTACAAACACAGACAGTACCAGCCTGTTTTTCTTCTCATCGTGTCGGTTGTACGACCGAAACTGCCCCTCAACCTGAATATATTCCCCCTCGTAATCCTGCGTCACATCCAGGAGGCGCTCCGATACCATAAGCGGTATGAGATCCTCCGAATCGCTTAATCTTTTTACAAGCAGATCAACAGTATAAAATCCCTCCCCAAAGACCTGATGACTGAATGTAAACTGTGATGCAATTTTCCCCATTACGGATACCTGATTGTTTTCGATAATCTTATCTGACATAATTGTGTTCCACCTTTCTCTTCCCGGTATTTTGACTTTATTATTCTATGCATACATAAAAATCTTTAGAACTGTAAATTCTATTTTTATTTCAGCTTAAATCTCAACTTTTTTTGATTCTGACGGATTGCATGTAAAGAAACAAAGTGATATAATTTCTTGCGTTAATAATAGAGATATAATATGAAGCGATATAAAAAATCAACTCGAGAGGAATTTATTATGAAAACAAAGAGAGAAGATATCCGTAATGTGGCCATCATCGCGCACGTTGACCACGGCAAAACAACCCTGGTCGATGAGCTGTTAAAACAGAGCGGTGTATTTCGTGCCAATCAGGAAGTGCAGGAACGTGTCATGGATTCAAACGACATCGAACGTGAGCGCGGCATTACCATTCTTTCCAAAAATACAGCCGTAACATATAAAGATGTAAAAATTAATATTATCGATACCCCCGGCCATGCCGATTTCGGCGGTGAGGTGGAACGTGTCCTCAAAATGGTAAACGGCGTTATCCTCGTGGTCGATGCCTTTGAAGGTGCCATGCCGCAGACAAAATTTGTTCTGAAAAAAGCCCTGGAGCTGGATCTCGATGTTATTGTCTGCGTCAACAAAATTGACCGTCCGGAGGCCCGTCCGGAAGAAGTGGTAGATGAAGTCCTGGAACTGTTGATGGATCTGGATGCTTCCGATCGCCAGCTGGACTGTCCCTTCCTCTTTGCCTCCGCAAAAGCCGGCTATGCCATAGCAGATCTCGGCGACGAACCGAAAAATATGATCCCGCTGTTTGATGCGATCCTGGAGCATATTCCCGCACCGGAAGGCGACCCGGAAGCCGGTACTCAGGTTCTGATCAGCACCATCGATTACAATGAATATGTCGGCCGTATCGGCGTCGGAAAAGTTGATAATGGTTCCATCGCCGTTAACCAGGAATTGATGCTGGTAAACGAACATGAACCAGAAAAACAGAAAAAGGTAAAAATCAGCAAATTATATGAATTTGAAGGTCTTGAGAAAAAAGATGTGACAAAAGCAGAGATTGGTTCTATCGTGGCTATCTCCGGCATCACAGACATCCATATCGGAGATACCCTCTGCAGCCCGGAAAATCCGGAGCCCATTCCCTTCCAGAAAATTTCCGAGCCTACCATCGCCATGCATTTTATGGTAAATGACAGCCCGCTGGCCGGTCAGGAGGGCAAATATGTTACCTCACGTCACCTGCGTGACCGTCTCTACCGTGAGCTCAACACCGATGTCAGCCTTCGAGTGGAGGATACAGACACACCGGAGTGCCTCAAAGTATCAGGCCGCGGCGAGCTGCATCTGTCCGTTTTGATCGAGAATATGCGCCGTGAGGGCTATGAATTCGCTGTCAGCAAGGCTGAAGTTCTCTACAAAGAAGATGAGCGCGGCAAACGTCTGGAACCTATGGAAATCGCTTATGTGGACGTGGATGAAGAATTCTCCGGTACCGTGATCAACAAACTCAGCGAGCGAAAAGGCGAACTGCAGGGCATGAGCCTCGGAAGCGACGGAACTTCCCGCCTGGAGTTCTCCATTCCCGCCAGAGGCCTGATTGGATTCCGCGGTGAGTTCATGACCATCACAAAAGGAACCGGTGTGCTGAATACTACCTATGACGGCTATGCACCGTACAAAGGCGACATGAGCTACCGGAAACAGGGGTCCCTGATCGCATTTGAATCCGGTGAGGCCGTAACCTATGGGCTCTTCTCCGCCCAGGACCGCGGTACTTTGTTCATCGGACCGGGCGAAAGAGTTTACGCCGGCATGGTCATCGGGCAGAACGGAAAAGCAGAAGACATTGAACTAAATGTCTGCAAGACAAAGCACCTGACCAACACCCGTTCCTCTTCCGCAGACGAAGCGCTGAAGCTGGTTCCGCCAAAGATCTTAAGTCTGGAACAGGCGCTGGAATTTATCGATAAGGATGAGCTTTTGGAGATCACACCGAAGAGTCTGCGTATCCGCAAAAAAACGCTGGATGCAAAAATGAGAAAACGCGAGAATATGAAATAAAAAAGAGTAATATATTATATGAAGAAAGAACCTGCCATCAGAATTAAGTCTGTGACAGGTTCTTCTTTTATGAGAGGGAACTGATTTACTTTACAGGCAGTATTTGCTGCATATAACCGAAAAATATTTTACTGAAACTCAATCACATCTGTCCACTGCATCAGAAACTCTTTCTGTTCCGGTTTGCATTTTGCAAGCCACGCAGCTGCTACAATAGGCATCCACTGCTGAATATACTGTTTTGCTGTATCTGTCTTTTTGCTGAAGATATCCAAATACAATTTAGCGGTCTTCTCATCCTCAAGAGCAAACATCAGATAGGTGTTTGCCGCATCTGCACTGGCATTTCCCTGCGTGGCATGGGGCCAGTCGAGAATGGCATAGGTTCCGTCCGGTCTGATCACAACATTGCTGGGTACAAAGTCACCGTGGCAGAGCTTCAAATGCTTCGGCATACCATCCAGACGGGTCATCAGTTCATAGCGGGTGGTGGCATCCAGCTCAGTGGCATTAATCTGGCGCACCAATTTATCTTTCAGACGGTTCAGAAGCGGTACGCGCTTGCTGTGAATTTCCATCTGAATGTCCACAAACTGTTCCATGTATTTCTGCATGTTTTCCGGGTCTTTCCGCATGATTTCCTCAAGGGTTTTTCCTTCTATGTATTCCACCGCTACTGCCCATTTTCCATTCACATTCGTCACACGTTTTACTGCCGGAATCGGAAGCCCGGTGGTCTCTACACGGGCCTGGTTCAGGGCTTCGTTAAAAATATTGGCTTTGGGATGAGTCTCGGCAAATACTTTCACCGTCTCATCACCCACTCTATATACAATTTTATTATCACGTTTTACCAGAATATCTTTTTCTGTCACATTCATACGATTAACCTCCTGCTATAATATTTTCAAACTACTCAGAATATGGTGACGGAGCGGTATCACAATTTATCGTTATTCACGTCAGCCCCGTAGTAAGCCTTAAGATAAATTTCTTTCATCTCTTTCATCAGCGGGTAGCGTGGATTTGCTCCGGTACACTGATCGTCAAATGCCTGCTCCACCATGTCATCCAGCGTATCCAGGAAGTATTTTTCGTCTACGCCATAGTCTTTGATGGTCTTTTTGATACCGATAGTCGCTTTCAGTTCTTCCACTTTCTGAATCAGTTTCTCGAAGGTATCCTGATCGTCTTTTCCAACAATGCCCATATAATGAGCAATTTCCACATATCGTTCCAGAGCGTGCGGATACTGATACTGTGAGAAAGTTCCCATCTTAGTCGGTACATGTGCTGCGTTAAAGCGCATAACCTCTGTTAATACCAGTGCGTTTGCCACACCATGCGGCAAGTGATGAAATGCACCCAGTTTGTGTGCCAGAGAATGATTTATACCAAGGAATGCATTGGCAAACGCCATACCTGCCATACATGCTGCATCGGCCATTTTTTCTCTAGCAATCGGATCTGCCGCTCCCTTTTCGTATGCAGCAGGAAGATAATGGAATACATTTTTAATTGCTTTCAGAGCCATTCCGTCTGTGTAGTCGGTAGCCATGATGGAAACATACGCCTCAAATGCATGCGTCAAAACATCAATACCGGATGCGCTGGTCAGGCCTTTCGGCGCGTTCATCATATTGTCCGCATCCACGATTGCCATGTTCGGCATCAGTTCATAGTCAGCCAGCGGATATTTGACACCACTGTTTTCGTCAGTTATGATTGCAAAAGGAGTTACCTCAGAACCTGTTCCTGCAGAAGTTGGAATAGCTACAAAGTATGCTTTCTCGCCCATCTTCGGGAAGGTGTATATTCTCTTTCTGATATCCATAAAGTCCATAGCCAGATCATAGAAGTTTACATCCGGATGTTCATACATAACCCACATGATTTTTGCCGCATCCATGGCAGAACCGCCGCCAAGTGCAATGATGCAGTCCGGCTGGAAAGCATTCATGGCTGCTGTTCCTTCTTTTGCACAGCCAAGTGTCGGATCCGGAGCCACGTTGTAGAAGCAGGTATGCTGAATTCCCATGGCATCCAGTTTTTCTTCAATCGGCTTTGTATAACCGTTCTTATATAAGAATGTATCGGTTACGATAAACGCTTTCTTTTTACCCATCACAGTACCAAGCTCATCCAGGGCAACCGGCATACAGCCTCGTTTAAAGTATACTTTTTCCGGGGTTCTGAACCAGAGCATATTTTCTCTCCTTTCGGCTACGGTCTTGTAGTTTAACAGATGTTTGATGCCAACGTTCTGAGATACGGAGTTGCCGCCCCAGGAACCGCATCCCAGTGTGAGGGACGGAGCCACATTGAAATTGTACAGATCACCGATTCCGCCGTGGGAGGAAGGTGTGTTGATTACGATACGGCAGGTCTTCATGGCAGCTGCATGTTTTGCCATTTTCTCAGTTTCTGCGGTATTGATGTACAGAGAAGAGGTGTGGCCGTATCCTCCGTCTGCCACAAGGCGCTCCGCTTTTACAAGGGCATCTTCAAAATCTTCCGCCTTGTACATAGCCAGTACCGGGGACAATTTTTCATGGGCAAATTCTTCGCTGATGTCTACAGATTCCACTTCCCCGATCAGAATTTTTGTTGTTTCCGGAACGGTCACACCTGCAAGCTTAGCAATGGTGTAAGCGCTCTGACCAACGATTTTTGCATTCAAAGCGCCGTTGACCAGAATGGTCTTGCGGACTTTGTCCAGCTCATCTCCCTGAAGGAAATAGCATCCTCTGTCTGCAAATTCTTTTTTTACTTCATTATATATGCCCTTCAGAACAGTGACCGACTGTTCCGAAGCACAGATCATACCATTGTCAAAGGTTTTAGAGTGAATGATGGAGCTGACTGCCATTTTGATATCTGCGGAATCATCGATGATAACCGGTGTGTTTCCTGCGCCTACACCCAGTGCCGGTTTTCCGGACGAATACGCTGCCTTTACCATACCCGGACCGCCGGTGGCGAGAATAACATCTGCATTTTTCATGACATCATTGGTCAGTTCCAGGGAGGGGACGTCGATCCATCCGATGATATTTTCCGGGGCACCTGCTTTTACCGCCGCTTCCAACACAATTTTTGCAGCTTCAATGGTACTCTTTTTTGCCCTCGGATGTGGGCTGATGATGATCGCATTTCTCGTTTTTAAACTGATCAGGGTTTTGAATATAGCCGTGGAAGTAGGATTTGTAGTCGGAATGACCGCTGCGATCAGTCCCAGAGGTTCTGCAATGACCTTTGTACCATAGGCTTTGTTTTCTTCTATAACACCACAAGTCTTCTCGTTGCGGTATGCATTGTAGATGTACTCGGCAGCATAATGGTTCTTGATGACTTTATCTTCCACAATACCCATACCGGTTTCTTCCACCGCCATTTTCGCCAGCGGAATGCGGCTATGATTTGCAGCCATGGCTGCTGCCCGGAAAATTTTGTCTACCTGCTCCTGTGTGTAAGCGGCAAATTCTTTCTGGGCCTCTCTCATAGCAGCCATCTTAGCAGCAAGAGCTTCCGGACTGTCAACGATTGTAGGAATGGCATTCTCTCTTTTTTCCATAATTCTCTCCTCCTTTGATTAACGGTTCTTCTTTGTTAAAATTTTATCGTTAATTTTTTGACATTCCCAGAATACTACATTGTTAATTATTTGTCAATACCTTTTTTATTTTTTGTTTCATTGTACCTGTTTTTCACGAAAAAACAGACATGACGAAATTTCTTCCAACTGTCATGTCTGTTTCCACTTCATTTATTCACTTGTTAACATATTATGATGCCAGGGACAAAAGGCCATGATTTTCATGCTTGCATGAAAAATCCAAAGGTATCATGGGGTCAAATGCTTTAGACCCCAACTCATATTATTCTACACGGCAGGAAATAAGGTACAGCGACTGCTGAATCCATCAGCGGTGAAAAAAACGCCGGAAACTCAAGCCGCATTATCATCCGCGCTGTCATCCCCTGTACCGTCAGATCCGTCTTCGCCTTCCTCAGAAGTCATATCCTCCGGCGGATAAAAATCATAGTAATCCACTCCCGGCTGCAGCGTCACACCGCGCAGCTCGGCCAGTTCACTCACAGTCACCAGCTTATATCCCTGTCGAATCAACTCCGGAATGATAATCTCGGAGGCATCTACAGTGGTGCTGTACAGATCATGCATCAGAATAATGGATCCATCACTGACCTGCTCAAGAATCGTATTTACCGTAGACTGGACATCTTTGGTTTTCCAGTCAAGCGTATCCACATCCCAACAGATCATAGGCAATTCTACGGTTGCCCGCACCGTATCATTAATTCCGCCGCCGGTAGGACGCATAATCGTTGTTCCATGGCCAAGAATCTGCTTAATGACGTCCTCATTCTGCTGCATTTTTTGCTGTATCGTTGCCGCATCCACGGAATTCAGCAAAGTGTGATCATATGTATGGTTTCCTATCTCCATTCCCATCTCATCCATGCGCTGGAGTATTTCCGGGTATGCCTCCACCTGTGTGCCAACTACAAAAAATGTAGCTTTCACACCGTTTTCCTCCAGACAGTCCAGCAAACGTTCTGTGTTTGCAGAGGGGCCGTCATCATAAGTAACAGCCACCAGTTTCTGTTTCGCATTCTGGTCTTCCACACCGCTCACTTTAAAGAAATGGGATTCTCCGTCCACGTTCACCCAGCCGGTTGCCATATAGCCATTGTCCGTGAAATAATATTTCTGCTCTTCTATCGTCTGCCAGCCACCGGCGAAATAAGTGTTGTCATCGTTCAGATACCACCATCCGGTATCGTCCACATTCCATCCTTTCACTCCATCACCGCCAGCGTAGGTCACTCTCATGGCGTCACCCGGACCAATCACTTCTGCCTGAACGTCTATGGTCTTATCTTTTTGATCTTCCTTTGGAAACATTGGAATAATCACTTTCCAGATGATCAAAACTGCGATCAATACCGGAATAATATAAACAGCAATTTTGATACATTTGCGAATAAGCCGTATTCTGCGACGTCTGCGGCGTATTTCCATTCTCTCTTTTCTCGTCATTCTTTTTGTACTCCCGTCGTAAAACCCCTGTATCTATGGCACAATACAATAATGTACATTTATCATACCTGCCTTTTCACAAATATACAAGTAAAAAAATCAGAAAAAGTATTTTTTTCGATGGTATTTTTTTCCGTCATTCCGGTACCTATTCTCCTAGAATATTATCGGATATTTTCCTTCTTCCTCCAGTCTTCGGATCGCTTCCATGACTACAGGCTTATCTTCTTTGTAAGTTACGCCGTACCAGCGGTCTTCCGATTTCAGCACGGTTACGGTAGCACGGTTCTGGCTGATCAGATTATTGACAACCGTCGGAAGGAAGTATTCGCACTTTAAAGGGTTCACCGGAAGATTATTACGAAGAAAATCCGAAAATTCCGCCTTCAATTCACCAAGGAGGCTTTTGGAAAATCCCCACATATTCATGGATACCACTGCATCCATGGGAATCGTTACCCAAGTTGCTCCTTCATCTTCCGTATAAGCGGCCCCGCCATCATGCTTCTCAATATGAGTTCTTTCATTAATTCCGGTCAGATAGCCATTCTCATCCGTCACACAGATTCCGCGGGCCACGTGTCCGTTGTCCGTAAGTGTATTTTCCAGCACGTATCCCACCATACCGTATCGATACTTATCATCATCTTCATGGGAAACAAGGAAATCATAGATTGCATGAAAAGACTGTTTTCCGTAATAATCATCCGCATTGATTACCGCAAAGGGGCCATCGATCGCATCAATACAAGACAGTACTGCATGTCCGGTTCCCCATGGCTTTTTACGGCCTTCCGGCACAGAAAATCCTTCCGGAAGATCATCCAGTTTCTGGAACACATACGCTACTTCCATTTTTTCTGCCACACGGTTGCCGATTACCTGCCGGAAATCTTCCAGATTCTCTTCTTTTATGATAAATACAACCTTTTCAAAGCCGGCCTCCCGTGCATCGTAAATGGAAAAATCCATGATGATATGACCCTGCTCATCCACCGGATCAATCTGTTTCATTCCGCCGTAGCGGCTTCCCATACCGGCAGCCATAATAACTAACACTGGTTTATTCATAATAACCTGTCTCCATTCCATTTAATTTCTTCAATATATCCTATTATATTTTTGCTCATTCCTATACAGAACATCCATACCCGACGGCTGTCCCATATACAGTTTTTTAGTCAGCAAAACGGATGACATCCGCATTTTTAACAGGGTCTTTTGCCGGTCCGGCAGGGTAACCCAGTGAAGCACAGCCCCATACCACATGCTCCGCCGGAATGCCATAATTATTCAGCAATTCCCTGATCTTTGGCTCATCACAGATTCCTTTTAGCTGATTGATCCAGCAGCTCCCAACTCCCAGGTCCTCAGCAGCCAGAAACATGTTTTCCAACGCACAGGCAACATCTGCCGCACCGTTGGGATTCTGCCGGTCATTTGAAACCAGCACAAATACCTTAGGGTCATAAAAATTATAATCTGCACCTCGCCCCAGGACTTCAGCCACCGTTCCTGCCAGTTTCTGAATATTCTCACGTTTTCGTAATACAGTGAATTGCCAGGATTGACGATTCATTCCGCTGGGCGCATAAATACCGGCCTCCAGGATCTGATCCAGTTCTTCTTTTCTGATCTCCCGATCGGTAAAAGCACGACAGCTTCTTCTTGTTTTAATATTATTCATCACTTCACTCATGCAGACAACTCCTTCCCAATATTCCATTTATTCGTGATATATCCGCTATCCGCCGATCCCGGCCTTTTGAAGCCGGAGTATGGCATTTCACAGGGATATTCTAGTTCCATTTTCCCACTTTCCCGCTTAAGGGTCAAGAACTGTTTGCTGCAAATCTTTTACCGCAGCTATTGAGTTTTTGAACTCAGTACCACCTGATCTCCCTGTCTCAGAACCACATCACCGCCGGCAGATTTTTCTTAAATCCTTCCTGCTTTTACCATAATTGTCAATAAAATGCTTCTTTTTTCAGACCATTTAAAAAATTAGCTATTATGCGGGCATACAAATATGCTATAATAATTACAATATTTTTATTCGTATCCAAAGCTTTACCGAAACTTTAACCGTTTCTAACAGACTTCGGATATGATATCAAAATATAATATTTTATTTTAACACAGACCTGGAGGATTCCCTATGAAATTCAAATTGACTGCCCTTGAAAAGAAATGGATTCTTTATGACATCGGCAATTCAGCATTTATTATGCTCTGTACCACCATCATCCCCATTTATTTTAATTATCTGGCAGAGCAGCAAAATCTGTCCTCAGTGGATTACCTGGCTTACTGGGGATACGCCTCCTCAGTCATCACACTGATCGTTGTTATTCTGGGCCCTGTGCTCGGTGCCATAGCTGACCAAAAAAACCGCAAGCGGCCATTGTTCCTTTTTACGATTTTGATCGGTTCCATTGGCTGTGTAGCGCTTGGGTTCGCCCAAACATGGATTTTGTTTCTTGTTATCTTCATCACTGCCAAAGTCGGCTACTCCACCAGTCTTATTTTCTATGACTCCATGCTGACCGACATTACATCGGAAGAACGAATGGATTCCGTATCCAGCTCCGGCTATGCCTGGGGTTATATCGGAAGCTGCATTCCTTTTGTTGTCTGCCTCCTTCTGGTACTCGGCTCCGGCTCCATCGGTCTGTCCATGACAACTGCCATGGCACTTGCCTTTCTGGTCACTTCTCTTTGGTGGATTGCCTGCAGTCTTCCGATTTATAAAAGTTACAGTCAGATTCATTTTGTGGAAAAAAGAAAGGGCGCATTGAACAGTGCTTTTTCCCAGTTGTGGCATTCTCTCATTGAGATTTCCCATAACAAACAGATTTTCTTTTTCCTTCTGGCATTTTTTTGCTACATCGATGGTGTATATACCATTATTGATATGGCAACCGCCTATGGTTCAGCCCTCGGTCTGGACAGCGCCGGACTGCTCCTTGCACTGCTGGTGACACAGATCGTAGCGTTCCCCGCTACCATTATTTTCGGGCGACTGTCTCGAAAATATAACGCGACAAAACTGATTCCCGTCTGCATTGTGGCTTATATGGGCGTTGTAATTTTTGCATTTTTTATGACAAAGCAGATCCATTTCTGGATCCTTGCCGTTTGGGTAGGTATGTTCCAGGGCGGTGTACAGTCCCTGTCACGGTCCTATTTTGCCAAAATCATTCCGCCTGAAAAATCCAGCGAGTATTTCGGTATTCTTGATATCTGCGGTAAGGGAGCTTCGTTCCTTGGTACCACACTGATCGGTGTTATTTCACAGGCAACCGGCAGTGTTAACAACGGAATTCTTGTGTTGATCGTCCTGTTTATCATCGGTCTCTTCCTGTTCCTAAGAGCAGCAAAATATACTCGTACTGCGTAAAAAAAACACCCGCTCCCAATCGGTTTTCCGGCTGAGAGCAGATTTCGAAAATTTTTCGGATTTTGGGGGCGCAAAGCGCGGAAAAATCCAAAGGCATCATGGGGTCAAATGCTTTTGACACCAACATCATTAATAATAATCCCAGTGTAAATGTCTCACGATGCACTGGGATTGTTTTCGCAATTGGAGGGAGGGATAAAACATGGATAAAAGCCAAAAAGACGTAAATCAGATCACAGAAGGTGTTATCTGGAAACAGCTGTTGTTCTTCTTTTTTCCGATATTACTCGGAACTTTTTTTCAACAGCTTTATAACACGATCGATACGCTGATTGTCGGGCACTTTGTCGGAAAAGATGCTCTGGCGAGTGTGGGAGGGTCTTCCGCACAGATTATCAGCCTTGTCGTCGGTTTTTTCACCGGCCTGTCATCCGGATCAACGGTAGTTATCGCCCAGTTTTTTGGTGCCAGAGATGAACGTTCCGTACGGGAAAGCCTCCACACCGCTTACGCATTCTCCATCATTGGCAGTATTGTCATTGGCATTTCCGGTATTATACTCACCCCTGGAATTTTGAATCTCATGAATACCCCTGCAGAGCTGATTGCAGATTCCACCGCCTATTTGCGGATCTATTTTTCCGGTATTCTTTTCATTTTTATTTTTAACATCGGTTCCGGTATTCTGCGCGCAGTGGGCGACTCGAAAAGTCCTCTGTATTATCTGATTATTTGCTGCTGCGTCAATATCATACTGGATATTGTCCTGGTTGTTGTGTTTGAGACAGGAGTTGTGGGCGTTGCCGCTGCAACGGCCATTTCACAGGCTGTTAGTGCTGTTCTTGTGACCCGGAAACTGGTCGTTTCCGAAAATATATTAAAGCTGAATCTCTCACAGATCCGCATCCATCGATTAGCGCTTCAGTCACAACTGCGCATCGGTCTGCCCACCGGTTTTCAGACGATTATGTTCAGCCTTTCCAATATCATTATCCAGTCTGCCCTCAACTTGTTCGGTACGGACACAGTGGCAGCCTGGTCTGTGTTCGGGAAACTGGATGCTCTGTTCTGGATGGTCAGCAGCGCTTTTGGCGTATCCATAACAACTTTTGTGGGACAAAATTACGGTGCACGAAAAAGCGAGCGAATTCACAAAAGTGTAAAAATCTGTCTCGGCATGGATCTGTCTATATCCGCCATGATGGTTCTGATCATGTATGTTACCAGAACCTTTCTGTTTGGCATTTTCACCACAGACACAGAAGTGATCCGAATCGGCTCCGATATGCTGGCGCTCATCATGCCCTGCTATCTGCTCTTTGTATTTATCGAGATATTGTCCGGCGCACTGCGTGGTGCGGGCAATGTGGTGGTTCCTCTTATTATCACACTGGGAGGCACCTGCCTGTTCCGTATTTTATGGGTTATGGGATGCGTACGTTTTCATCCGGTTGTGGATGTCATTATTTTCAGTTATCCGATCAGCTGGTTTTTATGCGCAGTGTTGTTTATTCTATACTATTTAAAGAAAAGGACTGCTTTTTAAAATAAAATGTTGCATCTTCCGGATTATTGACTCTATATACTGTCATCCGTGTCATGAAGAACGGATGGTATCTGGCTGATGTTGTTTATGAAGATGGAACTGAGCTTCAGGAATGGTTCTATTCCCAGAATAGCGGAAAAGCTTATGACGGTTACCTGACGAACAACAGGGCAAATCCTACTGAATGGATCTGCCCTGTTATTTCGTGTTGTAACACTATTTATGGAATTCTATCGTGTGTGCGATCTTCGAACTGGTTCCTGGTTCCAGTTTCTGCTCTCCGACTTTTTCATCAATGGTTCCTGTAAATCCATCGTTGTCTGCTCTTCCGGCCCAGGGTTCCAGACAGATAAAATTTCCTGTCTCTTTTGCCCAGATTCCAAGCAGCGGAAATTCACTGCAGTCCATTGTAATATAAGGTGACTTGTCCGGTTTTGCAATGCGCACCTGTTTGATATCTTTATAATCAAAAATCAGAGTATCATACAATCCGTCAAAGAATTTTACAAAACCATTTTCCAGCGGCAATGAATACTCATGCGCTGGTAAAGCAAATCCATTTGCCGGATTAACACTGATATAAGACAGTTTTTCTTTTCCCGGGAACTCCAGATAATAGTTTTCACGGGCCTTTCCTTCCTTTTCCGGTATGGTAAATGCCGGATGTCCGCCGATCGCATAATACATTACGTTTTTCCCGTTATTTTTCACTTCCCAATTCACATGAAGCAGTCTCGGATTATCCGCATCCAACATATGGGTGACAAGCAGTTCATATTCATAGGGATAAATTTGTTTTGTTTTTTCGGTTGGAAGCAAACGGTGGGTCACAGATATAGGAGTCTCCTCCAGGCATTCAAATACCATATCACGGGCAAATCCGTGCTGCGTCTTCATTTCATATTCATTATCACCGATTCGATAAACGCCGCCGACCACCTTCCCGACAAACGGGAACAGGATCGGTGCGTGGCGGTTCCACACCTCCGGATTGGCATCCCACAAACGATCAAGCTGATTTTCTTTATCGAAAACACTACTTAGTTCTGCCCCAGAATCTGCGATTGTCACTTTTAACTTTTCGTTTTCTAATATACGTATTCCCATAACTGGCCTCCCGAAATTTTTCCACTCATAAGTACATTTATGTACCTCCGTAGCTGCTGCATACCATAGCCCCATTGCAGACTATATCCATATTGTAGCAAAACAGTTCGTATCTGACCAGATATCTTTATAAAAAATCTGTTCTCTTCATCTCTTATTTCTTAAGTGCATATCATCTCCGCATTTATCCGTCTGATCCTGGCGGTCAAAAGTTTCTTCCTTTTTCTTCCCCGGATTATCCTCAATCGTGAACTCATCGCCCTCACGGATCCATCCGCCGTGAAGCACTTTTGCAAAGACGCCTTCCCTCGGCATGATACAGTCACCCATGATTTTGTAAATTTCACAGCCGCTATGGCATTTTTTCCCTATTTGAGTCAGTTCCAACACCACATCGTTACAGCGAAAAACGGTTCCCACCGGAAGCGTCTTAAAATCAAAACCACTGACAATCAGATTTTCTCCAAAAGACCCGTCCACAATGGGTGCGCCCTTTTTCTTGAATTCTTCTATTATCTCGTACGACAACAGGCTCACCTGGCGATGCCATTTACCCGCGTGGGCGTCTTTTTCAATTCCAAAGTCTTCGATAAAAGCGGCTTCATGAATATTTCTTTTCTGCGTTCCTTTCTGCTCACTGATGCAGACTGCCATAACCTTTCCCATATTTTTTCTACTTTCTGGCGCAATTAGCGGCTTCGCCCGTTAAGATATCCAGCCCGTGGGCAAGTTCACTGATGATGTAATCCAGGCACTCCCGAACCGCTTTCGGACTGCCGGGGAGATTCACGATCAGCGTCTGTTTTCGAATCCCCGCCGTACTTCGGCTGAGCATGGCACGTTTTGTAAATTGCATGCTATAAGCCCGCATGGCTTCCGGAATCCCGGGAACCAGCCGTTCCGCTATGGCAAGGGTGGCTTCCGGCATGCAGTCTCTCTGCGAAAATCCGGTTCCCCCAGTAGTCAGAATCAGATCCGCCATGTTTTCATCTGCAATTTTAGCCATCGCTGAGCTGAGCATATCTTTGTCATCCGGCAAAATGGCCGCAGAAACCACCTCGTAACCATTTTCCTCTGCGATTCTTTTGATTTCGGGACCGCTCAAATCTTCGCGTTCCCCCCTGTATCCGCTGTCACTGGATACGATGATTGCCACTCTTCTGTTATCCATAGGCATTTCTCCTTTTCGCTCCACAGAATATAAGTATGATTTAGGTGTCAAAACCTTGATTACGGATTGTTTCGTGCTACGCACTTCCACAATCCTGCCCCGCATTCGCAATCCATGGGGCCCCGCCCCACTTCTTGCTCAGCCACCTATCTGAGCCATCACATGCCTCTCGACGTGTTCGCCCGCATCTTCACCAAAGCAATGTCCCACCGGCTTCTGACCAATCGCATTCGCCACGGCCTGCATCAGTTCCGCCTCACTGCCTCCCCCACGGAGGATTTTTCTCAGGTCCACACCCACATCATATTGTAAACATGTTTTCAGATAGCCCTGAGAAGTCAGGCGCACCCGGTTGCACTGTCCGCAGAATTTATGACTGATGGCACTGATAAACCCAATTTCCCCCTTAAAATCCGGGAAAGTGTAATAATGTCCAGGACCATTGCCCAGTTTACCGTCAAATACCTCATATGGGCCATACTGTCTCTCAAGTTCGGTTAAAATGTCATCCTCTTTTCTGATACCAAACTGTTTTCCCAGACCGATCGGCATCATCTCGATGAACCGCACATGAACCGGATATTCTTTTGCCAATCCTGCCAGTTCTGTCAGATCCTGCCCCGGAACCCCCATGGGAACACAGTTGATTTTCACAGGAATTTGCGGATATTGCAACGCTTTGAAAAGGCCCGCCAGAGCTTTTTCCACCCCGGAGTTTCCTGTAATCTGCTGAAATATTTCCGGATTGAGGGTATCCAGACTCACATTAATCCCATCAATTCCCGCAAGCGCCAGATTCTCCATCTGCTCTCCCAAAAGAAGTCCGTTTGTCGTCAGCGTAACCTGCTCAATGCCCGGTACCTGCTTTAACTGTTTCACCAGATCAGGCAGCCCTTTTCGAACCAAAGGTTCACCTCCGGTCAATTTTATCTTTCGAATTCCCAGTTTTACAAATACAAAAGCCAGTTTCTGTATTTCATTATAGCTCAAAATGTCACAGTGGGATACGAGCGGCACACCCTCTTCCGGCATACAGTAGACGCATCTCAGATTGCAGCGATCTGTTACTGATATTCGTACATAGTCAATCTCTCTTCCGCATCCGTCAATCATAAGAAAAATCTCCGCTTTTTCCTCCGGTCTTTGTCACCAGATGGATACCTGTAATTTCCATACGCTTATCGATAGCCTTGCACATGTCATAGATGGTTAGCAATGCCACGGAAGCAGCTGTCAGCGCTTCCATCTCAACACCGGTCTTTTCCTCCACTTTTACCGTGGAAAATACCCTTATTTCCAGGTTTACCTCGTCTGTTTCAAAATCTATGGTACATTTTCGAAGACACAGAGGATGGCACATGGGAATCAGGGACCAGGTCTGTTTTGCCGCCATAATTCCTGCAACCCTGGCCACTCCCAGCACATCTCCCTTTTTCACTGTTCCACCAAGCACAGCATCCATAATTTTCCGATTCACTCTTATGCTGCCTGTGGCTACAGCCGTACGCGAGGTCACATCTTTTCCGGAAACATCCACCATGACCGCATTTCCTGACTCATCAAAGTGATTCCATTCGGTCATAAATTCACCTGACCTTTCTTTTTCCTTCAAACCAATATCACACTTTCCCGAAACTGCAAGCCGGATAATGACATTCCCTGCAGCCAAGGCATAACCCGCCATGTCCCAAAACCGTAATATCTTTTCTGGTAACCGGTATTTTCGCGGCTACCCGCGGAAGTATCAGATCGAATATCGTAGATTTTGAATACATAACACATCCCGGCAGCCCCATAACAGTTGTTCCGTCTTCAAAATAGGCCAGACAGAACATGGCTCCCGGAAGTACCGGTGCGCCATAGGACACAACCCTGGCTCCGCTTTCTTTGATGGCACCAGGTGTCTGATCGTCCGGATCCACGCTCATACCTCCGGTGGCGACAATCAGTTCACAGCCCTTTTCCTTCAGTTCCTGAATGGCAGCCGTAATTTTGCTCTTGTCATCGTTCACTGTAATATGATCAGTCACCTCGATACCGTATTTTTCCAGTTTTTCCACCACAACAGGGGTAAAGGTATCCTTGATTCTTCCATAAAAAACTTCATTTCCGGTGGTGACAATACCGGCTCTTTTCAGCACATAAGGATGAAGACTGCACAGCGGCGCATCCCCTGCTCTTTCCTTCACCAGTTCCATCCTGTCCTTTTTGATAACCAGCGGTATCACGCGGGTTCCCAACAGCTTATCGCCCTTTCGAACCGGGGTATTTGTATGGCGGGAAGCGATCATAATCTGATCAATATCATTAATGTCATTTAATCGATTTACATCAATTTGAAAAACCCCGTCAATCTCCGCTTTCAGCTCAATTTTTCCTTCTTTTACCGCTGACGGACTCATATAATCATTGATGCATACGTCACAGAGAATCTTCGCCGCCTCGTTTTCATGGTACATGGTCTCATCATTTTCCCAGACATACAGATTATCTTTTCCCAGACTTAAAAGCACCGGAATGTCTTCCTCTGTCACAATATGTCCTTTGCGGAATCTGGCATCTTTCGTTACGCCTTTAATAATCTGTGTTATATCGTGGCATAAAATCTGGCCAACCGCATCTTCTGTTTTGATTAATTTCATATGCGTTCCTTCCTCCCGTTTATTCTCATCTGTGTTTCAGCATCGCTATACAAAAACATCCCGTTTTCTCTACTCCGGGTATAAGAGCAGTACATTAGACGGTGCAATTCCGAGCTGCTCCGGCATGTCCGCCGGCCGCCGGTCCTTCGGCAGCCGCCACCAGATATCCGGTGTGCCTTCCCGCTGGGAAGTATAGCGGAATAACAGCCTGGTCTCAAACGGATCATCACGCTCATCGGAATAGATCACCGGAAACTGATTATCTTTTGTTTTCGGATTGAAATAGTGTGCCCGCAATCCTACCGCGCAGAGATTATCTTTCACACGCTCTTTCGTTTTCAGGCTGATTCCCCAATCCGGCACAAAAACCTCATATTCCCCGGTTTTTTCTGCGTCTGCCACATTTTTACAGCCGGTCAGAACAGCAGCGGTACGACTTCCTGGATCGGCAAACAGTTCTTTGGTTTTTCCTATATTGAGTATTTTTCCTCTATTCATCACAGCAACCTGACCGCAGATATAATAAACCTCATCTCTGCTGTGGCTGACCATCAGAACATCTTTTCCGTATTTTCCCAGAATGGCGCGCACCTGAGTCTGAAGTACCTCTCTCAGGTAGGAGTCCAGCGCACTGAAAGGTTCGTCCAGAAGCAGCAGTTCCGGTTCGCTGACCAACATACGCGCAAGAGCTGTGCGCTGCTGCTGTCCTCCGCTCAGTTGATGGGGATAAAGTTTTCGCTGCCCGGTCAGTTCCATCACCCCCAGCGCATCCTCCATTTTCTGTTTTTTCAACTGTCGGTTTTTCTCTTTGCACAATCCGCAAAGAATATTCTGTTCCACTGTCATATTCGGAAACAGCGCATAGTTCTGGAACAAATATCCCACATGCCGTTCCTGAGGTTTGATATTAATTCCTTTATCACTGTCAAACAGTACACGCCCGTTCAGCATGATACGTCCTTCGTCCGGCTTCACAATACCGGCAATACACTTTAATGTCATACTCTTACCGCAGCCGGAAGCACCCAAAAGCCCTATGATTCCCTGCGGATGTTCAAAATCTATCTGTAACTGGAACTCTCCAAGTTTTTTTCTAATGTGTACAGAAAGACTCATAGGCCACCTGCCTTTCTGTTTTTTCTCTCTAACATATTAACAGTCAACAAAATTATCGTTGAAATCACCAGATTGATCAGCACCCATTTAAAGGCCTCCGTCTCCTCATTTGTCCGCCACAATTGGTAGACTGTTGTGGATATGGTGGCTGTTCGTCCGGGCACATAGCCGATCAGCATGCTGGTAGCCCCATATTCGCCCAGAGCCCTGGCAAAAGCCAGAACCGTTCCGGCGAGGATCCCCTGTCTGCAGGCAGGCATGCGAATTCTCCAGAATATATAAGTATTTGATAATCCCAACGTCTGTCCGGAATAGGCCAGGTTCACATCAAAACTTTCAAAAGCCCCCCGGGCTGTGCGGTACATCAGCGGAAATGCAACCACTGCAGACGCCACAATCCCCCCATACCAGGTCATGGCAAACTGTATACCAAACTGTGCCAGGAATATGCCAAGCGGCCGTTTCGGGCCAAGCAAAATCAGCAGAAAATACCCGCATACTGTAGGCGGCAGCACCATAGGCAATGTAAAAATGACATCCAGAATACCTTTGATTGCCCTTGGCAGTCTGGCTACATAGTAAGCGGCAAAAATTCCTGTAAAAAATACGATAATGCAGCTGAAAAAAGCAATTCTAAGGGAATTATAAAGCGGATACCAGTCCATATTCCCTACCTCCGTTTAGTATTGTGGGGCCGCCGCAAAACTGTACCCGCTCTTCGGTTTCAGATCTGAGACAACCCCTCTGAAATTATCATACTTTAAAAACAGATTTTCTGTTTTTCAATAATCTTTACTTCCTTCTTAAAAACCAGCTTTTTCATGATTACTACTGAACTCTTGAAAAGCCTACCTTCTCAAAAATCTCCATACACTCATCAGTGAGCAGGAAATCAAGAAAGGCCTGTGCCGCTTCCTGATTTTCACTGTTTTTTAATACAGCTGCCGGATAGATAACCTGTCCGCACATTTCAGCTGTTGCGTAATCTGCAATATTCATTCCGGCAGAATAAGCATCCGTGCAGTAGATCACGCCGCAGTCAACACTTCCCTCAGAAATCTGTGTGGTGACTTCTTTTACATTGGAGCCATAAGAAATCACACCGTTTGCAGCCAGTTCTGCTTCATCCAGTTCATAATAAGCCAGAATTTTCTGCGTATACTGGCCAACCGGCACATCACTGTTACCCATGGCCATCAAAATCGTTCCTTCTTTCAGTGCAGCTGCCCAGTCATCAAATGTCTCGATGCCGGCTTCGTTTCCCTCTGTAACACAGAGTGTAACTTTGTTTTCCAGAATATCGATACGGCTGTCTTCCTTCACAAAATCAAGACCTTCCGTATTTACTTCCGGATCCGCCGTGATATCCAGCTGATTCATCTGTTTCTGGCCTGCAGAAATAAACAGGTCACAGACAGCCCCTTCCTGAATCTGGGTCTTTAAGGTACCGGATGAGTCAAAGTTGAAAACCAGGGTCACATTAGGATTTTCAGCCTCATAGAGTGTTTTGATCTCCGTCAGCGTCTCAGTCATAGATGCAGCCGCGAAAACGGTCAGCTCTACCGGTTCTGCTTCCGGCGGCAATGTTTCTTCCGGTTCTGCCACATCATCTGTGACATCAGCATCCTCTTCCTGACCTTCTGTGCTCTCACTTTCCGAAGAAGCTTCTTCTTCCTTTTTGGAGCCGCATGCCACAAGGCTCAGCACCATGACACAAACCAGCAGCATTGATACAAGATTCTTTTTCATATTTTTCTCCTTTCTTATTCAGAAAAAATCTATTCAAAACGTGGATTTACACGCTTTGTGCAAAAAATCCCGCTGCTGCCGAAATGGAACCGTCCATACCGGCACAGCACAAAGGATTTATTTATTCTCAAAAAAGATAACGCTATGTATAGTATATTATACATAGAATGCCGCCATATTTCAACCGATTCTGCTATCGGTCTTTCGCTTACATTTTACTTACTACAGAGCATTTTTCTTTACATCCCATCAGCAGTTCTCCTGTTAACACTGCCAATCTGTTTTTCCGCTTACATCTTATCCGCGTTTTTCCCGTTTCCGTAATATTGCTCCATCACCGCATCCACCGATCTCCAGGCAGCCAACTGGGCTTCCTCATAAACTTTGAGCAGTTTTTCCGCCTCCGGTGTAAGTTCAGATCCCTGTTTTCCCATGCGGTTGAGAAGCGGGATTTTCATAGCTTTTTCCGCATCCCGCATGATCCTCCAGGCCTTGCTGTACGCCATTCCCATTTGCTGTGCCGCCATGTTCAGAGAATGGTATTTTTCCACCCCGTGAAGCAGATCCGCTACCCCTCGGCCGAACCAGCTATTGCCGGCATCTTCCTTCTGCTTCACTTTTATTCTTACAATATAATTGTAATCGTTCATTTTGTTATCTCCAATTTTCGATATACCGTCAGCCACATAGTAATAAAACACGTCAGTCCGCCGATTGCATTTGAGATCGGTTCCGCCAGAAAAACACCGTTTACACCCAATCCCAGCCCCGGCAAAAGCAATGTCAGAGGAACTACAATAATCGCTTTTCGGAAAAGGGAGAAGAACACTGCTTTTTTTGCTTTTCCCAAAGCCTGAAAAATCGACTGCCCCGCAAACTGAAAAGCCATAAAACAAAATCCGAAGAAATACAGGTTCAGCGCAGACGGTCCCTTTTCCAGTGTGGCAGAATCATTGGAAAAAATGGAGATCAGCAGATGCGGACAGGCCATGACTATCATCCACGCAAACACTGTATATCCAAAACTCACAAGAGAAGTAAAACGGATGCCTTCTTTTACACGGCGGAACCTTTTCGCTCCGTAATTGTATCCCAATACGGGCTGTGCACCATTGGCGATCCCCGTAACGGGCAGCGTCAATATCTCGCGCACGGAATTCAGCACAGTCATGATCCCCACATAAAGATCCCCGCCCCAAATCTGCAAAGTTGCATTGCAGACAATCTGAACAAGGCAGTTTGTGCCCTGCATGATGAATCCGGATGTACCAAGGGCAATGATCTCCTTTGTCAAAGCTCTTTCCACCTTCAGATTTTTTCTTTTGATATGTAAAAGAGACTTTTTCCCGATCAGAAAGTGAATGACCCATATGGCCGACACTGCCTGGCTGATGACCGTTGCCAGGGCAGCTCCCTGTACTCCCATGTCAAACACAAAAATAAAAATCGGATCCAACACCAGATTCAAAGCAGCCCCGATCACCGTGGTCAGCATTCCGATGTGCGGAAATCCCTGTCCGTTAATGAAACCGTTCATTCCGCTGGTCACCATAAAGCATGGGGTGCCGATCAGATAAATCGTCAGATATGCATCCGCATAAACATAAGATGCATCGCTGGCTCCAAAAAGATACAGCACCGGTTTCCGGAACAAATAGCAGCATACCATGATTGCCACTGAACTCATGAGCAGAAGCGAGAATACATTTCCCATAATTTTTTCTGCCCTTTCTTCCTCTCCTGCCCCACGGGCTATAGCAAAAAGAGGCGCCCCTCCCATGCCGAAAAGGTAAGCAAATGCCATAATCAGCGTGATAATCGGAAAGGTCAGCCCCACACCGGTTAATGCCATATTCTCCGTTCCCGGCAAATGGCCGATATAGATTCGGTCTACCACATTGTATAAAATCTGAACCAGCTGTGCCAGAATCAGCGGAATCGCCTGGGCAATAATATTTCGCCAGACTTTTCCCTGCGCAAAATCGTTTGTCATTGTTAAGCCATCTCTCTGTCTATTATTCTGCTATTATACAGACCCCATTCATAAACAGGTGTCTCTTTTCATAAAGGATGTCAAAAAGTTTCAAAATACTGCTCGGATCATTTTCTGAAACCGACCGTGCTTCCTATTTGTCTGAGCGTAGATCGGACTTAATATTCTTTTGAAATTTCATCAATCCCATACTTAGATTTGAACGCTTCCAGTTCCTGTTCATTACGGATCACCATAACTTCTTCAAATCGACCATTATGAATATTTTTAAAGCCAGCAACCTTCTCACCTGTGCATATGCTGCACTTTAGAATCGGCTTCAGATTTTCCCTGTCATATGTTTTTAAGGTCTTCTCCGGCTTTTCCTGCCTGTTTCGATTATACAAAAACATCATGATCGCCATGCCGCAGATCATAAGATAGCCAAAAATACTGTACCCGTCCGGTATCTGTTCAAACAGTACAAATCCCAAAATTGACGAGAAAATAATCTGAGAATAGTCGTATACGGAGATTTCTTTTGCCGGCGCATAATAGTAAGCTCTGGTGACCGCAAACTGACCTCCCGCTGCTGCCAGGCCGGCGCCAAGCATGATCAGAAGCTGCTGCATAGTCATTGGTTCATAGGCAAAGATCAGGTACGGCAGCGTCACCAGACAGGAAAAGGCCGAAAAGAAAAATACCACAAGAGGTCCCTTCACACCGCGCTGTCCCAGAATCCGTACCATCGTATAGGCAGCACCGGCTCCCAGACCTCCCAGCAGTCCGATCAGAGAGGGAACCAGATCCATATTGGAAATGGATGGCTTGATAACGAACAGACTTCCCGTAAAAGCACCGATCACCGCCAGGATCTGCACAGTATTCAGCTTTTCCTTCAGGATCAGCCATGAAAAAATAATCACAAAAAAGGGGGACATTTTATTCAGCATAGACGCATCGGAAATCATCAGATGATCCACCGCATAAAAATTGCATAAAATGCCCACGGTTCCAAATGCTGAGCGCAGCAGAAGATATTTTAAGTCTCCCTCTTTCCAGCGAATGGGTGTATGACTTTTCAATAGGGCCGCCAACGCAATAAAAGCCGAAATTAAATTGCGGAAAAAGCTTTTTTCAAAGGACGGCAGATCACCTGCTGCCCGGACGCACACTCCCATAACAGCAAAACAAAATGCTGATAAAATAATACATATGATACCTTTTGTCTGAGTTCTCATTTTCCTTCTTCCTTCTGTTCTAAAATCAACGTCTATTCACCAAAAAAAGCACAAAGACATTCCGAGAAGCAATCTCATCCCGATCAGTATTTTCTTTTCATATGAAATAACTTGATTGATCCATTAGTATTTTATCACGACAGTTCGCATTTCTCTATCTGTTTTAGCCAAATTCACAATTTTTACAGCATTTTCGCTCCAAAGCCCAAACAGAAGAAAGTCCGCAGATTTGAACTGCGGAATAAACGATTATGTATTATTATTTTTCAATATTCTTTTCTGTCTTCTTTCCTTTCCATTCATAATGATGTAAAATACAACCAAAAGATCATTTTCAAGGAGTACGACTGTCATGAATCCAATTGTCAGTATCATTGTTCCCATATATAATGCAGAAAAAACCATTGGCCGCTGTGTGGACAGCATCCTGAACCAGGAATACACTAATTTTGAGCTTCTTCTGATGGACGACGGAAGCCGGGACGCATCCGGCGCCATTTGTGACGAATATGCAAAAAAGGACTCCCGCGTTCGCGTCATTCACAAAGATAATTCCGGAGTCTCTGACACCCGCAACCAGGCACTGGATCTCGCACGGGGTACCTATCTGCAGTTTCTTGACGCGGATGACTGGATCACCCCCAATGCCACCCGTCTGTTCGTGGAAACTGCGGAAATTTATCACTGTGATCTGGTTGTCTGTGATTTTTACCGGGTAGTGGGAGAACGCGTCTCACACAAGGGAGATATTGACGATGACTGTGTGCTGACCAAAGAAGAATTTGCCGCACATATGATTGAAAATCCCGCTGACTTTTATTACGGAGTGCTCTGGAACAAGCTTTTTCGCCGGGATATTGTTGAAGAACACCATCTCCGCATGAATGCGGACATCAGCTGGTGCGAGGACTTTATGTTCAATCTGGAGTATATACGCTACGCAGAAATATTTTTTGCCCTGCAGATTCCTCTGTATTATTATGTAAAAACAAAAGGATCGCTGGCTACCCAGGGCATGAGCATCACAAAAACCATAAAGATGAAACTCATGGTATTTGAATACTACAATAATTTTTATAAACATGTGCTGAATGAAAAGGACTATGAGAAGAACCGGGTTCAGGTCTATCGCTTTCTCATCGATGCTGCCGGCGACGGTACTGTGCCTCCTTCTATTCTCCCAAGTGCAAAAAAACTGGGAGAAGAACGCAGTATCGTATCAGAGGAAGCTCTGATCGGAGAAGGTATTTTGATCGATGAGTACCGCAACCGGAAACTGCTGGATTATTACCTGGAGACCGTTGCCATAAAAAATGATCTTACCCTGGAAGAGGTTCGCCTGCTTCTGTGCCTTAATCAGCCCCATCGGTGCAGAACAAGGCGGGAACTGGCTGATTTTGCCAATGTCACACCACGGGCTTTGTCTGCCCAGCTTCAGAAGCTGATACGCAAAGGGTTGATCAAAGTGGATACTGTCCGAAAGACAAAGGAGCTGAAGATCATTTTCCTTGCTCTGTCAGAACCCATCCTGGCCGAACTGGCCGATGCCCAGACCCGGTATGAGCATGCAAGATTCTCCGGTTTTTCTGAAGAAAATCTGGTGCAGTACGCACATTTAACTGAAAAGTTAAAACAGAATATCCTGAATATTCTGGCGCAGTAAATGTCCGGCACAGACAGCATTCGCTCTGCTGCAGATATATCAATATTCGTACGCAGAGCGATCCCGGATGCACCGGAAACTCTCCGGCTTATAAACTTCATCGGCGCTCTCCCGGCGCATTTACAATCATGATTCCGCCGCATACCAGAATCAGGGCAGCTATGTTTTTCACGGAAAGGAACGGCTCCCTCAAAAAGATTCCTGACATGACGACTCCGAATACAGGCACAGAAAAGGAATAGACTGCGACCTTTCCCACCGGATTATATTTGAGCAGAAGCGTCCATATACTGAAAGCAACTGCCGAGAGCATCGCCATATAGATTAACAAAAGTGTGGATTTAAAGGTAAAATTATTCACACGTCCATCCAGGAGAATCCCAATAGCGATCAAAATTCCACTTCCCAGCAGAATCTGCCAGGCAGTGATCGTCATCGTGCTTTCCCGGTCAGCAATCTTTTTCAGATACACTGTACTGATTCCGTATGCAATCGTTGAAATCAGCACCATCCCTTCTCCCATCAGGCGGAATCCGCCGCCAAACGCTCCTGCTCCCATATTAATTACAATTACACCGGCTACGCCCAGCAGGCACCCTGCAGCTTTTTTCCAGGTCATCTTCTCCGATTTGAGCATAAAATGAGCCGCCACGATGGAAACAAACGCATTGCAAGCATTGATGATGGACCCTTTGGTTCCCGTCACATGAGCCAGCCCAATATAAAAGCTGACATACTGGATGGTGGTCTGCAAAATACCCTGACGCAGGATCAGCGGAAATGACGAGACCTTCATCGTCAGAATCCGTTTTTCCAATATGCAGCCGGCCACAAACGTCATGATTCCAGACAGGAAAAAACGATATCCTGCAAATAGGATCTGACTGCCGGTACCCTTTATTTTCATCCACTCATATCCGATTTTGATACAGGGAAACGCACTGCCCCATAAGGCACAGCAAAACAATGCCAGTATGCAGACCATGATCGGATTCTGCAATTTCTTTTCCATATTACTTCCTCTTTTCTGATTGATTCTCTCCTATTCTAACATCAAATCCGCTTTTTCACTATTCTTCTTCGCTTCCATCGGTGAACAAAAGGTAAAAATATGATAGAATATAAGCAGTTTTCGGGAAGGAGAACTCATTTTGAAAAAAAACAATTATCTGTTTTGGTGATTCAAATACACACGGGTTTTGCTCTGCTACCATATCGCGATTTGATGAGACACAGCGATGGACTGCACTCCTGGCACAAATGCTGGGAGATGAATACGATGTAAAAGAAGAGGGCTTAAGCGGAAGGACTACCGTATTTGATGACCCTCTAAGTGAGGGGCTGAACGGCCTTGCCATGATAACACTCTGCCTGCTAACCCACAAACCGGTGGATCTGCTGATTGTAATGCTTGGAACAAATGACACAAAAGAACGGTTTGCCTGTACCCCGGAAAATATCACCTTTGGAATGGAACGCCTGCTCCGGAAAGCTGCTGATACCTGGGATGCCTGGAGAACTTTTGCAGATCAGCGAAGCCATTCTCATTCTGAACAGGATGCTGAAGTACATTTAATACCGGCTCAAAAAACCATCTGTACCAGAACCATATAGCACACAGTACCGCCGATAATACTGACCAGCGTGTTCCTCTTCCACAGATGCAGGAGCACCACAACCACCACTGCGATCAATTCCGGTGCCGCAAACGGTGTCTTCAAAAGGGAAATATCTTTCAGACAGTAAATAACCAACATACCCATGATCGGATAGGGAAGCACCTGTCCAAGATATGTGACAAAGGCAGGTGTCTGCTTTTTCCTCAGGAAAAGAAATGGCAATGCTCTGGTCAGAACGGTACAAAAGGCCATAATCAGAATCATCAGAAAAACATACGTATTATTCATGCACTTCCACCTCACCTGTTTGTTTTCTCATAAAAGTAAGCGCTGTCAATATGGTGATCATAGAAGGAATCAGAAAGATCTCACGCCCGAAAATCAAACGACAGACAGCTGTAGATGCCAGTCCTAAAATCGCCGGCAAATGATTTTTTGTAGTCAGCCACTGCTCCACAAATACCGTAACAAACAAAGCGGTCATGGAGAATTCAATACCAGCGGTGCTGAAGGTAATGACAGAGCCCAGTACCGCTCCCACTGCACTTCCGGCAATCCAGTAAATCTGGTCAAAAAGAGTCACCAGAAACTGGTAAGTATGCACATCAGCCCCCTCCGGGCAAGCGCCTTCACAGAGCAGTGAATAGGTCTCATCGGTCAATCCGAAAATCAGATACCACTTCTTTTTTCCGGCATCTTTGTACTTATCAAACATGGAAATGCTGTAAAATAAATGTCTTGCATTTACCATCAGTGTAGTCATGGCTGTGACCGCCAGAGATGCCTTTCCTGCAATCAGGCTGACCCCCACATACTGGCAGGAACCCGCATAGATGACAACACTCATCAGAATGGCCCAGGACAGTCCATACCCGGTTTTTTCCAACAAAATCCCAAAACCGATTCCCAGCACCACATAGCCGGCACAGACGGGAAGGGATTTGACAAAAGCTTCTTTTATGATCTTTTTTGACATTTGAATCTTCCTTTTCTTTTTCTTCGCATTTCTCTGTTATCCATCCTGCATCATGAACACATCTCCAATGTTGTCTCTTCCGATGTTGGCTCCCAGATTTTCTATTTTACACATTTTTCCTTTTTCATGCAATGCGGTTTCCTGTTTTTGGGAAAAGAATCCATCTCAGGCTTTATCCACGGGTGCTCCACAGAAAAAATGCCAACAAATGTATTATTGTCAGCAAATTATGGTGCAAAAGCATCAGGTGCCAAAATTGCTTTTGACACCTGATGATCCGTTTTTCTATTTAAGTTTTCAATTTATGCTTTCACTTATGAATTTTTCATTCGCTCTGTGATCTCATTCGCTTTTATATAAATCACTTCTGCCGGTGTTCCCACATCAAACACACCATCTTCATACAGTATTTTCCCGTTTACCATAGTCATCTTCACGTTCTGCTTACTGCCGCTGTATACAATATTTTTAGTGATATTGTTGAGTGGCTGCATATTTGGCTGGTTCAAATCGATCATAATCAGGTCTGCCAGTTTACCCTCCGCCAGCACATCCGCCTCTTGCAGTCCCATAGCATGGGCGCCCTCAACCGTCGCCATGCGGAGAACCTGATTTGCATCCAGTGCAGAAGCGTCATGCGCTCTTATTTTGGCCAAACCGGTGGTCAGGAACATTTCCCGGAACATATCCAGGCAGTTGTTGCTGGCCGGTCCGTCCGTTCCGATTGCGACATGAATTCCCCGCCCCAGCATATCTTCAATTCTCGCGATTCCGCTTGCCAGTTTTACGTTAGATGCCGGGTTGGTTACCACATACACATTTCTCTTTTTCAGGATATCCAGATCTTCATCCGTCATATGAACACAGTGGAAGCATACACCGCCATGATCGAATATTCCAATCCGGTCAAAAAGCACTGTAGGTGTCACACCATAGCGTTCGATACAGTCTTCCACCTCCTGCTTTGTCTCGGAATTATGAACATGCATAGGTGTTTGATATTTTCTGGAAAGGGCGGCCAGGCGCTCCAGATTTTCTCTGGAATTGGTGTACTCTGCATGAAATCCCAGGCGAAAATTTACAAGACTTTCCGGATCATTATATTTTTCATACCATTCTTCCAACAGTTCAAATGACTGCGAAAAATTGTTCAGACCGCCACACATTACTGTGCGGAAACCGCAGTCAAAAGAGGCAGCCGCCACCGTATCCGGAGTCAGATACATATCAAGATTTGCCGTAATTCCACTGGTCAGGTACTCCAGGATTGCCAGTTTGGAGAGATAGTAAATATCTTCCGGGGTCAGCTTTGCCTCCATTGGAAATACCTGCTGGTTCAGCCAATCCAGAAGCGGAAGGTCATCCGCATAGGACCGCAGAAACGTCATGGCAGAATGCGTATGGGCATTTTTAAATCCCGGCATGATCACGTTGCCCTGAGCATCGATTTCACGATCCCAGATAACTTTCTCTTTTCCGACCACAGAATTTCCCCCGACTGCCTTCTGCAGATTCTCCCCCGGGAACTGTGCAGATATGTCCTGCAGATTCTCCCCAGGAAACTGTGTGGCTATATTCTGAAGATCTCCCCACCGAAACTGCGCAGGGACATCCTGGGGACCTTTGCGCCTGCTCCAGGGTACTTCATCCAGAGCAGACCCCACATAAGTTATTTTATTTCCCTGCACATGGAGTTCGCCCTCAAAAATCGGTCTATTTTCCTCCATAGTGAGGATTCTTGCATTGAAAATACGAATATTCATTAAATCTCCTTTCTGCTGCAGTTGGCAGGATCAAAGGAACTCGTCTCAATAATAAACAGCAGAAAGCCAATGGAAACAAATAATTACCCTTATTCCCTCGGCTTTCAGATCCGGGCAGGGAAATTTCCCTGCCGGAAACTTTTTCATACAATCCATTTACTATCGCTTACCTTTATCATAGATCTCGCCAAGCGCCCTCGGTGAATCATTATGTTTCGAGAAAAATACCAACAGCAGAAGTGTCAGCACATAAGGCAGTATCATCACCAGGTCAGAATAACTGCTGGGCATTCCTGCTGCCTGAACGATCTGATATCCGCTGGATTTTGCTAGACCAAACAGCAAACATGCGGCCAGTGTGGGCACGATCTTCCAGTTTCCGAAAATCAGAGCCGCAATGGAAAGATATCCATAACCAACATAAATTCCGGAAGAATATTTCGCCGAAATGGAGTAAGCAAAGCACATACCCGCAAGGCCGGACAGCGCACCGGAGATCATAACAGCACTGAAACGTACTCTGGCCACATCAATACCCGCTGCATCAACCGCATGAGGATTATCACCACAGGCACGCAGATGCAGTCCGTATTTTGTACGGTATAAAACATACCAGGCAATCACCGCCACAACAACAATAATCAATTCAAAGGGATACAGATCCGTAAAAATTGCTCCAAGAATCGGAATTTTACACAATCCCGGGATGGTCCAACGCTGGGATACTCCGAGAACAAACTTATCGGAGGGTGCTCCAAAAGCGACACGATTCACGACTTTGGTTAAAAATACAGTAAGCGCCATGGCCAGAATATTGATAACAACACCGCTGATGACCTGATCCGCTTTAAATTTCACACAAAGCACTGCGTGCAGCATGGCATAAATCATACCGCCCAACATTGCAAACAGCATAGCTGCATAGTACGGAATCTGAGAATTATCACCGAAACGTGGCATCAGGAAAATGGCCACCAGTGCGCCCACAAAGGCACCGGCACCCTGAAGGCCTTCCAAAGCCAGATTGGTAATACCGCTTCGTTCACTGTAAATACCACCGATCGCCATAACAAACAGAGGCAGCGCAAAAGATAAACCGTCAATAATTATTTTATCAATCATTTTCCTACCCCCGTGTTTTCTTTTCCTGCATTTATTTTTGAATTTTCTTCTTTTGCCTTTACTTTCCCTGCGTTCGATTCCTCTGCATCTGTTTCTTTTGCATTTACATTCTTTGTATCTGTTTCTTCCGTCCTCTCTTTTTTCGCCATTTCCTCCATACGGTCCTTACTCCGCTTCACCTTTTCACGGATAAAAGCTCCACATGCACTGAATAACAGAATCAAACCGGTAATAACCGACGCGATTTCCGCATCCAGCCCGGCAGTGGAACTCATATAAGTACTTCCCTTTCCTATGACAGAGATCAGGAAAGACGATGCCAGAATACCGATTGGATTTGAATTGCCCAGAAGGGCAACTGCAATGGAGTCAAAACCGGTGCTGGGAAGAACTTTCGGCTGAATAGAAGCAAAATAACCCAGATAATAGGAAGCGCCTGCAGCACCTGCCAGAGCGCCGGAAATGATCATGGCCAGGATCATATTTTTCCCCACACTGATACCGGCATACTGCGACGCTTTCCGGTTGGAGCCCACAGCTTTGAGTTCATATCCAAAAGTTGTCTTTTTAAACACGAACTGAATGATCAGCGCTGCGAGAACCGCAAGGATAATTCCCAGTGGAATATCATATTTGTATCCGCCGATTTCCACACCGATCAGAGTCAGTCTTGCCATATCACTGATATTCTTGGACTGTCTGGAAACGGGATCCACAAACTTTGTGTAGATAAAAAAAGCAATAATGTACTCTCCGATGTAATTCAGCATAATAGAAGATACAACTTCATTGATATTAAACCGGTATTTCAGCCATCCGATCAAACAGCCGATCGCAGCACCCACCACCATAGCCACGAGAACAACCAACGGCTTGGCGACAGGAGCTGCCAGTGTGCTGTAACCGATGGTAATCGATGAAAGAAAGCCGGCAACCAGCATCTGTCCGGAAACTCCAATATTAAAGAGTCCGGCCTTTAACGCCACAGCCACAGCCAGAGCCGCAAATATCATTGGTGTCCAGTAGCTTAAAAAGCTGGAAAAGTCCGTGAGCATGTTTTTCCCGCCGGCATATTTTGCCTTGGGGGCGATGCCGGAGCCCTGAAGCAGATTCAGATAAGCGGAAAAAGGATTTTTTCCAAGTATGGCAATCACAACCGCGCCCACGATCAGGCTGAGGATGATGGCAAATACCGGAATTGTATAAACCTGGTGTTTTTCATTTCCAAGTGTTTTCACAAAGAATTTTGTGACAGGATTTCCTTTTCGTTTCATTTTCCTTTCACCCCCATCATAAATTCTCCAACCTCTTCTACGGTTAAGTCACCTGCATCGGCGGTTTTCAGGATTTCTCCATTGTATATAACGGCAATGGTATCCGCCAGAGCCATAATTTCATCCAGTTCCAGTGAGATCAGGAGTATTGCCTTTCCCTTCGTGCGCTCCTGAATGATCTGATTGTGGATGTTCTCAATAGCTCCGATATCAAGTCCGCGGGTAGGCTGAACAAAGATCGTCAGCGTCGAGTTCTGCTCTACTTCACGGGCGATGATGGCCTTCTGCTGATTGCCTCCGCTCATGGAACGAACAATGGTTTTTGTTCCCTGACCGCTTCGAATATCATAACATTCAATGAGTTTTTCTCCCAGTTCATCGAATTTCAGAGGATTGATGATGCCTTTTTTTGCATAAGGTTCCTGATTATAGTTTTTCAGCACCAGATTTTCGCTCAGGGTAAAGTCAAGGATCAGGCCATAGGTCTGTCGATCTTCCGGAATGTAGGAAATTCCCTCCAGATTCCGCCTGCGCACATTATATTGGGTAATATCTTTTCCGTTCAGCATGATCTTTCCGGAAGCAGCCGGCATCAGCCCTGCGATGGCATCTGCGATTTCCACCTGACCGTTGCCTGAAACGCCGGCAATGGCCAGGATCTCTCCACTGCGCACGGAAAATGATACATTTTTTACCACATCAAATTTATTTTCATCCTTCACCGTAAGATTTTGAACGGAAAGAACTTCCTCACCGTAATTTGCAGCCGGTTTATCCACTTTAAAGGAAACTTCACGGCCTACCATCTTGTTGGCCATCTCTTTTGTGGATATGGATGCCACATCCAGCACATCGATCAGCCTGCCCCGATTCAGGATTGCACAACGATCCGCAACTCTTTTAATTTCTTCCAGCTTATGGGTGATCAGAATAATCGTCTTTCCGGCCGCTTTCAAGCCTCGTATGATATCGAGCAGGAATTCGATTTCCTGAGGGGTCAAAATAGCCGTCGGCTCATCAAAAATCAAAATTTCCGCTTCCCGGTAAAGCATTTTGAGGATCTCTACTCTTTGCTGAGTGGAAACGTTAATATCCTGTATCTTCTTTGTTGGATCCACTTCCAGCCCATACTGTTTTGACAATTCTGCAATCTTTTTGTTTGCTGTTTTTATATCTACATATGGGAGAAAACCGAGAAATTTTTTCATCGGTTCCACACCCATAATAATATTCTCCGCTATTGTATAATTGGATACCAGTTTAAAGTGCTGGTGCACCATACCGATGTTTAACTGTGTTGCATAGTTGGGGGATGTGATTTTTTCCTTTTTTCCCCTCACATAAATTTCACCTTCATCCGGCTCATACATGCCGAACAGCATACTCATCAATGTAGATTTGCCTGCTCCGTTTTCTCCGAGCAGTGCGTAAATTTCCCCTTTTTTGATCTGAATCGTCACGTTGTCATTGGCAACGATCCCCGGGAAACGTTTTGTTATGTTTTTCATCTCGACGATATATTCAGACATCCGTACCTCCTGGATCCCCTGGCAAATGCAATGCTTCGCCCTTTTGTCTTAAGGCAAAGGAAGGGAAATATGATATTTCCCCTCCTGCACGTTTTTTCTTTTACAGACCGGTAAATGAATCCGGAGTCATTCCGTTAAAGTTCGCTGCCGGAACAACTTCTCCTGATTTTACTTTTGCTAAAGCTTCATCAATTTTAGAGATCGTGTCATCTGATAACTGATGTCTTCCCTCTGCACTTACGTATCCGGTGGAGTCCGTATCGGCACCAAGGAGCGCATTTTCACCTGCAAAAGTACCGTCTTTTACTTTGTTCAGCTGCAGTTCTACGTTCATGTCCATAACTTTCAGACAGGAAGTAAGGATAATGTTTTTATCTCCATTCACACCGTCATCAAACTGGTCAACGTCACCGCCGATACAGAACACGCCTTCTGCCTCTTTCGCAGCTGTAAAGACACCGTTTCCGGATCCGCCTGCTGCCACAAGGATTACGTCTACGCCTTCATCAATCAGAGCTTTTCCTACCACTTTTCCGGTTGCTTCATCATTGAAGTTTCCAATGTAGTTGCCGCCCACATCAGCTCCGGTTACATCGGTTCCCGCATAAGACGGAAGCTCAACAATCTCCGCAGATGCGCCATAATGTTTGTTTGCATAATTAACACCAGACATGAATCCGTACTGATAGTTTACGTTTGACGGATAAGCAATACCATTAACAACTGCAACCTTTCCGGTCTTTGTTTCAAGAGCAGCTGCAACACCTGCACAGAAACCTGCTTCCTGCTCTTTAAACAGCATTGCATAAACATTGTCATAATCAGTTTCTTCGCCTTCGGCATCGGTTGGATAAGTATCAACCAGGATAAAATCAACATCCGGATTTTCTTCTGCAATGGTTCCAATTCCGGCAAACTGGAATCCGCAGCATACAATTACATCATAATCTGCCACAATATCAGCTACTGCCTGTACAGCTGCAGCCACATCACCGGTGGGTTCCTTTACCGGAGTAACGGTTGCATCAGGGTTTTCCTCGATAAATGCAAGAATACCGTTGTAATTGTTCTGATTAAAGTTACCGTCATCCACACCGGACGGACTGCTAACAATGGCGATCTTCAGTCCTTCGCCGGAAGCTTCTGCCTCCGGTTCTGTACTTTCCTCTTCTCCAGTCTCCGGTTCTGCACTTTCTTCCGTTTTACTCTCATCTTTGCTTTCTTCTTTTGCGCCGCATCCAACCAGCAGAGATGCGGTCATTGCTGCACACAGCAGTGCTACTATTAACTTTTTCATAGTAGTTCCTCCTTTTTCATCCTTTATATCAATCGCCGGTTATTCGGCGTTTGATTCAAACAATTTGGCAAGACTTTCCCTATAAGGTGCCCTGCAGATACCCTTTTCTGTCACAATGGCAGTAATCAGTTCGTGATCTGTCACGTCAAATGCCGGATTATAGCATTTGATCTCCGGCAGTGCCATCGGTTCCTTGTAGTATTTGGATCGGATCTCATCTTCCTCACGAAGCTCTATGACGATCTCATCGCCGGTTTTACAGTTCATATCAATGGTAGAAGTCGGCCCAAGCACATACATGGGAATTCCGTAATGCTTCGCCAGAATCGCTACACCGCTGGTTCCGATCTTATTGGCGGCATCTCCGTTTGCCGCGATGCGGTCACACCCCACAAAGCATGCCTGAACCCAGCCGTTTTTCATTACCAGGCTGGCCATATTGTCGCATATCAGCGTCACATCCACCCCTGCACGGTACAGTTCGTAGGAGGTCAATCTGGCTCCCTGCAGAAGGGGCCTGGTCTCATCTGCAAAAACCCGGAAGTTCATACCCCGTTCATGACCAAGGATCATGGGGCCGATGGCTGTACCATAGCGGGAAGTTGCCAAAGGTCCCGCATTACAGTGCGTCAAAACACCATCCCCGTCTTTCAGAAGAGACAATCCATACTCGGAGATGTTTTTACACATCTCCATATCTTCCTGCTGAATCTTTTTCGCTTCCGCTCCCATCAGGCATATGATCTCACTGACCGCTTTTTCTTTGTTCTTCAGAACCAATTTTTCCATGCGATTCAGTGCCCAGCTCAAATTCACCGCAGTGGGCCGGGAAGAGTCCAGATAATCTTTGTCTTTTTTAAACTGCCCATAAAATGTATTAAAATTCTCTGTTTCAACCTTCTGTGCCAGGCAGTAAATACTGTAGCCGGCACAGATCCCGATGGCGGGTGCGCCACGGACAGCCAGGGATTTGATCGCATCATACATTTCCTCAGCGGTTGACAGAGTCAGATACTCTACCCGATTCGGCAGTTTTCTTTGGTCCAGAATCACAACGGATCTGCCGTCTTCGCTCAGGCGCACATTTTCCGGGGTAAACTCTCTCATTTCAGTTTCAACCTTTCTTCTATATTTTAGACTATAAATAAATTGCAGACGTTCGCATCCTTGCATCGATCATGATATGGATTCAAGACCTTTATGAATATTTACAATGGCCGCCGTCACCAGTTCCTTGAACTGCCCGGATACCCGGTCGGCCGTCTCCTGCACTTCCACATGGGACAACGGCTGGTCGAGCATGCCGCAGGCCAGATTGGATATACAGGAAATGCCACAGACCTTCATTCCCATGTGATTGGCAGCAACTGCTTCTGCGGCCGTGCTCATTCCGGCTGCATCAGCGCCCAGGATCCTGCACATTTTGACCTCTTGAGGCGTTTCAAAATTGGGGCCTGTCAGCTGAATGTAAACTCCCTCCTGAAGTTTCATTCCCAGTTGCTTTGCTGTACTGCGAAGGATTTCCTGAAGATCCTTTTTATAAATATCACTCATATCCGGAAAACGCGGGCCCAATTCATCCAGATTCGGCCCAATCAGCGGAGATGGCACAAAATTCATAATGTGATCTGTTATCATCATAAAATCCCCCGCTGCAAAATCGTAATTGATTCCGCCTGCCGCGTTGGTCAAAAACAGCACCTTTGCTCCCATTAGTTTCATCAGACGGGTGGGAAGCACCACATCCGTCATAGGATATCCCTCATAATAATGCACCCGTCCCTGCATACACACAACAGGAACATCCTCTACATATCCAAAGATAAAACGGCCTTTATGGCCCTGCACCGTCGATACGGGAAATCCTTCAATCTCGTGATAGTCAAGCGTAGCTTCCACCCGGATACTGTCCCCGTAATCTCCCAGACCCGAGCCTAAAACCAGCGCGATCTCCGGCGTAAAATCAATCTTCTCTCTCACGCTTTCATAACACTTCATCAATTTCTCATATACTGGATTCATGCTTTCACCTCTCAGTCCGGTTATTCAAAACAGAAAAAACGCCAATTTCATTGTCCTCGATGACATTGTAAATTCGGCGTTTCCCTTTCAAAAATAATCCATACAAAATAATAATGCCGCATAATTGTCCATTTGTCAAGTAAGTGAAAAGGGAAATTTCTGACATTTTATATTTTTTCTGTGTTTTTTCGATATTCTCTCGGCGTACATTTCATGTATCGCCGAAAAACCTGACCATAGTAGGCGGAACTGGAAAATCCCACAATACCGGCTGTTTTTGTTATGCTCTCACCTGCCCGCAGCAGAGGCAGGCTGTTCTGCACCCGCAGATAAAGAATATAATCGAAAATCGTCATGTTCATATGTTTCTTAAAAAAACGACAGCATTCACTTTTGCAGATGTTGACATTTTCTGCAATATCCTCCAGGGATATTTCTTCCGCGTAATTCTCCTGTATATAAGAAATAATTTCCCGAAGCCGCTGCAGGTGAGCCTGAGATTTTTTCTCTCTTTCCGGAAGAGACGCAAAATACCGATAAAGTTGCTGCCATATCTCCATCAGATACAAGTGTACCTGCAATTCATAGTCCATTGGCGGTTCCTTCGATAATTCATAGATTGATTTCATCCACTCCAGGATCTCCTGATGCCATGTCACATTCTTTTCCAATTTGAGAGAAGACCAGTCATCACGCAAAGTAATGTAATCCACATATTTAGTCTGCAAAATGCTGTTTTCATACCCATAGAGGAATCTCGGATGAAAGGTGACGGAAAGATAGGTACATTCCTTTTCTTCATTTCGATATCCGGAATGAAGCGTTTTGCTGTTTCCGAACAAGCCTTCCCCTGCTTTGAGGAAATAGGCTCTGTCATTGACATGGTATTCCATCTCACCCGACATGATCCAGGTTATTTCCACCTCCGGATGCCAGTGCCACAGAAAGGATCCCTGCTCATAGGACTGGATATTTTCAACGCTGATATTCACAGGAAAAGCGAAATCCCCATGAGCCTTTATCTCTTTCCGGTTTTTTTCAGTATTTATCTGCATAATCTCAATATCCTTATATTTTTTGCCAATATTTTTATTGCGATATTCCATCCATCTCATTATTATAATAATCATAAGACATCGTGATAAAACATGCAACAGGAAATAGCACTTAAAAGAACGGAGAAAATCGATATGGTAAAAAAATTAATTGAAACATTCCAGAATCTGTATGGATGCGGCAGAGAAATCCGCACTTATTTTGCACCGGGTCGGGTAAATCTTATCGGAGAACATACAGATTACAACGGCGGTCATGTTTTTCCATGCGCACTGACTTTGGGTACATACGCAGCCGTTCGAAATCGTGAAGACCGGGTTCTGCGGTTCTATTCCATGAATTTCGAATCCGTCGGTATCATTGAGACCAGTCTGGATAATCTGATTCCAAGTGAAGCAGCATCCTGGACCAATTACCCCAAGGGAGTTATGTGGACCTTTGAAAAACGCGGCTATCAATTGAACCACGGACTTGATATTGCCATCTTCGGCGATATTCCAAACGGCTCCGGTCTGTCCTCTTCCGCTTCATTAGAGGTTCTGACAGGACTTATATTAAAGGACACGTTCGGCTTCGATCAGATTTCTATGGTTGAGATCGCCCAGATCGGACAATATTCCGAGAATAATTTCAACGGCATGAACTGCGGGATCATGGATCAGTTTGCCAGTGCCATGGGTAAAAAAGACCATGCAATTTTCCTTGACACAAATACGCTGAACTATGAATATGCTCCGATCAAACTGGAAGATGCCAAGATTGTGATCACCAACAGTAAAGTAAAACACAGCCTGGTCAATTCCGCATACAATCAGAGAAGAAACGAGTGCGAAACCGCTCTGGCAGAACTGCAGACTGTAGTCGACATCAAAGGTTTGGGCGATCTGACAGAAGCAGAATTTGAAGCTCACAAAGATGCCATCAAGGATCCGGTACGACAGAAACGGGCCAAACACGCTGTCTACGAAAACCAGCGGACCATCAAGGCTGTGAAAGCGTTACGATCCGGCGACCTTGTCCTTTTTGGTCAGCTCATCAATGCTTCCCATGCATCTCTTCGCGACGATTACGAAGTATCCTGTGAAGAAATCGACCTCCTGGTTGACCTTGCCCAGTCCATCCCCGGTGTTCTGGGTTCCCGAATCACCGGCGGCGGTTTTGGCGGATGCACCGTCAGCATCGTTAAAAATGAGGCAGTTGACACATTTATCGAAAAAATCGGAAAAACTTATATGGAAAAAATCGGACATGAGGCAGAGTTTTATGTAGCGGCTGTTGGCGACGGTGCAAAAGTCCTCAGCTAATAAAAATCCGGATAAAAGCCATTAAAACACCGGAAATGTTGTTGTTCCGGCAGTAATTGTAAAATAAATCGAAAATCAGGAGGGAACTATGTTATCCGAAAGTATTAAGAAATTAGTAGAATATGGCATTCAGACCGGCCTGACACCAGAATGCGAACGCATTTACACCACAAATCTTCTGTTGGATCTATTCCGGGAAGACAGTTATGAAGATGCAGAAGTTGATGCCGCTTCTCCGGAACTGGAAGAGATTTTGAAAGATCTTCTGGATGAGGCGATTTCCCGCGAAATTATTGAAGACAGTATCGTATACCGCGATCTGTTTGATACCAAAATTATGAATTGCCTGATGCCAAGACCTGCACAGGTACAAAAAACATTCTGGGAGAAATATGAGGTATCTCCGAAAGCCGCAACCGACTTTTACTATAAATTCAGCCAGGACAGCGATTATATACGACGTTACCGTGTAAAAAAAGACATGAAATGGGCCGTTGATTCTCCCTACGGTGTGATCGATATCACCGTAAATCTTTCCAAACCGGAAAAGGATCCGAAAGCCATAGCAGCTGCCCGTAAGGCAAAAGCCAGCAGCTATCCGAAATGCCTGCTGTGTATGGAAAATGAAGGTTATGCCGGCCGCGTCAATCATCCGGCCAGAGAAAACCACCGCATTATTCCGATCACCATCAACGGCAGCAATTGGGGCTTCCAGTATTCCCCATATGTATATTACAACGAACACTGTATCGTGTTCAACGGGCAGCACGTGCCCATGAAAATTGAGCGCGCGACTTTTGCCAAACTTTTTGACTTTATCAAACTGTTCCCTCACTATTTCCTGGGTTCCAACGCTGACCTTCCCATTGTGGGCGGCTCAATTTTAAGTCATGATCATTTCCAGGGAGGAAATTATCAATTTGCCATGGCAAAAGCGCCCATTGAACAGCATTTTACCATTCCTCGTTTTGAAGATGTGGAATCCGGTATTGTAAAATGGCCATTGTCCGTCATCCGCCTGCGCAGCAAAGACAGCGAGCGCCTGATTGAACTGGGCGATTACATTCTCCAGATGTGGCGTGCTTACACAGATGAGGAGGCATTTATCTTTGCCAAAACCGGCAATGAACTTCATAATACCATCACTCCGATTGCACGAAAAGTCGGTGATACCTTTGAGCTGGATCTGGCCCTGCGCAACAATATCACCACAGAAGAACACCCGCTGGGTGTGTACCATCCCCATGCACAGTGGCATAATATCAAAAAAGAAAACATCGGACTGATCGAGGTTATGGGACTTGCGGTACTTCCTTCCCGCCTGAAAGAAGAGCTGGAGATTCTCAGTGAATACATCACCGAAGGAAAAGATATCCGCAGCTGTGAAAAAATTGAAAAACATGCTGATTGGGTTGATTCTTTCCTTCCGAAGTATGACAGCATTACGAACGATAATATTGATGAAATCCTGAAAAAAGAAGTGGGAATCGTATTCACACACGTATTGGAAGATGCAGGTGTCTTCAAATGTACGGAAGAGGGCCGCAAAGCATTTATGCGTTTTATTAATTCTCTCTAAACCCAAACGGTCGGACAATAGGGCTCTAATGAAGGAGCATCCATTGTCCGACTGTTTCAGCTTAAAGGATCTGTTTCTATTCCGAACGCATCGGGATCGTGGAATATACTGCAGTCCATAGGTTCCGCCATTATCATCCATTTTTTCTCTTTTGATTACAGATGATCCACTCATCCAGTGTCAGAGGCGTATAATCCGAATACATACAGAAGCAATTGATCATATTGCACGGAATGGGCCGTTCCTGACCGTCCATATGACTGCGGAACGTCTTTTGCGTTATCTGCTGAAACTGCTCCAGAAGCCGCTGATCCGCCGTATCATGAACATGACCGTAAAGCATATAGGTCTTAGGATTCCCCTTGTCATCCAGATGGTACTGACCGTTGTAACACATAATCGGATAATGGCTCAGAATCACTTTTCGTCTGCTGTCGTGCATCTCCGCATAGGGTTTGATCCACACAAATCGTTTGGCATTGTACCCCGCGTTTGACGAAAAGCGGTCATGGTTTCCCTCAATCAGGTACAGATTCCCGTTCAGTTTTTCCAGCAATGCATTGGTTTCTTCCGCTTTTCCCCAGGACAAGTCACCCAGAATTACCACATCATCATTCTTACGCACTTTTGCATTCCACTTTTGCAGCATGTACGCATTCATGGCTTCTGCGGTTTCAAAACCGCGGTGATCCATTTTTGTATTCAGTGCTCCATGAAAAAAATGCGGATCCGCTATATAATATCTCATATTCTCATTTCCCTATTATTGTGACTGTTTTTCATTTGGCTGCCTTTTTTCTATTCGGATTTGTTGCAGATGATCTCTGCCTGACTTTTAAACAGTTTTTTCTTTTGAACATTTTCCTCCTCGGAACTATGCAAAACGTTCAGAACCACCGAAAAAAGAATGATTACTGCGCCGATCAACGCATATTTTCCCATTTTCTCGCCATAAAAAATCAGTACCCAGATTGGATTCAGCACAGCTTCCATCAAACTGATCAGCGAAGCACTCACCGGTGTAGTCAGTCTACTGCCCTTTGCAAAAAAAACATACGCCAGCCCTACCTGAAATATACCCAATGCCAGTATCGCAAGCACCGCTTTCCCATCCCAGAGTGTGGCGTCTCTGAAAAAAGGAACTGCAAGAATCGTCGCCAGAAAAAAAGCAAGTACACTGGAATCTTCACTTCCGGAGTCCGGAAGCGAATTCAGGAAAAATACTCCGGAAAACATCATTCCGGCACAAATGGCAATCAGATTGCCCAGCAGATGTCCGCCATCCAGCTGATCAAAAAAGAAGAGAAAAATTCCTCCAAAGGCCATTAGCATAACCAGAATCTGTTTCTTTTTCGGCAGTTTCTTCCGGTAAATGCTGTCCCAGGTCATTACAAATATTGGGGCCGAATCCTGAAGCACAATGGCATTCGCAGCCGTTGTCAGTTTGTTCGCCAAAACAAAGAGCAAATTCGTCATGCACATACATACTGCCGCCAGACAAATAATTCTGTTCACACGTATCTTTTTTCCCTTTCGGAAAAAGCAAAAGAACGCAAATGCAACAAAAGACCGGGCTCCATTAATCAAAACAGCGTTGCCCGGAACCCATTTCAGGAGTATCCCTCCCGTGGACCAAAGTATTGCCGTCAGTAAAATATATAAATTACCTTTATTCTGATCTGTAATCTCCATAATAATTCTTCCTTTCAAAGTAAAAAGCTCAGAACCAAAAAGTTTCTGAGCTTTTCAGAGGCGCGAGCCGGATTTGAACCGGCGATAAGGGTGTTGCAGACCCGTGCCTTACCACTTGGCTATCACGCCATATTTAATTCATAATGACTCCTACGGGAATCGAACCCGTGTTACCGCCGTGAAAGGGCGATGTCTTAACCGCTTGACCAAGGAGCCGTAACTTCTTGAGCTCTTGGCTCAAGTGCTATTAACTTCGCCGCTTAATCTCAGCGACGAAATTAATAATACCACATATCGATTCCGAATGCAAGCACTTTTTTGTTTTTTTAGCAATACATATATTTTGCACTTTTTTGTATAAAAAACAATATCTCAGCGTGGTTCATCTCATCATCCCGCCATTGACCGCATTAAAGCTTTTGATGACATCATCACTTCATAATAACATATGCATAATAAACCACAAAGGACACCAGCATGGCAATGCCTCCGGTTCTGGTCAGTGCTTTCTTTCTCTGGATACCGACCATCAGAAGAAGAACTGCGCCAATGGCTATTATGTTATCAATCAGGTATTCACTGCCAAAGGGGATATCTACAATCAATGAAGTAGTACCTAAAACAAACAGGATATTGAAAAGGTTGCTCCCCACAATATTCCCGATCGCAATGTCACACTTGCCCTTTTTCGCTGCCATAACTGAGGTCAGAAGCTCCGGAAGGGATGTGCCGAATGCAACAATGGTAAGGCCGATAATACGATCACTCATTCCTAAAGTTTTCGCAATATAGCTGGCGCCGTCTACTGTAAAATTGCTGCCTAATACAATAGCAGCCAGACCGGCAAGGGTCATCAGTGCCAGCACTCCAGCCCCTTTTTTATATCCGATATTTGCCGCTGCAGCATCTTCTTCTGTGTTTCCTTTTTTTGCCTGACGGATCAGATATACAAAAAACAAAATGAATAACCCCCAGAGAATCAGACCGGATATCTTATTCAGTTCTTTTTGAAATACACCCATGCCCAACAACGCCACTGTAACCAGAAGCATAAATGGTATCTCAAACTTTCTGGTAGATTCCTGTACCTGCAGTGCTGTGATACAGGAGGCAATTCCCAGGATCAGCAATATATTCATTATATTACTTCCCAGAATATTTCCCACAGCAATCCCGCTGGTTCCCTTAATCCCCGCCGAAATACTCACCGCTGCTTCAGGCGCACTGGTGCCGAATGCAACAATCGTAAGTCCGATGATAATCTGTGGAATATGAAATTTTTTTGCAATACCGGAAGCACCTTCAACGAAAATATCAGCACCTTTGATCAGAATGATCAAACCCAAAATTAACAGACAGCAATTCCCTAAGAATGCCACAATCATCTCTCCTTTTTGTGTTTTTGCAGCATATTACTATAAAAGTCCCGGACAGCAGCCCTGTGGTGTAGCATGCTTGCATGCGTAGGCACATGGATATTGGACGGGCTAACCTGTATGAGCAAGTAGGCCGGATTGCGAATACAGGTTGTGATTGCGGGAGCATGTAATGCGAAGCAATCAACTTTTATTTATGGTGATGTCTGCGTCAGCAGACATGTCCGTTTAGTGTCGATGAACAGACAACAACCTGTCATCCGTACACCGACACCAATATGCCTGAAACCATTTTATCTTATTATGTCAAAATATCAAGTGCTAATTTTTCATGGTTTATCAGTCTTCGTACTCCAGATAAGCACCTTTCATTGGGCTTACAGCATGTTCACTGAACATTCTCAGAACACCTTTTTTATATTTTCTGCTTCTCTTTTTCCACTTTTTCTTACGTTCAGCCAGAACCGCATCTATTTCCTCCGGTGTTTTTTCCACACCCTGAATGCCGATGATATTCAGTCTGCGATCCAACACATCGATTTCAATGAGGTCACCTTCCTCAACCAGTGCAATAGGGCCTCCATCCGCAGCTTCGGGACTGCAGTGCCCGATAACCGGACCGGTAGAAGCCCCTGAAAAACGTCCGTCCGTGATCAGGGCAATGCTGCGGCCAAGCTCTTTATCGCTGCTGATCGCCTCGGAAGTATAAAACATCTCCGGCATTCCGCTTCCCTTGGGGCCCTCATAACGGATGAAGACCGCATCGCCTTTTTCCACCTTGTGATGAAGTACCGCATCCAGGCATTCCTCCTCACTGTCAAAAGGTCTTGCCCGCAAAACCGCACGGAACATTTCCTTTGGGCAGGCAGTATGCTTGATTACTGCACCTTCCGGAGCCAGATTGCCTCTTAAAACAGCAATACTTCCATTCGTTCCGATCGCGCTGTCATAGGGCCGGATAATATCTTCTCTGGTCAATGCAGCACCATATCTCCGGTTAAAGTCCTGAAGCCATTTCCCGCATCGTTCATAAAAACCGTTCGCTTTTAATTCATCCAGGTTTTCTCCAAGTGTCTTTCCGGTGACAGTCATCACATCCAGATGAAGATACGGGCGTATTTCTTCCATAATCGCCGGCACCCCGCCTGCGTAGTAGAAGCACTCTGCCGGCCACCTGCCTGCCGGCCGTACATCCAGCAGATACCTTGCATTTCTATGGAGACGATCGAATGTATCTCCCGTAATCTCAATGCCGTACTCATGGGCAATCGCAGGAAGGTGCAGCAGACAATTTGTGCTGCCCGATACCGCTGCATGAATCAGGATCGCATTTTCAAAACTCTTCTCCGTCACAATATCACTGGGTCGCATATTGGGCATGGAAGCGATCTTTACAGCCAGCTGGCCCGCCTTGTGGGCATAAGCCATCAGATCCGGACTGGTGGCAGGCATCAATGCACTTCCGGGAAGAGCAAGGCCCAGTGCTTCTGCCATAATCTGCATGGTAGATGCTGTTCCGATAAAAGAGCAGGCTCCACAGCTTGGGCAGGCATTGCATTTTGCCCAATTCAATTTTTCTTCACCAATTTCGCCCCGCTGATATTTTGCGCTGTACATACCCAGCTGTTCCAGTGTCAGCATATCCGGTCCGGCATTCATAGTGCCACCCGGAACGACAATTGCCGGTATATTCACACGTGCCATTCCCATGAGATTTCCCGGCAGTCCTTTGTCGCAGCTTGAGAGATACACTCCGGCGTCAAAGGGTGTTGCATTTGCATGAATCTCAATCATATTGGCGATCATCTCGCGACTTACAAGACTGTAGTTAATTCCATCGGTTCCCTGGCTCTCGCCATCGCAGATATCCGTACAAAAATATCTTGCCCCAAATCCTCCTGCTTCCTCAACACCTTTTTTAACCTCTTCCACAAGCAGATTCAGATGACCGCTGCCCGGGTGACTGTCGCCAAAAGTGCTTTCAATCATAACCTGTGTTTTTGATAGATCCTCCGGTTTCCAGCCGGTCCCGATACGAAGGGGATCCAGTTCAGGAGCCAGTTCACGCATTTTCTGACTAATCAAAGTCATATCATTTTCTCCTTTCCATATTGGCTGTTTATCAAGTTAATCAGGCAAAAAGTGAAATAATAAGTGCCACGACAAATCCGGCGCATCCTACCAGGGTTTCCATAATCGTCCAGAAATTGGGAAGTTTTGACTCGTCAATGTCCTCCTGATTTGCCACATGCTCCGGTACCTGAATCATATATTTTTTCCCGCAGATTGCGCCCATACAGACCCTGCAACGATCATAGAAACAATACCACAGGCAATGCCGACCAGAATAACCCATCCGAGCTCTACGTTCAACATAGTGCTACCAGAACCGGCCCCGGTTTGGGCGGAATAAATGCATGACCAACCGCCAGGCCTGCAAGCAGCGGAATTGCGTAGAATAAAGAAGATCGGCCGGTTCTTTTTGCCAGAGAAAATGCCAGAGGAATCAAAATAATCAATCTACCTCCTCCGTATCACTTCATTTTTTGTTAATAAAATTTTCGATTCGTTTTTCTCTTACATCAGACGTCTTATGTTTCGATGGTTTTATTATATATTTTTGTTGTATTCTCGTCAATGCATCTGATGTTTATAGCTTCTTTTTTATTTTTTGCACAGAAAAAACAGGGGTTCCCTCAGGAATTCGACCCTGTTTTTGTCTATTTTCACTATATATCCTTATTCTGTTTCCGGAAGGCAGGTCGCAGACATCTGATGTTTACTTATTTTCCTGTCTCTCTCTCAGAAGCCTCACCAAGGCCTGACGGTTATAGGTCAGATGCATCACCATAGCACACCGCGCACCTATGGAATCCCGGTTCAAAATAGCGTCCGTTATGGCACGATGCGTATCCAGCGTTTCCTGCATCAGTGTTCGGTGTGTCAAATTTGCAAAAGTCATCACCGCCGTATTAATGATCGGAATCAGATTTTCCACTACCCTGTTTTTGCTGCATCTTGCGATGCAGGTATGAAATTCGATGTCTTTCGATATGTGATTTTTACCGTTCCGGTAGACTCTCTCCACATCATTGCACAATTGTTCCAGCTGCTGCCGATCTTCTTCTGTGGCATATTCAGCTGCCATAGCTGCAATTTCCGGTTCCAGCATCAGGCGTACTTCAAAGAGTTCCAGCGCCAGTTTATATTTGTCATGAAGCTTTGACAGCCCCAACGGATCATTTTCCAGGGAGTTCGTGCTGATCACGAATGTACCGGAGCCTCTCCTTACTTCCAGAACGCCTTTAGATACCAGACTTTTAACCGCCTCCCGAATGGTGCTGCGCCCCACTCCGAACATTTCCGCCAATTCAAATTCATTTGGTATTTTTTGTCCAATTTCAATCGGCTCCTCCAGTATATAATTCATCAGTTCTTCTTCCACCTGGGATCCCAGCAATTTTTTATTCATCTTTTCAAACTGATACATACCTTCTCCTTAATTTATGAAAAATGTACTTGGGCTGTTACATCCCGGCCTGACTGTTGTGCGGCGATTACACCCGCCAATCCTGACAAGACATTCTTTAATATTGAACAGACTTGCTATGTATAACAAAAATAGCTATAATTTGCATTTTTCTGCAAACTATAGCTATTTTAACATATTTCTGCGAAACCTTCCAGCAATTCACAGACATTTGTATTTCCTTTGCTCCTGGCAAGTGGGCTCATCTGCGCCCACCTGTCAGTCAACCATGGCAAATGGGTTTGTATTATCTCTGGACACGTCCGGAGCCATCACCTCCGGCAAGTTTTAACACTTCGTCCATGGATACCATATTAAAGTCGCCCTCAATAGAGTGTTTGAGGCAGGATGCAGCCACAGCAAACTCAATGGTTGTCTGTGCATCATATCCATTCAAGCATGCTGCGATAAGGCCGCCGCCGAAACTGTCTCCACCGCCTACGCGGTCAACAATGTGCATTTTATATTTTTTGCTGAAATAGTAGCTGCTGCCGTCGTATAACATGGCAGACCAGTTATTGTCGTTTGCGGAAAGAGATTCCCGAAGCGTAATGGCAACTTTCCGGAATCCGAAACGATCCGCCAGCTGCTTTGCAACATCTTTGTAGCCTTCTCGGTTCACTTCTCCGGCATATACATCTGTATTTGCTGCATGAATGCCAAATACATCTGCAGCATCTTCCTCATTCGCGATACATACGTCCACATATTTGCACAGTTCTCCCATTACTTCTCCCGCTTTTTCTTTGCTCCACAGTTTATTTCTGTAGTTTAAGTCGCAGGAAATCGTAACTCCGGCCTCTTTTGCTGCCTTACAAGCTTCCAGACAGATCTCAGCAATGTTATCGTTGAGAGCCGGTGTAATACCGGTAAAATGGAACCATTCTGCACCATCAAAGATTTCTTTCCAGTTAAAGTCTTCTCTGGAAGCGGTATAGATGGATGAACCGGCGCGGTCATATATTACCTTGGACGGTCTCTGGGAAGCACCTTTTTCCAGGAAATAGATACCTACGCGGTCACCGCCGCGCGCAATATACGAGGTGTTAACACCAAATCTTCTTAATGCATTTACACCGGCCTGTCCAATCTCATGCTTCGGGAGTTTTGTAACAAACGCTGCATCAAATCCGTAATTTGCCAGAGAAACTGCCACGTTAGCTTCTCCTCCTCCATATGTTGCACCGTATTTCTCAGCCTGAACAAAACGATAGTATCCTTCCGGTGCCAGTCTCAGCATAATCTCTCCAAATGTAACAACTCTCTTTGCCATTTTTAGTCTCCTTCATATATATAAATTATTGTAATATTTTTCTTGCAGAGTTATCTATTTCAACGATTACTCTCCGGGTTCATGAAAAACATTTTATTCAAGTACGAGTAAATGATCCCTGATTATTTTCTGATATCTGCTACCAGTTTTACTGCTTCCTCAGTCAGCGCTTTGATTTCATCAAATTTTCCGGCCTTGACCAGATCCCCTTTCACCATCCAGCTGCCGCCACAGGCAATGATCTTATTAAATGAAAGGTAGCTTTCCAGATTCTTTGCATTCACACCACCGGTCGGCATAAACTTAAGTCCAACATAGGGAGCTGCCATTGCTTTTATCGTAGCAACGCCGCCAAACTGCTCAGCCGGGAAGAATTTTACGACCTTAAGACCACGTTTTACTGCCTGTGCAACCTCTGAAGGAGTGATCACACCCGGGAATACCGGAATATCTTTTTCCAGACAGTAGTCCACAATTTCCGGATCAAAGCCCGGACTTACAATAAACTTTGCACCGTTTGCCACTGCACGGTCTACCTGTTCCGTAGTCAGTACAGTCCCTGCTCCAACCAACATCTCAGGGTATTTTTCCGACATAATCCGGATACAGTCTGCAGCAGCTGCAGTACGGAATGTTACCTCGGCACATGGCAGTCCACCTTCACAAAGTGCTTTTGCCAGCGGTTCTGCATCTTTTGCATCTTCCAGAACAACTACCGGAACAACGCCTGTTTTCTCAATCAATTCAATCATTGCATCCATTTTACTCATTTTCTTACGCTCCTTTATTATGTTCCGTATCGTGGAATCTTATTTCATATTTTGAAATCCCTTTATCTGTGATTATACTCTAATCCAATATATTGTCAAGTATTTATTTTGTCTTTTATCGTTTTATTTTTATACGATTCTTAAAATTCTATTACAGCATTTTTCTGTTTGCCCTCCTTGTCAAATCATGCTACAATACCTTCTGTGGATATAATAAACTGCCGGATTTTTGAATGGATACTATACACAGGAAGCAATACACAGGAAGCAGCATAATATGCAGGAGTAACTGATCATGGAAGAAAAAAACCCAATTCAGGTGTCGGAGCGAATCTTTCGAACCATCGAGTGCATGGCCCAGAACGGTCCGATCGGGCTTCTGGATCTAAGTAAAGAATTATCTTTAAATAAGACAACCGTACATCGAATCCTAAACTCGCTGATCTGTATGGATTACGTTAAGCAGGATCCAGATACGCTGAAATACAGCCTTACCTTTAAGATCTGCAGCATTTCCAATCAGATTCTTTCCCAAAATACTATGATTGATATTGCTCGACCATATCTCCACGAGCTGGCGGAGCAAACCGGAGAAATCGTACATCTAGTGCAGCTGATTGAAACAGAGGCTGTATACATTGATAAAGTGGAAGCTACCCGAAACACGGTTAGGCTGGTGTCAATGGTCGGAAAAATGATTCCTCTCTATTGTTCCGGAGTAGGGAAAGCCATGCTGGCAGATATGCCGGACGAGAAAATTGATCTGATCTGGAAGAACAGCAAGATTCGAAAACTTACGGATTATACAATTACAGACTATCAGGTTTTTCGGGAAACAATTGAGCAAATACGCCGAAACGGCTACGCGTTGGATAACGAAGAAAACGAGATCGGTGTGAGGTGTGTTGCTGTATCTTTAAAAAACTTAAGCGGAAAATCCACCTATGCAATCAGTGTCTCCGCACCGAAAGATCGTATGAGTGATGAAAGGATTCTGCAGCTGACGGAACTTATCTTGCAGACCAAAAATAAAATACAGCAGGAATATTTGTTCTAAATGAGAAAAAGAGGATCCTGTCCTGCAGATGCAATGTACGCTCATCTGCAGGGCAGGATTCTTTTTTATTTCACTTCCTACATGTTTTTCCACTTTCTGCATGTCCCTGCGGCCCCGGGTATTGCAGCAGGCTTTTATACTGCAAAAAAACCTGCAGTATTCTCTGCAGGTCTCTTAAGCTCCCCGAGTTGGGCTCGAACCAA
>JALENY010000037.1 GCA_022767285.1 Lachnospiraceae bacterium | reverse complement strand
ACGCACTTCCACAATCCTGCCCCGCATTCGCAATCCATGGGGCCCCCGCCCCACTTCTTGCTCATGTGGGGCGTGTCAATAAGGTATACCTCCACTTACATGCAAGCATGACGTGGAGAATACCTTTTGACACTGTAATCCTATAATATAAAAAGCCCTCCGGGCGGGATCGCACTGTGGCAGAGGGGAATTATGTTGCTGGAAGCAACCCGCCGCAGGCGGAGAATCCTGCGACCGGGATTCTTTTTGTAAAGGAAAGGAGAGGAGTCCAATGAACCAAAAATCAAACAACTTTCTGGAAACGGAAAAAATAGGAAAACTGATGAAAAAATATTCCATCCCCTGCATTATTTCACTTCTGGTTGCTGCACTGTATAACATTGTGGATCAGATTTTTATTGCAAATGCAGATTATCTGGGATCCTACGGAAATGCTGCAAATACAGTGGTTTTCCCCCTGACTGTTGTGGCGCTGGCCATAGCCGTCATGATCGGAGATGGCTGTTGTGCATTTGTCAGCATCTGTCTGGGTGCAAACAAAAGTGAGGATGCTCATAAAAGCATCGGAAATGCCATATTGCTCTGTGTGATCAGCAGTGTGATCCTGACTGCTGTCTATCTGATCTTCATGGAGCCGATTCTGACATTGTTCGGAGGAAAAGTTAACGAAGAAACCTATGCCTGCGCCAGAGAATACTTTTTCTGGATCGCCCTGGGTGTTCCCTTTTATATGTTCGGTCAGGCAGTAAATCCGATTATCCGATCCGATGGCAGCCCCAAATTTGCTATGCTTGCTACGGTAAGCGGTGCAGTCGCCAATATCATCCTGGACCCCATTTTGATCTATCCCATGCGGATGGGCATGAAAGGAGCGGCAATCGCAACGGTCATGGGACAGATTCTGACAGCGGTACTGTCCATCTGGTATCTCTGCCATATGAAAGCGGTGAAATTGAACCGCCGCAGCTTTGGTATTTGGGGAAAACTGATGAAACAGTTCCTGACCCTGGGCATCACCAGCTTTCTGTCACAGATTTCGCTGGTCATTTCCATGGCAGCCGTTCAGAACATGTGTACCAAGTACGGGGCAATGGATGAAGTTTTCGGCCAGCCTGAGTTTGCTCAGATTCCGCTGGCAGTCCTGGGTATTGTAATGAAATTTTTCCAGATTGCCATTTCCATTGCAGTTGGTATGGCGGCCGGCTGTATTCCCATTGCCGGATACAACATTGGTGCCAACCGCAAGGATCGTGCAAAAACCCTGTTTTCTTATCTGCTGATCGCAGAAGCAGTGGTGGGTACTGTGGCTCTGCTGATCGTTGAGTTCTTCCCGAACCAGCTGATTGGTATTTTTGGAGCTCAGAATGAGAGTGCTTACTATACGGCATTTGCAGTAAAGAGTTTCCGTATTTATCTGTGTATGATGATTCTGGCGACAGTAAATAAAGGTACTTTTATTTATCTGCAGGCGTTGGGAAAGGCACTGGAATCTACGATTATTTCTCTGACCCGTGAAATTGTTTTCGGTGTGGCATTCCCCATTATCCTTCCTATTTTCTTTGGGTTGGACGGTCTTCTGTATTCATTCCCGGCGGCGGACATTCTGACTTTCCTTATTGCTGGTTTTATTATTCGCCGCATGTTCCGGGGACTCAGTCAGAAAGAAAATACAGCAGCGATTTGAAGAAAAGCGTAGTTTATATTAAAGGAGGCGAATGAAATGAGTAATCGAATTGTTACAATCAGTCGTGAATTTGGAAGCGGTGGAAGAACCATTGGCAAAGAACTGGCTGCAAAGCTGGGAATTCACTGTTATGATGCGGAACTTCTTGAGAAGATCGCACAGGAGAGCGGATTTGCAGAAGAATATATTGCAGAACATGGGGAATATGCAGTGGGCGGACGCTGGATTTCTCAGGCACTTTCCGCGAGAGACTACTGCGGCCACTCTTATCAGGATGAACTGTGGGCAATCCAGCAGAAAATTATTCTGGAACTGGCCGAAAAAGAGTCCTGCGTCATCGTTGGCCGATGTGCGGATTATATTTTGCGGGATAAAGCGGACTGCCTGCGCGTGTTTATCTATGCCGATATGGAAAGCCGCGCCAAACGTATTGTGGAGCAGTATGGAGAAGGAAAAATGACACCGGAAAAGCGGCTCAGAGAGAAAGACAAGCGCCGTGCAGCCTATTACCAGTTTTACACAGACGTGAAATGGGGCGTTGTGCAGAATTATGATATCGCTCTGAACAGCGGGGCGTTGGGAATTGACCGATGTGTTGAGATACTGGCAGGTTTGTATTAAGTAAGACATCAGATGCCGGGGTAAGAAGCTCTGTATAAATGCAGAACTTCATACCCCGGCTTTTATATGCTGTCCGGCGATGCAGGCTTCATCCATTTTCCTGTAGATAATGGGCAGCTGCATAAATAATAACGCTGAACTCCTTTTCTCTGAGCTTGTTGGCATCCTTTTTCTCTGAGAATATTGGCAGATATCAAAGGAATATGTTATATTTGTATAAGAAGGCAGCGGAACTTTGCTTCCGGCGTTATGGAATACCGGGGATGGAACAGGAGAACGAAATGAGAAAAATAAAGCATCCTTTTATCAGAGTACAGACGAATACGGGGAAATCTTACGGGGGCAGTCAGGCGTGGCTGCCATATAATTTCCTGAAAAAATCAGGCTGCGGCGTGATCGGGGCGACAGATGTACTGCTCTATCTGAATTGTTGGCATCCCAAATGCCAGTCAAAGACTTTTCGGAGGCTGTCCCGCCTGCAGATGACGCTTTCGGATTATAAGACCTGTGCTCTGCGAATGTGGAAATATTACCTTCCGGTGATGCCGGGATTCGGAATCAATGGGCTGGGGCTCATGCTTGGTATCAACTGGTATTTTTTAAAGAACAGAATTCCAATGAGAGCAGTGTGGAACGTTTCAGGTAAAAAGATCTGGCAGTCTGTTGATTCCATGCTTCAAAGAGATATTCCGGTTATTCTGTCTGTGGGGCCGAATTTTCCGAGAATATGGGGAAAACAGAAGCTGAATTTTTACACAAAAAAATCAGACGGAACGTATGTGGTGTCTGCAAAAACCCAGGCTCATTATGTTACGGTGACAGGGCGAGACGAGTCCTGGATCTGCATTTCCTCCTGGGGAAAAGAATACTATATTAAAATAGAAGAATATCAGGACTATGTAAAAAAATACAGCAGTTATCTGGTCTCAAATATTTTGTTAATAAAAGGCTGATTCTCTTTTCCGATTGTTGGGCATCATGGCTTCCATCCGTTTCAGATTCAGATCGGAGTGCTCCACTTCCCTCGAAAAACGATAGGAAAGTTCTATGACATCTTCCAAATCCAGTTGTTTTTCATTGCGAAGCCAACGCATCAGTACCAGGATTTCCAGAATATCAGCACAGAAAAGTGCCATCTGAACCTTCTTTTGTATCACTCCATCGTAGACGGCGCCGCAAAAATAGGTATCGATAAAATATACAAGGAGCTGCTCTTTCTGAATTTCCCAGGGGAATTCATTTTCCCTCAGCCAGCGATGAAATTCTTCGGTCTGTTTTTCATATTCCATTGCTGTATGATCCAAAAACAGTTTCTGCTCCGTTTCCAACAGCAGCAGCTCCCAGTCTTTCTTTAACAGCTCCAGCTGATGCAGGCAGCGAAATTTGCGCTTTGCAAATGCAAACTGCTTTTCCGGGCGCTGGAGGTTTGACCGTATCCTTTCCTGTACAAACTGTTCTGCCGCCGGTTTTTGATATTTTTTCAGTGCGTTTCCACAGGAAAACAGTTCCTGCCTGTTGACCCGGAGCTGCATGTCATGACCGATTCCGTACACCAGACCGGAACGAACGGCAAGAGGAATGCTGCGATTCTGCAGGATTTTCCGTATCACATCCCGTGCATCCAGAAGCTGGGAATAGAAAAAAGGGTCAAAATCCGCATAGGTTTCTTCTCCTTCCCGTTCGACGCTGTGAAAAGTTACCGGATCTGACCGGCTCATGAGGATTCTCGCCACCTCCGGGCAGGAAAGAGACAAGGTAATTTCTCTGACATTCTCAAATTCTTCTATGTGCCGTGGGTAAAGGCGGCAGGTTTTACACAGGCTGTTTTTGCCAAGAGCGGTATACATATCACATAAGTTATCTTCATTTAAAAAAGCACAGCGCCTTTTTGGCTGGTGTCGAAAGGTTCCCGCCTTAAAGTCCACACCTTTTTTAATCCGGCTCCGAAAGGTTCCCCGGACCTTTTTATATTTCTTCAGAGATTGCCGGTCGACTGCAATCTGCCATCCGGCACAACAGGTATCTTCACAGCGATCTGCAGTGCAGTGAAATTCACGATAATAATCCGGTATATGATATAACATAGTCCTTTCCTCCATAAATTTCCTTTTCATTCCGCAAGGCAGGCGGTTTCCTCACTGATGCGTTTATAAGACTGTATATACCAGTCCACATGAGAAAAATCATACTTTGTACCGCAGTAAGAGCAGACGTTTCCCTCCAGTAAATCGATTGGTGCACCACAATGACTGCACCTCGGACTGTAGATACCGAATGGGTTTTTGCTGGTATAGCCGGTTGTTTTGCTTAAGGTCAGCTCCAGATGTTCTGTTTCCTCCCGGATCGCCAGTCCTGTCCAATAGAGGAGCTGCAAGGAAACCCTGATCTTCATTGTCTGCTGATTGCCCGCCATCTGACAGGACAGCAGCTCCATCGGCCCAAAGAGACAGTCCGCTATGTCCCGATATTTCGGAAGATAAAGGCTGACATCCTTTGCGGCAAATACATGAACCTCATGCAGCGTGTCGGCAAAATGGATTGCTGCCAGTTTATTGCGCACATTGCTGAAAAAGGAGTTTAGGGAAAACTCAGGATCGACCCGATGAATCTGTTTGAGAAGCTGCTGATTCTTCTCGAAAATCCTTGCTTCTTCCGATCTCTTTTCCCGCCACTTCTTATACAGAAAATGGAACAGGATGCGAAACGGAAACGCAAGGATATGACCGGCGAGAATCGCAATGACAAACGTAAACAGCAATCCGCTGATGGTCAAGACGACTGCTATGGGAAGCTCCCGGGCAGAAGCGTTCATTACAGTGAAAACCTCATAGAACATGGACAAAAAGCCAAGTGACGATATCATCGTGAACGCCAGGGCGCATCGGTTGACTGCGCTGTCGATATGAAGCCCCGTCAGCCGGGTCTTCTGCTCATAATCCGGTCCCATACTCATGCCGCAGATCCGATCACTCAGTTCTTCTATTACAAAACAGCTGTCGCAGTAGGGGCAGCCGGTCAGAAGCTGTTCTGCGGTCGATGCTGCGCCGCAATTGGGGCAGATGATAGTGAGACCTTTGGCATCTGCTTTCTGGGATTTTATACCGATAATGTCATATTCAGCAGTGATATCCTGTTTCAGAGAGTAGATTTTTTTATTGCCGCAGGACAGGGATTGCCTGCACTGTAAATATTCCCGGGCATGGATATGCCGGAATTTCCCATCCGGGATTAGGCTGCCCACAACGGGCGCTTCCTTATCAAAATGCATCCGGAACCAATCGGTATGCAGCGAAATCCCTAAATGCTGCAGCCTTTTCCGGTGAAGAAGCAGCATATGCTGATAGAACTGAGTAACATTTTTCCTGATATCTTTTCCTTCATAGAAGGCAGCGTATTCCCTTCGGAACGCGCTGAGCTGCTTCTCAATCGGAGATCTGTCGTCCCCTGCCTTACAGTATCCAAAATGGTAAGGGCGAATAAACCGGGCAAACCATCTGCCCAAAGTGCGCAGTGGCTGAATGGGCTTTGGTGCGATATGATTGCGGCAGAGATAGAGGATCCTTTTGATCAGCATAAAGAGCCATAAGATCAGAATGGGAGTTTGTGAGATCAGAAAACCAGTGGCGTTTTCTCTCGCCTCGTCCGGCAGTGCGGCAGCCATTGCGATTGTAAAGAGACATAAAAAGCTAAGGATCACAAGAATGACGGTATATGCTTTGGAATCTACGGGGATACCTGATTTTTTAGGTTTGTTTTGTTTTGTCATCTTTTCCCTCCGGATATTCGGTAGTTTGATTTTATTGTAAATACAATTTCCTGTCTGTTTCGGTTTACACAGCGCGAGTGCGGCTGAGATGACCGGTGCGATTGGGACATCAGGTGCATGTGACAGGAAAGTCTTTGGATTTTATGGCTCATCTGGCTCCTGTTTACTGGCAGCTACTTCCTTCGTAATATAGTATTCCTGCAAAAGCGTATTAAACTCGTCCAGTTCGGTTCCTTCCAGCTGACCGATCTGTGCATTTTTTGTCGTGTATAACACGAAAGAATCACTGTAGCTGGTCTCACACAGACTGCATTCTTCATCTGCGAAAAGGCTGGTGCCAAGGAAGTGATTTGGTGCGGATATGTCGAGGTAATCCAAAAGAGTGGGTGCCAGATCCAGCGTATTGCGGCCGTTCACATCGATGCCCTCTGCGGTGATACCTTTGTAATAGATAAACAGCGGGATCGCATCGCAGGAAGTGTTTGCCCGGATATAATCCGGGAAAGCTGTGTTAAAGGAGTCGTCCTGATATGTGGCATGATCCGCTGTGAAAACAACAATGGTGTTGTCGGAAAGTGTACTGCTGACAAAACGCTCCATAAACTGACCGAACTGGCAGTCCATATTATAGAATTTATTCAGTTCTGCATCTGTTCCGTCGCCAAAAGTTTCATCAGCAGAATCCAGAGACGCATGAGTACCAAAGGTATAAATTGCCAGGAAAAAAGGAACACCGGAAGCGGACTGCTCCATGGCGGAGTCAAAAAGAATCTCATACGCATCCTTATCGGAAATGGTATTAGCCATGCCGTTGCATTCGAATTCCCTGTTTCCGATTAATTCATCAAATCCCAGATTTTCCAGATAGGGTGTAAAGTCCTCATTAAAAGGTTCCGTGTTAATAAAAGCCGTATAATATCCCAGTTCGGAAAAAACATCCTGAAGGGAAACCAGCGCATTGGTATCATAGTTTTCCAGCTGGTACCCGGAGTATAACTGTCCGATGAGTCCCCGAAAAGTGGCAAATGTATGATTATAATAATTTGTAAAATAGAGAGAACGATTCTGATATGCGGATATATTAGGTGTTATATTCCGCTCATCGGAGACAATATTCTGGGACAGCCCCTCTGTAAAAATCAGGATAACATTAGGCTGATTGGGAAGGGCTGCGTCCTTTGCACGGTAATCGGTCACGCCATCATGGTAATAGCTAAGATCCGGGTCGGCGTGATTGGATAATACCACATTTGAGGCTGCAGCAGATGCCATGTTTTCGGTTGCGGCGGAGGACATAGCAGTGGTTTCGGCAGAGGCTCCCTCTGTCAGACGGATTTCCGGATGATCTGTATTTCCTGCATCAACAGCAGAATCCCCATCGCCCACCTGGGCTTTTTCATTGGCTGCTTCATTGACCGCTGCCTGTATGGTGCGGGTCAGTTCCTGATTGTGTCGGTACTGAATGGTCAGATCAAAATAGCCGTATATGGGGGAATAGCAGTTTCCGTAAACCATGGTAAAAGCCAGTTCCAGACAGAGCACCAGAGACAGCAGAAGCTGTCCGAACCCATTCTTAAACTCAAACGGATAAATTGGAAGAAAAGAAAAAACGAGAACCAGCACAACGCCGGAAACATAGATGCCGGCCTTACCGGATAGAGCCTGGAGAGAATCAATATTGGTCAACATGACCATGGTGATATAGCTGTTGCCAAATACCATCACGATCATTTGGGCATTATAGAAAAGCATAAGAATATCATTGACGATTCGCCCCGCAATTTTCTTTTTTATCAGAAGATTGGAAAAAGAGAAAATAATCAGAAGTTCCAGAATGTCGGCAACCAGATAGCAGGGATTCCCGATACATGAAAATGCCCACAAGGTCAGGAACAGAGCGAATAAATATTTTAATATGGGAACAATAACAGGAATATATGCTTTCAGCATTTTGGGGGCTAACTTTTCTTTCATAGCGGGATAATTCTTCCTTTACGCAGTTTTTACGATTCGCTTACTATTATATGAGTTTGAATATGAAAAAGAAAGCGAAATCTGCATTTTATTGCTGAAAAATAGAACTTGTGATAGAATATTCATGGATACGCACGAATCGTGACATCTATTTTATCACAGATCTCCCCGAAGTCTGCTTATGAAACAGATCCTGTCCGCATTAGGTCAAGCTTCCATATATCGATTTGTGCAAAGAAAGAAGAACGAGAATGAGAGGTACAAACATGATAATAGTAAAAGAATACAGAGGTCACATCCGTAACTGGGAAGCACTTTGCCGGGAACTCGGGATTGACGCTTCTCTGACCAGAGAAGCCCGTGAAGAAGCAATTTTAGTAAAGGCATATGAAACGTGGGGATATGATATGGCGGATCATATGTACGGCATGTTTGCCTTTGCTCTTTGGGATGACGAAGCGCAGAAACTGTTCTGCTTAAGAGATCAGTTTGGGACGAAACCATTTTATTACTATCAGACCGCAGACGGTAAACTTCTTTATGGTACAACCATTCGTAAAATCATGGAGCAGCCTGGATTTGTAAAAGAACTGAATGAAGAGATGCTCCAGATTTATCTGAGTCTGACCTATGTGGCCGGGGAAGACACCTTTTTCAAAGGCGTAAAAAAGCTTCTGCCGGGTCGTTACCTGATCTGGCAGGATGGGAAGATAACAGTTAAACGCTACTGGAAACCGGAATTCCATCCGGATGACAGCAAAACACTGGAAGAGTGGGCGGATGAGATCCATACTACTATCCGGAAAATCATGCCGGAAGTAAAAACGGAGGATGAAGTGGCGGAATCTTTCCTGTCCGGCGGTGTGGACTCTTCTTACGTGCTGGCAATGTCGGATGCGCAGACTGTTGATTCCTGCGGTTATGAAGAAGAGCGTTTTGACGAGTCAATTCTTGCAGAAAAAACGGCAGAGCTTCTGGGAAGAAAGATGTCCAGAAGGATTGTCACACCGGAAGAGTATTTCGACATTGTACCTTTTGTTATGTATAATATGGAACAGCCGCTGGGCGATGCGTCGGCGATCGTATTTACCCTGGGCTGCAAAGCCGCGGCAGAGCACACAAAACTCTGTTATTCCGGTGAGGGTGCCGACGAATTCTTCGGCGGATACAATATGTACCGCAATGCCGAGCGCTACGGCGAGAATCTGAAGAACTTTTATGTGGGCAACACTAATATCATGAAAGAGGATGAAAAGAAGAAAATTCTTAAGCATTACGATGAAAATGTTCTGCCCATTCATCTGGTAAAAGATCTTTATGAAGAGATGGAAGGACTGGATCCTCTTTCCAAAATGTCAAATATCGATATTCAGATCTGGCTGGAAGGCGATATCTACCTGAACGTGGACAAGATGAGCACGGCAGTGGGGCTGGAAATCCGTATGCCTCTGACAGACCGCCGAATCTTTGATATTGCTTCCCGGCTGCCTTCCAAATATAAGGTAAATGAAGAACAGAATAAAGTGGCATTCCGCACCGCTGCTTCAAAGGTACTGCCGGATGAGATCGCATTCCGCAAAAAACTCGGATTTATTGTGCCGATTCGCATCTGGATGGCAGATGACCGGTACAATCAGGATGTTCGTGCAAAATTCAACAGCAAGATGGCGGAACAGTTCTTTAACGTGGACGAGATCAATGCTATTTTTGATGACTATGTGGGCGGCAATTCTGACAACTGGAGAAAAGTGTGGACGATCTATACATTCCTTGTCTGGTATGAGGAATATTTTGTAAAACGATAAATGATATTATTTGACCGGTGTACCGGGGCATTTCCGCCGGAACATCGGTCATACAATACCGGATAATAAGCGGGAGCCTGTTGCCTTTGGAAAAGGACAGCTCCCTTTTCCATCAGAAAGGATTTGACAATGAAACAATTGGAACAAACAAAAACGGAACATGCGAATGCTGCGGCAGCAGGCGGAAAAAGTCAGATGCAGCCGGGAAATCCGCTGGGAACCGTACCGGTGGGAAAGCTGCTCCGCAAATTTGCGATTCCCAGCATTGTGGCCATGCTGGTAAGCGCTCTGTATAATATCGTTGACCAGATCTTTATCGGACAGAGCATCGGTGAACTGGGAAACGCTGCCACGAATGTTGCATTTCCGCTGACGACGATCTGCACCGCCCTGGCTCTGCTCTTTGGTATGGGCGCAGCCTCTGCGTTTAACCTGGCAATGGGACGGGGCGAAAAAGAAAAGGCGCTTTATTACATCGGAAACGCCGCAGTGCTGCTGCTTGGCGGCGGGCTGATCTTATGCCTGATCACACAGATATTTTTGAATCCGCTGATGCTGTTCTTCGGTTCACCGGATAATGTGCTGGGATATGCAAAAGAATATGTGCGGATCACTTCCTTCGGATTTCCGTTTTTGATTCTGGCCAACGGCGGGGCACATCTGGTCCGTGCCGATGGAAGCCCCAGGTATTCCATGATGTGTAACCTTACCGGTGCGATCATCAATACAATACTGGATCCTCTGTTTATTTTCGGGTTTCATATGGGCATGACCGGTGCGGCGCTGGCTACGATCATCGGGCAGATTGTTTCCGGGATTATGGTGCTGTACTATCTGCGCCATTATAAGGCAGGAAGACTCACCAGAAAACATTTTCAGCTTCAGCTGCAGTTTGCAGGTTATTCTATGGGTCTGGGGCTGGCGCAGTTTTTCAACCAGATTGCCATGATGATCGTGCAGATCGTTATGAACAATTCTTTGAAATATTATGGATCCAGATCCATCTATGGCGAGGCAATCCCCCTGGCCTGTGCCGGTATCATCAACAAGGTAAGCTTTGTGTTTTTTGCTTTCTGTATCGGTATTGCCCAGGGCATGCAGCCAATTGCCAGCTTCAATTATGGCGCAAAGCAGTATGACCGGGTGAAAAAGGTGATCCGCCTGAGTATGACAGCTGGAACAACGATCTGCGTGGTTGCTTTTGCCATGTTTCAGCTGTTTCCGCGGCAGATCATCAGCCTGTTCGGAAAAGGATCGGAGCTCTATCTTGCTTTTGCGGAACGCTATTTTCACATTTACCTGTTTTTTACTTTCATTAATAATGTTCAGCCCATGTCTTCCACATTTTTTACATCCATCGGAAAACCGGCAAAGGGAACGTTCCTTGCCTTGACCAGGCAGATTATCTTTTTGCTTCCGCTGATCGTGATTTTCCCGATTTTTATGGGGATTGACGGAATCATGTATGCGGGACCCATTGCGGATTTCCTGGCTGCAGCTATTTCTGCCTGTTTCCTCTTGTGGGAACTGAAGAAAATGGGAGCTTAATTTCGCCCTTTTTTTCATCCGGATCTTCGGCTTGGATACCGAAATATGTATGTTCGTATAGAGAGATGACCTTGGCACATATATCTTTCAATTTTGTGGCAGAATCGTAATTTATTTGGACTGATTGCCTGAAAAGGTAAATATTAATTGATTTTTCGGGAGGCCTTTCCTATAATTGAAGGTATAGAAAAACGCTGGATCGCAGAACATAAAAACAAAATGAGTGTGAGCTAAAGGAGGAAAATCATGGATTTGAATTTAAGACCTGCAAATGAATGTAAATATGATGCAGTATCTCTTGGAGAAGTTATGCTTCGTCTGGATCCGGGCGAGGGAAGGATCCGTACAGCCAGACAGTTCCGTGCCTGGGAAGGCGGCGGAGAGTATAATGTTGTCCGCGGCCTAAGAAGATGCTTTGGACTGAAAACGGCTGTTATTACTGCGTTTGCAGAAAATGAAGTCGGTATGCTGATGGAAGATTTTATTCTCCAGGGCGGCGTTGACACTTCTTTGATCAAGTGGATGAAGACAGACGGCATTGGAAGGATCTGCCGCAACGGCCTTAACTTTACCGAGCGCGGATTCGGTATCCGAGGTGCGGTTGGATGTTCAGACCGTGCAAACACGGCTATTTCAAAGGCAACTCCTGAAGATTTCGACTTTGATTATATCTTTGGTGAACTGGGGGTTCGCTGGCTGCATACAGGCGGTATTTACGCAGCTCTGTCCGAACAGTCCTGTGAAACGGTACTGGCCGCTATTAAGACTGCAAAAAAATACGGCACCATCGTATCGTATGATCTGAACTACCGCCCGTCCATGTGGAGCGCAATCGGCGGACAGGCAAAAGCGCAGGAAGTGAACAAAGAAGTCGCAAAATACGTTGATGTAATGATCGGAAACGAAGAAGACTTCACCGCATGTCTCGGGTTTGAGATCGAAGGCAATGATGCAAATCTCAAAGAACTGAATATTGAAGGCTACAAGAAAATGATCAATGAAGCCGTTAAGACATATCCGAATTTCAAAGCAGTCGCAACTACGCTTCGTGAAGTAAAAACAGCTACGGTTAATGACTGGAGCGCACTGTGCTGGGCTGGCGGAGAGATCTATAAGGCAAAAGATTACAAGGGCCTTGAGATCATGGATCGTGTAGGCGGCGGTGACTCTTTCGCCTCCGGTCTGATCTATGGTCTGATGACCACCGGTGATGCAGAGATCGCAGTTAATTACGGCGCAGCACACGGTGCACTGGCGATGACTACACCGGGCGACACAACCATGGCAAGCAAAAAAGAAGTGGAAGCGATCATGGGCGGTGCAGGTGCACGTGTTCAGAGATAAGGAAATGGACATTAAGCAGAACTATATCGAAGCCGGAAGCGGCACACCCCTGATTATGCTTCACGGCAACGGCGAAAATTGCGAATACTTTGTTCATCAGATCGAATATTTTCAGAAGTCGTATCGTGTCATTGCACTTGATACCAGAGGACATGGAAAAACAGAACGGGGCACGGCACCTTTTACGATCGCGCAGTTCGCAGAGGATTTATATCAGTTTATGAAAATGATGAAAATTGCGAAGGCCCATATTCTCGGGTTTTCGGATGGTGCGAATATTGCCATGGTGTTTGCGCTGAAGTATCCGCAATGTGTGGATAAGCTGATTTTAAACGGCGGCAATCTCTTTCCAGCCGGTGTTAAACCTGCTGTGCAGATCCCCATTACAGTCGGCTATAAAATCGCTTCTCTGTTTGCAAAGAAAAGCCCGGAAGCCAGGGAGCATGCGGAGATGCTGGGGCTGATGGTAAACGATCCTGACCTGACTCCGGAGATGATCTCACAGATCCGAAGCGGGACGCTGGTGATTGCCGGCACGAAAGATATGATAAAGACCCGGCATACGGAGCTGATCGCACGGAGTATACCGGGGGCAAAGCTGATGCTCATGAAGGGAGATCATTTTATTGCCAACAAGAGATCGCGCATGTTCAACCGGCTGGTGGAGAAATTCCTGAGCGGGGAATAAAATATGAGAAAAGAACACAGGAATTAGATGAAAGGATAGCAAAACGGGAACAAAATAAGTGTATAATAAGCACAAAATAAGAGTGCAGTAAACATAAAGTAAGACCAATAACGCCCCTGAAACCATATATAAGGTTTTGGAGGGCGTTATTCTTTTATTTGCATATGGAGTAATTTTGGAATTTGATGAGCGGAGTCTTCCATAAACACGGAAGGCTTACAGAGAACGATGCGGATGATAGAAAGACATATTCCTTTAAGCGGGCAATTCATCATATTTTAGACATTGCTTCACCGAAAATTGAATTTACGGTATCTGAAAAAATAGATATGATTAATTCAACAAAAACCCAAAGAGGAGGAATGGGAACATGAAAAAGAAAAGTGTTATAGCAATGATGCTGGTTGCATCTATGGCAGCTGCTTCTCTGCTTGGCTGCGGAGGAAGTAAGGAAGAAAGCCAGTCTTCTGCGGACAGCAGTGAAGGAAGCAGTGCGGACAGCGGCAGTGCAGACAGCGAAGAAAAAACAGTCATCCGAATCTGGACAAAAGACAGAGCGGATGCAAACTATGTTCAGGGGAAAATTGATGCCTACAATGAATCAAACACCGACAATATCCAGGTAGAGTATGAGATCTATACGGACAACTTTGATCAGGCTGTTGATCTGGCCGTACAGAGCGGTGAACTCCCGGATATCCTGACCCTGAATGATCAGGTGTACAGTCAGTATGTAAATCAGGGCCAGTGGCTGGACCTGTATGAGTACATGGACGATGACATGAAAGAATACTTCAAAGATGAAGTATATGAAGGAATCAATGAGATTGACGGCAAACTGTATTATATTCCTACCTGCGGTACCACTGGCCGACTGATCTACAATAAAGAGATTTTTGAAAGAGTGGGCATTGAAAATCCGCCTGCAACTCTGGAAGAAATGGTAGAAGATGCAAAACTGATCACTTCTGAGCTGTCCGGCGAGGGAATCTACGGATTTGCACAGAACATGAAGAGCGCATCTTCTGCACTGGAGCGTTCTCTGGATCTGGGAATGGAGCGTGAATCAGGAATTAAGAAAGGTTACAATTTCGCTACAGGCGAATACGATTTCACCGGCTATGAAGCGGCTCTCGGATACTGGCAGCAGCTGCTTTCTGAGGAATGTGCATTCCCGGGATGTGAATCTCTGGATATCGACCCGTTAAGAACCCAGTTTGCCAACGGCAATATCGGTATGTACATTTCCTGGACCCATGCAGAACCCGGTGTATACAGAGAACAGTTCCCAATGGACTCTGAAAAATGGGATGCAGCTCCGATTCCTACCGTCACAGGTGAAGATGTCGGTGTACAGAATATTAAATTTACTTCCGGTTATCTGATCAATGCCAAGAGCGATAAAGTAGAACAGGCATTTAAAGTTTACAAAGAGATTTTTGCGAGCGAAGATTTCCTGATTGGATATTATGAAGGCGGATACGGTGTAAGTATTATTCCGGCTGTTGTGGAAAAGGCGAATCTGAATGAAGAAATCGCAGATAAAGAGTGGCTTCAGATGCAGGAAATCGACGGTGTTCTGCCGCTGACACCTCAGGAGAAGAATGTACAGGCTGTTATTGTAGAAGGCGAAGATTATTATAAAACATTCGAATCCATTTATTTCGGCGGAGCAGACCCGGCAAGTACTCTGAAGGATTTGACAGATCGTTATAATAATGCTTTGCAGCAGGGAATTGAGGATGGAATAGGAACAGAAATTGTAATCGAAGATTACGATCCGATGAATCCGTAATTACCGTAGAGGAGAGGGGGATTCAAATCCCCTTTTTCCATTTCATCAGGACAGGCTTATGAAACGAAAAACGCTCCGTGCGGATCACGCTGCAGTTTCGGGCGAAAATTCCTGACAGAACTCTTTATTCAAGAAAGAAAGGTAAGGGCATCTTTATGAAGCAAAAAATGAGCGCGGGGTATAAGAAGAAAATAATAAAGAGAAATCTGGAATCCTATTCTTTTATGCTCCCGAATCTGATTCTGTTTATTATATGTTCCATTTATCCGATTATCTGGACACTGAAATATGTCTTCTATCAGTATGGAGGCATCGGTACAGGGGACCCGAAGTGGGTAGGTCTGGCTAATTTGATGCGTGTATTTCGCGATGAAGTATACTGGAAAAGCGTGGTAAACACGTTTGTTTATGGATTTGGCAAGGTGTTGATCATTATACCGCTGGCCTTTTTCCTGGCACTGCTGTTAAATAAACAGACCAAATTCAACGGTATTTCCCAGAGTATGATTTTCCTTCCGACGATTATGAGCTCGGCTGTCATGGGTCTGGTATTTTATCTGCTTTTTAATGCTTATAACGGAGAAATCAACCAGTATCTGATGAGTGCGCATATCATCAAAACTCCGATCAACTGGCTCGGAAAAGAGCATGCGATGAAAACGCTGATAATCACGGCTGTTTGGGGCGGCGTTGGAAATTATATGGTATATTTTATCGCCGGTCTGCAGCAGGTGGCTCAGGATGCGCTGGAAAGTGCAAAAATCGACGGGGCCGGACGGCTTCAAACCCTGTGGTATGTCACCATTCCAATGATGGGTCCGATCTTGAAGATCATCTTAATGCTGTCAATCACATCCGCATTTAACGATATCACAAATGTTATGGTCCTGACGGAAGGCGGTCCAAACAACGCAACCATGGTCATGTCTCTGTACGGATATAAATACTTCTTCCCTGTATCTGCTTCGGAATCTGTCATACCTCAGTACGGATACGGTGCTGCGGTCAGCGTCATCTCTGCGGTAATAGCAGGTGCGGTTACAATCATTTATCTGAGACTGTCCAGAAAACTGGATGATATTTATTGATCGAGGGAAGGAGATACTATGGAGAGCAAAGTAAAAAGCAGTAAACTTTCTGCAAAAATATTGAAAGTGTGCGCGGTCCTGTTTCTTCTTATCATGATTGTGTTTACACTATATCCGATTATCTATACGATATTCGGATCTTTGAAGACCAATGCGGAGCTGACATCCGGCGGTTCCTTTTTCCCGAAAGAGTGGCAGTTCCAGAATTATTATCAGGCATTTGTTCAGGCGGATTTTGTAAAATATACCATAAACAGTGTGATCGTTGCAGTGTCCTCAACGCTTTTGGCGGTTATTACCTGTGCATTGGCAGGATTTATTCTTGCAAGACGTAATTTTGTCGGGAAAAAACTGCTGTTGGCGCTTTATACATCCATGATGTTTATCAGCCTTGGTTCTGTAACCTTGTATCCGATTTATCAGTTGCTGCAGAGACTGGGGTTAAATAAGAGCATGATCGGACTGGTAGTTGCGCTGACGGGCGGACAGGCGGTAAATGTGCTTCTCGTTATGGGCTTTGTACGAGGAGTTCCAAAGGAGCTGGACGAGGCGGCTATCATTGATGGCTCTTCTTTTTACGGTGTGTTTGCGCGGATCATTCTGCCGGTCATCAAGCCGATTCTGGCGGTTGTTGCGCTGTTTGTATTTCGTAATACATGGAATGATTACATCACAACCATGATCATGACAATCAGCAATACAAAGCTTCAGACGCTGACGGTTGCGGTTGTACAGCTGAAATATTCGGTCAATGCAGCGGCAGAGTGGCACATCATGCTTGCCGGTGCTTCCATTGCGATTATACCTATTCTGATCGTGTATATGCTGTGCAACAAACAGTTTATCGCCGGACTGACTGCCGGTGCCGTGAAAGGATGATGCCGGATGGGTGCGGCATGAATATTGTGCATGATTGCTGTGTGCAAAAAATGTGCATGAAACCGGATCATGAAAGACGGTCATCATTTGGATGTGAAATTTGGTGACATATGCTATACTGATAAAAAAACGGGGAAATACATATGTGGCTGAATCGAGTGCGGAACATTAGTTTTCGCGGAAAAATGACACTAATCTTTACCATTGTCTGTGCATTGGTGACCTGTGTCTCGGGGATTTTATATTACAAATATGCAGAAAACGAAATCGTCGATAATTTTACGGCGAATGCGGAAAGCCTGGTTGGCCAGTTGGAAACGACACTGGATACCAGGCTTGAAGCCGTTGAGAGAAGAGCGTTTGCCGCATTGACCAATGATTCTTTTACAGGGCCGCTGGGGGATTATCTGAATGCGCCGGACATTAAAAAAGATGTGATTGTCAGCGGGGAAGCTGCAAACTGGCTAAAAGATATCCAGCAGGCTGAGCCGCTTGTGAATTCTGTGGTCATCTATACGGATCAAAAATGCTGGGATGATTATACAAAAGCGAGAAACTGGGACTTCGATTTTCGCGAATCAACTTTTTACTCCTATTTTCAGGACAGCAGTTCAAAGGCGGTCCAGTGGCTTCCGGCTATGAAAGATGAGATTTTTGTGGGGGAAAGTATGGTCATTCCCTATGTGCGCCGATTTACCACGGAAAGTGACCGGAAGACCACCGCATATCTGATTATTCAGCTTGACCAGAAAGTCCTGCTGAAAGAAATCTCAGGAGACACGAAAAAACTGGGTGAGATTTTGATTACGGATCGAGATGGTTGCTATATTGCCGGCACAATGGACGCATCGGAAGAGGATCTGAAGAGCCTGTTTGGTGTCAATGAGAATATTGAATCTGCCAAATACAGCAAAGATATTGAGTACGACGGAGAAAAATATCTGATGTGCAAGGGTGTTGTGGATATAAATGACTGGCAGATTTTTATCTTAAAATCCAAGTCGGAACTTCTGGATAATATCAAAAATCTGCGTACACTGATCGTGGGTATGACGGTCATAATGGTTATTATATGCATGCTGATCGTAGCATTTCTTTCCAGGCAGCTGACCTTCTCGCTGCAGCGGCTGGCTTTTCAGATGAACCGGATGCGCCAGGGGGAAATGGATGCAAGATATTACTATCCTTATAAAGATGAAGTTGGAAGCCTGGCAAAAACATTCAACTATATGGCAGATGAGATTGAAAAATCCATGAAAAAACAGGAAGAGTACATTGCTGTCCTGAAAGAAGAAAGAGATTTTGTTGAGCAGGTACAGAAGCAGAAAAGGAAGGCGGAACTGCGGGCTCTGCAGGCTCAGATTAATCCGCATTTTCTGTACAATACCTTGAACACTATTACCTGGATGGCTTCGGATAAAGGCGTGGATGAGATCCGGATCCTGTCAAATGCTCTTGGCCGCTTTTTCCGTATTAGTTTAAGCAAAGGTGCGGAAGTGATTACCATATGGGATGAGGTCGAGCATGTGAAGAGTTATCTCACCATCCAGAAAATCCGTTATGCCGAAAAAATGCAGTATGAAATTGACGTTCCGGAAGAACTGCTGCATAATACCATCCTGAAACTGGTGCTGCAGCCCCTGGTGGAAAATTCGATTTATCATGGAATCAAAGAAAAAGCGGGAAAATGTACCATTCGCATTGCTGCAGAGCAGATCGAATGTGAGAACTGCGGAACCTGTATCCGTTTTGTTGTGGAGGACGACGGGAGAGGTATTCCGGCCGATAAGCTGGCCGGCATCAATCGGGGCCTGAAAGACGGTGCAGCGGACAGCAAAGAAGGCTATGGGATTTTTAATGTAAATGAAAGAATAAAGCTTTATTATGGGGTGGAGTACGGACTCTGCTACGAAAGCTGTGAGGGGAAATGGACCAGAGCAATTCTGACCATTCCGATGAGAACACAGGAGGAAAGCTGATGTATAAAATACTGGTTGCAGAAGACGAATCAGAGATGAGGAACCTGCTGGTAAAATATTTAAAACGGGAAGAATTGGATCTGGAGGTTGTGGGAAGCGCCGTGAACGGTCAGGAGGCTTTGGAACTGACAGAGCAATACCATCCTGATATTGTGATCACTGATGTTTTTATGCCGGTGATGGACGGACTGGAATTTCTGACTGAGACTGCGAATAGAAACATTCCGTTAAAGGCAGTGATCATCAGCGGATATGATGAGTTTGAATACGCAAAAAAGGCAATTGCCCTCGGCGTTTCGGATTATCTGCTGAAACCCTTCGATCCTCTGGAACTGGAAGCGGTTCTGGTGAAAATTAAAAATGAGCTGGATCGTCAGAAGGTGCTGTTTGACAATATGAAGCTTTTGCAGGAGAAAGCAGATGAAAAAGAGGCTTTTCTAAAGGAAAGAGTGCTGCGTGATATCCTGGATGGAAAAGAAGATGTGAAAACACCGGAAGAGTGGATTTTGAATACAAACGACGATTATTATTGCGTATGTCTTTTGAAACTGCCCCTGTATCTGGCTTCCCGCGACTGGAATCTGGGAAATCCGGAGAATGTGGATGAACTGGTGAAGCTCTGGAGCTGCGGGTATATTCATAAAGACATCACTGCGCATGGCCTTCGTTTTGAAGGAAACGGAGCGATTCTTGTGCTTTCGGGAAAAGCTTCCGGAAAGCAGCAGTTCCTGTATAAAGTGAGGGGCGGCATGGAACATCTTCAGAAGAGCATGGAGAAATACTATAATGTCCGCCTGATCTGTATCATCGGGAGTGTCTGCAGTGAATGGAGAAAGTTAAAGGAATCCTATGATGAAACGCGAAATGTGTGGAGAGGGCTCACTTCAACCGACAAAGATCTGATCGTCTGCGGCGAGAAAACAGATAAAATGCCGCAAAAAGAGCTGGTGGACTCCTCGAAGAAAATCAAAAATCTCAAAGAGCAGATTTTATTGTCCGTTCGAACCGGTCAGGAAAAGGAATCGATGGAATATCTCGATGAACTGATTCAGGTCTATGCATCCATTGCACCCGGACGGACCGATTATGTCAGCATTTCTGCGGAAGAGCTGGTTTATGCCATATTTAATGAAGTGGAACGAAGTGATATTCGCCTGGATGAGAACCGTTCAAACGAAGAGGTACAAAAACGGGTGAAGGAACAGCTGAAACATGCAAGTCTGCTGGAAATCCGGGAACTGCTCCGGGATTATTTTTCCATGTGCCACAAGTCGTTTCAGGAGAATAAAGAACGGCAGCAGGCGGAAGTGATCGTGGACAGTGTAAAGGAACTGATCGAGAACAATCTGGATTATGAGGGACTCACTCTGGAATGGATCTCGGAAAAAGTGCATTTTAGTTCTACTTATGTGAGACAGATCTTTAAACAAAAAACAGGTGAACGTATTATGGAATATGTGATACGGAAAAGAATGGAAAAAGCAGGAAAACTTCTGATAAAAACGGATATGAAGATTCAGGAGGTGGCAGAAGCCTGCGGATACAGCAATCAGCGTTACTTTGCCAGCAGTTTTAAGAAATATTACGATTGTACACCGACTACATTTAAAAATGTGGTAAAGGAATAAGAAAAACAGTGTGGCTGCATATTTGATATGAAAAAGAAGAACTATTATCTGCAGTCTATGCCGCAAAAAATGTGACGGAATGGAGAATGAGTGAAGATATAATTTTTTACTGAGATTTTGCTGCGTAAAAGCGGCGGAATGGAGATTAAAATGGACAAAAAGAAATGGAAAAACAGATGGATCTGCAACCCGCGATTTGCAGATCTGAAACCGAGACAAATGCTGCATCGGCAGTTGGATGCAGCGTTTCAACTGGAAGAACACAGGGAAGATCTGAAAAATAACCATACCCTGTTCCGGAAAAAAGTGGAGATAATGTCAGGAACGAAAGAAGTATTTCTGGACATATCCGCGGATGATTATTATAAGGTATATATCAATGGCAGATATGTCACCCAGGGCCCTGCCAATTCTTATGCTTTTTGTTATAACTATAATCATATTGATATTACGCAATATCTGCACTGCGGGGATAATATCATAGCAGTTCATGTATATTACCAGGGATTGATCAATCGTGCATACAACAGCGGAGACTATCGGCAGGGTATGATCGCGGAAATATGGGCAGATGGCCGGCTGATTATCGATGATTGCTGGAAATGTGGGGAGGCACGGGAATATGGTGCAAGCAGAACGATTGCCTATGATACGCAGTTTGATGAGATCATCGATAACCGGGTAAAAGCGACAGGCTGGAGAAAAAAGGATTATGATGATTCTGCATGGGATACGGCAGCGGTAAAGGCTGATGATGACCATGTACTGGTACTTCAGCAAACCCCCAACCTCCAGATGGAATACTGCAGTCCGATCCGGGTTTGCAGGCTGCCGAACGGATATTTACTGGATTTCGGACAGGAATTGACCGGGACTTTTTATATGAAAGCCCAGGGCCATGCAGGAAGCGAAGTGACGATTTTATTCGGAGAAGAGCTTGAATCCGAGGAACGGGTTCGCAATGACATGAGATGTAACTGTTTTTATGAAGATAAATGGATACTGGAAGAAGGGGAGAACGAGCTGGAACAGTTTGAGTATAAATGCTTCCGTTATGTGCAGTTGATCACCGACAGTGAGGCAAAAATGTCGGATTTTCGAGTGGATTACCGTCACTATCCCTTTGATGAGGATTTCTGCAAATTCCATTCTGAGAACGAACTGATCAATGGAATCTGGGAGATATGTAAAAATGCAGTCAGAAACTGTGCCCAGGAAGCATTCCTGGATTGTCCTCATCGGGAAAAAGGACAGTATCTGGGTGACCTGACTGTTACGGCTCACGCATTCTATTATCTGACCGGTGATACGGCATTATTTCGGAAAGCATTGACGGATTTTGCCAATTCCACAGTCGTCTGTAAGGGAATGATGGCAGTAGCCCCGGGAAGTTTTATGCAGGAAATCGCTGACTTTTCCCTGCTGTATCCCTATCAGCTCCTGCTGTACTATCAGTTTACAAAAGATACGGAATTTTTAAGAAAAATGCTTCCAGTGGCAGAGGGCATTGAGCACTATTTTGAACAGTTTAAAAGGGAAGATGGGCTGATTGAAAATGTAAAAACAAAATGGAATCTGGTAGACTGGCCGGAAAATCTCAGAGATAGCTATGATTTCGATCTGTTCCAACCGGTGGTGGGAGACGGATGTCATAATGTTATCAATGCTTTATATATCGGAATGAAAAAAAACATCGGAGAGATGAAAGAAATTCTGGGCATTCCCTGCAGTTCTGAATTTGAAGAACTGAAAGCTGCTTTTATCCGGAACTTTTATCGGGTGGAGAAAGGTGTTTTTGCAGATTCCGTGACCAGCTCTCACAGCTCCCTTCATGCAAATATATTTGCATGCTTTTACGGCTTGCAGCCGGAGGAAAACCGGATTGTGGAACTGATTCAGAAGAAGGGGCTGTGCTGCGGCGTGTTCGTGGCCTATTTTGTACTTTATGCATTGATACGAATGGGCAGAAAGGATATTGCTTATGAGTTTATTATAAACGAAAGTGAACATTCCTGGTACAATATGCTGAAAGAAGGCGCAACCACTTCCTATGAAGCCTGGGGAAAAGACCAGAAATGGAATACCAGTCTGTGTCATGCGTGGGCAGCGGCACCGATTCCTGTTTTAATGGAGCATTTTCGCCAATCTTGTGATTCTTCGGACGAACCGTTTCATGCTGACTAAAGTGCGCAGACCTTGATATGAGAATAGTTCGGTTCCTCAGACTGCATATTCCTTTATCTTGTTTTTTCCACTATACGATAATATAATGAAGAATAAATCCCGGGTCGGTGTATGATCTGCTGCAGCATTTGTGGGAAAAAATATTGCAGGAACGGATAGCGGCCCGTCGGATGATCGGAGTAGAGTGTGAGACGGTGTAAAAGGAGACGCTCCGGTTAAAAATCTATATTCAGGGGAGCATGTAAATGGAAAAGAACATGGTTGAGAAAAAGTTTATCAAATATGTTTCTCAGAACATTTTTGGAATGTTGGGTATTTCCGCATATATCCTGGCGGATACTTTCTTCATATCCAGAGCCGGAGGGGCACAGGGGATCACCGCACTCAATCTGGTTCTGCCCATTTACAGCCTTATTTTTGCCATCGGATCCATGACAGGAGTAGGTTCCGCCACCCGATTCAGCATTTTGCGTGCAAGAGGAAGACAGGATGCGGATGAGTATTTTTTCAATGCGGTTGTGTTTGCGTTGGCAATCAGTGTGATCTTTGTGCTTGCCGGAGCATTTTTTTCAGAAAATATTGTATCGATCCTTGGCGGAGATCCGGAAATTGTGGCAGCCGGATCCGCTTATACCAGAATATTTATGGTGTTTGCACCGTTTTTTATGCTGAATTATATTTTCAACGCATTTGTCAGAAACGATGGAAACCCTTCTCTTGCCATGATCGCAACTCTTTCCGGCAGTATGTTCAATATTGTAATGGATTATATTTTTATGTTTCCGCTTAAAATGGGAATGGCCGGTGCTGCTCTTGCCACCGGCCTCTCTCCGGTAGTTGGCGTGGCCATTTGCAGCATGCATCTCTTTTCGCGAAAAAGTTCGGTACGCATTTATATCGTTCGTCCAAGTGTGAAAAAGCTGCTGCAGTCATGGCAGCTGGGAATCTCTGCTTTTATCGGGGAAATGGCCTCCGGCGTGACCACCATTGTTTTTAATTTCCTGATACTTGGGCTGGCCGGAAACAACGGTGTTGCAGCCTACGGTATTGTGGCTAATGTCGCAATCGTGGCCACAGCCATATTTAACGGTGTGGCACAGGGAAGCCAGCCTCTTTTCAGCGACTTTTACGGAAAAAGTGATCGGGAATCTCTGTTGAAAGTCAGAAATATGGCCGTGGGTACGGCAGCGGTTCTGGCTGTGTTCATTATTGCGGTTACCGGTCTGTTGGCGGGGCGGATCGTTAATATCTTCAACAGTGACGGAAATCAGCAGATGGCAGTTTATGCCATGAAAGGAATGCGGCTGTATTTTATCGGCTTTTTGTTTGCAGGATTTAACATAGTCGGAGCAGGGTACCTGAGTGCCACAGAGTCTGCCGGCTGGGCTTTTGCCACGTCGATCCTCCGGGGATTTGCTGCCATCATTATCTGTGCGCTCCTTCTGTCTGTGACATTGGGAATGACCGGAATCTGGCTGGCGTTTGCAGCCGCAGAGCTGATTACGGCGATTGTGATGCTGATTGCAATGAAAAAATTATCAAAACAATAACACGATCCGTCTGCTCATTAAAAATCTGTATATTCAGACTATTTATAAAAGAATGGGCAAATAAATAAAAAATAAGCTTGACTAATCCGGAAAGATGTGATATTATAATATCAACAAATAAAAGAAATAGAAAATAATTCAGAAACAAAATAATAACAGGAGGTACGGACCACCGAAATAGCGAAGTAACACCTTCATAATTTAAGAAAAGAGAGGTAAAGACCGATGTACTCCGAAGAGTAGAAAGGGATGTTGATCGAAAATGATTAGCATCCCTTTTTCTTGTCTCGCATCATTTCCTGCGCATTGACATAACTGTTATACTATTGGGTACGATTTATCTCATAGCGCGGTAAAACAATTGTCCGGATCCGATTTTTAAATTACATGAAGAGAATGCTGGTTATTCCTGTATTACTCTGTTAAAATAGGAAACAGAAAAATCTGACACGAAAGGACAAAAGAAAATGAACACAGGACTTACAAAACGGGAACGTCAGGTGACAGAACGTGAAAAAATAATTGAGATACTGGATAAATCCAAAATACTGCATCTTGCAATGGTGGATGGAGATGAACCATACATGGTTCCCATGAATTATGGATACCGCATGGAGGGTGATAAACTGACCCTCTACCTTCACTGTGCAACGAAAGGCCGCAAACTGGATATTATCCGGGAAAATCCAAAAGTATTTTTCGAATTGGAATGTGATGTACAGCCTTTTACAGGCCGCGTTGCCTGTCAGTACGGCATGGCTTACGCATCACTTATGGGAAGCGGCCGGGCTGAAATCATAGAAGATGTGGAAGAAAAGAAAGAGTCGCTTTCCATTTTTATGAAGAGTCAGACCGGTAAAGACTTTACTTTTGATGACAGAAAGGTTTCTATTGTTACTATCATAAAAATTGATGTGCTTGCGTACACGGCAAAATGCCGTCCGCTTCCGGCTGCATTGCAGACGGAACTTGACTGAGGAAAAGAGTCAAACTGCAGACGGACATATAATAAGAAAATGGATTGTATGATTAAGCGGACATTTCACGGGGACATAAAAGCCGGAAGGAATGACTGAAATAAGAAAAAACTGGGTACTTTACATAAAATTTCATTTTTGTTATACTGTAATGCAAATGTTGAGTCCAGGCGGAAAAGTAGTATTTTTCACGCTGATTGTGCCTTAGTGAAATGGCAGAATGGAGATAAAAATGGAAAGAAAAGTTAAGATTTGTGCGGACAGTACCTGTGATTTATCAGACGAACTGATTATGAAATATGATATCGGAATAGTCCCGCTGTGTATTGTCCTGAATGAAAAAAGTTATTTTGATAAAGAAGAATTGACGCCGGAGGATATTTTCCGATGGTCAGATGAGAATCGCACCACGCCAAAGACATCGGCCGTAACAATTGAGAGAACTATGGAAATCATAAAACCCTTCATGGACGCGGATATGGATGTGGTTTTTCTGGGCATTTCGGAAGACATGAGCACGACATGCAATGTGCTCCGTCTGGTGGCAAATGAGTTTGAGCGCGGACGTGTTTTTGTTGTTGATTCTATGAACCTGTCTACGGGAATCGGCCTGCAGGTCATTCGTGCCGCACAGATGGCAGAGGAAGGAAAAACAGCGGAAGAAATTGTATCAGCGATTGAATGTGCCCGCCCGGATGTCCGGGCAAGCTTTGTGGTAGATACGCTTACTTATCTGGCCAGAGGCGGACGCTGTTCCGGAGTCACTGCACTTTTGGCAAACACACTGAAGCTCCATCCGCGCATTGAAGTAAAAGACGGTAAGATGATCGTAGGAACAAAATACCGGGGGAAAATAAACAAAGTTCTTCTGAAATATACAAAAGACATGGAAGAAAGCCTGAAGAAAGCAGACCCGGCCCGCGTGTTTATCACACATTCCGGTGTGGATCCGGAAGTTGTGGAGGAGATACGGGAATATCTTAGAGGTCTGGATCACTTTGAAGAGATTATTGAGACAAGAGCCGGCGGTGTTATTTCCAGTCATTGCGGGCCCGGTACGCTGGGTGTTTTGTTTTATCAGAAGTAGAGGTATATATGGAGTTTATATTTGATATTGTTATCGATACGGTGCTGGATGGTATTCGTATGCTTCCGTTCCTGTTCGGGGCATTTTTGCTTTTGGAAACACTGGAGCATTATTCCACGGCGTTCGTGAATCGGACCTTGATAAAAATCAATCGAGCAGGCCCTCTGCTCGGGGCAGTTTTTGGCTGCATACCGCAGTGCGGATTTTCCGTTATGGCCACGAATCTGTATGCGGGGGGAGTGGTATCCCTTGGCACGCTTCTTTCCGTATATTTGTCCACCTCAGATGAGGCAATTTTAATTATGATGAGCAACCCTGGCAGAGGAAAAGAGATTCTGAGCCTTCTGGCAGTCAAAGTGATCATAGGAATTGCGGCAGGCTATCTGGTGGATCTGTTTTTGACAAAAAAGATCAGCCGGCCAAAAGAAATCGGAAGCCTGTGCGATCATTGCGGCTGCCATGATCATCATGGGATTCTGCGGCCGGCTCTGCGCCATACGTTGCAGGTATTTGGTTTTGTTGTTTTGTTTTCCGGTATATTGAATCTGCTGATCCAGGGCTTCGGGCTGGAAGCCATATCCCGCTATCTGCTGCAGGGAAGTATTTTCCAGCCGTTTTTTGCGGCATTGATCGGAATGGTTCCCAACTGTGCCGCTTCGGTTCTGCTGACGGAACTGTATCTGGGCGGAACCCTGTCCTTTGCTTCTGTGATTTCCGGTCTGTGTACCAATGCAGGGGTCGGTCTGGTGGTTTTGTTCCGTGTGAACAAAAACCGCAAAGAAAACCTGAAGATTCTCGGACTGCTGTACGGAATTGCTGTACTGGCAGGCTGGCTGCTCAGTCTTTGATGCAGGGGGAAAAGCTTTCATTTTCTATTGTTCCATATGCATATGAAAATGCGCTGGTAATGAACCTTTCATAAAGAATCCTGAATGCTGGATTCTTTTTTTCGTTCATTTTTTGATTGTATGGAAAATTGCCCCCCTTTCGCTTTCCTCCGTTTTGTAGTATGATGAAGAAAAAGTGTGAAAGCGGTGCCTGAAATGGAATTGACATATACTCAACAATTTGCATATGAGATTCAGGAAAACAGCGCTGTAATCTGGCGCTGTTTTTCACGTACGAAAACAGCAGAAATACCGGAAAGTATTGACGGATACCCGGTGACCGCATTGGCCCCTTATGCATTTTCATCTCATATGGATGAAAGAGAGTTGGAAGGGAAAAAATATACCATGCCTGGGCAGGAGCATCGACCGAATGGCGTGTCAGCTGCATCCACGGAGGAACATTCTGAGAAAGGGGCTTCGGTTTGGCATAGGGAGAAAGATACTCCGGTTTTGCGTGAGAAAGAAGACACGCCTGCTCTGTGCGGAGAAAATCTGGAAGAAGTGATTCTTCCGGAATCCCTGGCAAAGGTAGGACGATACTGTTTTTACAATTGCCAGAACCTGAAAAAAATCACATTTTCCGGCACGCTTCGTGACTGGGGAAGCGGTGCTTTCACCGGATGCCATAAGGTAGATCATCTTGCGGTGACCATGAAAACATCGGAAGAGTCCACATTAAAAGAAGTTCTTCAGGAACTGCCGGAAGAAATGAAGGTAGATTACTACTATGAAACGGGAGGAGAAAAACACTATGCCCGGTTGATATTTCCGGAATTTTTTGAGGAAGGTGTGGAAAACACACCTGCCCGGATTCTTGTGACTCACGTGCACGGCAGCGGATTGTATTACCGAAACTGTTTCCGGCACAGAACATTTAATTTTGCAGAATATGACTGCCGCTTTCCTTATGCGGCGGTTCAGGAATCTTTTCGCCTTCTTGCGGCGATGGTGGAGGGCCGGCTGCGTTTCCCCTATAAACTGTCAGGAGAAGCAAGAGAGCGCTATATGGGATATCTGCTGGAGAAAAAGGAAGCTTTTGGAAGATATTTTGTGGAGAAAAAAGACGGGAAAGCCCTGAGCTGGTTTGTGGAAACACTGTTTGATTCGGAAAAGGTTCTGATGACCGGGGAACAAAGCGTTTCCGCGAAGGCGTCAGCGCCGGAAAATCAAAACCTTCTGGAACAGATGACAGAAGTTGCTGCCCGGCTGCATTTTTCAGAAGGTGTCAGCTATCTTATGGACTGCCGGCATCGTTATTTCAAACCTCGAAAGAAAACTTTTGATTTATGACAAAATTATGGAAAACGGTATATCTGAGCAAAAGGTCGTCTTTTGATAATGAGTCAGAACGGAAGCCAATAACAAAAAGGATAAAATACCATGAATTACCCAAATGCCCTGCAGACCCAGCAGGAACGAGAACTGGAGCTGACTGACATTTGCAAAGATATCCTTGCAAATGCCAGAAATGAATTATATCTGAATATGCGATTCCTTGACGTTGCTCTGTCCGGTCTGGTATTCACACCGGATCCTGCTGTGACTCCGGCCGGAACAGACGGAATGGGCCTCTATTTTCACAGCGAATCCCTGGCAAATCTGTACCGCAGAGGCCGGGAGCATGTGAACCGCCTCTACCTGCACAGTCTGATGCACTGTCTGTTCTGTCATATGTACCATAAAAAGCAGAGAGACGAACAGATCTGGAATCTGGCCTGTGATATGGCAGTGGAATATATGCTGGATCACCTGTTCCTGAAATGCATTCATCTACCCCAGAGGATTTTCCGACGGGAATGGTATCGAAAACTGGAAGAAGGAAATCACACACTCACTGCGGAATATATTTATCGAAGACTGATTCTGTTCGGTCCGGACCGGAATCTTCTGCTGCGTCTGGAACAGGAATTTGTGCGCGATGACCACAGCATCTGGGGACAGTCGGATAATCCCCGGAACCCGAATCAGGAACAGCAGAAAAAATGGAATGATGCGCGGGAACGAATGCAGACGGAGATGGAAACGTTTTCCAAAGAAGCGTCAGATGATTTTAAAAGTCTGGAGGAACAGGTGCAGGTGGAAAACCGGAAACGATATGATTATCGGGAATTCCTGCGCAAATTCTCCGTTCTCAAAGAAGAAATGAAAGTTGATATGGACTCTTTTGACTATATTTTTTATAATTACGGTATGAACCTTTATGGCAATATGCCGTTGATTGAGCACCTTGAGACAAAAGAGGAGCAGCGGGTGGAAGATTTTATCATTGTCATTGACACTTCCATGTCCTGCAAAGGGGAGCTGGTGCAGCGGTTCCTGGAGGAAACCTACAGTGTGCTCGGAGAATCGGAGAGCTTTTTCCGGAAAATAAACATTCACATCATCCAGTGCGATGATCAGGTGCAGGAAGATGTGGTGATTCAGAGTCATGAGGCGTTGAAAGACTATATGAATAATTTTACCATTCGCGGAGAGGGCGGGACGGATTTTCGCCCGGCATTTGCCTATGTGGAAGAACTCAGGCAGAAAAAGCAGTTTGCAAAACTGAAGGGACTCATCTATTTTACGGATGGTTATGGCGTGTTTCCGGCCAGAAAGCCCGAATATGAGACGGCCTTTGTCTTCATGAAGGAGGACTATCGGGATGTGGACGTACCGCCGTGGGCAATCAAACTGATCCTTGATGCGGATGAGTATCTGAATGATCAAAACGGACACTTCTGAGCCGGATGTTGAAACGGATTCAGGTGCGAACCCTTTTATCATAAAATTTCGAAAAACAGTGTGATGAAAGCCTGTATAAATTGTAAATCAGAGGAAAGATGATGCCAGATCGGGCATCGGAAGAAAGAGAACAAATATGAATATAAAACGTGCGAAGGAAGAAATTAAAAATACCATCGAGGCGTATTTGACGAAAGATGAATACGGAGAATATGTGATTCCGACCATCCGTCAGAGACCGGTGCTGCTACTGGGAGCACCGGGCATCGGAAAAACACAGATTATGGAGCAGATTGCCCGGGAGTGTCAGGTTGGCCTGGTTTCTTATACCATTACCCATCACACCCGTCAGAGTGCGATCGGACTTCCTTTTATTTCCAAAAAGGATTTTGGCGGAAAAGAATATGCGTTCACCGAATATACCATGAGCGAGATCGTGGCTTCTGTCTATGAAAAGATGGAAAAGACCGGCCTGAAAGAGGGAATTTTGTTCATTGACGAAGTAAACTGTGTGTCCGAAACACTGGCACCGGCCATGCTGCAGTTCCTGCAGTGCAAGACGTTCGGAAATCATGCCATTCCGGGCGGCTGGATTATCGTGGCAGCGGGCAATCCGCCGGAATACAATAAATCGGTTCGTGAGTTTGATGTGGTGACCATGGACCGAGTGAAAAAAATACAGGTGGAGCCGGATTATCAGGTGTGGAAAGAATATGCTTACAAAGAGCAGATCCATCCGGCTGTTATATCATATCTGGACACAAGGCCCCAGCATTTTTACCGAATGGAGACTACGGTGGACGGTCGTACCTTTGCCACACCACGTGGCTGGGAGGATCTGTCACGGATACTGTCTGTTTACGGGATATTGGGGAAAAAGATGGACCGGGATGTGGTGATCCAATATATCCAGCATGAGAAAATTGCAAAAGATTTTGCCAATTATCTGGAACTGTATGAAAAATATCAGATGGATTATCAGCTGGAGCAGGTTTTTGAGGGGAAAATTGAGGAGTCACTGGTGAAAAAAGCAGCACATGCGTCTTTTGATGAGCGGCTCAGTGTTATCAGCCTGCTGATCAGCCGCTGTACGGAACAGTTCCGAAGTGCATATGTGCAGGAACAACTGGTTGAAAAACTGTTTGAAAATATGAAAGAGGCCAAAGAGGGAATGCTCGGCATCTGGAAAGAGCAGCCGGCGGTTTTGTTTGAAGATATTCTCCGGCGGTTCGAAGAAAAATGGACTCAGCTGCGCGAAGCGGAGATACTTGACCGGGAGGAAAACCGAATATACCGGGAGGTGCTGAACCGCCTGGAGATCTATGGGAAATGTCTGGATGACTCCTGCAGGAGCAATGGGGAAAAGGCTTTTGAGAAATTAAAAGAACAGTTTGCCGATGATCGGGAAAAACTGGAAGAGGCGCAGGAAAAGAGCGGTCAGATGCTGGAATATGCATTTGATTTTATGGAGGTTGTATTCCCGTGCGGGCAGGAGATGGTCATCTTTATTACTGAACTGGGCATGAATTATTACAGTATAAAATTTCTTCAGGGATACGATTGTGAACGGTATTATCAGTACAATAAAAATCTTTTGTTTGAAGACTGCAGTCGGAACATAGAAGCGAGACTGAAAAATCTGTAAGAAATGACTTATGATTTTGACCGCGGGGGAAGATAGTATTCTTACATGCCTTCGGAACAGATAATTCCGGCAGGCAACAGAAAAGAATGATATGGCAGAAAGGATGGGAATAATGAAGAAAAAAAATGTGAGTATTTTGACCGGAATTTTGGCAGCTGCTATGGTGCTGACGATCGGCTGCGGAACGAGTACAAAAGACGAGACAAAAAATACGCCGGATTCCACGGAATTAGAGGAGCCTGCTGAGAAGGACAATGAGATTGCAGAGAATCCGGATGACATGGGACCTTCCGCCGGAACAGAGGGAGAGGAGATGAGCCCGGGCGAGCCGGAAAAACCGTCAGCCGGTCCGGAAGAAGAATACCGGGAAAAAATGAATTCCATGATCGGTGAAGATGCGGCATTCCAAATCGCCTTAAAGGATGCACAAGTGGCGGAAACGGATGTGACAACCATGCGTGTTTATCTGGATATGGATGAGGAACCCTGGGAATATGAGGTGGAATTCTATGTAGGTGTGGAGGAATATGATTACGAGATAGACGGAAAAACAGGTACAATTTTAAGCAAAGACAGGGAAATCGAGGATGGTTTTCAGTCCAATACCGTGGCGGTTGGATTTAGCGAGGAACAGGCGATACAGGCTCTGATGAAGATGGTTCCGGGTGCTTCTAAGGAAAATATTGAGATTGAGCTGGAAGAAGAGAATGGGCAGTTGGTCTATGAAGGCGAAGTGCATTACAACAATAAAGAATATGAATTTAAGATGTCTGCGGATACGGGAGAAATGATTTCCTGGAAGCAGGATTAGACAACAGGCATGGCTGCCTCAAAATGTTGGCTTCATGCTTGAAATACGTTCGGAATTATGGGATGATTCCGGACGTATTTTCATGATTGTATAGATCCATACGCGGACGGGAAATTCTTCTTCATAGACTTTACGGAATACTTGTGATATAATATTCGCAGCGCAATGCGTCAAATGCATGTGAAGCAGACATTTGATGAATACAAACAAGTCCTGGCATAACGAAGCGGGATCATGAAATCAAGAAGCATTTCAAAAACTGCAACCACAGCACGTGACGAAGCCTGCAGCTGCGGGATCGTTTTGCGAGTTGTTTATGACTGCATTTATCAACACACGATAATGCACATGTATGAAACTATGAGGAACACCGTATGAAAAATAATATTAAATTAAATGGACAATTGAAATCATATTTGAGATGGCCGCTGCTGCTCATTATTTTCTGGGTCGTGATGGTAATTGGTTTGTTTTTTATCGATATTATAGCCGGACTGGCAAGCGCAGTGTGTCTTCTTATTTACGTGGCGGCAGCCTGGCTTTTGTATGTGCGAAACCGTTCTGTGCTTCTGCACGAACTGATCATATTTGCCGCCAATTACGGGCAGGTACAGAAACAGCTGCTGAAAGAATTTATCGTTCCCTATGCCCTTATGGACTCCGAAGGCAAGATGCTGTGGATGAACGACGAGTTTATGGAAATCTGTGAGAAAGACAACTCATACCGCAAGGGTATCAATACAATATTTCCGGAAGTGACGGAAAAAGAATTGCCGGGAGTTCAGGATAAGACAGAGGTTGAGATCCTGTTTGAGGGAAGGGACTACCGTGCGGCCATGGAAAAAGTATCCGTTGACGGCCTGCTGGGGGATGACAGCCTGCTGGAGATGGCGGAAGATAAAAATTATCTGATTGCCTGCTATCTCTTTGATGAGACGGATCTGAACCATCTAAAAAGGGAAAAAGAAGAAGAAAAACTGGTCTGCGGTCTCATTTATCTTGATAATTATGATGAAGCGCTGGAAAGTGTTGAGGAAGTCCGACGCTCACTTCTTGTAGCGCTGATCGATCGAAAAATCAACAAATATTTTAATGAGATTGACGGAATTGTTCGGAAAACAGAAAAAGACAAGTATTTTGTCATGATGAGGAAACGATCTCTGGATGCTCTGCAGAAAGTAAAATTCAGTATTCTGGAAGAGGTAAAAACGGTAAACATCGGAAATGAAATGGCCGTTACCTTGAGTATCGGTATCGGACTGAACGGAAGTAGCTACAGTCAGAATGCGGAATATGCCCGTGTGGCCATCGAGCTGGCGCTCGGCCGCGGAGGTGATCAGGTCGTTGTCAAAAATGGAGAAAATACCTCTTATTATGGCGGAAAAACGGAATCTGTTGAGAAAAATACCCGTGTGAAGGCGCGTGTAAAAGCCCATGCCCTGAAGGAGTTCATGAGCAGTAAGGCTCGCGTGGTTGTCATGGGGCATAAAATAACGGATGTGGATACCCTGGGAGCTGCGGTGGGAATGTACCGTGCAGCAAAGACCATCAACAAACCGGCCTATATTGTGGTAGACAATCCGCCGCCGGCTATACGCCCGCTGATGTCAGGATTTTTGAACAATCCGGATTATGATTCCCACATGTTTGTCACCTGCAAAGAGGCACGGGATATTGTTGACTCGAATACGGTGGTCGTGGTGGTTGACACCAACAAACCCAGCTACACAGAGTGCGAGGAGCTTCTGAGCCTGACCAAGACGATCGTGGTCCTGGATCATCACAGGCAGGGCCGTGAAGTCATCCGAAATGCGGTGCTGTCCTATATCGAACCATATGCTTCTTCGGCCTGTGAGATGGTGGCGGAAGTTTTACAGTATTTTGCGGACGAGATCCGTATCCGGAATATAGAAGCGGACTGTCTGTATGCCGGTATTATGATCGATACGAACAATTTTATGACAAGAACCGGTGTACGTACCTTTGAAGCAGCTGCATTTCTGCGCCGATGCGGTGCGGACGTGACAAGAGTCCGGAAGATGTTCCGGGATAATATGGAAGATTACCGGGCAAAAGCAGCTACGATCGCCAGGGCAGAGACCTTTGAAAACGCATTTGCCATCTCCGTATGTCCAAGTGCAGATCTGGACAGCCCGACGGTAATCTGTGCCCAGGCGGCCAATGAGCTTTTGAACGTCGTGGGCGTGAAGGCATCTTTTGTCATGACAGACTATAATGATACGATTTATATCAGCGCTCGCGCCATTGATGAGGTCAACGTACAGATTATCATGGAACGGCTGGGGGGCGGCGGACATATGAACATTGCCGGTGCACAGCTTCCCCATACGACCATCAGTGAGGCAATTCGGCTTTTGAAGAGTACATTACAGGAAATGATCGAGGAAGGCGATCTATAGAAACAGGAGGAAATTATTATGAAAGTTATTTTATTGGCAGATGTAAAATCTCTGGGAAAAAAAGGTGAAATTGTAAATGTGTCCGACGGATACGCGCGCAATATGATTTTGCCTAAAAAACTGGGTGTAGAGGCAAACAGCAAAAACTTAAATGATCTGAAGCTTCAGAACCAGCATGAAGAAAAGGTGGCAAAAGAGAATCTGGCTGCGGCACAGGCTTTTGCAAAAGAGCTTGAGAATGTGACGGTGACAGTAACCATCAAGACCGGGGAAGGCGGAAGAGTATTTGGATCCGTCTCCGCAAAAGAAATTGCGGAAGCGGCCAAAAATCAGCTGAACCTTGATATCGACAAGAAAAAACTGCAGCTGGAAAGCCCGATAAAAAGTCTTGGCTACACAAACGTACCGCTGCGGCTGCATCCGAAGGTGACTGCACAGTTGAAAGTACATGTAAAAGAGCAGTAAAGCAAATACCGGAAGAAATACAGAAAAACTGAGGGAAGAGCTGCAAGTAAGGACTGCAGAAACAGATGCAGGAAACAGCTTCAGGAAGAGTTCCTGAAACAACTTCAGGGAGAGTTACAGGAGGGACAGCCCCATGGAAGAGGCACTGATTAAGAGAATATTGCCGCATAGCATAGAAGCGGAACAGTCTGTGATTGGTTCTATGCTTATGGGTCGTGAGGCTGTTATGGCAGCAGGTGAGATTCTGGTACCGGAAGATTTTTACCAGCAGCAATACGGAATCATTTTTGAGTCAATGGTTGAACTTTTTAACGAAGGCAGACCCGTGGACGTGGTTACTTTGCAGGATCGTCTGAAAGAAAAAGATGTACCTCCTGAAATCAGCAACATGGAATTTGTTCGGGATCTGCTGAATGCGGTACCGACTTCGGCCAACGTAAAATATTATGCAAATATTGTAAAAGACAAAGCTACACTCAGAAAACTGATCCGTGTCAACGAAGAGATTGCCAATGAATGCTATTTGGGCAAAGAAAAGACCGTCGATATTCTGGCAGATACGGAGAAGAAACTTTTTAATCTGCTTTTGCAGCAAAACACCGGAGATTATGTTCCCATACGTCAGGTTGTGCTGAACGCTCTGGATTCCATTGAAAAGGCTTCCAAAACCACGGGTTCCGTTACCGGTGTGCCCACAGGATTTACCGATCTGGATTATCAGACCGCCGGTCTGCAGCCGTCGGATTTTATTCTGGTTGCTGCCCGCCCTTCCATGGGAAAGACCGCATTTGTCCTGAACATTGCCCAGCATATTGCATTTCGCTGCAAAAAGGCAGTGGCTATCTTCAGTTTGGAAATGTCAAAGGAACAGCTGGTGAACCGTCTGTTTGCGCTGGAATCACGTGTGGATTCCCAGAAGATCCGTACCGGTAATCTGAACGATGAGGAGTGGAGCCGTCTGATCGAAGGAGCCGGCGTGGTGGGCGAGTCAAGGCTGATCATTGATGATACACCGGGTATTTCCATTGCGGAACTGCGCTCCAAAGCAAGAAAATATAAAATTGACCACGACATCGGTATCATTATCATCGACTATCTGCAGCTGATGTCCGGAAACGGAAGAACAGATTCCCGACAGCAGGAAGTTTCCGATATATCTCGTTCCTTAAAAGCGCTGGCCCGTGAGCTGAATGTGCCGGTTGTGGCATTGTCCCAGCTGAGCCGTGCCGTGGAGCAGAGACCGGATCACCGTCCCATGCTTTCCGACTTGCGTGAATCTGGAGCCATCGAGCAGGATGCCGATGTGGTAATGTTTATCTACCGTGACGATTATTATCACAAAGACACGGAAGAAAAGAACATTGCGGAAATCATTGTGGCAAAACAGCGTAACGGTCCCATTGGAACAGTAAAGCTGGTATGGCTGCCAAACTACACAAAGTTTGTTAACATGAAAAAATAGCGGAATTTGACGAACGAAAATCATACCTCCCTATGAGAAATGCTGTTATAATAGCAGGAGAATCTCTTATGGGGAGGTATTTTTATGGGTGAGGTTACATACACCATTTCCCAGGCTGCAAAAATGCTTGGAGTTGAGAGTCACGTCCTGCGATTCTGGGAAGAAGAACTGGAACTGGATATTGGCCGAAATGCCAAAGGATATCGTGTCTATACAAAAGAAAATATCGAAACCATGCAGAAGATTAAAGAACTGAAAAAGACCCATGCGCTCAAGGATATTCGGGACATACTTGGCGGGAAAGATCAGAGAAATCAGCAGTTTTTTGAAATTATGGAGAGAATTATTCAGAAGACCATAGAAGAGAGAAACAATCCGGAACATCATTGCAGGAATATTGACAAAGCCATCCGAAACCATCAGCAGGTAAGAAAACTGGTGGCAGCGACGCAGGAAAATCAAAAGGGCAGAACGGAACGGAAAGAAAAATCCGGCAGGCAAAAAAATAAGGGGAAAAGATAAAAAAATATAGGAAAAAGATGAAATCATCATGAAGTGTGCCGTCGAATCATGAAAACGACAGAAATATTGAAAAAGTGTATTGAAAAAAACAGGAATCCTTTACAAGCTCTCACTTTTAGTGCTATAATGCGAATAATTAACACTGGTTTTACGAAGGGAGAAAATTGGATATGTATTCATTGGATGAAATCAAGCAGACAGATGTGGAAATTGCACAGGCGATTCAGGACGAGATTGCCAGACAGAATTCACACATTGAACTGATTGCTTCAGAAAACTGGGTAAGCAAAGCTGTTATGGCGGCAATGGGAAGCCCGCTCACAAATAAATATGCAGAAGGTTATCCGGGACACAGATACTATGGAGGCTGTTCCTGTGTGGATGTGGTGGAACGACTGGCGATTGAGCGAGCTAAGAAAATCTTTGGCTGCACCTACGCAAATGTTCAGCCGCATTCCGGTGCACAGGCTAATATGGCAGTATTTTATGCGCTGCTTCAGCCCGGTGATACCGTATTGGGAATGTCTTTGGATCACGGCGGACATCTTACACACGGAAGCCCTGCAAACATGAGTGGTTCCTATTTTAAGGCAGTTGCTTACGAGACAGACGAAAACGGTTATATTGATTATGATGAGGTAAGAAGACTGGCACTGGAGTGCCGGCCGAAACTGATTGTAGCAGGTGCGAGTGCTTACTGCAGAATCATCGACTTCAAAAGATTCCGTGAGATCGCAGATGAGGTTGGTGCATATCTGATGGTCGATATTGCGCACATTGCCGGTCTGGTTGCAGCCGGCCTGCATCCAAGCCCTATTCCTTACGCTCATGTTACGACGACAACCACACACAAGACTTTAAGAGGACCGAGAGGTGGTCTCATCTTAAGCAGTGAGGAATTTGCAAAAGAGCATAAACTGAATAAAGCAGTATTCCCAGGCATTCAGGGAGGACCTCTGATGCACGTGATCGCTGCAAAAGCTGTATGTTTCCAGGAAGTCCTTCAGCCGGAATACAAAGCCTATGCCCAGGGCATCATTGACAATGCTCAGGCACTCTGCAAAGGACTCATGAGCCGTGGCGTGAAGATCGTTTCCGGAGGAACGGATAATCATCTGATGCTGGTTGACCTGCGGGGAACCGGTATAAACGGAAAACAGATGGAGACTTTGCTGGATGACGCACACATTACCTGTAATAAAAATGCAATCCCCAATGATCCGGAGTCAACTTTTGTGACCAGCGGTGTTCGTCTTGGTACGGCTGCTGTTACATCCCGTGGTATGAAACCGGAAGACATGGATAAGATCGCAGAGGCAATCGCACTCATGATTCAGAATCCGGATAATAAAGAAAAAGCAAAAGCAATTGTGAAAGAGCTGACGGATAAATATCCGTTGATCGCGTAAAAGTGTTGTATATGAAAGGGAGGAACCATCGGTCCCTCCCTTTCATCATGAAACTGTTTTGAGCTCACGGGAAAAACCGGTGCCGGTTAAAAGGAAAATATGCAAAAAAGAAGTAAGCAGGTGCATGAATTTGCACCAGTGTATGACAATCATTCAAAAATACTGATTCTTGGGACGTTTCCCTCGGTGAAATCCAGAGAAAACCATTTTTACTATGGTCATCCCCAGAATCGCTTCTGGAAAGTAATCGCTTCCCTGATGAACGAAAAGATGCCTGAAACCATAGAGGAGAAGAAGTGGCTGCTGCTTTCCCATGGTATAGCCATTTGGGATGTGATCGCCAGCTGTGATATTGCAGGTTCCAGTGACAGCAGCATAAAAAATGTAATTCCCTGCGATTTAATGCGGATTTTTGGAAATTGTGATATCCAGGCTGTTTTTGCCAATGGAAAGACAGCGGAGAAACTGTACAATCGCTACAGTCTTCCTGTGACGGGAAGAGAAATACAGGTATTACCTTCTACCAGTCCCGCCAATGCGGCTTATCAGATGGACCGGCTGTTAGAATGCTGGAGATGTATTTGTTCCTATACAGTGTGAGCATACGTACAACAACATAGAGAAATGTTTTATTTCTTTCATCTATTAAAGCTGTACATACTTCAAAGATATGGTACAATCTAAGAAACGCGGTTTCCGGCAGAAAACCGAAATCTGCAGAAAGAGGTTTTTATGATATCATTAGATCATGCAAAAAAAGCATTCCAAAAATATGTTTCTCAATATGACACTTCCGATCCGAAAATAGCCCTGAAAATCCGTCATACTTTTGAAGTGGTGAAGGCATGCAGTTATCTGACCGATTCGCTTGAGCTTGATGAAGAAAACCGCAATCTTTCACTCCTCATCGGACTTTTGCATGATGTAGGGCGATTTGAACAGCTGACGCGTTTCAACAGTTACGATGACAATCTGCTTCCGCATGCGGAATGCGGTCTTGAAGTACTGTTTGATCAGAATCATATCCGTGATTATATTGATACTGATAAATATGATTCTATCATTTACGCTGCTATCAAAAACCACAGTCTTTTTGCCATCGACCCGACTGTGACCGGAGATGCACTGCTGCATGCGAAAATCATCCGTGATGCAGATAAGCTTGATAATTTCCGGGTAAAAGCCGTAGATCCGGTTCCGGCTATGTTGGATGTAACCGCCGAAGAACTCGGCATGGAAGACGTCAGCGACAGTATATTTCAGACATTCATGGATCACAAACCCATTTTAAAAGATGACCGGCGCACAAAAATGGATATGTGGATTTCTTACCTGGCCTTTATCTATGACTTTAATTTTCCGGCCAGTTACCAATATGTATTGGATCACAACTGTATTGCTTCCAACATTGATCGGATTCCCTATTCTAATCCGGATACTGCCCGAAAAATGGCACTTATTCGAGAGGAAGCCCTGGCATACTGCCGATCAAAATGTGTCTTGCTCCCATAATCTATAAAGATTAGCCGATAAAACCGCCGCACGGAAGGAAACTGCTCCCGGTCCTCTTCCGTACGGCGGTATTTTATTCCTTCACAGGCTTAGGATAGCAAGGGCCTTTTCACAAAATACAATCCCAATATAAGTGTGGAAAAGGCACAAAGCAAATTGCCGGACTCCTATACCGCCGGTTTCATCAAAATTTCTTTCACATGCGCAATCTCATCCGGTTTCGCCGGAGCAGCCGGAATATAATAAGCCTTTTCCCGGGCGATCTGGTAGATTTCTTCCTGTGACATTTCACTGGCATTGCGGAACTGTTTCAATGTCTGTTTTAGCTCTTTGTTTTCTGTCTGTGAAATCATCTCCGCATATCGGGTCAATTCTCCGTTGATTCCAACCAGAGTATCATTTACAAGTATCTTTTCTTCCATCGTCATCACCTCATTTTACTGTAAAAACGTCATCAGTGTCTGTTTGTTGTCCAAAGCGGACTGCGCACTTTTGGTAAAAAACTGCTTTACCTTCGGATCTGTCGCCATCTCCGCGTAAGCTTTCATTTTACAATGCGTGTTGTCGTAGCCACCGATCAGATGACGCAGGTTCTGCAGATCCAGTTCAGAAATATTTGCCATGATAGCACCTCCTTTTTTCACGGAAATAGTGTGTGCAGTCATAAGTGAAAATATTCCATGAAAAGTGGATGAAATAGATTCATAAATAAACAGTTATAAGGTATCTTTTTTTCTGATAATACAGGTATTGATGTAGATTATAGCATTTTTGAGAAGAGTATGATAAAATAGTCACAGATGCGCGCGAATCATATTTGGCGAGCGCAATCCAACTGTTTCGGCAGTATGGAAAAACAGAAAACAGGAAAGTAGGAAAATAACATGATTGATCATACATTTGCAGTTAAAAAAATACAAAATCTGGAGGAAGCAATCGTGATTTTTTCACAGCAGACCCGAATGCCTTTTGTCGAATGTGATGAAGAGACATACGACGATCAGGTACATATGTTTGCCAACGAATCGGAGGTACAGGAATTTGCAAAAATGTATACGGAGAAGAAAATACTGTTGATGGCTGTGAAAGTGCTGAAGGCTCAGATGCGGAGTATGTATAACACATTCTATTCCATTGGTGCCAATGCCGTTGTCTTTCACGAAAACGGAAATGTATATCGGCTGCAGTTGAAAGATATAGAGAAAATGCCTGATTTGAGCAAGCTGATGAAAGAAAAACTTCCGGTGGTGAACCCTACGCTTCAGTTGTCGACGCTGTATTTCCTTCAGGAAATGTATCGTCCGGTCAAACATGATATGCAGCATGCGAAAGAGCTGGAAGAAGAAATGCTCATTAATTTAATGCGGTCCAGATACATTCTTCCGCTGGAAAATGTAAATCCGAACGAACCGGTGAATCCAAAAGATCCGAAGCAGAAAAAGAAAATCCCCTATGTGAAGGACAAAGACGGAAATATGCTGATGCCGATCTTCTCCGATTTTACGGAATTTCAGAAGTTCTATCGGGACAAAGCGACCAAAATGGGGATGGGCGTGCAGGGCTTTACCGATTTGCCGAATTATCTGGCAGCGGAGGCAAAAGGTCTGGTGCTTAACCCGGGAGGATTTCATTTGCATATCACAAAAGAACAACTGGACAAACTGGTTCAGACAAAGAAAGAAAAATAATTTTTAAATGATTCTTGATTTTTCAGCCGGGAAGAACTATAATACATATTAACTTAATAACGCTTTAAACCGTTGAAGCGGAGATAAAAACAGATCGTGCACTCACAGAGAGCCCGGGAAGCTGAGAGCCGGACAGAACGCAGCCTGTTAAATGGACCGCAGAGGGCAGGATGAAAAGGCTTTTGGCCAGAGTATCCCCTGACGTGAGGCATACGTTAGTTGCCATGGATATGATGGTATCCAGGAAAGTGCGCAGATGTTTTATCTGCGAATCAAGGTGGCACCGCGAGTAGATTATAATTGTATTGTATATTACCCGCCCTTGACAGAATGAGTATATTCTGTCAGGGGCGTTTTTTGTGTGGCGAATGAATCCATGCGCATGGCGGAAGGAAGCCGATAGCCCCAGTGAGCGGAAGGAAATCAATAGCCCGAGTGGCGGAGTGAAGCGGATGTAAAAGGAGGAAAACATGATTTATCCGGATTTTGATGAGGCGAAAAAAATATTGACATTTGGAGACTACAAAATCATCCCGATCAGTCGGGAACTGTATTCTGATCGAATCACTCCCATTGAAGTGATGCGAATTCTGAAAAACATCAGCAAACACTGTTTCATGCTGGAAAGTGTGGACAGCAGCCAGAAATGGGGACGCTACACCTTCCTTGGATATGATCCGACTCTTGAGATTACCTGTCACAACCATAGACTGAGGATCCGCAGCGGTATGACGGTGGAGCGTGAAACGGATTACCCCGGTGAGGCAATCCGGGAAATCCTGAAAGACTACAAGAGCCCCAGACTGAAACAGATGCCTTCCTTTACCGGAGGTTTGGTGGGATATTTTTCATATGATTATATCAAGTACAGCGAGCCGGTGCTGAATCTGGATGCCAGGGATGAAGAAGGATTCAAGGATGTCGATCTGATGCTGTTTGACAAGGTGATTGCATTTGACCATTTCAGACAGAAGATCATATTGATTGTAAATGCAAGAACAGAGCATTTTGAGACCGAGTATAACAGGGCGGTTAATGAGCTGGAAAATATGGCAAAGCTCATATGCCATGGGAAACCGGCTAAAAACATGCCGCTGAAAATAAAAGACGGTTTCCGGACGCTGTTTACAAAAGAGGAATACTGTGAAATGGTTGAAAAAGCAAAGCATTATATCCGTGAGGGGGATATTTTTCAGGTGGTCTTATCCAACCGGCTGGAAGCTGAGATGGAAGGAAGCCTGTTTGATGCTTACCGGGTACTGCGGACGGTGAATCCTTCCCCCTATATGTTCTATTTTTCCAGTGATGATGTGGAGATTTCCGGAGCCTCCCCTGAAACACTGGTAAAACTGGAAAACGGGAAACTGTATACCTATCCGCTTGCGGGCACCAGACCGCGGGGCGACACAGAGGAGGAAGACAGGGAACTGGAAGAAGAACTTCTGCGGGACGAAAAGGAACTGGCGGAACATAATATGCTGGTGGATCTGGGAAGAAACGATATTGGCAAAATCAGCCAGATCGGGTCCGTAAAAGTAGAGCAGTATATGAATATAGAGCGGTATTCCCACGTGATGCATATCGGTTCAACGGTGTCCGGCCGAATCAGCAGCAAGCGTGATGCCCTGGATGCGGTAGACGCGATCCTGCCGGCAGGAACGCTGTCCGGAGCGCCAAAGCTTCGGGCCTGCGAGATCATCAATGAGCTGGAAAACAATAAACGGGGAATTTACGGCGGTGCGATCGGATACATTGATTTTACCGGTAACCTTGACACCTGTATTGCCATCCGGCTGGCTTTTTCAAAGAATGGAAAAGTGTTTGTCCGATCCGGTGCGGGGATCGTAGCAGACAGTGTACCGGATAAGGAGTATCAGGAGTGCATCAATAAAGCAAAAGCAGTGATCAAAGCACTGGAACAGGCGAGAGGGGGAATTGATGATGATTTTGCTGATTGACAATTATGACAGCTTTTCCTATAACCTTTATCAACTGATCGGAACGGTAAATCAAAACCTGAAAGTGATACGAAACGATGAGATGACGGTGGAAGAGATTGAGGCCCTGCATCCGGAATGGATCGTGCTGTCACCGGGGCCGGGAAAACCTGCAGATGCGGGAGTATGCATTTCCGTCGTTCAGAAACTGGGAGGAAAAATCCCGATTTTCGGTGTATGCCTTGGACATCAGGCTATCTGTGAGGCGTATGGAGCCACGGTTTCCTATGCAAGACAACTGATGCACGGAAAAACCAGCATGGCAAAGCTGGATACGGATTCCAGAATGTTTCAGAATATGGAACAGGAGATCCTGGTTGCGCGATACCATTCTCTGGCGGCGGTTCCGGAGACCATACCGGAAGAGCTAAAAATAACTGCCAGGACAGAAGACGGCGAAGTTATGGCGGTGGAGCATAAAAAATATCCGGTTTACGGGGTCCAGTTTCATCCGGAATCGGTGCTGACACCGAAGGGAATTGAAATTGTAAGAAATCTGATGAGCAAATAGAAGATAAAAAGTTGGTCTGAGAAGAACAGAGACTGCAGGTATTGGAACATACAATATGGTGCAAAGCACCATCGCCCGGAGTGCATTGTGATATGCCGGATGGGCATAAAAATGAATCAGGAGGACAGAAAAATGATCAAAGAAGCTATTTTGAAACTGGCAAAGAAAGAAGACATCGGATATGAAATGGCAAAGGAAGTTATGAATGAAATCATGAGCGGTCAGGCAAGCGAAGTGCAGAAGAGTGCATATCTTACCGCGCTGTCCATGAAGGGAGAAACCATTGAAGAAATAACCGCATCCGCGGAGGAAATGCGCAATCATTGTATCCGTCTTTTGCATGAGATGGATGTGCTGGAAATCGTGGGAACCGGCGGAGACGGAGCTAATTCTTTTAACATCTCAACCACATCCGCCATTGTGATCGCATCCGGCGGAGTGCCGGTGGCAAAACACGGAAACCGTGCAGCCAGCAGTAAATGCGGTGCTGCAGATGTACTGGAGGCACTTGGAGTCAATATTTCGGTACCACCGGAACAGAGTGCCGAAATGCTGAAAAAAATCGGAATCTGTTTCCTTTTCGCCCAGAATTATCATATCGCAATGAAGTTTGTGGGGCCGGTCCGCAAAGAACTGGGGATCCGGACCATCTTTAATATTCTCGGACCGCTGGCGAATCCGGCAGGCGCAAATATGGAACTGATGGGCGTATATGATGAGGCGTTGGTGGAACCCCTGGCAAAAGTTCTGTGCAATCTGGGGGTAAAAAATGCTATGGTTGTTTACGGACAGGATAAGCTGGATGAGATATCCATAAGTGCACCAACCACAGTTTGCGAAATCAAGGACGGCGCCTTTTCCAGTTATGTGATCCAGCCGGAAGATTTCGGATACGTCAGATGTAAAAAAGAGGATCTGGTGGGCGGTACACCGGCAGAAAATGCAGAAATTACAAAGGCCATTCTGAACGGAGAAAAAGGCCCGAAACGTGATGCGGTTGTATTGAATTCCGGAGCTGCACTTTATATTGCCGGTAAAGTATCGACGCTGAAAGATGGCGTGAAAATGGCAGAGGATCTGATTGACAGCGGAAAAGCCAAGGCAAAACTGGAGGAGTTCATTCACTATTCCAATCTGAAACGATGAGTACAGGACAAAAGAAATAAAAGAATCGATATCAATCGATTTGAAAACCGGGCGGGAGAGAAAAATGATCTTAGATAATATAGCTGCAAAAACGAGAGAAAGAATAAAAGAGAAAAAACGGCAGATACCGATGGAAGTGATAAGAAAACAGGCTGAGGATCAAAATCAGGATACAGGCTTTCCATTTGCACAGGCTTTGTGCAGGAGCAGGCTTGCAGATGCGGAAAAAAACAGTTTCGGCAGTGAAAATAAATTGGATGGCAGCAAACAGAGAGAAATTCAGTTTATTTGTGAAGTGAAGAAAGCTTCTCCGTCGAAAGGCCTCATAGCCGCTGATTTCCCTTACCTGCAGATAGCCAAAGATTATGAGGCAGCCGGAGCATCGGCCATCTCCTGCCTGACAGAACCTTACTTTTTCCAGGGTTCGGATCAGTATTTGGAGGAAATCGCACGGGAGGTCCGAATTCCGGTTTTGCGTAAAGATTTTACAGTGGATGAATATATGATCTATGAGGCAAAAATATTGGGGGCATCCGCAGTGCTTCTGATCTGCGCGATTCTGGATAAGGTGCAGCTGAAAGCTTATCTTGAACTGTCCCATAGCCTGGGGATGTCTGCCCTGGTGGAAGCCCATGATGAAGCGGAAGTGGAGATGGCATTGGAATCCAGCGCAGGTATCATCGGAGTTAATAACCGGAATCTTAAGACATTTGAAGTGGACATATACAATTCCATTCGGCTAAGAAAACTGGTGCCGCCGGAAATTCTCTTCGTTTCAGAAAGCGGTATGAAGACGCCGGAGGACATTGCTGCATTGCGGGAAAACGGAACCGATGCGGTGCTGATCGGGGAAACGCTGATGCGGAGCAGGGACAAAAAGGCCATGCTGGATACACTTCGCGGAATATAACTGAAACAGGAACAAACAGGTTGTTTCCGATTATAAAAGCGGCAGATGGGACGGATGCATGCAGTGATTTAAGAAATTGCAGAACAGCGTATCCGATGGATGCACGCAGTATTTGATCCATAACCGGAAATAGTATAAAACATCATAATGAATTGAAAAAAACAGATATGAAAAATGAGACAAAAATCAAAATATGCGGTCTTACCCGACCGGAAGATATTGATTACGTAAATGAGATGAATCCGGATTACGTCGGATTTGTTTTCTGGCCCAACAGCAAACGGGCTGTGAACATTGCCCAGGCCGTGGAATTGAGACAAAAACTGCGATCGGACATAAAGGCCGTCGGGGTATTTGTAAATGAAGACACGGATATCGTGATCGAACTGCTGAACAACAGGATTATTGATCTGGCCCAGCTCCACGGCAGTGAAACGGAAAAACAAATTCATGATATTCGATGTGAAACCGGAAAGCCGGTAATTAAAGCGGTCAAAATAAAAAGTGAGGAAGACATTTTGAACTGGCTAGATACAGAGGCGGATTATTTGCTTCTGGACAGCGGAATGGGATCGGGAGAGACCTTTGACTGGGATATTCTGCAGCGTATTTCAGGCATAGGGAAGCCGTTTTTCCTGGCCGGAGGATTGGATCCGGACAATGTGGCGGAAGCGGTCAGCTGCGTGCATCCCTTTGCGGTGGATGTGAGCAGCGGTGTTGAGACCGATGGAGTAAAAGACAAAGAAAAAATACAGAAGTTTATAAGGAGAGTTCGCAATGAGCAGAGGTAGATATGGAATTCACGGGGGACAGTACATTTCCGAGACCCTGATGAATGAACTGATAAAGTTGGAAAAGCAATATGAATTTTATAAAAAAGATCCGGAGTTTAATGCGGAACTGACAAAATTGTTAAATGAGTACGCCGGTCGCCCTTCGCTTCTGTATTATGCAGAGAAGATGACAAAAGATTTGGGAGGAGCGAAAATCTATCTGAAACGTGAGGATTTGAATCATACCGGATCTCACAAAATCAATAATGTACTCGGTCAGGCGCTGATGGCGAAAAAAATGGGCAAAACCAGAATCATAGCGGAAACCGGTGCCGGCCAACATGGAGTTGCCACTGCTACAGCTGCGGCGCTGTTGGGACTGGAATGCGAGATCTACATGGGCAAGGAAGATACAGACCGTCAGGCGCTGAATGTATATCGTATGGAGCTCCTGGGCGCGAAGGTTCATTCGGTGACCAGCGGAACTATGACACTGAAAGATGCGGTTAATGAGACCATGCGTGAATGGTCTTCAAGGGTCGATGATACGCTGTATGTCCTTGGCTCCGTTATGGGACCACACCCGTTTCCTATGATTGTCCGGGATTTCCAGAGCGTCATCAGCCGGGAGGCAAAACAGCAGATCCTGGAAAAAGAGGGAAAACTGCCGGCGGCAGTGGTTGCCTGCGTGGGCGGCGGAAGCAATGCCATGGGCATGTTCTATAATTTTATCGAGGACAAAGAGGTAAAGCTGATCGGATGTGAAGCGGCAGGACGCGGCATTGACACAAAAGAAACCGCTGCCACCATATCAACCGGACGTCTCGGTGTGTTCCACGGCATGAAATCCTACTTTTGCCAGGATGAAGACGGACAGATCGCACCGGTATACTCCATTTCCGCAGGCCTTGACTATCCGGGCATCGGACCGGAGCACGCTTATCTGCATGACATTGGCCGTGCACAGTATGTTCCGGTGACGGATGATGAAGCAGTGGATGCTTTTGAATATCTGGCACGGACCGAGGGAATCATCTGCGCGGTGGAAAGTGCTCACGCAGTGGCACATGTGCGGAAAATTGCAGGATCCATGAGCAAAGAGGACAGTATTATCGTCTGCCTTTCCGGCCGTGGGGACAAAGATGTGGCAGCCATTGCAAGATACAGGGGGGTTGAGATCTATGAGTAAAATAGCAAAAGCATTTGAAAACAAAAAAGCATTTATTCCGTTTTTGACCGTGGGGGATCCAAATGGTGACAAAACGGTGGAATTTGTTCTTGAGATGGAACGCGCAGGTGCGGATCTGGTGGAACTGGGAATTCCGTTTTCCGATCCCACTGCGGAGGGCGTCGTAATTCAGAATGCCAATATTCGCGCTTTGAGCGGCGGCATGAAACTGTCCGGTGTCTTTGAGGTGGTTCGAAAAATCCGTGAAAAAACGCAGATACCGCTGGTATTTCTTACCTATTTAAATCCGGTCTTTCATTACGGGTATGAAGCATTTTTTGCCAAATGCAGGGAATTGGGGGTAGACGGAATGATTTGTCCGGATCTGCCCTATGAGGAACGGGATGAAGTGGCAGATATAGCGAAGAAATACGATGTGGATCTGATCGCTCTGATTGCACCGACATCAGAAGAGAGAATCCAGATGATCGCAAAAGAAGCCAGCGGATATATATATATCGTATCTTCCATGGGCGTAACGGGTGTCCGCAGTAAAATTACCACAGATTTGGGGAAAATCGTATCCGCTATCCGGCAAGTGACGGATGTACCCTGTGCCATTGGCTTTGGGATCAGTACTCCGCAGCAGGCAAAAGAAATGGCAGAAATCGCTGACGGGGCGATCGTAGGCAGTGCGATTGTAAAAATCATTGCTCAGTATGGAGAAAAGGCGGCACCTCATGTCTATGAATACGTAAAATTGATGAAAGAGGCTTTGTAAAAGAGCAGAGAAGAAAAGAGAAAAGAAGAGGAAAAGCAGCTGTCGCACAGCTCTTTTCGCTCTTCTTCTTTTTTGGAAAGCAGAGAGGAAAATCGGAACGGGCTTTGTGACCATTAAACCGTAAGTGCACTGCGCGGAGAAAAAATAAGATTGCGGTGAAAAAGATTGAAAATATTGTGTTATTCGGGTATGATAAACATGGATAAAGTTTATATACGGAGGAATAGATACATGCATTGTGTTAGAAATTTGACAGAAGACACTTACTGGATTGGCGCAAGCGACAGACGTCTGGCCTTGTTTGAGAACATTTTTCCGATTCCAAGAGGGGTTTCCTATAATTCTTATGTTATTCTGGACGAAAAGACCGTACTCCTGGATACCGTGGACACGGCGGTAAGCAAGCAGTTTTTTGAGAATCTGGCGTATGTGCTGGATGGCAGAAATCTGGACTATCTGGTAATTAACCATATGGAACCGGATCATGCCTCCATGATTGAAGAGGTGCGTCTGCGTTATCCTGATGTGACGCTGGTGACAACATCCAAGACCGTTCAGATCATGAAACAGTTTTTCGGTTCTGCCGATAATGACCATGTGATGCTGATGAAAGAGGGAGATGTACTTTCAGCCGGAAAGCATGAGCTTCACTTCGTTGCGGCCCCTATGGTCCACTGGCCGGAAGTTACGGTTGCATATGATTCCTGTACGAAGGCATTGTTTTCCGCGGATGCGTTTGGCACTTTCGGCGCTCTGGGAGGCTATATTTTTAATGATGAAATTGATTTTGACCGTGACTGGCTGGATGATGCAAGACGTTACTATACAAATATTGTCGGAAAGTACGGCGTGCAGGTGCAAAATGTACTGAAAAAAGCAGACGGTTTGGATATTCAGATGATCTGTCCTCTTCATGGTCCGGTATGGAGAAACAATCTGGGCTATATTCTGGACAAATATCAGAAGTGGAGCACTTACGAACCGGAGGAAAAAGGTGTTGTTATTGCCTATGCATCCATGTATGGAAATACGGCAAATGCAGCTGATGTACTGGCCTGCAGGCTGGCAGAAGCAGGAGTGAAAAACATCCGCGTTTACGATGTATCCAATACCCATGTGTCGGTGCTGATCAGTGAAATTTTTCATTACAGCCATCTGGTTCTGGCTGCTCCTACTTACAATTCGGGTATCTACCCGATTATGGCAAATCTTCTGGAAGATATGAAGGCGCTGAATGTACAGAACCGAACCGTCGGCATTATGGAAAACGGAACCTGGGCAGCGACTTCCGGCAAACAGATGCGTGCCAAACTGGAAGAAATGAAAAATATGACAATTCTGGATGAGAAAGTAACCATCAAGTCTGCACTTTGGGAAGAACCGTCCGGACTTGTAAAAAGGCTGGCGGAAGATCTCTGTTAATAAGTAATGAAAAAGAAATAAAAATAGAGTCACAAGGAGGATATGTACCATGGATATGATAGGCGTAGGTGAGATTCTAATTGATTTTATACCTGGATCCGAACCCTTCAGTTACATTCGAAAAGCAGGAGGAGCACCGATGAACGCAACGGTGGCGGTTGCGCGCAACGGTCTGGAAGCCGGATTTTATGGGAAAGTGGGAAATGATGATTTTGGAACCTTCCTTCTGGAAACGTTGAAAGAGAACAATGTAAAGCCCTTAAGTCCGGCTCCCACCAGAGAAGCAGTGACTACGATGGCCATTGTAACTCTTTATGAAGACGGTGAGAGAACCTTTACGTTTGTAAGAAAACCGGGTGCTGATATGATGCTTTCTCCGGAAGACATCAAAGAAGAAGATATCGAAAATACTCGATTGGTCCATGGCGGTTCCCTTACGCTGTCCGGAGGACCGGTAACAGACGCGACCGTAAAGGTGCTGCGTGTTGCCCATGAAAAAGGGAAATTGGTAAGCTTCGATGTGAACTATCGTGATTTTATCTGGGATGGCGACGAAAAAGCGGCAATGGAAAAAGTACGCGGGATCCTTCCCTATGTGGATCTGCTGAAAGTATCCGATGAGGAAGTTGGCTTGTTTGGGGGTCCTGAAAAGATTCCGGAACTCATGAAGGAGTACGGTATTTCTGCTGTGATTGAAACTCTTGGCGCAGATGGTGCTCAGTGCTTCTTTCAGGACACATGCTTTAAAGTGCCGGGACGCAAGGCAAAGGCAGTAGATGCTACCGGCGCAGGTGACGCTTTCTGGGGTGGCTTCTTATCCAGCATTCTGATTCAGGGGGTCAACAGTTCCTCTGATCTGAGCCAGGAAAAGCTGACCAATGCAATGAATTACGGAAATGTAGCGGGATGGTTTACCGTTCAGAAAAAGGGTGCAATCGAGGCACTGCCGACAAGACAGGAAATCGAAGAACAATTATAAAAAGGGAGGTTTTCAGGATGGAGAAGTTTCAGGGAAAGTCCATATTCAGCGGAGTTGCAATCGGTCGGATCTTTTTCTTTGCAAAATCCGAGCAGCAGGTGAAGCGGGAACGTATCGAGGATACGGAGGCAGAAGCAGCGCGTTTTGAGGCGGCGAAGGAAAAGACTCTGGAACAGCTGCATGCGCTGTATGAAAAAGCGCTGGTAGAAGTTGGGGAAGCTCAGGCAGAGATTTTTGATGCCCATGCCATGATGGTGGACGATACTGATTTCTGTGATTCTATTTACAACATTATTCGTACCCAGAACATGAATGCGGAATATGCAGTGGCTACCACCGGTGATAATTTTGCGACGATGTTTGCTGAGATGGATGACGAATATTTCAAAGCAAGAGCATTGGATGTAAAGGATATCTCCGAGCGCCTGATCAACGTGCTCAGTGGAAAACAGGATGCTGCAGATCTGTCAGAACCGGTTATCGTTGTGGCAGAGGATCTGACACCAAGTGAGACAGTCAGCATGGATAAGAGCAAACTGCTGGCTTTTGTTACCAGACTGGGTTCTTCCAATTCCCATACGGCTATTTTAGCCAGAACCATGAATATTCCGGCTTTGATTGGCCTGGATATTGATCCTGCATGGAACGGAAAGATGGCAGTGGTAGACGGATTTAACGGTGCTCTTTATATCGAACCGGATGAAAAAACATTGGAAGTGATGCGGGCAAAACAGCAGGAAGAAATCCGCAAGAGAGAACTGCTGCAGCAGTTGAAGGGAAAAGTGAGCGAAACCGTAGACGGCAAGAAGATCCGTCTGTATGCAAACATCGGCAGCGTTGGTGATGTGGCAAATGTACTGCAGAACGACGGAGAGGGAATTGGTCTGTTTAGAAGTGAATTCCTGTATCTGGAAAAAGATCACTGGCCCACAGAGGACGAACAGTTCCAGGTATACAAGCAGGTTGTGGAAAATATGGCCGGTAAAAAGGTTATCATCCGTACTCTGGATCTTGGAGCAGACAAGCAGGCAGACTATTTTAACCTTGCAGACGAAGAGAACCCGGCAATGGGTCTTCGCGCCATTCGTATCTGTCTGGAACAGCCGGATATTTTTAAAACACAGCTTCGTGCTCTGTACCGCGCAAGTGCTTACGGCAATGTGGGCATTATGTTCCCGATGATCACTTCTGTCTGGGAAGTACAGGAAATCAAGCGGATCGTGAATCTGGTAAAAGCAGAGCTGGACACCGCGGGTATTTCGTACGGTGATGTGGAACTGGGTGTTATGATCGAGACACCGGCAGCTGTTATGGTTAGTGAAGAACTGGCAAAAGAGATGGACTTCTTCAGCATTGGTACGAATGACCTGACCCAGTATACACTGGCCATTGACCGTCAGAATGCAAAACTGGGCCGCTTCTATGATTCCCATCATCCGGCTATCCTTGAGATGATTCGCATGACGGTGGAAAATGGCCACAAACATGACTGCTGGGTAGGTATTTGCGGTGAATTGGGTGCAGATATGACACTGACTGAGACATTCCTTAAAATGGGTGTAGATGAACTGTCCGTATCGCCGACCTTTATTTTGCCGATCCGTGAGATCATCCGCAAGACATCCATTCAGTAAAAACGGGCAGAGAGGTAAAAGATTTTCGCTTCCGGTATACGGAACAGCAATAAAAAAGAGAGAAAAAAGGATTCCGACCTGTTTTTACCGGTCCGGAATCCTTTTTTTCTATACGAGTCCCTGTCATGTTCAGCGAATATGTTCCTTTGGATTGTCATCTTCAAAGTCAAAAAGGCAGCGCTCATAGGCATTTATGATATGTGTATCTTCATATTTGTCATAGCGTTTATACTGTCGACCGTAGGACATGTGAACATGGCCGTGGAGAAAGTATTTTGGTTTGTATTTGTCCATCAGTGAGCGGAAGACCTGAAAACCCTGGTGGGGAAGATCACGTCCGTCGTTGATCTGAAATGCGGGAGCATGAGTCAGGAGAATATCAAAACCGCCCTTCATCCAGATTTTGGGCTTCAGCTTTGTCACTCTTCTGCTCATCTGCTTTTCCGTATACTGGTGCGCTCCGTCCCGATAGCGCATGGAACCTCCGAGTCCCAGAATCCGGATTCCCTCGTGGACATAAATCTGATCTTCAATACAGATACATCCTTCCGGTGGAATCCGTTCATATTTATCATCATGGTTACCGTGCACATAGAGAACAGGGACGTTCGAAAAAGTTGCAAGAAAGGACAGATAATGCGGGTGTAAGTCGCCGCAGGAAAGGATCAGGTCGATACCGTCAAGTTTTCCCCTTTCATAGAAGTCCCAGTAATATTTTGATTCTTCATCTCCGACTACAAGTATTTTCATGGCAGATTAAACTCCCGTTTTCAACTTCTGGTTTTCCAGTCCCTGAGTCTGCACGACAGGTTTTGCATCCTCAACCAAAATTTTCTTTTTCGGTATTATTCCAATGACATTTTCTGCCAGCCAGTCCATTTTTACAATCTCTTCCGGGCTCATGATGTTGTCAGCAGAGTTTTTCACGACGCCGTCCTGTGAGAATAGAATACCGGAAAACGGATTTAGTGCGTATTCGCATATATTTTTTTTCAAAAGATCGACCAGTCGGGCAGTACCGATCGGCAGATGATGCGAACAGATAACATCGATAATTCCTGCAGACATACCCCACCAGTAGTTCAATCCCTTTGTCTCATCGGAGGTCTCATCGTATTTGAAAGCTCCGGACATGATCTTTCGGATCATCTGTTCATAGAATTTCCCCCAGTGCCATATGGGCATGGCAAGATTCAGCGGTGTATGATCCGTGGCCCGATAGAGACCGAAATGACGGGATGCATCTCCGGGTACAGATATATCCGGACCGGAAATAATACCAACATTGTGTTCTGCAAAGGTTTCAAACATGTCGTGATCTTTTATGGTAGACCATTCGAGATAAATTTTTGCACGTGGATTTACCATTTTGGCACCCAGCGCAAATGCATTGATGTTGGCGATCATACCGTAAATGGGATAGTCGGCAATGTAGCCGATATTACCGCTTTTAGACATGGCTCCGCCAATGGCCCCCTGAAGAAATTTTGCCTCATACATACGTGCGTAGTAAGTACGAATATTCTTATGGGTATTGTTCAGGGAGCAGTTCAGTATTTTTACTTCCGGATGTTCGATAGCCGCTTTCAGGCTGGCTTTTAACAGAGGCGGAGTAGTTGTAAAAATCAGATTATTTCCCTCGGCAATAGCCTTTTCCAGAACCTCATCGGCAGTTTCTTCTGTCACCTGGTCGTAGCAGGTGGTACTGATCTGATCGTTAAAGGTTTCCTGCAGGTGCATTCGGCCCAGTTCGTGAGAATAGGTCCAGCCGGAAGTTTCGGCAGTTTTTTCATGGATAAATGCCACATGTACCTTTGGTGTGCTGATGGGGATCAGGCGTGCAAAAATATTTTTTTTCACTTCCCCGTCTTCCGAAGGATCCATCTGCAGTTCCAGGGTTTCATCGGTAATCAGCAGTTTAAATTCATTCCAGGTCTTTACGATTTTTTCGTTTAACTCTGCTGTTGTCATACCGTCAAGGGTATCATAATCATACAGTTCAATAAAAAACAGAAATGCGTCGCCGGTGGTAATGGGCAATTTTCCGCCTCCGTTTGCCTCATATTCTGATTCAAAGCGGCTGTATACGGAACTGAAAGTCAGGCGGGTATCTTCATCCCACACTTCATCCGGCCGTTTCCCCATCAACTGCTGGAGTTTTGCGAAACTTTCCTCGTGTGAAAACCAGATATAGTTGACTCCGGACAGATTGTAAAAATCCATGAAAGCATAATAAGTGCGAACCTCAGGATCTTCCGACCAGGGCGGGATGATTCGGGTTACGTAGCCGGGAACGGATACCGCATCGAAATATTTCAGTACACTGACCCGTTTGTTTCCCTCTTCAATATAGAATTTGTTCATAAACTCGTATGCTTTTACCGGTTCGCGGATTCCTTCTTGCAGGTGAGCCAGATACAGATTACACCATTTGGTGGAAAATTCACTGTTTATTTTAATGAGCGGATAAAAACTTTGGCTGAATGCGGAACTGCGTCCGACTGTTTTGGTTCCGACAATCTGATTCATGGGTATCTGTACCAGACCCAGGGGAATCTCTTTTGGCGTCTGGATTTTCTTTTCCTTTAATATATTGTCGAGTGCGATCATAGGAAGACCTTCTTTTTTTCCAAGACGGCAGGCTTTTTCATATTCTTTTAGCGCTTCGGCATTTGTAGCCACTGTAACAGCCATTGATGTTTCTCCTTTCTTCAATCAGGTTGATAGAAATATGCTGGATGCCGGGAACTTTGATACCAGGCATCAGCTCAATGGTATAGTAGCATTATAATTTCAGAATGGCAAGTTAATAAAATGTAATTTTAAATTATATTTTCAATTGTTCTATGGTTGACTAAGAGAAACACCGAGTATTCGAGGCCGAACCTGATCCGTGAAAGCTACGTAAATCTGAATGGAATATGGGAGTATGCTTTTGCGGGTCGGTATCTGATCTATGCGTAATAGTAACGCTTCTTTTTAATTATGAAGAAAAAGGTACTGACGAAAAGAGATAAAAGCTCTGCTGCCGTGACAGCCAGCCAGATACCATCCAGATTGAGATATATTGGCAGCAGGATCAGCACGGCAATCTGGAACACAAAGGTGCGCAGAAAAGATATGGCCGCGGAGACGGCACCGTTGTTCAGTGCGGTGAAAAATGCGGAAGCAAAAATATTGATGCCGCAGATCAGATAGGATATGCCGTACACGCCAAGCCCGTGAGTTGTCATTTCACAGAGCTCAGTATCGTACCCCACAAAGAGGTTTGCCAGGGCCGGGGCGGACAATATGGCAAGTGTCATCAGGACCATTCCCGTGGTTATAAGAAAAGTCAGGCTCTTTTTAAACAGATTTTTCAGCTCCTGATCATTCCTGGCACCGTAGTGAAAACTGATGATGGGGGCGCTGGCGATGGAATATCCGAAAAAGATTCCGCTGAATATAAAAAATACGTAAGAAATAACGCCGTATGCGGCGACTCCGTTTTCTCCTGCCAGCCGGATCAACTGAAAATTATACAGTGTAGTTACGATCGAAGCGGACAAGTTTGTCATCAGTTCCGAAGAACCGTTGGTGCAGGCTTTTAACAGGATCCGTCCGTTGAAATGGGGGCGGGTCAGATGGAGCCGGCTGCGTTTTTTTTTGTTGATAAAACAGAAAAACGGGATAACTCCGCCCACAAGCTGACTACAGGATGTGGCAGCAGCAGCCCCTGCGATACCCCAGTCCAGTCCTATGATAAAAAAGGCATCCAGACAGATATTGGTGATACCTGCCAGAATCATAATGAAAAGCCCCGTTTTCGGGCGTTCGGCTGTGACCAGAAAACTCTGAAATACATTTTGCAGCATGAAAGCAGGCAGCGCGATCAGAGTGATGGTGCCATACAAAACACAGTGGGGCATCATATCTGATGTGGCTCCCAGTAAAATTGCCACCGGGCGGACCACAAACAGGCCAAGAACCGCCAGACCGATGCCGGCCAAGATGGTGGTAAAGATGATCATGGAAAAATACTCGTTGGCTTTTTCTGGCTTCTGTTCACCGAGTGTTTTGGCGACAATGGCACTGCCGCCGGTACCGAGCATAAAGCCCACGGCACCCAGAGCCATGATCAGAGGCCAGATCAGGTTCAGGGCTGCGAAAGGTGTTTTTCCTACATAATTTGACACAAAGAGTCCATCGATAACGGTATATATCGATGTGAAAACCATCATAATGACAGAAGGTGCAACAAACCGCAGCAGTCTCCGGTAAGTAAAATGATCGGATAATTGTATACGCATGTTTTCCTCCTTTGCAAAAACGATATCATATCATTTCAAATCGGATTAGTTGGATTTTGTACTTGCGATTATAGCCTGAGTTTGTATCTGCGTCAAGGGGCAAGGACCAAAGCCCCACTTTTATTGACTTTGTCTGGTGTACGGGGTATAATAATTGAAACTTGAAAGCAGATACATATTAGGAGGAGATACCATGATTTCAAATAAAATGGTTAATTTTGTAAAAAACAGTTCTGCAATTCGTGCAATGTTTGAGGAAGGCAACCGTCTGGCAAAGCTGTACGGAGCGGAAAATGTCTTTGATTTTAGTTTGGGCAATCCAAATGTCCCTGCACCTGAGGCAGTAAAGACAGCCATTCGTGAGATGTTGGATGAAGAAGATCCACTGGTACTGCATGGATATACCAACAGCAATGCCGGTTACGAGGACGTGCGGCAGGTGATCGCTGATTCTCTGAATGAACGTTTTGGAACCTCTTTCCAGGCAAAGAATCTGATCATGACAGTGGGTGCTGCTGGCGGTCTGAACGTGATTTTGAAAACGCTGGTGAACCCTGGTGATGAAGTCATCACATTTGCGCCATATTTTGGGGAATATCGCAGCTATACAGCCAACTATGACGGTGTTTTGGTGGAAATATCACCCAATACCGAAGATTTTCAGCCGAAATTGGATGAGTTTGAGCAGAAGATCTCAGCAAAGACGAAGGCGGTAATTGTAAATACTCCCAATAACCCTACCGGTGTGGTATATTCGGAAGAAACGATTAAAAAGATGGCGGCTATTCTGGAGGCAAAACAGAAAGAGTTTGGAACAGACATTTATCTGATTTCTGACGAACCATATCGTGAGCTGGCTTACGATGGAGTGGAAGTTCCCTATCTGACAAAATATTATGCAAATACGATTGTGGGCTATTCCTACAGTAAGTCCCTGTCTCTGCCGGGCGAGCGTATCGGATATCTGGTTATTCCGGATGAGGCAGCGGACAGCGAGGATATTATTTCTGCGGCAACGGTGGCAAACCGCATTCTCGGTTTTGTCAATGCTCCGACTCTGCAGCAGAAAGTGATTGCAAAATGTATTAATGAAAAAACGGATATTTCCTATTATGACCGCAACCGTGAGACTCTTTACAACGGTCTGAAGGAACTGGGATTTTCCTGCATCAAACCGCAGGGAGCATTTTACCTGTTTGTAAAATCACCGGTGGAGAATGAAAAGGAATTTGTTGCGGCAGCTAAAAAGTATAATATTCTCATCGTTCCGGGAAGTTCCTTCGGCTGCCCGGGTTATGTACGTCTGGCTTACTGTGTGGCCTATGAGACTATCGTAAATTCTCTGCCGAAATTCAAAGAGCTGGCAGGAGAGTATTTCAAGTAAAAAGAACTGACAGAAAAGATTTCGGGCAGAGAAAAGAAATGATAAAAAAGACTGCAGATATCTGTCACAGAAATTGTAAAGAAATGCAGACGAAAAAAGAGTGATTGACAACGGAGGAGAATATGAGACCCTGGGAAAAAAATGTCCGTAAGGTGGTTCCCTATGTGCCGGGTGAGCAGCCAAACGAGACCGACATGATAAAACTGAACACAAATGAGAATCCTTACCCGCCGGCACCGAAAGTTCAGGAATTGCTGAAAAATATGGACGCTGATCAGATGCGTCTGTACCCGGATCCGACCGTCGGGAAACTGGTCGGTGCGCTGGCACAGCACTACGGAGTGAAAAAAGAGCAGGTTTTTGTGGGTGTTGGTTCGGATGATGTGCTCGCAATGGTTTTTATGACCTTTTTCAATTCCGAAAAGCCGATTCTGTTTCCGGACATTACCTATTCGTTTTATGATGTCTGGGCGGACATGCTTCGAATACCTTATGAATGCCAGCCTCTGAATGAAGCCTTTCAGATAGTAAAAGAAGACTATTATAAGGAAAACGGGGGTATCATATTCCCCAACCCCAATGCGCCCACAGGAGCAGAGCTTCCGCTTCAGGATGTGGAGGATATTGTGAGACACAATCCGGACAGCATTGTGGTTGTAGATGAGGCGTATGTGGATTTCGGCGCGCAGTCTGCTTTGCCGCTGATTGAAAAGTACGATAATCTGCTGGTAGTACAGACTTTCTCTAAGTCCCGTTCCATGGCCGGTATGCGTATTGGTTATGCATTGGGAAATGAGGTTCTGATCAAGTATCTGAACGATGTGAAGTACTCTTTTAATTCCTATACGATGAACCGCACTTCCATTGAACTCGGGGTGGCTGCGCTGGAAGATCAGGCATACTTTGAAAAAACCGTGCGTAAAATACAGGAAACAAGGGAATGGACCGCAGAGGAACTGAAAAAGCTGGGCTTTTCCTTCCACCCGTCAAAGGCGAATTTTATTTTTGCCAGACATGCCAGGGTGCATGCAAAAGAAATCTTTGCGGCACTCAGGGAAGCCCATATTTACGTGCGCTATTTTAATAAGCCTCGCATTGATGATTATCTGCGGATTACCATCGGAACTCAGGAAGAGATGGAAAAATTCGTTGCATTTTTGAGAGAGTATTTAAAATAGTACGGAAAACGGAATTTAAGTAGTTTAAAAACAGGAGTGAAGGCTCCGGGGAGTATTTGAAGTTATTAAGGAGGTTTTATGGACGCCATAGCAACCTGGTTCGCCAATACGCTGGGTCAGTATATTCCGGCTGAGGCGGTTACGTTTCTTGTTTCGTTGATGCCGTTTCTGGAATGCAGAGGCGGGATTGTTGTAGGAAGGCTGTTGGGGATGACGCTGGGATCGACGATTTTCTTTTCGGTAATCGGAAATATCCTTCCGATTCCCTTTATCCTGCTGTTTATTAAAAAAATTTTTTCCTGGCTTCGCCCGACAAAACTGATGGGGCCGGTTGTGAAGAAACTGGAAGCAAAAGCCATGAATAAGAGCAGTGCTCTGGACAAGGGCGAATTTATTGGACTGCTGCTTTTTGTGGGCATTCCCCTTCCGGGAACCGGTGCATGGACCGGTTCACTCATTGCATCGCTGCTTGGCATCGACATCAAAAAGGCATCTGTAGCGATTCTGATCGGTATCGCCATGGCAACGACTATCGTAAGCTTGATTATGTACGGTATTTTGTAAAAAAATGGCCTGTTTAGACTCCGGTTTTAAGTTGAAGAGGAACAGAGCCTGATTGTTGGGAGAAATGTCTTGAAAAACAACAAATATTTACTTGAGAGAAGGCGTCATGGCACAGTGGATTTTCCCTGTGCCATTTACTTGCACAGTGAGGCGGCAGGACCGCTTTTGGTGAATCATCACTGGCACACCAATATGGAAATAATACATTTTAATGGCGGCATCTGCCACATGGAAATCGACATGGAGCCATTTATTATAACAGAGGAATGTTTTGTGTTTGTGAATCCGGAAGAACTGCACTGTATCCATCTGGAAGGCGAATCCTTTCGGGAGAGTGCGATTGTGTTTGACCTGGAGCTGCTGAAATTTGCCAGGGAAGACCCGGGGCAGCGCATGCTGCTGGGGCCTCTTGCTCAGGGAGAGAAATCTTTTCCGCGAATCATCCGGGCGGACTCCGATATCGGCAGAGATATAAAAGAAGAATATAACCGTATTATTACAATATTCCGCAAGGAGACAGAGACGATTGCCTCCCATGATGTACTGCGGGTAAAAAGTGCCCTGCTTGATATGGTTGCTCTTCTGGAGGAGAAAAATCTGATTGATGACCGGATCAAGGAAAAAGATTATCGGGCAGAATATCTGAAAATCATACTGGAATACATACGGATTCATTATGGGCAGAAAATAAGAATCCGTGATATGGCCGGGCTGGTGAGCATGAATGAGCAGTATTTCTGCCGTTTTTTTAAGAAAATGTTGGGAAAAACACCGGTGGAGTATCTGAATGAGTATCGGATTGAAAAGGCAAAAGAAGAACTGATTTACAGAAATGATGCCATCATGAATATTGCTATGGACTGCGGATTCAATCACATGGGTAATTTTATCTCGGTGTTCAGAAAAAGGGAAGGATGTCTCCCGTCAGAGTACCGTAAACGCATGAAAATGTCAAAATAATGTAATTCAAAATCAAGATAGAGTAAGAAAAAAAGACTTCCCTGGAGTATGCTGTTACTATGTGATATTTCAGGGAGGTTTTTTGTATGAAAAAGCAATGGTGGCATAATAAAGTTGCATATCAGATTTATCCGAAAAGCTTTTGCGATTCAAACGGTGATGGTATTGGCGATCTTCGCGGGATTATCGGAAAACTGGACTATCTAAAGCGGTTGGGCGTGGATATCGTATGGATTTCGCCGATTTACAGTTCGCCTTTTGTAGATCAGGGCTATGATATTTCCGATTACTATAATATTGATCCGCTTTTCGGCAATATGGAAGAGATGGAAGAACTGCTTGAGGAAGCCAAAAAGAGAAATATATCGATATTGATGGATCTGGTTGTCAACCACTGTTCGAACCAGCACGAATGGTTCAAAAAAGCTATGGCGGATCCGGACGGCCCATACGGTGACTATTTTTACATCCGGGAAGGAAAGGAAAACGGTGAGCCGCCATGTAACTGGCGTTCTTATTTCGGAGGCAGTGTATGGGAGAAGGTGCCGGGAACAAAAAACAAATACTATCTTCACATGTTTGCAAAGGAACAGCCGGATCTGAACTGGGAAAACCCTGACGTGCGCCGGGAAATCTATAAGATGATGAACTGGTGGCTGGATAAGGGGCTTGCCGGTTTTCGGATTGACGCAATTATCAATATCAAAAAGGATCTTACTTTTTCTGATTATCCTGCAGACCGTGATGACGGCATGTGCAGTGCTCATCATATGCTTGAGCATGCGAATGGAGTGCTGGAATTTCTTCAGGAAATGAACCGGGAAACATTTGCAAAACATGATGCATTCAGCATTGCGGAGCTGTTCAATTATGATCCGTGTGCGCTGGAAGCGTACATCGGAGAGCATGGCTGTTTTTCCAGTATTTTTGATTTCTCCACGGAAATGCTCGGGGGGAGTGAAAAGGGCTGGTTTGATTTAAAAGCCATTGATCCGAATCTGTATCGGGACACGATATTCGAAAGTCAGGCAAAATGTGAAGGCATCGGTTATATGGCTAATATTATTGAGAATCACGATGAACCCCGGGGAGTCAGCCGTTACCTTCCGAAAGAAGGGCAGACAACAGAAGGAAAGAAAATGCTGGGTATGCTCATGTTCATGAGAAAGGGGCTGCCGTTTCTTTATCAGGGACAGGAACTGGGAATGGAAAATACTGTGTTTTCTGATATATCGCAGATTGACGATATCAGCACAAAGGATGAATACCAGGTGGCTTTGAATGCCGGCTGTTCCCAGGCGGAAGCACTTCGTGCCTGTACCTTCCGGAGCAGAGACAATGCCAGAACACCGTTCCAGTGGAGTGACGGAGAAAACGCCGGATTTACAACCGGGAAACCGTGGCTGCCGGTCAATCCAAATTATAAAACAATCAATGCGAAAGATCAGATTGGACGAAAAGATTCCGTATTCTCCTTTTATCAGGAACTGATCCGCCTCAGAAAAAATCCGGAATATGAAGATGTGGTGGTTTATGGGAAGATGGTTCCGGTCTTCGAAGACATGGACAACGTATTTGCCTTTTATCGGGTAACCGATAAGAAAAAACTTCTGGTACTGGCCAACTATCAGAATGAGCCGGTGTCGTTGAATCTGAAAGAGATTCCGACACGGGTGTTGATCAACAACTATGAGGATCTGGAGTTGAAAAATAATACGATTACGTTAAAAGGATTTCAGGGAGTGGTTGTGGAGTGAGGGATCGATATCCCTTAGGCAGAAAAAGAATCGATGATTTGGAAAAAGAAAGCAAAGTGATTTCGATCACTTTGCTTTCTTTGCCCCTTATTCAATATTTGATTTTTTTGTTCTTGTCCCGGACAACTGCCGATATGTCATCAGTATCACAATAACGGAAACGATAAAAGTCAATACATCGGATACGGGCATGGAATAAAGTACACCGTCCAGCCCCCAGAAGAGCGGAAGCAGGAGAGCGAGTCCCACACCAAATACAATCTCACGAATCAGAGACAACATGGTAGATGCGGCTGCTTTTCCCATGGCCTGAAGAAAGATGAAGGCTGCTTTATTTATGCAGGCCAGAATTACCATACACAGGTAAGTGCGGAATGCCTTTACAGCAAATTCAGTATAGTAGATACTTTCGTTTGCAGCACCAAAGATATTAATGAGCTGCTGCGGGAAGAATTCTACAATAATAAATGCTACTGCGCCCACGCAGGCTTCCGCAGTCAGAAGCCGACTAAAAAGGCTTTTAACCCGCTCGTTGTGGCCGGCTCCCATGTTGTAGCCAACGATAGGAATGCATCCGGCAGCCATACCCACAACAATCGATATGACAATCTGGAAGAATTTCATTACGATACCTACTACTGCCATAGGAATCTGCGCAAACTGTTCCTGACCAAAGATGGCATCGAGGGCACCATATTTGCGGATCATATTATTGATAGCAGCCATGGCTGCCACCAGGGAAATCTGTGAAAGGAAACTGCAGACTCCGAGAGTCAGAGTTCGTGAAACAATATCGATTTTTAACGAAAAATCAGTCTTTGTCAGCCGGATTGTCTTCGTGTGGAGCAGATACCAGATTGCCAGGACCGCCGTGATAATCTGACCGATTACGGTTGCAACGGCTGCACCCATCATGCCCCATTTGAAAATGAAAATCATGATCGGGTCAAGAATAATATTGGCAACCGCGCCGGCGAGCGTGGAGATCATTGCAAATTTTGGATTACCATCTGCACGAATGATTGGATTCATAGCCTGACCAAACATATAAAACGGAATACCAAGTGTAATGTAGAAAAAGTATTCTTTTGAATGCGCAAATGTTTCCGCATTTACGGTGCCTCCGAACATGGTAATGATCTGATCGCTGAAGATAAGATAGACCGCACACAGAATAAGGCTGGAAACAATAGTCAGAATGACTGAGTTACCCACGCTGCGCGTTGCGTCCTGAGGCTCCTTTCTTCCAAGATTCAGACTGACGAAAGCACAGCATCCGTCACCAATCATGACTGCGATTGCGAGCGCGATGACCGTAAGCGGAAAAACAACTGTGTTGGCGGCATTTCCGTATGAGCCAAGATAAGTTGCATTGGCGATAAAAATCTGGTCGACAATATTGTAAAGTGCCCCCACGAGCAGAGAGATGATGCATGGTATGGCGTATTTACGCATGAGTTTGCCGACCTTTTCAGTGGCAAGAAAAGATTGATTCGTTTGTTCCATTTTATTTACCTCCGGTTTTACAATGAAAAGATTTACTTATGAGACTGGTGTCAGAACAAAAAAAGAATGCGCAAATCCAGAAAATCTGGACTTACGCATTCTGCTGCACGACGTGGGTATTATACATCAGAATGAGAATAAAATTCAAGAAAAAATTTTAATCTTTACAGATACAAAAAATGGTGGTCTGTCCATGAATGACAGTCCGCCGTTTTTGTAGTATAATAGGGGCACTGAGTGAATCAGTACCATACACGAACAGTGCACTTAATGTAAATATAGATATCTGGAGGAAATTATGAGCAAAACCCTTGTTATTGCAGAAAAGCCTTCCGTTGGGCGGGATATTGCCCGGGTGCTGGGCTGCAAAAAGAATATAAACGGTGCTATCGAAGGAAATAGATATATTGTAACCTGGGGCCTGGGCCATCTGGTGGAACTGGCTGCCCCGGAACATTATGACCCCAAATATAAAGAGTGGAAGATGGAAGACCTTCCGATGATGCCGGAGCATCTGGATATAGAAGTGATCCGGCAGACCGCAAAGCAGTACAATGCGGTAAAAGCGCAGCTGTACCGGAACGATGTGGCGGATATCGTGATTGCAACAGATGCGGGCCGGGAAGGAGAACTTGTGGCTCGCTGGATCCTGAAAAAAGCGAAATGCCAGAAGCCATGCAAAAGACTCTGGATCTCATCGGTGACGGATAAGGCAATCCGGGACGGATTTGCCAATCTGAAAGATGCGAAAGAATATGATAATCTGTATTATGCGGCAGTCTCCAGAGCTGAGGCAGACTGGCTGGTGGGCTTAAATGCAACCCGCGCTCTGACCTGCAAATATAATGCGCAGCTCTCCTGCGGCCGTGTTCAGACACCGACGCTGGCTATGATCGCCAAGCGGGAAGAGGAGATCCGTGCTTTTTCGCCGGAGCCTTATTTTGGCATGACCGCATTGGCGGAAGGGGTGACTTTTACCTGGAAAGATAAGAAAAGCGGCAGTTACCGCACCTTTTCAGAAGAACGGATCGATGAACTGCTGGCAAAGTGCAAGGGAGAGCCCATGACAGTCGTTCAGGTGGAGAAAAAGGCGAAGAAGTCCTATTCGCCTCTTCTGTACGATCTGACAGAGCTTCAGCGGGATGCGAATAAGCGTTTTGGCTACTCGGCGAAGGAGACTCTGAATATCATGCAGCGATTGTATGAGAATCACAAAGTTCTGACTTACCCAAGAACGGATTCCCGATATTTGACCTCGGATGTGGTGGGAACGCTGAAAGACCGGGTGCGTGCATGTGCCGTGGGCATATACAAAAAGATGGCCGGGCTGCTGCTGACAGCAAAAATAGAGGGAAAGCCTTCTTTTGTAAATAATGACAAAGTCAGTGACCATCACGCGATTATCCCCACCGAAGAATCACCGGATTTTACCCATATGACAAACGAGGAAAAAAGGATCTATGATCTGGTAGTTCGCCGTTTCTTTTCTGTCCTTTATCCTCCCTGCTTATATGAGGAGACCATATTGACTGCAGAGATTTCCGGGGAACCCTTTTTTGCAAAAGGCAATGTGATCATAGAGAATGGATGGCGCAGCGTCTATGAAGAACAAATCGATGAAGATGAATCGGATGGGACGGAACTGAAAAAACAGACGCTGCCGTCTTTGAAAAAAGGCCAGGTATTTCGGAATATGGTAATTCGCCGAACGGATGGAAAAACGAAACCGCCGGCACGCTTCACCGAAGCCACTCTTCTGTCCGCCATGGAGAACCCGGTAAAATATATGGAATCCAAGGATAAACAGATGGCAAAGACGTTGGGGGAGACTGGCGGGCTGGGTACAGTTGCCACCAGAGCTGATATCATTGAGAAACTTTTTTCCGGCTTTATGATTGAAAAGCGAGGAAATGAGATTTGTATTACTTCAAAAGCGAAACAATTGCTGGAACTGGTTCCGGAAGATCTGAAAAAGCCAGAGCTGACGGCTGCATGGGAAATGCGTTTGTCAAAGATCGCAAAGGGCCAGCTGAAGAGCAGTCGGTTTATGCATGACATTCGGGATTACACGGAAGAGATTTTGGATCAGATTAAAACCGGCGAGGGAACGTTCCGTCATGATAATCTGACCAACAAGATCTGTCCGCAATGCGGTAAGCGCCTCCTGGCTGTCAATGGAAAAAATGCGAAAATGTTGGTTTGCCAGGATCGGGAATGCGGTTATCGTGAGACCGTGTCCAGAGTGACTAATGCCCGGTGTCCGGTCTGCCATAAGAAAATGGAAATGATCGGAAAGGGTGATAATGCGACTTTTGTCTGTGGCTGCGGGCACAAAGAGCGTCTGAATAAATTTCAGGAACGGCGGCAAAAAGAAGGTGCCGGTGTGAGCAGGCGTGATGTGCAGAATTATATGAAAAAACAGAAAAAAGAGGCGCAGGAACCGCTTAACAATGCATTTGCAGACGCTTTTAAAAACCTGAAACTGTGATTTTTGAGATGGAAAAGGATTGGAAGACAGAACATGAAGCAGATTATATTAGCCTCGGCATCACCGAGGAGAAGTGAATTATTGAAGCAGCTAGGATTGGATTTTGACATTATTCCATCCTGCGGTGAGGAGATTGTTACGAAAACGGACCCCGAAGAAGTGGTAAAAGAGCTTGCTGTTCAGAAAGCTTCCGAAGTCAGAGACCATATTCTCCGCAGAACTTACGGGCAGGCTGGAGCGGAGTTATCGAAAGAAAGCGGGGCGCAGTTTCCTACGTTGAGAATTATCGGAGCGGATACCGTCGTTGTATATAATGGGGAGATTTTCGGAAAACCGGCGGATGAAGCGGATGCTAAGCGTATGCTTACGATACTTCAGGGAAAGACCCATCAAGTATATACCGGTGTCTGCGTGATAACATTGAATGAAAAGGGTGCTGAGTGGAAGGAATCCGGGAACTGTCCGCAATGCAGAAGAGATTCTCCTGATGAAACGGCCGGGAAAACGATCAGTGGGACAAAAGAGGAAACAAACAGAGAAACGGATACAGTGACAGTATTTGCCGAAAAAACCGATGTGACCATGTATCCCTTAGCAGAAAGAGAAATACTGGAATATATCGATACGAAAGAGCCCATGGACAAAGCCGGCGCCTATGCCATCCAGGGCATAAGCGCCAGATTTATCAAATCCATCTGCGGAGACTATAACAATGTGGTTGGATTGCCCATAGCACGATTGTGGCAGGAGTGTTTTCGCTCCTGATAAGATTTTACTGTCCGGTGAAAAAGGGCGGCTTTCACACCTTTGCCGAATCCTGAGAGCGGATGCGTCCCGCCACCAGTCCAATGCAGATCAGTGCGATAATATAGACAACCTGAATCAGGATTCCACGATTTACGGTGGCCTGTGTCGTTTCTGTCAGTTCAGGGAACTGTATGAGTGTGTCGTTGATGCGTATATACCAATAGACAGGAAGGAACTGGGCCATTTTTGTTATACCCTCGCTGAGAAAATCAAGAGGGACAAAAACCCCGCCCAAAAAGCACAGTCCAAGGGAGAGAACATTTACGATATTGGTAATAATCACAGCGCTTTTTGCCATCATCCCCACAAAGAAAGCAAGAGCCAGGCTTAATCCCGTGCAGAGCACCGCATTGATGATGTAATAATTCAGATGCGATGCCTGAAGCAGTTCTTTTCCGTCCAGCAGGAAAGCCAGGAGAAGGCATGCGATCAGGTAAATGGTACCAAGCAGGGCAAATGCCAGAATTGCCTGAAAACTCTGTGATATGGGAGAGACAGGCGCACAGTTCATGCGCATCCGCATATCACGCTGCCGGAACGTGACGATCACCGTGCTGACTCCGTAGCACATAATCGCGATCATCAGGTATGGAAGAAAGCGGAACAGGTAGTAAAACTGAGGGACCACTGCGGCTTCCACATCCAGAAAGCGTACATCCGGTTTCTTTTCCAGCGAGGCAATGACTTTATCGACCGATTCCGTCAGTGTATAGCCGGCAGAATGATAAACCTGAATCTGATTCATATACTGATCGATACACCGGTCTACATAAAAGCCGGAATAGGAATCCGGAACTTTGACGGTTTCCAGCGGCTGCTTCCCTTCCAGACATACTTGTTCAAAATTTTCCGGTATATAGACGATGTATTCAATGTTGCGGTAAAACAATTCTTCCTGAAGCGTGTTGTTGTCATCCGGAAGTGATACCAGATCGTGCTGAAGACCGATATATCGGGTCAGGCCTTCTGCCAGTACTCCGCCGTCATAATCAATCACCGATACCGAAAGACGTTTGGCGGAAAAGTCCGTCACAGGAGAATCTGCTTCCGTCAGAGATATCATAAGATAGATGGCAAGAAAAATACCGAAGTACATGAGTATCTGCGGAAGGGTCTTGGTTATGACTTTCATATAGCCTTTAAATACTGTCATATCGTTCCCTCCTTGTTATGAAAAAGCTTATCAGAATCAGAGCGGCACTCATGATACTGAGAATCAGAAGGCATGTTGCCATCCGTTCGGGGTTGTCATAGATAGAAATGCAGTAAAAAGCATCGGAAATCAGCGCTGCCGGGTTAACACGGTTGAAAAGAGGCGCATGCTTTTCGATCACCATCTTCACATCGGAAAACATAAGTCCTGCTGCGAAAGAGAAGGTCATGGTAACGCCAATCATGATGCCTATTTTTATCCCCTCTTTTGCTTTAATGGCACATCCGATCAAAAAGCCCAGAGATACACCGATGATATCTCCCATGAGTGCAATCAGCAGAATCATGCCATACCGGCTGCCAAGATCCATATGAAAGATAAAACGGATCACAAACAGCAAGATCAGAAGGTTAATATAGTGAAGGATCACAACAGCCAGCCAGTCGGTAAAAATCAGTTTCAGTTTATGAGTTGGTGTCACACAGCGCCTTGCACCCAGCGGTGAATTGTAAGCCAGAAGCTGGAGCGCTTTATCCAGACCAAGAAAACAGCCGTAGAGACATGCCATACCGATCAGAGCAAAATAGTAAGTGATAAAACTATCCAGAGACTGTCCTCCCAGGGATGTTTCTTCCACGTAAGTGGTGTAGCCTTCAATGGATGCAATGGCATCTTTCCATTTGTCCGGGTGAGAAGCGGCAATGTCCAGAATCATAGATTCGTTTTGTGTATAACAATTCATGATCTGAGTGAGGATGCTCTCATTTAAGCCGGTCCCGTTAACGATCAAAGAGCGATCTGCACGGTTTATAAAGTATCCGGATATCTCTTTGGCACTTAAAGCTTTAGCGGCATCTTCTTCCGTATCGAAATAAGTCAATGTGAGAGTATCCCCGTCCATCTGCTCCAGAAAGATTGAAAATCCGTCGGATTCATGGGAAGAATCCATGGTCACGACACCGGTAGGAATGGAATCCAGTATTTCGGAATCATTGGCACCGGAAAAACCGAGATGGAAAAAGAAACCGAGAATAATGGGAAACAACAGTGACCAGAACATGGTAATCCGGTTGCGAGCCGAGTTTAAAATGCTGTAGCGAAGTAAATGTAACATAAATTCTCCTTTACTGTTGAAAATAAAGTACAATATGTGTGCAGGGGCTGCCGGGATATTTGTCAGTCGCGCAGTTCTTTGCCGGTAATGTTCAGGAACACATCATTCAGTGTCAGAGATTCCGGATGGTCGCTTCTGACCATGCTCTTCAGCTCTTCTTTTGTTCCCAGGGCAAGGCAGCGGCCATGATCCAGGATGGCTATGCGGGTGCAGATCTGCTCAACCTCCTCCATGTAATGTGACGTATAGATGATCGTTGATCCCTGACGGTTCAGTTCAACGATTCCTTCCAGAATCTTGTTGCGACTCTGGGGGTCAACTGCTACGGTGGGCTCATCCATAATAATCAGTTTGGGCTTGTGTGCGATTCCGCATGCAATGTTAAGACGTCTGAGAAGACCGCCGGAAAGCTTTTTGGGTCGGGTCTTTCGAAAATCTTCCAGCCCGGTAAAACGAATGGCCTCCTCGGTCAGTTCTTTGCATTTTTTGCGATCTGGCACATACAGGCCACAAAAATAGGAGATATTCTCTTCCACGCTCATTTGCTCAAATACCGCAACGTTCTGCATGACAACGCCGATTTCTCTTTTTATATCGTATCGGTCCGGACGCATTTCTTTCCCCATGATCTCGATGGTTCCTCTGTCATATTTCAGAAGGGACAAAATACAGTTGATGGCCGTGGTCTTTCCGGAACCGTTGGGGCCGAGAAGACCGAAGATCTCACCGTCCTGTATTTCCAGATTCAGGTGATCTAAAGCGACCAGATCGCCGTAACGTTTGACCAGATTTTGAATTTTAATCATATAGGAAACTCCTTTCATTTGATACATATTTGGATGCTGTGTACAGGATGCAGTGCGGCAGAACCGGTTATGCTGCCGGAACGATCTGACACAGGTGCTGAATTGCAAAAACCGGGATCCTCTTCTTAAGGATATCTTCAGTATACCAGAATCACAAAATAGGGGTAGTGAGTTTCGTCACAACTGCGTTATGACAAATGTCATCTTTTTTTCTTTTGTAAAAAATGGTATATTAACCATAACACAATGATTCTGATGTCTGAGGTCTGGTATGAGGAACACTGGAAAATATAGAGGTTGACATGTTCCGGAGGGAGAATGCTATGAGTGTACTGATCGATCAATTGTTTTTGCTTTTATACAGTGCAGCCGGAATATTTTTCCTTGGCAAAAGCGAAGACTACGTGCTGGCTCTGCTGACAGGCGTTATTGCGGCATGTATATGCTATCTTGGCAAAGAACCCTATGCAGGCCGGATTATAGGAATATCTGTGGCTGTGATCGCCTGTTTTTATCCTTCGCTGCTGATCTTTTTTCCGCTGATCGCTTATGGGGTATTCTACCAGAATAGTACGGCAGTATTGCTGACCTGGATCCTTCCGTTATCGATGAAAGCAGACGCATATGAACCGAGATCATTGTTTGTGATTTTGTTGGGAGTGATTCTTGCCGGATGGCTTTGCCGGAAAAGCATGCGATACCTGAAACTTACAGAAGAATCCCGAAAGCTGCGGGATGATTCCACAGAACGGACGCTTCTGCTGACCGAAAAAAACAGGAATCTGATCGAAAAGCAGGATGCAGAGACATATTCTGCCATACTGAAAGAACGAAATCGAATCGCCCGGGAGATCCATGACAATGTGGGACATCTGTTATCACGGACACTTATTATGGTGGGAGCTCTGAAAACGATTAATAAGGAAGAAAATCTTCGGGTTCCCTTAATGCAGCTGGAAGAGTCTCTCTCCACTGCCATGAACAGCATCCGTGAGAGTATCCATGATCTTCATGATGAATCCATAAATCTGGAGGAAGTGCTGTCCGGCCTGATACAGGAATTTGAGTTCTGTCCGGTCCGGTTGGTTTATGATATGGGTGTACGTATCCCTCAGAGCGTAAAATACTGTTTTGTTGCCATTGTAAAAGAAGCGCTGGTAAATGTGAGAAAACACAGTAATGCTACAGAAGTAAAGATTACTGCCCGTTCCCATCCGGCCATGTACCAGCTGATCATCAAGGACAACGGCACAGCCGGAAGCATGTTTTCGCTCGCGGACGGCAGCGTACAGGCAGATCGGGGAATCGGGCTGAAAAATATGAAGGAACGTGTGAGAATCCTGAATGGAAATTTCCAGATTATTTCAGATCGGGGATTTTGCATTTTTATCACCGTTCCACGAAAGGACGGGTAAATGAAAATAGTAATTGTTGATGACGATTTTCTGGTTTCTCAGTCACTGAAAATCATACTGGAAACGCAGGCAGATATGGAAGTGGCTGCGGTTGGAGCCAATGGACGGGAGGCTATTTCTCTTTACGGAGAGTATCATCCGGATGTCCTTCTGATGGATATCCGCATGAAAGAGATGGATGGACTGACTGCATCTCAGGAGATCCTGAACTGCTGGCCGGATGCGAAGATTCTTTTGCTGACCACATTCTCCGATGATGAATATATTATCCGGGCACTGAAGATCGGTGCAAAGGGTTATCTGCTGAAACAGGACTATGAGAGCATTTATCCGGCTCTTCATGCAGTGGTTAACGGACAGACGGTTTTCGGGCATGAGGTCATGCAGAAACTCCCCAACCTTTTGGAACACAAAGAAAAATTTTCCTGTGAGGAATACGGAATCAGCCAGCGGGAGGCAGATATCATCCGGGCGGTGGGAGAAGGCTTCAGCAACCGTGAAATCGCGGAAAAATTATTTTTAAGTGAAGGCACGGTGCGTAATTATTTGAGTCAGATTCTGGACAAACTGGAATTAAGAGATCGGACGCAGCTTGCAGTATTCTGTTACAAAAAAGGGCTGATCTCGTAAGACTTTTTGTAAAATTCTCTGATTTACCGTAAATTTGCCCAATTTACAGCGTGAATATTTGACTTTTTCGCTGGAAAGTGTAAAATAGCATTGTTATTACTAATCATGTCAACAGAATAATTTGGAGAAAACTATGTGTGGAATTTGTGGATTTTTAGGAAGTAATGAGACAAAAGAGAACAAAGAGGCCATCTTAAGATCCATGATGCGGGCCATGAAGCACCGCGGACCGGACTCGGAAGGAGTTCATATCACGGATGATGCGGCTCTGGGTTTCGTCAGATTGAGTATCATCGATTTGTCAGACGGCACACAGCCTATGGACAACGAGGACGGAACGCTGACACTTGTATTTAACGGCGAGATTTACAATTATAAAAAGCTGAGAAAAGAGCTGAAAGAACTTGGACATACGTTTGCCAACCATTCGGATTCGGAGACGCTTCTTCATGGATATGAGTCCTGGGGCACGGATCTGGTTCAGAAAATACGCGGTATGTTCGGATTCGGTATCTGGGATGAGAAGGAGAAAAAGTTCTTCGCGGCCAGAGATTTCTTCGGAATTAAGCCCTTTTTCTATACTGTGATCGACGGTGCCTTTGTGTTTGCATCGGAGATTAAATGCCTTCTGGAATACCCGGGATTTAAAAAAGAAGTAAATCAGGAAGTCCTGGAACAGTATCTTTCGTTCCAGTATTCTCCTCTTGAGGAAACGTTCTTTAAAGGTGTCTATCGTCTGATGCCGGGCCATTTCCTGACGTGGAAAGACGGAGAAACAATGATAGAGCGTTATTTTGATCCCACGCTGACACCGAAAAACATGGGAACCGACGATGAAATCATTGACCGGATCGACCGAACCATGGATAAATCTGTAAAACGCCACATGGTAGCGGACGTTGAAGTTGGCGCATTCCTTTCCGGCGGAGTGGATTCCAGCTATATTGCTGCAAAATTTACCGGGAAAAAAGCCTTTACCGTAGGCTTTTTGGATGATCATAACAAGTACAGTGAGATCAGCTATGCCCGGGAACTGGCGCAAAAGCTGGGTCTGGAACATTACACAAAAATCATCAGCAAAGAGGAATACTGGGAGTCGATCCCGAAGGTTATGTACCATCTGGATGAACCCAGCGGAGATGCTGCCGGTATTGCTCTGTATTTTGTGGCTCAGGAAGCTGCAAAGTACGTAAAAGTTGTCACGTCAGGAGAAGGATCTGATGAGCTGTTCGGGGGATACAACATTTATCTGGAGCCACATGATCTGAAATATCTGAGCTGGCTGCCCAAGGGACTTCGCAAAGCCATGGCGAAAGTTGCGGAAAAGCTGCCGGATGTAAAAGGAAAGAATTACATCATTCGTGCGTCCAAGGATGTGGAAGAGCGTTTTATCGGAAATGCACACATTTTCAGTGATGAGGAACGCAGAGAATTGCTGGTTAACAAAACACCGGCAAAATCCAGTTATGATCTGCTGAAAACTACTTATAAAAAAGTGGAAAAACTGGAAGACATGAATAAGATGCAGTACATTGACCTGAATTACTGGCTTCCGGGGGATATCCTGCAGAAAGCGGACAAGATGAGTATGGCGCATTCTCTGGAACTGCGTGTACCGTTCCTGGATCGTGATGTTTTTGAACTGGCCAGATGTCTGCCAACAAAAGCAAAGGTCAGAGACCATCAGACAAAATATCTGTTCCGCAAAGCGACGGAACGATGTCTGCCACATGACAGTGCGGAGCGTAAAAAACTGGGATTCCCGGTACCTATTCGTGTCTGGATCAAAGAAGAACCCTGGTACAGTGAGATCCTGGAGATGTTTACCAGTAATGCGGCAAAAGAGTTTTTCCATACAGAAAAGCTTGTTGCACTGATGGAAGAGCACAAGGCAGGCCGTAAGGATAACAGCCGTAAAATCTGGACCGTATTTGCCTTTTTGACCTGGCATAAAGTATTCTTTGAGGAGACTGCTTAAGGCAGACGGCAAAACACGACGCATCGATATCTTTATAGACTTTTAACACTTATTTCCGGGACTTTTCAGTGAAAATATGGTACAATTTTCTTAAGAAAAGCAAGCTGTGAAAAGGTAAGCTGCTGACTGAAATGAAAGAGGTGCCGTATATGAATATTTTGTTTTTTCTGACACCGAAGGAGGATGTCGCTTATATCTATGACGATGACAATCTTCGGCAAGTGCTGGAAAAGATGCATTATCATCGCTACTCCTGCATTCCCATGATCGGCCGCAACGGAAAATATGTGGGATCTATTACAGAAGGGGATCTTCTGTGGGGAATGAAGGAGCAAAAAGGTCTTTCTCTGAAAGACACGGAGGAGATTCCCATTACTTCCTTTGCCCGGAGAACCCATTACCAGCCGGTACATATTGAGACGAACATGGAAGATCTGATCGAGAAGGCTATGAATCAGAACTACGTTCCGGTTGTGGATGATAAAAATAATTTTATAGGAATCATCACGAGAAAAGACATTATTGAATATTGCTATAAACGTATGAAAAAGCTGGAGGCAGAGTGATCTGCCTCCGGCTTTTTCCTTTTCGGTCAGAATTGTTTCTATATAAATGATCGTCAAAACCGTTCCTTCAAGCAGTATATTATTGATTTCCCTGTCCGGAACAATGGATACTTCGGTATTCCCGTGGAGATATACCCTCCTGCCTCCGAAAACTCTGGGAAAAATAACTTCCGGAGGAAAAACCCAGAAAACGTGCGATTTCCGTCAGCGGGAAATCAGTGGTGGCCAGCAGCTCTCTGCTCTCTTCAATGCGGCGCATGGAAAGATAGCTCATGGGTGATATGCCGTATTCTTTGCTGAATGTATGGGACAGATAATATTTGCTGACATGGGCAATTTTAGCCAGCTCTTCCAGTGAGAGATCTTCTTTGTAATGGGTATCAATATAGCGGCGTACCACAGAACAGGTCTGACTGGCCTGTTTTGGTATCGGAGTCAGTTTCGCAGAAAAGTCTGTCTGACGCATGAGATAAATCACAAGGACGTCCAGCAGATCCTGGCAGATAATCTCATAGCCGGGAGCTTCTGCCTCGATCTCGCGCTGCATTGTGCGCAGGTAAAAAAGAATTTCTGCCTGTTTTCGTTTAAAACGTGCGATACAGAAACGATTATCCTGCCCTTCTTTTACGGATAATTCCAGATCTTTTACGCCCAGAACGATATATTCCAGCGGCTGGGCATCCAGGCTGGTTTCCGTGTGCTCCACATTCGGATTGACAATAACCAGATCACCGGCAGATACGCTGTAGAAATCGGATTCAATGCGAAACTGGCCTACACCCCCGACTACGTAAAACAGTTCGGCGAATGTGTGGGCATGGGGAACGCTGTGCCAGTCGCCGTCGTATTTTGCAGTGCTTAGATAGAGCATTTTTGCGTTGCTTCGAACAATACGGTCTTTTGCAGGAATGATTTTATAACGATTGTGGCTCATAACTGTCTCCCTTCCTGTGAATTGGTGTTTTTAGCAGAAAAAAAGTCGAAAAACATGTATAAAGTGCATAAAAAACAAACCTTTACACTGTCTATTTTATCAAAAATACCGAAAGATAGCAAGAATTATAAAAAATGTAACAACAAACGAATTGTACACAAAACTGTGAAAGGTATACTTGTTTTAGTAACGAAAGTAATGAACACACATGTTCATCGCAGAAAAAAAGGAGGAAAAAAACATGAAAATGAAAAAGTTACTTAGTCTTGTTTTGGCTGGTGCGATGATTCTGGGCCTGGCAGCATGCGGAAGTAAAGATTCCGGCAGCGACGGCAAAGCAAATGCCGGCAGTGAAGCAGACGGCAGCAGTGAAGCAGATGGCGGATCGGAAGTTGTTAAGGTTGCAGCAGTAGAAACCGCTTATGGCCCGCAGATCTGGCAGGATGTTGCGGCTGCATTTGAGGAAGTGCATGAAGGTGTGACCGTAGAGCTTACTGTAGATAAAAATCTGGAAGATGTGATCTCCCCGGATATGAAAGCAGGAAATTATCCGGACGTGATCATGCGTGCGGTAGGTGCTGAATCCGGTATGACAGAAACCTTTATCAAAGACAATAACCTGGTTGATTTAACCGATGTGCTGGATATGACAGTGCCCGGAGAGGAAACAACCGTTGGTGAAAAGATTCTTGGCGGTTTCACAGACAATACGATCACAAACCCATATGGTGACGGAAAAACATACCTGATGCCGATGTTCTACAGCCCCTGCGGATTATTCTATAACGCAGCGCTGTTTGAGGAAAAGGGCTGGACTGTTCCGGCAACCTGGGATGAAATGTGGGAACTGGGCGACAAAGCAAAAGAAGAGGGAATCGCGTTATTTACGTATCCGACAGCCGGATATTTTGATGCTTTCCTGTATGCATTGATGCATGAAGCTTTTGGCGACAAATTTGAATCGGTTCTTAATTATGAAGAAGGTATCTGGGAAACTCCGGAAGCGGATGTTGTATTCGGAATTCTTGACAAACTGGCTGATTACACAGAAGTTACAACACCTGCCAATGCAAATGACGATAACTTCCAGAAAAACCAGCAGCTGATTCTGGACAACAAAGCGCTGTTTATGCCGAATGGCAACTGGGTAATCGGTGAGATGGCAGAGGCTCCCCGCGCTGAGGGATTCCAGTGGGGATTTACAGCTCTTCCGGCAGTAAAAGACGGCGGTGAGAGAGCTTCCTATGCATGGTTTGAGCAGGTTTGGATGCCGGGCGGCGCCGTAAACCAGGATCTTGGCAAAGAGTTTATTGCATTTTTATATTCGGACAAAGCTGCTGAAATCTTCGCTTCTGCAGGTGCTGTTCAGCCGATCGCCGGTATGACTGACAAACTGGAAGGTGACAACAAGATTTACTACAGCATTTATGATACAGGTGCTATTGCCGTATTGGATGCATTTGCAGCTACAGAATCAATCGAAGGCGTTACAATTCGTGGTACTTTCTGTGATCCGATCAACTCTCTTGTAACAGGAGATAAGACAATTGACGACTGGAAAGCACAGATTATCAAGGACAACGATTCTTTCAGAGCGGCTCTTAAACAGTAATTGTCATAACAGCTGGTGTCTGATAGGGCACCAGCTGTTTTTGTCTCACAGGAAAGTTTGTTTTGTGAAAGAAACGCTATGTCGGAAATGCCGACACAAATAAATCAGATTGGAGATGAACCAATGGATAAACGGAAGGGTAGAGGGCGATTTATCGTTTTATGTACAGCTCCTGCTATAATTTTATTTGTAATATTCATGATCATGCCGACGATTGACGTATTCCGTATGTCTCTGTATAAATGGGGCGGTTATACAGCGGAGAAAACATTTGTCGGACTGAATAACTTTAAAACCTTGTTCCAGAGTGAAAAATTTTACCGTGCATTCCAGAATCAGATTCTTCTGATCGTAATCGTAACCGTGGTGACGTTTGCTTTGGCATTGATTTTTGCAGCGGTTTTAACGAGAGAAAAAATCAAGGGACAGAATTTCTTCCGAATCGTATTTTATATCCCGAATATTTTATCAGTTGTTATCATCAGTGCAATTTTCTCCGCAATTTATGATCCGAATCAGGGCCTTTTGAATTCCATTCTTGCTCTTTTCCGGGGGGAGGGCTCCGATCCGATCCTGTGGCTCGGAAGTCAAAAGCTGGTAATCTGGAGTATTGTCATCGCCATGATCTGGCAGGCAATCGGTTACTATATGGTTATGTATATGGCAAGTATGGCAAACGTACCGGCCAGCCTTTACGAATCAGCCAGCCTGGAAGGTGCAGGAAAAATCAAACAGTTCTTCTCGATTACGTTGCCCCTGATCTGGACAAACATCAGAACCACATTAACGTTCTTTGTAATCAGTACGATTAATATGAGTTTTCTGTTTGTAAAAGCAATGACAAACGGTGGCCCGGACAGTGCATCACACGTATTCCTGAGTTACATGTATCAGGAAGCGTATACCAACTCCTCTTATGGATACGGTATGGCAATTGGTGCTATGGTATTCTTATTCTCATTCGCGCTTTCCGCTATTCTGAACTGGGTTACAAAACGTGAAGAAATTGAGTTCTAGAAGGAGGGATGGATAATGAGAAAAAAGAATAAAGGACCAATCCGTGAGACTTCTGCGGCAAGCAAAGTTCTGATTTATATACCGTTGATTCTTCTTGCGATTGTCATCATTGTACCTGTATTCTGGGTATTTATGGCTTCAATAAAAGAAAATGTTGAATTCTACCGAAATCCGTGGGCACTTCCGGAAGGGATCTACCTCCAGAACTTTGCGGATGCATGGCAGAAAGCAGACATGGGATCCTATATGCTGAATTCAGTGTTGGTAACGGCACTTGCACTGGTGATTTTGATTGTAGTCTCGCTTCCTGCATCCTATGTTCTTGCAAGATTCAAATTCAAATCAAGAGCATTCTGGAACACGTTATTTATGGCGGGCCTGTTTATCAATGTTAACTATATCGTAGTACCGATTTTCCTGATGTTAAGTGAGGGTGATACTTTTCTGCGCAAGACGGTGGGAAATCCCTTCTTTTTGAATAATCTGTTTATCCTTGCAGTGGTATATGCGGCAACAGCTCTTCCGTTTACTATCTATCTTTTGTCCGGCTATTTCAGGACACTGGCAAAAGATTACGAAGAGGCTGCCTATGTTGACGGTGCAAGTTATTTCAGAACGATGGTGCAGGTCATCATACCGATGGCAAAACCAAGTATCGTTACGGTTATCCTGTTTAACTTCCTTTCCTTCTGGAATGAGTACATTATTTCCATGACGATGCTGACCCAACCGGAACTGAAAACGCTGCCGGTCGGTCTTATGAATCTGATGGCCGCACAGAAGTCTGCCGTGCAGTACGGTCAGATGTATGCAGGACTTGTGATTGTAATGCTTCCCACTTTGATCTTGTATATGTGTGTTCAGAAGCAGTTGACAGAAGGTATGACAGTCGGCGGACTGAAAGGTTAAGGAGGATCAGTTATGAATGAGTACACAAAAAAAGTAATCGTTGGTATCCTCGTTGCGATCATTTTCTGTGTCTGCATTGCTTTGGTAGTGATCGGCCAGAGAAATGTTGGTCTCCAGGGACTTCTCATAGAGTTAATCGGACTTGCCGGTTTAGTAGCTCTGCTGTGGCTGTATAACAGACAGTATCGATGACGATGATCAGACATAAATTAAAATTTGAAAAAGCAATTGAAAATTGGGATGAAGCGGTTCCATTGGGAAATGGACGTATCGGCACACTCATATGGGGGAATGCCGATGCGCTGCGCTTCAGCCTTGACCGGACCGATGTATGGGACACTTCTGTTCCCTTAAATACAGAACGTGAAGATTTTACCTATGCAGCCATGGTAAATCTGGCCAGGGAAGGAAAAACAGAGGAAATCCGAAAGCTGTTTGATGCTCCTTATAATCATCCGACCCCGACAAAGCTTCCGGTTGGGAAAATTATCCTCAGATTTGCCGGAGGAACAGCTGTGGAATCGGAACTGGATCTGGAGCGCGCAGAAGCAAAATTAAAGATCCGGACAGAAAAAGAGACGATTTCTCTGGATGCAGTCTGCCATGCAGTGACGAAGAGCGGAATGATACGGGTCCGCAGCGCCGCTGATTCCTTTGAGATTAAGCTGGAAAATCCCCGATTTGGAAATTCGGATCAGGTGAGTGAGGAGTCTTACGATCCTGAGCATCGGACAATCTCACAGGGCGGTCTGGAAAAGATTCATTATGCGGCTCCGGTACTGGGAAAGACAGAAGGAAATCCGGCCTTTTTCCGGTTTGAACAGAAAGTGGACGAGGGGTATTCGTTTGGCATTGTTCTGGGGGTTCAAAGAAAAGATGAGGAAACTCTTGCATTTTACCGGGTGGTGACTTCCGATGACAGACCGGACTGGATGGAAGCGGCCGAAAAGGAATTGCGGCAGGAACTGGAAGCCGGGTACGAAAAATGTTTCCGCACCCATCAGGCATGGTGGGAGCAATACTGGGGAAAAAGCAGCATTTCTTTGCCGGATGTTTTATTTGAAAAACAGTGGTATCTTGCAAATTATTTGTTCGCATCCTGCTCCAGAAAGGGTGAATATCCGATGCCCCTTCAGGGAGTTTGGACGGCGGACAACGGCGAGCTGCCGCCCTGGAAGGGCGATTATCATAATGATTTAAACACCCAGCTGAGTTATTCACATTTTTACAAGGCCAATCATCTGGAAGAGGGAGAATGCTTCCTTGATTTTCTCTGGGATTCCATGGAAGCCGCAAGAAAATTTGCAAAAACATTTTATAAGACAGAAGGTATCTGTCTTCCCGGCGTTATGGCGATTGACGGGAAACCTCTAGGGGGCTGGCCCATGTATTCTCTGTCTCCGACCCAGCAGATCTGGCTGTGCCAGTCTTTTGAGTTGTATTATCGCTATACCGGGGACATGAAATTTTTAAAAGAAAAGGCCTGGGTCTATTTTGAAGAAACGGCAAAATGTATAACGGGATTGTTGGAAGAGAAGGACGGATATTTATATCTGCCGGTATCCAGCTCACCGGAAATACATGATGATGAGAAAGAAGCCTGGGTGACGCCTAACAGCAATTATGATCTGGCTTTACTTCGTTATCTCTATCAAACGCTGATTGATTTTTCTATTCGCCTGGAATATCATCAGGAATACAGGTGGAAGCAGATACTGGAGAAGCTTCCGCAGTTAGCAGTGAATGAAAAGAAGGTGCTGATGATCTCGCCTGATGAAAGCCTGGAGGAATCACACCGGCACTTGTCCAATGCTATGGCCGTTTGTCCTCTTGGACTTATGAACTGTGACACAGACAAAGAGATCATTGATGCGACGGTTCTGGATTTTGAACGGTTAGGGACCGGTATGTGGGTCGGTTTTTCCTTTGTCTGGATGTCCCATCTGTATTCTGTTCAGAAAAATGGAGAAGGGGCATATGAGCAGCTTCGGATTTTTTGGGAAAGCTTTTGCTCATCCAATGGATTCCACTTAAATGGTGATTACAAAAAACGTGGATATACTACTTTTCATTACCGCCCGTTTACGCTGGAGTCCAACATGTATGCGGCAGATGCCCTGCAGGAGATGCTCCTTTCTATGCGGGACGGAGTGATCGAACTGTTTCCGGCAATTCCGGAAAAGTGGAAAAAAGAGCGCATTTCTTTTGAAAATCTGCGGGGAGAAAAAGGTCTTCTCATTTCGGCGGAATGGATTCCTGACATGGGATGTGAAGTCTCGTTCATGCCGAAACAGGATCAGACGGTGTATGTGGGAAAGAGAGAAATAGACTTGTATGCAGGAAAAATCACGCAGATACGATTGGAGTAATAACGATACAGAACCATAAAGAGAGGAGATTTACTGGTTTATGATAACGAAAAAAACAAAAGGGAGAGTTACGATTCCCACCAATCTGGATGTGGTTCCGGAAACAATTGATATTCTGAAACGATGGGGCGCGGATGCGATTCGCGACTGTGACGGAACGGAGTTCCCGGAAGAACTGATTCGCACAGGGGCTAAAATCTATGCAACTTATTATACGACGCGAAAAGATAATCAGTGGGCCAAGGCCAACCCGGATGAGGTGCAGCAGTGCTATATCATGACCGGATTTCACACAGCTGTGAGTGAGACGCTGGAAATTGCGTTGATGCAGGGAATTTCCGAAGAGTTGATGAAAGTCAATGAACATGATGATCCGAAACGCTGGTGGGAAGTGATCGACCGCACCACCGGCCAGGTGGTACCTGTGGAAAAATGGGAATATGATGAGCAGCGTGACTGCGTTGTGATTCAAAATACGGAGGCATTTCATGACTATACCGTAAGTTTCCTTGCTTATCTGATCTGGGATCCGGTTCATATGTACAATGCAGTGGTAAATAACTGGAAAGATTTTGAACATCAAATCACCTTTGATGTCCGCCAGCCGAAGACACACCGCTACACGATGGAGCGGCTGCGCAGATTTTGCGAAAGCCATCCCTATGTGAATGTCATCCGATACACGACCTTTTTCCATCAGTTCACGCTGGTTTTTGATGAACTGAAGCGGGAAAAATATGTGGACTGGTATGGATATTCCGCATCCGTCAGCCCGTACATACTGGAACAGTTTGAAAATGAAGTGGGCTACAAATTCCGACCGGAATACATCATTGACCAGGGCTATTACTGCAACCAGTATCGTGTGCCCAGCAAAGAGTTCAAAGATTTTATGGCATTCCAGCGACGGGAAGTGGCAGCGCTGATTCGTGAGATGGTCGAAATTACCCATGAATACGGAAAAGAAGCCATGATGTTTTTGGGAGATCACTGGATCGGAACGGAGCCCTTTATGCCGGAATTTTCCGGTGCCGGTCTGGACGCAGTGGTGGGAAGCGTTGGAAACGGATGCACCCTGCGGCTTATTTCGGATATTAAAGGTGTAAAATACACAGAAGGCCGGTTTCTGCCTTATTTCTTCCCGGACACATTTAACGAAAAAGGAGATCCGGTAAAAGAGGCGAGGGAAAACTGGGTGACTGCCCGACGTGCAATATTAAGAAGCCCCATTGACCGGATCGGCTATGGCGGTTATCTGAAGCTTGCATTGGATTTCCCGGAATTTATCGATTATGTTGAGAGCGTCTGCAATGAATTCCGCGTACTTTACGACAATATCAAAGGGACAACCCCGTATTGCATAAAAAAGGTTGCGGTACTGAACAGCTGGGGAAAAATGCGTGCATGGGGCTGCCATATGGTTCACCATGCCCTGTATTACAAGAAAAATTACAGCTATGCCGGCGTGATTGAAGCCCTGTCCGGAGCACCTTTTGATGTTCAGTTTATCAGTTTTGATGATATGAAAGAAAATCCGGATATATTGAAAAATATCGATGTCATTCTGAACGTGGGAGATGGAGACACGGCACACACCGGCGGTGCCGCCTGGGAAGATCCGCAGATTGCCTCTGCGGTGCGAAGATTTGTCTATGAAGGCGGCGGCCTGATCGGCGTAGGTGAGCCTTCCGGACATCAGTATCAGGGCCGTTACCTGCAGATGGCAAGCGTCCTCGGTGTGGAAAAAGAAACGGGATTTACGCTGAATTATGACAAATACAATTGGGAAGAGCACCCGGATCATTTTATCCTGCAGGATGCGGCGGGAGAAATTGATTTTGGCGAGGGACAGAAGAGCATCTATGCACTGGATGGGACGGAAGTTCTGATCCAGCGCGAGAAGGAAGTACAGATGGCGGCTCACAGCTATGGAAAAGGACGTGCCGTTTATATCAGCGGCTTGCCCTACAGCTTTGAAAACAGCCGGATTCTGTACCGCAGTATTTTGTGGAGCTCCGGCAGTGAAGACCAGCTTTATTGCTGGTTCAGCACAAACTACAACGTGGAAGTTCATGCTTATGTGAAAAACGGCAAATACTGTGTTGTAAATAATACTTATGAGCCGCAGGATACAGTGGTTTATACCGGTGACGGCGAAAGTTATCCGCTTCATTTGGAGGCGAATGAGATTTGCTGGTACGAGATTTGATTTTATAAAAAACATTTCCGGTAACAGGATTGAGAAAGGGCAAATCGCAGGAAATGCGGTTTGCCTTTTCTCTCTCGCCGGCTGTCCTTTCCCGGAGATTTTTCGCACGGTTCGGCAAAATCATCGAAATTACTTAAAGCAGACTCCAATGCAAGTTAACTGCTCGATGTATTATCCGGAATCTGCCGCCCTTCATGATCCATATGATAATTGTCTCTTAAAATTAACTGTGATACGGGAACAAATTCATATCCCTTTGATTTAAGGGTGGTAATCATGGTATCTAATGCCTGAGCAGTGTATTTTGCACCGTTGTGGCACAAAATGATAGATCCGTTTCCCAGATGTTTGTGATTGCAGACCGTATCGATAATTGCTTCCACACCATAATCTTTCCAGTCCAGACTGTCCACATCCCACTGAATCGGATAATAACCATTCTCCCTTGCATTTAAAACCACCGCATTGTCGTAGTCTCCGTAGGGCGGGCGGAAGAGGAACATATCATATCCGGTCAGCTCTTTTACCTTATTATGTACGGTCATCAGTTCCGAGGTTTTTTCACGGTCGGATAATTGACTCATATTTTTGTGATTCTCGCTGTGATTGCCCAGATCATGTCCGGCAGCCAGAATAGCTTTTACGTCATTGGGATAAGAGGAGACCCAGCCGCCGGTCATAAAAAATGTGGCTTTAACCTCGTGCTTTGCCAGGATATCCAGTATGGTCTTTGTGTCTTCATTTCCCCAAGCTGCATCGAAAGTCAGGGCAATCTGAGGCTTGTCGGTCTGTACACAGTAAATGGGAAGTTCGCGGCTGCCGACGGTGCTGCTGGTGGCGATCACGCGGGTAGCGATTCGCCTGTTGTAGCTGATGGATAGAAGAAACATCAGGGAAAAGAGAAGGGTCAGAGGAAGGAGATATTTTTTTTTCATAAGGGCACCAGGATTGCTTTTATCACTAGTATATGAAAAAAGAGGAAAAGTGATTACCGGTTTTGTAAACAGAGAATCTCAGGGAGATGTACTTGCTTATTGCAAAAGCGAAGTATTTCCAGTAAAATAAGACATAGATACAGGAAGGGTGTTTGTACAGTCATACGGCAGTACAGTTTTAACATTGGTTGCTGCAGAATAGAATGAACGGGGAATTTTGCAGCCATATAGAACAAAACAATAGGGCAAAACCATAGGACAACACACAGAGCAAAAACAGACACAGGAGGTAAGCAGCAAATATGAAAACATTAAAGCTAAAAGATGATTTTTACTGGGTTGGTATTGTAGATGATACGCTTCGTGTTTTTGACATTATCATGTACACAGAATTTGGAACCACATATAACTCATACGTGCTGAAGGCCGGAGACAAGACCATTCTTTTTGAAACGGCGAAAGCAGCATTTTTTGATGATTATCTGGAAAAAGTGAAAGAAATCACAGACATTGAACGGATCGATTATCTGATCGTAAGTCATACGGAGCCGGATCATGCAGGCAGTGTGGAAAGACTGCTGGAACTGAATCCGGGACTTAAAATCGTTGCAACCGCCTGCGCCATCGGCTTTTTGAAAGAGATTGTAAACGGTGATTTTACAGCGATTCCGGTAAAGGATAACCAGATTATGAAGCTCGGAAATAAGACCCTTCGCTTTATGGTGGTGCCGAATCTCCACTGGCCGGATACTATGTATACATATATTGAAGAAGAACAGGTTCTGGTGACCTGTGACTCTTTTGGCTCCCACTATGGCTTCCATGATGTTCTTGTGAGCAAAGTGGCAGATCAGGAAGGCTATATGCGGGCAACAAAATATTATTACGACTGCATCATTGGACCGTTCAAACCCTATATGATGAAAGCACTTGCGCGGGTGCGGGAGCTGGATCTGGTTATGATCTGCCCGGGACATGGGCCTGTGCTGGATGACAGGATCGGGTTCATGCTGGATACCTATGAAGAGTGGAGCACCGTGGTGAATCCGAATCCGAGAAAAACTGTGATCATGCCGTATGTGAGTGCTTACGGATATACGGGCATGCTGGCTGAGAAAATTGCGGAAGGTATCCGGGATAGCGGAGATATCGACGTTCGTATATATGATATGGTAAAGGCGGATCAGGGAAAAGTTCTGGAGGAGCTTGGATTTGCGGATGGTATTTTATTCGGAACCCCGACTATCGTAGGGGAGGCTCTGAAACCCATCTGGGATCTGACAACGTCTATTTTTGCGGGAACCCATGGCGGCAAGCTGGCCAGCGCATTCGGCAGCTATGGATGGAGCGGTGAAGGTGTTCCGCATATTATTGAGCGCTTGAAACAACTGAAAATGAAGGTGGTGGATGACGGATTCCGGGTGAGATTCAAACCGGGTGAGACCAATCTTATCGACGCTTATGAATATGGATACAATTTCGGATGCACCCTTCAGGAAAAAGAAAATCCGAAGAAAGCAGGAAAGAGCACTCTGGTGAAATGCCTGGTATGCGGTGAGATTTTTGATTCATCCCTGGAGGTTTGTCCGGTCTGCGGCGTGGGAAAAGAAAATTTTGTCCCGGTTGAAGCAGAAGAATCCACATTCCGCAACGACACAAGAGATTTTTATGTAATTATCGGTAACGGAGCAGCCGGACTGAATGCAGCAAAAGCTATCCGGGAGCGTGATGCCACAGGTTCCGTAGTGATGATTTCCAATGAGCCCTACTCCACTTATAATCGTCCAATGCTGACTAAATCGCTTACAGCCGGGCTGGATGCACGGCAGATCGCGGTGGAGGCGGAATCCTGGTATGAGGAGAATCGGATTTATCAGGTTCTCGGGAAGACGGTCACTGAGATTGACACAGAGTCAAAGGAGGTTGTGATGGAGGACGGCACCAGACTGAAATATACAAAGCTGATCTATGCAGCTGGTTCTGAGTGCTTTATTCCGCCGATTACCGGAAGGGAAAAACCGGAAGTGATCGCGATCCGCCGTCTCTCAGATACCCAAAAAATTGCTGAACTGCTGCCCGCGGTGAAGCAAGTGGCTGTGATCGGCGGAGGTGTTCTGGGCCTTGAGGCTGCCTGGGAAATGCGCAGAGCGAAATGTCAGGTTACAGTTCTGGAAGCTGCCCCCCTTCTGATGGGCCGTCAGTTGGATGAAAGTGCAGGTGAGGTCCTGAAAAAGATTGCTCAGGATCAGGGTATCCGGATCCTTACGGGTGTACAGATTGCGTCTATTGAAGGAGAAGGTCATGTAACCGGAGTGAAACTGGCAGACGGAACAGAGATTCCGGCCGAACTTGTAATCGTATCTGCCGGTGTTCGGGCTAATATATCCCTTGCAAAGGCTGCCGGTCTGGACATTGACCGTGCGGTTGTCGTAAATGAAAGAATGGAAACCAGTGTAAAAGATATTTATGCATGCGGTGACTGCGCACAGTATGAAGGTATCAACTATGCACTCTGGTCTGAAGCTGCGGAACAGGGCAAAGCGGCAGGTGCTAATGCAGCAGGGGAAAGGATCAATTATGAAACGATTTCTGCCGCACTGAACTTTCACGGTATGAATACAGCGCTTTTTGCCATCGGAGATGCCGGTAAGAGAGAAGATCTGGTTTATAAGACCATGGAATACAAGGACATGGGCAAGAAACAATATGAGAAATATTATTTCCTGAATAATCGCCTCTGCGGCGTGATTTTGATCGGGGATGTGAGCCGCATGGCCGAACTGACGGAAGCGGTCGAAAAACATGCCACCTATCGGGAAGTAATGGGAAGATAGTATAAGAGTAATCAATGATGTGAAGTAACTGTCAAAACATATTGGACGGTCGTATGAGGATATCTGTTTTTTACGGACCCAATGACGGATACTGTCTTTTCCTGCACAGAAATAAGCCATTTGAAAGCAGCAGGAGGAAAAATGGAGACGGAAATAAAAATCAGAATGGCCAATACGGAAGATGCGGAAGCGCTGCTGGAAATCTATGCACCCTATGTGCGGGAAACGGCCATAACATTTGAATACGAGGTACCGACTGTGGAAGAATTCGAAAAGCGGATCCGCAGGACTTTAAGGCGTTATCCGTACCTTGTGGCAGAATTATCCGGAGAAATTGTGGGTTACTCGTATGCAAGTCCTTTTAAAGAGAGGAAAGCCTATGACTGGGCTATTGAGACATCCATTTATGTACGGCAGGACCGAAGAGGTCTGGGAATCGGAAGACGGCTTCATGATGAGCTGGAAACAGTCCTGAAAAAACAGAATATTTTGAATATGAATGCATGTATCGCATATCCCGCAAAGGAAGATGAACATCTGACCATGGACAGTGTGAAATTTCATGAGCATCTGGGTTATGAGATGGTGGGAAGATTTCACCGGTGCGGCTATAAGTTTAACCGATGGTACGATATGGTATGGATGGAAAAAATGATCGGGGAGCACCGTGCAGACCAGCCGGAGGTCATACCGGTCATGAAGTGGGAAGGTTGATTCTTTCATTGAAAAATTTGTTTTGGATCAGCTTTCGGTACAGGCACACATAAGAAAAAAGAGGAAAAAGAACAGGCACAGTATGGAAAACAGAAGAGTTCGGATCAACAATATATTCCCACCATGGCGGGAATCCTTCTGGCCCAGAATTCTTCCCGGATCATCGGCGTGGTAGTCAACGATCATGAGAAATATGAATCCCGCACCCTGGAAGATGTGTTTGTTGCATCGTCTCTGAACGCTCTGTCAACGGAGATTGAAAAAAACGGTCAGTTTATGATGATAAAAAAGACAACTGACCGGGAGGCAATCATTCGTTTTGCATCTATGTGGAATCTGGACGGGCTGGTCCTGATCGGGTTTTGCGATGAGGACTATGAATATCTCCGGAATCACATGCGCATTCCTTTTGTGGTGTATGACGGATATTGTGTGCAGCCTTGTTTCCCCCACTTTGACTTCTGTTCGGCAGGATGTGGCGGAGCGGGCGCGAATTGCCGTTCAGAAACTGCAGGAACTGAATGAAAAAAAGGAGACAGAGACCACGGTCAAGATGCCGGTTACGCTGATAGAACGTGACAGCAGTACTTCTTTCTTATCGGAACAGAGACAATAAGACGGAAGCCATATTTGTCAAATATTGATAAATAGGGCTTCTTTTTTTGTCTTGGGTTATGCGTTTAACCTTTGAAGATACAGCCGATATGAGATAAGATAAATGGGTAAACGAAAGAAAGTGCGGAGAAAAAGAAAAATGTACTCTAACCGAACAATTTATGAAATGGGGATAAGGAACGATGAGTGAGACAATCATGTGCGTAAATGACAGAAAATTTTTTATTAAAAAGTTACTGGGCAAAGGAAAAGGCGGCTATTCCTATCTGGCTTCAGATGGAGTGAATCAGTATGTGCTGAAACAAATTCACCATGAACCATGTGATTACTATCAGTTTGGAAATAAAATTGAAGCAGAAATAAGAGATTACCATCGGCTGAAAGAAATAGGAATCCCCATGCCCCGTCTTATCGATGTGGATAAAGAAAAAGAGCGGATTCTGAAGGAATACATAAAAGGGGAAACGATAGCGGATCTCGTGCAGCAGGATCGGATGAAGCCGGAATATCTGGCTCAGATGAGGGATATGTGTGCGCTTCTCTATCCGGCCAATACAAACATCGATTATTATCCTACAAACTTTGTTGTACAGGATGAAAAACTGTATTATGTGGACTTTGAATGCAATGACTATATGGAAAAATGGGATTTTGAAAACTGGGGAATTCAGTACTGGTCAAAGGATAATCATTGACAAATGGCCATTTGACTGATATTATCTTGAGTGGAACAAGGGCGTTCTCTTTTATTAAGAGCGCCCATTTTTTCGTATTTTAAGATATTATTTGTGTGGAGGAACATAAAATGGCAAAATATACAAAGGACGATATCATTCGTCTGGTTGAGGAGGAAGATGTCGAATTCATCCGCCTGCAATTTACGGATATGTTCGGTACTCTGAAAAATGTGGCAGTTACAGCAACACAGCTGGAAAAGGCACTGAATAATAAATTTATGTTTGATGGATCATCGATTGAGGGATTTGTCCGAATCGAAGAGTCGGATATGTATTTGTATCCGGATCTGGACACCTTTGAGATTTTTCCCTGGAGACCCCAGGACGGAAAAGTTGCCCGTTTCCTGTGTGACATTTACCGGGCGGACGGAACACCTTTTGAGGGAGATCCCCGTTATATATTGAAGAAAGTGATGAAGGAAGCAGAAGAGATGGGTTACACCTTTAATGTGGGACCGGAATGTGAGTTTTTCCTGTATCACACCGATGATGACGGATTACCGACAACCATCTCTCATGAGCAGGCAGGATATTTTGATATCGGCCCGCTGGATCTGGGAGAAAATGCCCGCCGGGATATGGTACTGACTCTGGAAGATATGGGATTTGAAATTGAATCCTCCCATCATGAAATGGCGCCTGCCCAGCATGAAATTGATTTTCGCTACGACGAGGCCCTTCACACGGCAGACAATATTATGACTTTTAAACTGGCAGTAAAAACCATTGCAAGACGCCATGGTCTCCATGCAACTTTCATGCCGAAACCCAAATATGGTGTAAACGGCTCCGGCATGCATACAAATATGTCACTCTCAAAAGATGGCAAAAACATCTTTGATGATCCGAGTGATGCAGTGGGGCTGAGCAAAGAGGCATACTGGTTTATCGGCGGTATCGTTAAGCACATTAAAGGCATGTCTGCGGTGACCAACCCTCTGATCAACAGTTATAAGCGTCTGGTGCCGGGATTTGAGGCGCCGGTGTACATCGCCTGGTCCGGTAAAAACAGAAGTCCGTTGATTCGGATTCCCGCTGCCAGAGGGGAAGAGACCAGAGTGGAACTGAGAAGTCCGGATCCGGCAGCAAATCCCTATATTGCGTTGGCTGTTTGTCTGGCAGCAGGTCTGGACGGAATACGGAATCAGATCGAGCCGCCGGCCAGTGTGAATCGGAATACCTTTGAAATGTCAAGGGCAGAGCGGGAAGCACTTGGAATTGACAGGCTTCCGCGCAACCTGCTGGAAGCAATCCAGGAACTGGAAAAAGATGAATTTATTCAGGGCGTGCTCGGAGACTACTATTCTGAGCGCTATATTGAAGCCAAGAAACAGGAGTGGAAGCTGTATGCGGAACAGGTGACGGATTGGGAAGTCGAGAAGTATTTGTATCGCATTTAGGCGTTCTATATATTTGAAACCGCAGTAAAATATATGGGAGGCGAATGGATGAGCAGTATTATTGTAGTATTTCCGAAAATGGAAGACGCGAAAAGTATCCGGAATCTACTGATGCGTTATGGATTTACTGTCACTGCTGTCTGTTCTACGGGAGCGCAGGCGCTGAATGCGATTGACGGACTGACCAACGGCATTGTCATATGTGGCTATCGTTTTCCTGATATGATGTATCATCAGTTAAAAGAAAATCTTCCGCCGAAGTTTGAAATGCTTCTCCTGGGATCCCAGAGGGTCATCAGTCAATGTGCGGGATCGGAAATTTTGTGCGTGAGCATGCCACTCAAAGCGCAGGATCTGATCGATACAATAAATATGATAGAGCGCAATATTCTGCGCCGGAAAAAGAAAGAGAGAGAAAAACCCAAAATACGCGATGCAAAAGAGCAGGCCACCATTTTGGAGGCAAAGAGGCTTTTGATGGAGCGTAATCATATGACAGAAGAGGAAGCGCACCGATATATTCAGAAAACAAGCATGAACAACAGCACGAATATGGTAGAGACAGCGGAGATGGTAATCAGTATCATGTATATGTAAATCAGAGAGCAACAAGAGTAAAAGAGAGTAGGGAGGATACTATGAAATTTACCAAAATGCATGGGATTGGAAACGATTATGTATATGTAAACTGTTTTCAGGAAAATGTGGAAAATCCCGGAAGTGTAGCAAAATTTGTCAGTGATCGTCATTTTGGCATCGGCTCAGACGGACTGATTCTCATAAAACCGTCGGAGACAGCAGATTTTGAGATGGAAATGTATAATGCAGACGGATCACAGGGTTCCATGTGTGGAAACGGGATCCGATGTGTGGCAAAATATGTTTACGACTATGGCCTGACGGACAAGCTGAAATTCAGCATCAGCACCAAAGGCGGCATTAAATACCCGGAACTGACCGTGGAAAACGGTAAGGTTTCCATGGTAAAAGTAAACATGGGAGCTCCGGAGCTGACTCCGGCTAATATTCCGGTGGTTTCGGAAAAAGACCGGGTGATCGATGAACCGATTGAAGTGGACGGCACGCTGTATCATATGACGGCTGTTTCCATGGGCAATCCCCATGCGGTTGTTTTTATGGATGATGTAAAAGGACTTGAGATTGAGAAAATCGGACCCGGATTCGAGTATCATCCCTGTTTCCCGGATCGCGTGAACACGGAATTCTGCCGGGTGATCGATGAGGAAACGGTGGAGATGCGTGTCTGGGAGCGGGGCTCCGGTGAGACACTTGCCTGCGGAACCGGTGCATGTGCAACGGCAGTGGCGTGTATTTTAAACGGATACACAAAAGACAAAGTGACGGTAAAACTGTTGGGCGGTGATCTGGAAATCTTCTGGGACAGAGAGGATAATCTGGTGTATATGAACGGCCCCGCTGCTACTGTGTTTGAAGGGGAAATTGATTTATAAAATGGATTACAGTGTCAAAAGGTATTCTCCACGTCATGCTTGCATGTAAGTGGAGGTATACCTTATTGACACGCCCCACATGAGCAAGAAGTGGGGCGGGGGCCCCATGGATTGCGAATGCGGGGCAGGATTGTGGAAGTGCGT
>JALENY010000018.1 GCA_022767285.1 Lachnospiraceae bacterium | reverse complement strand
AATATCTGATAAATGTATCTGCATACTTTTCTCCTATCCACACTTGTTTTATTATACATACCGCTTTTGCTTTTGTCAACGATAAATTAGAAAAATTTCACATTTTGTCAAGTAATATTCCTTTACGGGATATTTTCTCATGTAGCCGGAAATATTTATAATAATCCTGCCACAGGCATAGACAGAAAGAAAGGTGCCCCTGACAGATGCACCTTTCTCTTCCTATAATAAATATAGTTTCATCCAACTATATTTTTCTCGTTCGGACATAACACAGACACTCTATTGTCTGCAAAACTATTTTTTTGAAGTCATATGATTACAGAAATAACTGTTCACTCTATTTTTGAGCAACATTACAAACTTGCTCTGCACTCAGAATTAAACCAGCGCTAAAGTCTCTCTGCAGATTGCAAGTTCTTCGTTTGTAGGAATTACAGCAACTTTAACTTTGGAATCTGGTGTAGAAATTACGATCTCTTCTCCGCGAACTCCGTTAGCTTCTTTATCAAGTGTAACTCCAAGATAGCCAAGATAGCTTACAACTTTCTCACGTACAGGAATAGCATTCTCACCGATACCTGCTGTAAATACGATTGCATCTACGCCATTCATGGCTGCAACATATCCACCAACAAATTTAGCGATGCCATAGCAGAGAACATCAATTGCGTTAGCTGCATCTTCATTTCCACCCTGAGCTGCATCATTCAGGTCACGGAAGTCGCTGGATAATCCGCCGGATAATCCAAGAAGACCGGATTTCTTATTGAGAACGTTCATCATACCTGCGATGTCAAGGTTCTCTTTCTTAGCAATGAATTCCATGATAGCAGGATCAATGTTACCAGAACGTGTTCCCATAACAACGCCCTCAAGAGGAGTAAGACCCATGGTCGTATCAACACACTTGCCATTTACAACTGCACTGATGGAAGAACCGTTGCCCAGATGGCAAACGATAACTTTGGAGTTGTCCTTGTCAAGGTCCAGGAACTCAACCGCGCGTTTGGAAACGAAGCTGTGGGAGGTTCCGTGGAAACCATATCTTCTGACTTTGTAATTTTTGTAATATTCAATCGGCAGCCCATAGAGGTAAGCCTTTGCCGGCATGGTCTGATGGAAAGCGGTATCAAATACACCTACCTGAGGTACGCCCGGCATCAGTTCTGAACAAACATCGATACCGATCAGGTTAGCCGGATTGTGAAGCGGAGCCAAATCGTTACACTCTTTCACTGCTTCAATCATTTCATCTGTGATCACTGCGGAACATGCAAATTTTTCACCGCCGTGCACAACACGATGACCGATAGCATTTACTTCATCAAGGCTCTTGATTGCACCGGTTTTCTCATTGGTAAGAGCATCCAGAACCAACTGGATCGCTTCTTTATGGGTAGGCATCGCTGCTTCTGTGATTTCTTTGTCACAGCCGGCTTTCTGATAAACCAGTCTTCCGTCAATGCCGATTCGTTCGCAGAGACCTTTTGCCAGAACTGCTTCTGATTCGGAATCAATAAGCTGATATTTTAATGAAGAACTGCCACAGTTTATAACTAAAACTTTCATTATTCTTTCCTCCTGGTTTTTATGTACCGTATCCGTACTTAAATTATTTTTCAGCGGCCATGCACTGAACAGCGGTAATTGCCACTACACCAACGATATCTTCTGCAGAACATCCTCTGGAAAGGTCATTCACCGGAGCTGCGATACCCTGTGTGATAGGTCCGTAAGCTTCTGCTTTTGCCAGACGCTGTGCAATCTTGTAACCGATATTTCCGGCATCCAGATCCGGGAATACCAGAACGTTTGCTTTTCCTGCCACCTCACTGCCGGGCGCTTTGGAAGCACCTACACTTGGAACTACTGCTGCATCAAACTGGAATTCACCATCCAGTTTCAGTTCCGGATGCTCTTCTTTTGCGATTCTTGTAGCTTCAACCATCTTGTCAACATCAGCATGTTTTGCACTGCCCTTTGTAGAATGAGACAGCATCGCAACGATCGGCTCTTTTTCTACTAACAATTCGAAGGATTCTGCAGAGGAAGCAGCAATCGCTGCCAGTTCATCCGGAGTCGGATTCTGGTTCAGTCCGGAGTCAGCAAAAATAAAGGTACCGTCTGCACCGTACTCGCAGTTCGGAACAGCGATTACGAAGAATGCAGATACCAGTTTAGTGCCTGGTTTTGTCTTCAAGATCTGCAGACAGGGTCTTAAAGTATCAGCGGTAGAATGGCAAGCGCCGGATACCATACCATCAGCGTCGCCCATTTTAACCATCATAACACCATAATACAGATATTGATTCAGAAGAATATCTTTCGCCTGTTCCGGTGTCATGCCTTTTTTCTGTCTTAATTCAACCAGTTTATCAATATACGCCTGTGTACGGTCAGATTTTGCCGGATCAACGATCGTAGCACCGCTGATGTCAAGGCCTTCGCTGCCTGCTTTTACAGCTTCTTCAGAACCTACAAGAATAATATCTGCAACACCTTCTGCAAGGATCTGGGCAGCAGCTTCATAAGTTCTGCGGTCTTCTGTTTCCGGTAAAACAATTGTCTTCTTATTCGCTTTTGCGCGAGCTTTAATTACGTCAATAAATCCCATGATTCTATGACTCCTTTCTAGTTTTCCTCATTATTTTCAATTATACTCTTTCTTATATTACGGCACAAGGTTAGTTAAATTTTTAACGTATTTTGAAGAAGTCTTTCAAACCCGCATTTTTAATGGCTTTTTCCAATACAAAGGTCACCAAAATCCTTGTATTTTTTATGATGCAAAATCGCCGGTGCATATTTTCGGAGTTTTTCGGAATTGCAATCGTCACTCCTTGTTTTTCTCATTTTGCCATGTTAAAATTACCTGCATAAAGATTTTGAGGTGATGTACACAAAATGAAAACGGTGGGTCTGATTACCGAATATAATCCCTTCCATTCGGGACATGCATATCATATTAAAAAAGCCAAGGAACTGACCGGAGCTGATTACGCGGTAGCGGTCATGAGCGGCGATTTCGTACAGCGAGGTACACCGGCTTTGCTGGAAAAACACGCCCGCGCCAGAATGGCTCTGCTGGGTGGGGCTGATCTGGTTCTGGAACTGCCGGTTTCGTACGCTACCGCCTCGGCGGAAATGTTTGCCTATGGCAGTATCCTGATTCTGAACAGCCTTGGTGTTATCGATACGGTATGCTTTGGATGTGAATGCGGGGATGCCGAACCCTTGATGGAGATAGCCGGTATCTTCGCCAGCGAACCGGACTGGTATCGGGAAGCGCTGCAGAAAAATATGAAAAAAGGGTTCTCTTTCCCGGCAGCCCGTGCAGCTGCCTTGCCTGATTTTTCAGAGATACTGAACCGTCCAAACAATATTCTCGGAATCGAATATTGCAAGGCACTGCTTCGCTCAAAATCACAGATAAAGCCGCTGGGAATAAAAAGAAAAGGAAATGCTTACCATGAAACATCATTAAATGATTCTTTTGCCTCAGCAAGCGCTCTGAGAGAAAAATTGCTGGAGAATAGTCCCCCATGTGATAAATACTGTTTTTCCCAGTGGTCATCAAAATCTGCACGTTTTCCTCAATTAGGCCGTAATCTTGATGCCATATCCTGGTATTTTCCTGAAAAAGTCTTTGAAGTATTAAAAAACAGTCTGTCCGAATCCGATACCATGAGTGAAAACGATTTTTCTGAAATACTTGTTTACCGGCTAATGATGGCGAGATCAACGGAGGATCTCTGCCAATATGCGGATATGTCAGAAGATCTCGCTGCACGGATTTTTAAAAATCGAAATAATTTCCGCTCATTTTCTCAGTTCGCGGATTTATTGAAAACCCGCGAAGTAACCCGCACCAGAATCAACCGTGCACTGCTTCACCTGATTCTGAACATAAAAAAAGACTCTGTTACAGTGCCATATGCGCGTGTCCTTGGTTTTCGAAAAGATGCCGCACCGCTGTTAAATTCGATCAAGCAGAACGCCGACATGCCTTTATTGACCAAATGCGCGGATTACCAAAAGTTTTTGACAGTCAATCAGCAGTCCTGTTTTCTGGAATCCACAAACGCATCGATGATTTTCGAAGCATTGTGTGCCCAAAAAAGCAATCGTCCCATAAAAAATGAATTCACAAAACCGATTGCTATCGTATAATATTGACCTTATTAAAATATAAATAATTCTTCGTGTTTTTTCTTTGTCCGTTTTACAAGGATGCTGAATAAAGATATGCAAAAAAGGGGTGAGGCAAAACAGCTGATTTTTTGTCTGTTTTGCATTACCCCTTTGATATCGAAACAAATTAGTTCTTAAAACTGTGAATCGGCGCCGGGATTCTTCCTCCGCGATTCACAAAAGCATCGCATGCAAAAGAATTCACCGGCATGATCGGAGCATAGCCCAGCAAACCGCCGAATTCCACTTTCTCACCGACCCCTTTTCCGATCACCGGAATCACACGGACTGCTGTGGTCTTCTGATTTACCATACCGATAGCCATCTCATCGGCAATCATACCGGAAATGGTGGCGGGTGTAGTGTCGCCCGGAATGGCGATCATATCAAGACCAACCGAACATACGCAAGTCATGGCTTCCAGTTTTTCTATGGTCAGGGCATTTGCAGCAACCGCATCGATCATACCCTGGTCTTCACTGACCGGAATAAAAGCACCGCTCAGACCGCCCACATAAGAAGAGGCCATAACGCCGCCCTTTTTCACCTGGTCGTTGAGCATGGCAAGAGCTGCGGTCGTACCTGGTGCGCCAACCCTCTCCAGTCCGATTTCTTCCAGAATGCCGGCAACACTGTCACCGATTGCCGGTGTCGGAGCTAAAGACAGATCAATGATACCAAAAGGAATTCCCATACGTTTGGATGCTTCCTGCGCCACCAGCTGACCCACACGGGTAATTTTAAATGCAGTCTTTTTAATGGTCTCACAAAGTACTTCAAAATTCTGTCCGCGCACTTTTTCAAGAGCAACTTTTACGACACCCGGTCCGCTGACTCCCACGTTGATGATGGCATCAGCCTCGGATACCCCGTGAAATGCCCCGGCCATAAAGGGATTGTCATCCGGTGCATTGCAGAATACCACCAGTTTTGCACAGCCGATGGAGTCCTTATCTTTTGTATATTCCGCCGTTTCTTTTACGATTTCACCCATAAGTTTTACAGCATCCATATTGATGCCGGTCTTGGTGGAACCAAGATTGATGGAACTGCAGACACGATCCGTGAATGCCAGTGCTTCCGGTATGGAACGGATGAGCAGCTCATCACTGGCTGTCATGCCTTTTTGCACCAATGCGGAATAACCACCGATAAAGTTCACGCCCACTTCTTTCGCCGCAGCATCCAGGGTCTTTGCGATCGTCACGTAATCCTCCGGCTTTTTGCATGCGGAACCGCCCACCAGGGCAATCGGCGTTACAGAAATGCGCTTATTTACAATCGGAACGCCAAACTCTTCTTCGATATCTTTTCCGGTCTGCACCAGATTTTTTGCTGTCATCGTTATTTTCCGGTAAATTTTTTCATTGACTTTTTCCAGGTCGGAATCAATGCAGTCCATCAGGCTGATGCCGAGTGTAATGGTACGAACATCCAGATTCTCCTGTTCAATCATCTTGTTTGTCTCATTGACCTCGAATATATTAATCATGGCAAGCTCCTATATACGATGCATTTTTGTAAAAATTTCTTCTCTCTGGCAGCGGATCACAACGCCGATTTCCTCTCCGATCTGCTCCAGTTCTCTGCCGATCTCACCAATGGTTTTGGCCGAATTGCTGGTATCAGCAATCATCATCATGTTAAAATATCCGGAAACAATGGTCTGTGAAATGTCAAGGACGTTCACCTGATTGCCTGCCAGATAGGTACATACCTTTGCGATAATACCCACTGTATCTTTTCCTACTACCGTAATGATTGTCTTTTGCATAATATCCTCCTCTTTTTCGTCTGCACTATACTGCGATCAGCTCTGAGGGCTGGTCTCTGTGTGCAACGGTAATTTTAAAATCGTTTGATTTATAGGGATTATCTCCCATGGTAACTTCCGAGCACACAGTCTCATAAGCCAGTGCCTCGTAGTTATTTTCTTTGCTCAAATGGCCCAGCAGGATTGCTTTCATGTCATCATGAAGCAATTCACACAGCAGCTGTCCGGCTGTTTCGTTGGACAGATGGCCCTTATCTCCCAGGATTCTCCGTTTCAGGTAATAAGGATATCTTCCCACCTGAAGCATATGTACATCGTGGTTTGCCTCCAGCAAAAGCACGTCAAGCCCTTTTAAGTGTTCCACAATATAGTCATCATAAAAGCCAAGATCGGTCACAACAGCTGCCGACTTATTTTCATGATGCACACGGTATCCCACCGGCTGAGCCGCATCGTGAGATATGGCAAAGGGAGATACTTTCAAATCGCCGATTTCCACGATCACATCCTCTTCGATTTCCCGAAATAGTGCATCCGGTATCTTTCCCACACAGGCAGTCTCCCGGATGGCCTTCCAGGTTCCTCTTGTTGTATATACCGGAATACTATACTTTCGTGCCAGAACACCAAGTCCCTGAATATGGTCGCTGTGCTCATGGGTGATCAGAATGCCATCCACATCTTTTGTTGTCATATCAATGGAATTCAATCCGGCTTCAATCCGCTTTCCGCTGATCCCTGCATCGATCAAGATCGAAGTGTGCTCACTTCCCATGTAGATACAGTTCCCGCTGCTGCCGCTGGTTATACTACATACTCTCATATTGCTGCATCCTTTTGTCAATCTGTTTTCTTGTGTTCTCAAAGGAAAAACTGTTATCCAGAACCCAGTCACATGCACGGCGGAACATCTCATCCGAAGACTGTTCCCCCATAATTCTGGAAATATACTCATCTGTGTATCCCCGGCTCTCCTTCAGACGCTGCCGTCTCGCGGGCTCACTCGTATAAATATACCACATCTCATCACAAATTGCACCATAATCATCTTCAATCAGCAAAGCAGCTTCAATAATAAAAAATGCTGTCCCTTTTTCCTTTTCATCTGCAATACGGCCGCGTATGTATGTTTTTACTGCGGGATGAATAATGGCATTCAGTTTTCTCAGCAACGTGTCATCGCCAAATACCGTCTGCCCGATAGCTTTTCGATTCAGCCTACCGTCCGGATTCTTCATTTCATTCCCAAACAGTTCCAGCACAGGTTCATAGCAGGACTCTCCGGGTTCCATCACCAGGTGACCCACATGATCCGCCTGAACCACGACCGCACCATACCGTTCTTCCAGATAATTTAATACTGCACTTTTCCCGGCACCGACGCCACCGGTAATTCCGATTATTCTCATTTGTACCTTCCTGTATTAGTATTCATTCAAATATCTAAAGGCTGCGGATATAACTGGCTGCCGCATGTGGGGCAATCCCTATTTTGCATCATACCAGCTTTTTCCCACATGCATGTCAATCTCAAGCTTCACAGCCAGATCTGCCGCACCAGTCATTTCTTCCGACAGAATCTGTTTCACTTTCTCTACTTCTTCCTCTTTTGCCTCGATCAGCAGTTCATCGTGTACCTGAAGGATCAATTCAGACTTCAATCCCTCCTTTTTCAGGCGCTGATATACACGGTTCATGGCAATCTTGATGATATCCGCAGCAGTTCCCTGAATGGGCGAATTCATGGCAATACGCTCACCAAAAGAGCGCTGCATAAAATTGCTGGAAGACAGTTCCGGAATTGGTCTTCTTCTACCGAACATGGTAGTCACATAACCTTTTTCTTTTCCCTGCGCCACCAGTTCATCCAAAAACGTCTTGATTTTCGGATAAGTTTCAAAATAATCCTGAATATATTTGGAAGCTTCTTTCGGGCTGATACTTAAATCTCTTCCCAGTCCAAATGAACTGATTCCGTAGACGATACCGAAATTAACCGCCTTGGCATTTCTGCGCTGCAGATCCGTTACTTCCTCAAAAGGCACCTTGAATACTTTGGATGCCGTGATACGGTGAATGTCTTCCGCTTCCTGATAAGCCTGTATCAGATTCTCGTCACCGGATAAATGCGCCAGTACACGAAGCTCAATCTGAGAATAGTCTGCATCCACGAAAACGCAGCCTTCTTTCGCTGCAAAACATTTGCGGATCAGCCGCCCCAGTTCCATACGCATGGGGATATTCTGTAGGTTGGGATCGGTGCTGCTCAGCCTTCCGGTGGCTGTTATGGTCTGATTAAAAGTGGAACGGATCCTCCCGTCCTCCTCAATACAATTTACCAGACCATCGGCATACGTAGATTTTAATTTTGACAGCGTCCGGTATTCCAGAATATTGGAGATAATCTCATGTTCCGGTGCAAGCTTTTCCAGGATATCCGCTGCTGTAGAATATCCGGTCTTCGTCTTTTTGCCCCCCGGAAGTCCCAGTTTTTCAAAAAGGATCACACCCAGCTGCTTCGGGGAATTAATGTTAAACTCCTCCCCCGCCTGACTATAAATCAGCTGTTCCAGTTCCCGAATTCGGACATGCAGTTTTTCTCCGTATTCCACCAGTGCCTGACGGTCCGCCAAAATACCCTGTTCTTCCATATTCCGCAGCACAAATACAAGAGGCAGCTCCACTTCCGTATACAGGTCAAACATGCCGGTGTTTTTCAGCTCCTGTATCAATCTGTCCCGTGCTTTCAGGGAAACATAAGCCTGATAACAGGCTTTATATTCTCTCGTCTCCTCTTTCTGGTAAACCGTCATATCAAGATACTCTTTGGCAATATCATCATAGGTATAGGAGGATTTCAGAGGATTCAGAAGATATGCTGCAATACTCACGTCAAACAGATGATTCTGTGGTTCTACCTTAATATGAGCCAAAGCCGCCTTTCCGTCCATCATGGAAATACTCTCCGAAGATGCCGCGATCTGCTCCAATTCACGGCAGAGGCGTTCTGCGCTCAATGCGGCTTTTGCATCCTCCTCACCGGGAAAAAGTCCCATCTGATATGGTTCCTCTTCTTTTGCGGCAATGCAGCACACCTCATCGTCAAAAGCCAGAGCCAGTCCCAGGATATGTCCCTTTTCTGCCATCAGATGCGCCCCCGTATGGGCCGCTTTTTTCGCCTTTTTAAAAATTGACTCCGCCTCTTTTTCTTCTGTTATGATTCGGAATGACTCTTCCACCGCATTTCCCGTTCCTTCACAGGAAAAACGCCCCAGAAGATTTTTAAATTCCAGCTGACGGAACAGTTCATAGGCTTCTTCCGTATATAAGTTTTCCAGACGGCAGTCCTCCAGGCTGTACTTAATTGGGCTGTGTACATTGATCGTAGCCAATTCTTTGCTCAAAACTGCCTGATCATAATGTTCCCGCAGGGCTTCCCTTGCTTTGTTTGGCTTTATTGCATCCACATGAGCATAGGCATTTTCAATGCTCGTATACTCCGCAATGATCTTTGTGGCTGTTTTTTCACCTACCCCCGGAATTCCCGGAATATTGTCTGAAGTATCACCCATCAGTGCTTTAACATCGATAAATTCTGTCGGTGTAACCTGGTACAGTTCCCGCACATCTTTTTCAAAATAATCTTCTACCGTGGTTTTCCCGCCCTTTGTTTTCGGAATTCGTATTTTTATATGTTCGGAAGCCAACTGCAAAAGATCACGGTCACCGGAAACCAGCGATACCTCCAGTCCCTTCTCCTCGCTCTGCTTAGCGATAGTGCCAAGGAGGTCATCTGCCTCATAGCCTTCCAGTTCCACACAGGTCACGCCCATAGCTTTTAAAACTTCCTTCATCAGAGGCACCTGTTCGCGAAATTCCGGTGCAGCCGCCTTTCTGGTCCCTTTGTAGTCCGCAAACATTTTGTGGCGGAAAGTTGGCGCACTCAAATCAAAGGCCACAGTAAGATATTGGGGATTTTCCTCCTCCAGGATTTTAAACAGGATATTCAGAAAGCCATAGACCGCATTGGTATGGCGTCCTTCCGAATTCGTCAGATCCGGCAATCCATAGAATGCACGGTTCAAAATACTGTGTCCGTCTATCAAAACAATTTTTTCTTTCATGATTACCTCCGGTTATCATATTCCTAAAAGCTGCAGTACATTCGATATGAAATCACTCATCTCCTGCGGGATCTCCGGCATCAGCAAAAACATCATACAAAGGATCAGCCAGAATACCAAAACCACCAGAGCAACAACGGTGATGATGCGTTTTCTTCTGTGCCGTTTCACATACTGAATCCGTTTCTTCAGATCTTCATCAAGCATTTCTTTTATGTTATAACTGCTGTGCCGGTCTTCATCCAGGTATTTCATGGCAAAATATATGGTATAATACGTTTCCAGTTCATCGTAACAGGAAGGACAGTGACTGATATGTTCTATAAATTCTTCCAGTTTTTTTGGTGGAATCTTATTTTCAATATACAGCTGAACCATTTTTTCCGCTTCTCTGCAATCCATTTCACACCTCCACCTAAATTGATCCGGGTAAAATCTATCGTTCCTGTTTCCTGTATTTTTATTCTTTGGTCACTTCATACGAACATAATTCTATTTCATTTCAGGCAAAAAAGCAACCCGGTATAGCGCACAAAAAAAATTGCTCAAAAAAAACACCGCACGCAGGCTTCTATCCTGACGGCGGTGCAGTTACTAAACACTCCTACTTTTTTACATATGACATTTTCTTTCTAAACGGACATGTCTGCTGTCCGGTTCTTTTATTGTAACTACCAGGTACGTGATTTCATTTCTTTGAACTGTCCTACGGTAGAAACATGCGCATTTAAGCCGCCGTCCACAGTAAGTATCTGTCCGGTAAAGTATTCGCTTTCGTCTGAAGCCAGATAAACACACATGTTCGCGATATCCTCCGGTCGACCGTAACGATTGACCATAATGTTATTTAAGAAAATATCCTTTAAAACCTGCGGTACACGAGCTTCGTTTTCCGGAGTAACAATCAAACCCGGACGAACGCAGTTGCAGCGGATATTATCTTTACCGCATTGCAGCGCTGTATATTTCGTCAGCATATCCACACCGGCTTTTGCACATGCATAGGCTGTGGAACCTAAATCGCCGCCGCAGGAAGCCATAGAGCCAATGTTGATAATCGAGCCCCCTTTGTTTTCTTTCATGTACGGCAACACACATTTAATCGCATAAAAAGTGCCGCGAATATCGCTTTGGAAAATATTATCCCACATTTCAAGAGTCAATTCATCAACTCGTCCATCTTTCAGGCTGACATTAGCGGCGTTATTTACCAATACGTCAATCTTTCCGTATTTTTCTGCCGTATCTTTGAGCAAGGATTCAATACTTTCGGTTGCTGTCATATCCATAAAATGATAAGAAGCTTCTCCTCCATCTTTTACAATATCATCAACTACCGCCTGTCCCTTTGCTTCACGTCGTCCACAAATGACAACCTTTGCACCTTCTGATGCAAAACTTCCGGCGATTCCAACGCCAATACCACTGGTAGATCCAGTAACAATTGCAACTTTACCTTCTAATCTGCCCATTTTGAAATCCTCCTTTCAAAAGCCTTTAAAGAAATTATAGATCATTTTTCGCAGAAAATCAAATTGCAATTTTGCTGTGCTTTCATCCTTTTTGTTCACTTCCCATCCACATCAATGAGTCCAAGCATGTTCCCACCTCGTTGCCAATCATCTCTCATTGCGTAATCAGATATCCTGCCCGGACACCACCTGTATCCGGAATAAAATCATATCTATGAGATATACTATTATTGAGGTGGCACAATGAATCAACTAAAATCATATTCTATTACCGGAATCGTTTTTGTTCTGGTACTTGGTACGCTTTCACATTTCTTTTACGAGTGGTCAGATAATAACTTCATAGTTGGATTATTTGCTCCGGTCAGCGAATCCCCCTGGGAACATATGAAGCTTCTTTTCTTTCCGATGCTCCTGTATTCCCTTTTTGCGATTCCGCTGCTCAAAGACAGTTTCCCATGCGTAATCTCAGCTTATTCAGCCGGCATTTTACTCGGCACATTATCAATTCCTGCTATTTTCTACACATATACCGGAATACTTGGGTATAACCTCCTCGCCCTGGATATCGGGACTTTTGTATTGAGTGTTCTCATTGCCTTTTATTCCGTTTATCGGTTATCTTTATCCAACCGAATACAAAATCATTCCTCTATTTTATGTGCTGCAGTTTGTCTGCTCGGAATAAGTTTTATGATATTTTCCTATTTACCTCCTGGTATCGCGCTGTTTAAATCATCAAAATGATTTTTACTCAACTCTTTATAGCTTATTTCCATTCAGGAAGCGACTGCAGCATGTCTTCGGAAAGCATCGGCTCCTTACTGTATAATTTCCGATTTTTCGTACAACCTATTCCCGAAAGGATGGTGTGCAATATGACAAATAAAACCAACTCAGCAAACCGAACCCGAAATGATTACGATGATGGTAACATCCCGGATGTAGACTTGCCTTCCGGCGAGGATACAGCAGAGCCGCTGCCGGAATCAGCCAGATCCGGAAAAGATGTTCCCGGAGGTGAGGTATACCGGACCGCATCATTGCCCCATAAATGTTTTTAAACACAAAAAAACCAGAATCACTGATTAATTCAGCAATCCGGTATTTTTCTTTACTGCCGGCGGCGGGACTTGAACCCGCACGTGGTTGCCCACAACAGATTTTGAGTTATTCAAGCCATTCGGAACCTAATGGCCTGAACCGGAATAAAACGGTCTTTTCCGTCACATTTCAAAGCATCAAAAACCCGAAAAAGCCTTATAAAATCAGCATTTTCGACGCAAAGCACCAAAAGTACAAGCAATTCGTCCCCTCCTCGATTATCGGCAGCCAGATACCCAATTTGAGGCGCTGGAGGGATGTTGGAGGGATGTAAGCAGGATATACCTCCTGCAAACTCGTACAGGGGACATACACACTAATAGGAATTGTAACAGCTTCATCCGTTGTTGACAATACATAAATTGGAGCTGATACAATGAAAACCCGAAAATACTATGAGCAACTTTTTAACAAGTATCCCGATGTGGTGACGCTATCGCAGTTCAGAAATATGCTGGGTGGTATCGGTGACGGGACTGCAAGAAAGCTCATGCGCGAGAATCGCGTTAAGCACTATCGTAGTGGCCCAGATGCTTGGATTTCTTCTTCGTGGATTCCACTTTCTTCCGGTAGCCGAGCCGGACAAACACGCGATACAAGGATCCGGGGTGTCTACTGCAAAAAATATCTGGATTATATCTATGTAAATGCAATGGGCGAACTTGTCAAACCAAACTTCATCACACAGCATTTCGAGATTGTATTGAAAAACCACGGATTAAAAAAACCGTTTCCACGATCTCCGCAATAGCTGTGCCAGCCTTCTTTACGCCAACGGTGTCAGTCTGAGGGACATCCAGGAGTGGATGGTGCATAGCGACATCGGAACGACATCTAATATTTACACCCACCTTGATTATAGCAGCAAGGTTTCGTCGGCAAATGCAATTCTCGCATTTTACCCGCAAAATACCAGAGTACAGACTATCGGGCAATAAAAAAGCCCTGAACTCTGTAAGTTCAGGGCTGAAAATTCTGGAAAAGTACCACCATTTTGATAGAATACGCCCGGTTTTGCCGGGTGCATTGTGGCCTATTCAAAAAGCCCATCCTTCAGTGACACATAGCTCTGTAATGTTCACGGTTTGAATCCCATATTTTTTACACACCCACGGG
>JALENY010000003.1 GCA_022767285.1 Lachnospiraceae bacterium | reverse complement strand
AGAAATCGGAAACCTACATCGAGTCCGAGAAACTGTATGAAGTGATTTATGAAATGGAGGTATGAAGGCTATGGGAAACAAAGTCAAATATAACCTGAAAAATGTCCATGCCGCAAAGCTGACAGAAACTGTGGCAGACGGCGTGACCGCATTTACCTATGCCGCACCGAAGGCGATTCCCGGAGCGGTGAGTATCAGCCTGGATGCGGAGGGCGAATCCAGCCCGTTCTATGCGGATGGTATTGTATATTTCCGTTCCGTGACCAACAACGGATACAGCGGAGATCTGGAGATCGCATTGATCCCCGAGTGGTTCCGCACGGAGATTTTGCAGGAGGAACTGGACGGCAAGGGTGTCCTGGTGGAAAACAGCGGGGTTGGCGAGAGCGTGAAGTTTGCCCTGCTCTTTGAGTTTGACGGGGATGTGAACGCCATCCGCCATGTGCTGTATAACTGTTCGGCATCCCGTCCGTCCATTGAATCGGAGACGAAAGAGGACACCATTGAGCCGGGAACGGAAACCCTGTCGATCACGGCGGACCCGCGCTCGGATGGGCTGGTAAAGGCCAGGACGGGAGACACCACGGACAAGGAGGCATATACGAACTGGTATAAATCGGTGTATCTGCCGACGGAAAAAGAGTCAGGTCAGGAAGGAGCGTAAAAAATGCTGAAACGTGAAATCGAGATTTGTGGGAAAAAGGTGGCGTTCCGTTCCTCGGCCACCATCCCCCGGCTGTACCGGGCGAAATTCAAACGTGATATTTTTAAGGATTTAAGTAAGCTGGAAAAATCCTACAAAGGCAAGACCGAGGACGGGGAGGAATTCCAGATCGAGGATTTGGAGATTTTCGAGAACGTGGCTTATATCATGGCTTATCATGCGGACAATTCCATTCCTCCGACCATTGAGGAGTGGCTGGACCAGTTTGATATGTTCTCTATCTATGAAGTCCTGCCGCAGATTTTGGAACTGTGGGGACAGAACATGATGGTGGAGGTGCAGGCAAAAAAAGAGTTGGCAGGAGTACAAGGGAAATGACAACGCCCCTGTTCCTCCTGCGCTGTGTGGAGCTTGGCATTGCGATCTCTGACCTGGACCTTCTTACGATTGGCCTAGTTATTGATATGTGGACAGAAAAAGGAAACGATGATGTGAAATACAAAAAAGTGGCCCGTGAGGCCACGCAGGAAGATTTCGATGCCTTTTAGGACCTGTTTGAAAAAAGTTAAGGTCACGCCCTGCTGGTTTTCCAGTGAGGGCGGCCTTATCCGTGATTTATATGTTCTTACAGGGAGTTATTTGCTTTTTCCATTAGTGCTTCTTCCAGAGTGATGTCAGCAGGAATCACACCGAGAAGGGCGTTTGCCATTGCAATGCGGTCTGCATGGGGATTGGACAGCATTGCAAGAATTTTTCCATTGTTGGAAATGAGAATATTTTCAGTTTCTGCAAGCCGCAGATATTTATCAAGATTTTGCTTTAATTCTGTGACAGTAATTACCATGCATTGGCCCTCCCGGTTATATCGAAATCAAAAAATTTTAGTATGGTTTTCATTATGAAAAACAAAAAAGAGGGCCCTCAGGTCCTCCCACGGTCTCAGTCCTCGCAAGTATCTGAAACCTGATCACTGTATAAAGTCTACCGTAAGGAATAAAAAAGTCAATATTTTTAAACAAATGCAGGCTTTGGGAGGCATCAATATATTTTAGCACTATTTGGAAATCATAAAAGCCTCCTTCTCCTTGACTTGTGACCGAATTTAGGGTAAAATAAAGCCACAAGAAAGGAGGCGCTTTTATGCAGATTATTCCTATGCGTGATTTGAAAAACACGGTCGAGGTAGAACGGCGCTGTGCCGAAGAAAATGGACCGGTTTATGTAACGAAGAATGGATATGGCCGTCTGGTTGTCATGGATATTGAGTATTACGAACGGACCATGCAGAAAATGTACGAAGCGAAAACGATCATGGAAGGTTTGGAGGATGTAAAAGCAGGGCGGACTGTGGATGGAGAAAAAGCGATCAGCGATATAAGGAGAAAGTATGGAATCTAAATGGGGCTATCAGTTGACGCAGAAAGCGGATGCCGATTTGGATGACATTGTGGGATATATCGCTGTGGAACTGGCAAACCCAAAGGCAGCAACGGATTTTGTGGACAAATTGCAGGGGGCGATTGAGGAGGCTCGGTCTTTCCCGGAAAGCGGTTCTTTAGTCGTTAATGAATTTGTACCAAATACGGAAATCAGAAAAAAACTGGTGGGTAATTATATTATGTATTATCTGCCGGATTTTGATGAAAAAATGATTTTTGTCTTGCGGATTATTTATGGCAGACGGAATATGGATGAAATTTTGCGGCAGCTAAATGTATAGTGTTAAAAAAGAATAATGAAATTACACAAGGCATCGGTCAGTGATATGATCGGTGCTTTCTTTATGCTCGGAAAAATGTTTATAGAATTTCCGGGCTTTTCTTTTGCACATTTTTAGGGGGGTGAGGAACAGTGGCAAGCAGGATCAAGGGCATCACGATTGAGATTGGGGGCGATACGACAGGGCTTGATAAAGCCTTAAAAAACGTTAATTCGTCCATCACCCACACCCAGAGTGCCTTAAAAGATGTCAATAAGCTGCTGAAGCTGGACCCCGCCAACACAGAACTTCTCACACAGAAGCAGAAGTTACTGAAGGATGCGATTTCATCCACAAAGGAAAAGCTGGATGCCTTAAAACAGGCGCAGGTACAGGCGAAGGAGCAGCTGGAGAATGGTGACTTGGGGCAGGACAAATACGATGCCCTCCAGCGGGAGATCATCGAGACCGAGCAGGAATTAAAGCGGCTCCAGCAGGAGGCCGCAACTACCAGTACAGCCCTTGCTAAGATTGAAGAGATCGGCGGCAAGATGGAGAACATGGGAAATTCTATCGCCGGTATCGGGAAAACGATCATGCCGATCTCCACGGCGGTCGGCGGCCTGGGCATTGCGGCTGTGAAAACGGCTGCGGACTTTGACTCTGCCATGAGCCAGGTGGCGGCGGTATCCGGCGCGACCGGGGATGACCTGCAGTCTCTCCGGGATAAGGCCCGCGAGATGGGCGAGAAAACGAAGTTCTCCGCATCCGAGGCAGCGCAGGCCATGAATTACATGGCCATGGCCGGATGGAAGTCAAAAGACATGATCTCCGGTATTGACGGTATCATGAACCTCGCTGCTGCCAGTGGTGAAGACCTGGCGACC